>NZ_JBEZHR010000002.1:0-1059240 GCF_040650655.1 Streptomyces sp. NPDC048636 | reverse complement strand
TATCTGGCGTTGACTTTTGGCACGCTGTTGAGTTCTCAAGGAACGGACGCTTCCTTCGAAACCATTTCACCGGTTTCTCCGGGCGCTTCCCTTCGCTGTGTTCACTACTTTAGCTGATTTCCCTTCGGGCTCCTAATCGGAGTCCCGGGCCTTATTTTCGCGCAGCGAAAAGAGACCCTGTTATGGGAGTCATCTGTAGTGGTTGGCCGCTCCGGGGCTGCTCTGCTCCGACCTGCTGGTCGTAACGACAGCGCTGCCCGTCTCAAGCGGCTCGGGCTACGTTAGGCGTCCGGCCGTACGGAGTCAAGTTCCGACCTGACGGCTCGTCGGATTCCGGCGGCGGGGGGTGTGGGCCCGGTACGGGCTGACCGAGGGTTCGCCGTCGATCCAGAACCGCCACGGGTGGGTGGCGCCCTCGCCGCCGACGCCCGTCCGCGGTCCGCTCAGTACCTGCTCGGGGCGGGCGGGCCGACCGTTGAGGATCACCATCGGTCCGTCCGGACCCGCGCAGACATCGGTGCCGTCCAGACGGCGGTCCACCTCGAGGGCGGTGGCCAGCCGGGCCGGGCCCTTCGCCAGTTCCTGGTCGTTGCGGGCCTTCGGCCGTCGCTGATGGGCCCGCTCATGACCGTGCAGCACCTCGGCCGCGCGGAGCAGTACCCCGCTGGGAGAGCCCACTGGACCGCAGACCAGGTTCAGACAGTGCCACATGCCGTAGGTGAAGTAGACGTATGCGTGACCCGGAGGTCCGAACATCACGGCATTCCGCTCGGTGCGGCCCCGGTAGGCGTGTGAGCCGGGGTCGGCGAGCCCCGCGTATGCCTCGACCTCGGTCAGCCGCACCTCGATCGGTCCGTCGGGGGTGCGCCGCACCAGTACGCGTCCGAGGAGGTCGGGGGCGACCTCGAGGACGGGGCGGTCGAAGAAGCTCCGGCTGAGCGGCGTACGGTCAAGTCCTGCTGTCACGCGGCCCGAGCGTAGTGGAACAGAGACCTCGCGGTGGTTGGAGCCGGAACCGTCCGCTGCGAGGGTGGATCCGGCGGAACCGCCGCTGGCTGTTTCGCGTTTCTAGGGTTCAACAGGGATCGAGTGCGATCGAGAGAGGACACGGTGACGTGTCCTTGAGAGGGAGAACATGGGCTTCAAGAAGCTGCTCGCGAGTCTGGGTGCCGGTGGCGCCTCGGTGGAGACGGTGCTGACCGAGGAGAACGTCCTTCCGGGCGGTGTCGTGCAGGGCGAGGTCCGCATCCAGGGCGGCTCGGTCGCGCAGCAGATCGAGGGACTCTCCGTCGGCCTCCAGGCGCGGGTGGAGGTGGAGGGCAACGACCAGGAGCACAAGCAGGACATCGAGTTCACCCGGCAGCAGCTGGGCGGGGCGTTCGAGGTCCAGCCGGGCGCCGTGCACGCGGTGCAGTTCGGCCTGGAGATTCCGTGGGAGACCCCGGTCACCACGTTCCTGGGCCGTCATCTGACCGGGATGAACGTGGGTGTGACCACCGAGCTCCAGATCGCGCGTGCGGTGGACTCCGGTGACCTGGACCCGGTCAATGTGCATCCGCTTCCGGCCCAGCAGGCGATCCTGGACGCCTTCGGCGCCCTCGGCTTCCGCTTCAAGAGCGCCGACCTGGAGCGCGGCCACATCCGCGGGACCCGTCAGCGGCTGCCGTTCTACCAGGAGATCGAGTTCTACGCGCCCGAGCAGTACCGGGGCCTGAACCAGGTGGAGCTGACCTTCGTCGCGGACGACCGTGAGATGGACGTCGTGCTGGAGATGGACAAGAAGCCGGGGCTGTTCACCGAGGGCAGTGACTCCTACCGGTCCTTCACGGTGAACCTGGCGTCCTTCCAGGAGACCGACTGGGCCGCCTACTTGAACCAGTGGCTCGCCGAGGTCGGCGGCAAGCGCAGCTGGTTCTGAGCCGCGGCTTCTGAGCCGCCCGGCCTTACGCCGCTTCCGTACGGGGCGCGCGCCGAATGTGTTTCGGTGCGCGCCCCGCGCGTTCTCAGGAGGCGTCGGCGCAGTGCACGGTGAGCGGGATGCCGCGGGAGGCCCAGTACGACACCGTGTCCGCCAGGATGTCGGAGGCGATGGCGGCGGCGTCGGGGGCCGCGTCGCGGAAGGCCGTCCAGCCCCGGACGTGCAGCAGATAGCCACCGGCCTCGCCCCACCAGGACAGATCGGTGAGGCAGTCGGCGAGCGCGTCCCAGTTGTGCCCGAACCAGTCGGGGAACCGCAGGTCGTGTGCGCAGCGGGCGAGGAGGCCGTCCTTGTCGGACACACCGTCGAGGTTCAGCGAGAGGGCGGGGGTCGGGCCGGTCATGGCCGCCATGGTGCCAGCCCCATGGGCGTCGGTCTCGTTAGGCTGGCCGCGCAGCTGATCCAGCGCGACCTTCAGGAGGTTTCGACGTGTCCGAGCAGAAGCGGCGCCCGCTCCCCCATGACTTCCATCCGCAGGTGCCGTCGTTCACCGTGGTGAGTGACGATGTGGAGCCCCAGGCCACCCTCAAGCCGGCGCAGGTGGCGGCGGAGGGAAACACCTCACCGCACCTTCGCTGGGAGGGTTTCCCGGCGGGGACGAAGAGCTTCGCCGTCACGTGCTTCGACCCGGACGCGCCCACGGGCAGCGGGTTCTGGCACTGGGTGCTCTTCGACATCCCGGCGAACGTCACCGAGCTGCCGGCCGGTGCGGGCAACGGTGACTTCGCCGGGCTGCCCGCGGGTGCGGTGCATGTGCGCAATGACTACGGCACCCGGGACTTCGGCGGGGCCGCGCCGCCGCCCGGGGACGGTTCGCACCGTTATGTGTTCACGGTCTACGCGGTGGACTCCGAGAAGCTGGGTCCGGACGCCGAGGTGTCGCCCGCGGTGGTCGGTTTCAACCTGCGTTTCCACACGGTGGGCCGTGCCCAGCTGATCGGTGAGTACGAGGTGCCGGCCGCGGGCTGACACCGCGAAATTGCGTTGTCCTCGGCCGTGCTCCCGGCCAGAGTTGATCCCGGCCCGCCCGTGTCGGCGGCGGGCCGGGACACCGGGATGCGGGGGTGGTCGGGATGCGCGAGACGCTGGTTCTGAACGCGAGCTTCGAGCCGCTGGCGACGGTGACGCTGCGGCGTGCCGTGGTGCTGGTGCTCCAGGACAAGGCCGTTGTGGAGCACGCCCATCCCGGGCTGCGGATCAGGGCCGCCGATGTCGATCTTCCGGTGCCCCGGGTGATCCGGCTCTGCCGGTACGTACGGGTGCCGTTCCGAAGACGGGCGCCGTGGTCGCGGCGGGGGGTGCTGGTCCGGGACCAGCACCGGTGCGCGTACTGCGGCCGCCGGGCGGCAACGGTGGACCATGTGGTGCCTCGGTCGCGCGGGGGCGGGGACACCTGGCTGAATACGGTCGCCTCGTGCGCCGAGGACAATCACCGCAAGGCGGACCGGACTCCGGAGCAGGCGGGGATGCGGCTGCTCAAGACCCCGTTCGAGCCGACGCCCTCGGACGCGCTGTTGCTGGCGCTGGGGGCGGTGGAGCGGGACGCGCTGCCGGAGTGGCTGGCGCTGCCGGCCTGATCTCGGGCGTTCCCTACCGCATGGTGCACCGTGGCCACCGGGCCAACTCATCGCCGCATACGGTGAGTTGGCCCGGACGGCGCTTCAGTCGATCGTGGGCTGCTCGCGGCGCGGGGCGGGCGCCTTGCCGGCGGGGGCGCCGCCGCCGTTGCCACCGCCGGTCATCGGGCCGAAGTTGCCGATGGCACCGCCGAGGCCCTTGAGGGCGTCACCGATCTCGCTGGGCACGATCCAGAGCTTGTTGGCGTCGCCTTCGGCGATCTTCGGCAGCATCTGGAGGTACTGGTAGGAGAGCAGCTTCTGGTCCGGGTCTCCGGCGTGGATGGACTCGAAGACCGTACGGATCGCCTGGGCCTCGCCCTCGGCGCGCAGTGCGGCGGCCTTCGCCTCACCCTCGGCGCGGAGGATGGAGGACTGCTTCTCACCCTCGGCGCGCAGGATCTCGGACTGCCGGACACCTTCGGCCTGGAGGATCGCGGCGCGCTTGTCACGGTCGGCGCGCATCTGCTTCTCCATCGAGTCCTGGATGGAGGTCGGCGGCTCGATCGCCTTGAGCTCGACGCGGTTGACGCGGATGCCCCATTTGCCGGTGGCCTCGTCGAGGACGCCGCGCAGCGCCGCGTTGATCTCCTCGCGGGAGGTCAGGGTGCGCTCGAGGTCCATGCCACCGATGATGTTCCGCAGGGTGGTGACGGTCAGCTGCTCGATCGCCTGGATATAGCTGGCGACTTCATAGGTGGCGGCGCGGGCGTCGGTCACCTGGTAGTAGATGACGGTGTCGATGTTCACCACCAGGTTGTCCTGGGTGATCACCGGCTGCGGGGGGAACGGCACGACCTGTTCCCGCAGATCGACCCGGTTGCGGATGGAGTCGATGAACGGGACGACGATGTTGAGTCCCGCGTTGAGGGTGCGGGTGTAGCGTCCGAAGCGCTCGACGATGGCGGCACTGGCCTGCGGGATGACCTGGATCGTCTTGATCAGTGCGATGAAGACGAGCACCACCAGGATGATCAGGACGATGATGATCGGTTCCACAGCGGCTCCCCGTGCCCTTCATGCGTGGCTCTGGTTGGTCGGGATGATCAGGTCTGGTGGTTCTCGAAGGTGGAGTCTGTCAGATCGGCGGTCGGGTCCGCAGCTCGACCAACTGGCGCTCCGCTCTTGGCGGGACGTGGTGACTACGGCGTCTACATGACGACGGCCGTGGCGCCGTCGATCTCCACCACATCGACCTGCTGACCGGGCTCGTACGCCTGGTCGGGGTCGAGCGAGCGGGCCGACCAGATCTCACCGGCGAGCTTGATCCGCCCGTCGCCGCTGCCGTCGACGCGCTCCAGCACCATCGCCTGACGGCCTTTCAGCGCCTCGACACCGCTGCGCAGTCCGGGCTGCTGACGGCGGCTGCGGACCGCCATCGGCCGTACCACGGCGACCAGCGCCACCGAGACGGCGCAGAAGACGATGACCTGGAGGACCAGACCACCGCCGAGCGCGTCGGTGAGGGCACCGGCGACCGCGCCGACGGCGACCATCCCGAACTCGGGCATCGCGGTCAGCACGAGCGGAATGCCCAGACCTACGGCGGCGATCAGCCACCACACCCACGGATCCACGTGTTCATGGTAGTTGCCCGGGTCGAACGGGGACAGGGCACAGATCAATTACCGGAGGCACACCCGGCGCAGGGGGCGGACATCAAGCCAGCGGGAGGCCCTGCGCGGTCCAGCGGCCACCGGCTGTCTCCACGACCAGCGGGAGGCCGAAGCAGCGCGAGAGGTTGCGGGAGGTCAGCTCGGTCTCGACGGGACCCGCGGTGAGCACGTTGCCCTGGCGGATCATCAGCACATGGGTGAAGCCCGGCGGAATCTCCTCGACATGGTGGGTCACCATGACCATGGAGGGGGCGTACGGGTCGCGGGCGAGGCGGCCGAGACGGCGGACGAGGTCCTCGCGGCCGCCGAGGTCGAGACCGGCGGCGGGCTCGTCGAGCAGCAGGAGTTCGGGGTCGGTCATCATGGCGCGGGCGATCAGGGTGCGCTTGCGCTCGCCCTCGGAGAGGGTGCCGAACTTCCGGTCGAGGTAGTCGGTCATGCCGAGGCGGTCGAGGAAGGCGCGGGCGCGGCTCTCGTCGATGGCGTCGTAGTCCTCGTGCCAGTGGGCGGTCATCCCGTAGGCGGCGGTGAGGACGGTCTCCAGGACGGTCTGCCTGCGCGGCAGCTTCTCGGCCATGGCGATGCCCGCCACGCCGATACGGGGGCGCAGTTCGAAGACGTCGACGCCGCCGAGCCGCTCGCCGAGGATGGTGGCCGTGCCCGAGCTCGGGAAGAGGTAGCTGGAGGCGAGGTTGAGGAGGGTGGTCTTGCCGGCGCCGTTGGGGCCGAGGATCACCCAGCGCTCCCCTTCTTTGATCGACCAGGAGACCTCGTCCACCAGAGCCCGACCGTCGCGGACCACGGATACGTCCACCAGCTCCAGAACATCGCTCATGAGCGCGTTGTCTCCCATTGCAGTCTCGAGTGTCGCGTGCGCCTGTGGACGCCGCCCCCAGGGAAAACCTACGCCACCCGTTGTCGGTACCAGTCCTTAGGCTGGTGCCATGCTCGATGAACCACGTTCAGGGCGCCTCACGGCCTGGGGAAATGCCCTTCTTGCCGGACTTGTCTCACCGGATGAGGCCGTGCTCCGGATCGCGGGTGAGGACGCGTCGCACAGAGTGGCCGGGCTTCCCGGCGAGTCGGGTGGGGTCGGTCTCACCCTGGCGCTGGGGCGGCTGCGGGCGCTGGGGGCCAAGGGGCTGCGGGTGGCCCTGCCGATAGCCGGGCATCCGCTCGGGCTGAGCGGTCCGCCGGAGTTCAACGCACGGGCGATCGACGCCGGCGAGGCGGTGATCGCCACCGGGGTGGCGCTCGGCCTGCTGCCCGAGGTGGCCGCGGCGGGCCCCGAGGGGGACCAGCACATCGCGGTGGTCTGGCACTGTCTGCCGGTGCGGGAGGCGCCGCCCGCGGATGTGCCGTCGCTGGGCGAGGCCGAGCGGGAGCTGGCCGAGGCGCTGCGGGAGGCCACCGAGGTGCTGTCGCGGATGAATGTGGCCGGGGCGGGGCCGGTCGCCCAGGCGGCGCTGGAGGCGTACCGGGCGCGGGCGGAGCGGGGCCGTGAGGTGCTGGCGCCGGGCTATCCGCCGCGGGCGATCCGGGTGCTGGAGCTGGCGCAGCGGGTGGGTGCGCTGGTCGATATCGCGTATTCGGCGGGCGGGGACGGCCAGGAGCACGGCGGGGCGGTGAGCGCGTCGGAGATGGCGGCGCGGGCCGAGGCGCTGCGGCCGGTGGAGCGCACCTCGCGGCGGGCGCAGGTGGCCGCGTACAACGCGTATGTGGAGGAGCGGGGCGGGGCCTGACCGGCCGCGACGTACGGACTTCCGTACGGGCCGTACGTACGGGCCTTCCGTAAGGGGCGTCCGTACGGGCCTTCGTGCGGGCAGTCCGTACGGCCCTCTCCGCGGGCGGACAGGGCACCGGCCCCGGAGGCGATGCCTCCGGGGCCGGTCGGTGGTTCGTCACGCGGTCGCGCGGTGAACCATGGTCACCTGGCGACGCACGGGGTCGGCATGGCCATGTTCATGCCGCCGATGACGGTGATGGTGTCACCACAAGCGTTCACCGGCACGTGGACCGGCACCTGGACGTTGTTGCCCGAGACAACTCCGGGGGACATCAAAGCTCCACCGTCGGCCTGGGGGGTGTCGGCGGAGGCGACACCCGCACCGGCGATGGCGAGACCGCCGGCAGCGATGGTGATGGCCGCGAGCTTCTTGAAGTTCTTCACTGTGTAAAACCCTCCATAGCGTGTCACCGCGGTGGAACTCCGCAGTACGCAGTGGAGAACGCGGACCGGCCGATCAAGTTGCGCTGTTCGGGTGACATACACACGACGGTATGAATCCCGCACCAAACGACGGCATTCCTGTAGCAGCGTCAGATCAGCCCAGGGATGTTCTGAATTCGTAAGCCAATAGCTCGAGTTCAGTCAGGGGTGATCCGTTCATGCTCCGACTCCATGCCGGACCGCCCAGAGCGCGGCCTGGGTGCGGTCGGCGAGGTCCAGCTTCATCAGGATGTTGGAGACATGCGTCTTGACGGTTTTCTCGGACAGCACGAGCGCACGCGCGATCTCCCGGTTGGACCGGCCGTCCGCGATCAGCGCGAGCACCTCGCGCTCCCGCTCGGTGAGGGTGCCGCCGCGCCCCTGGCCGCCGCCGGACTCCTCCTGGGAGAGCAGGGCGAGCACCACCTCGGGCTGGAGCAGTACGTGCCCGGCGTGCACGGAGCGGATGGCGCCCGCGAGCGCCTCGGGGTCCACGTCCTTGTAGACATAGCCCGCGGCACCCGCGCGCAGGGCGGGTACGACGGTGCGCTTCTCGGTGAAGCTGGTGACGACCAGCACCCGGGCCGGGTTGTCGAGGTCGCGCAGGGTGCGCAGGGCCTGGATGCCGTCGACACCGGGCATCTTCACGTCCATGAGGACGACGTGGGGGCGCAGCTCCTCGGCGCGGGCGATGCCCTCCTCGCCGTTGGACGCCTCGCCCACCACATCGATGTCGTCCTGCACCTCGAGGAAGGTACGCAGTCCGCGCCGCACCACCTGGTGGTCGTCGACGAGCAGCACCCGAATCGTGCGTTCCGGCTCAGCCACCGGGCACCTCCATCTCGATCACGGTGCCGCTGCCGGGCGCCGAGTCAACCCTCATCGCCCCGCCGACGCCACCGGCGCGGTCCCGCATCGACACCAGGCCGAGGTGGCGTCCGGCCCGGCGGACGGCCGACGGGTCGAATCCGCTGCCGTCGTCGGTCACCCGCAGCCGGGCGCCCTGGCCGTGCCTGGTGAGCGAGACCCCCACGTTCATGGCGCCGGCATGGCGCAGCGCGTTGTGCAGGGCCTCCTGGGCCACCCGCAGCAGCGCCTCCTCCTGGGCCGCCGGGAGCGCCCGCACTCCCTGTGAGGAGAAGGTGACGCGGGCGGAGTGGACGCGGTCCAGCACCTGCGCCTGGGTGCGGAGCGTGGCCACCAGGCCGTCCTCGTCGAGGGCGGCGGGGCGCAGCTCCACGACGGCGGAGCGCAGCTCGTCTGCGGCCTCGGCGGCGAGCAGGGTGACCTGGTGCAGCTCCTCCTTGGCGCGGACCGGGTCGCGGTCGACCAGGGCGGTGGCGGCCTGGGCGGTCAGCCGGAGCGAGAAGAGCTTCTGGGAGACCGCGTCGTGCAGCTCATGGGCGAGCCTGGCGCGCTCCCCGGTGATGGTCAGCTCACGGCTGCGCTCGTAGAGGCGTGCGTTGGTGAGGGCGATGGCGGCGTGCTGGGCCAGGATGCCGAGCAGCTCCTCGTCACTCTCGGTGAAACCGCAGCCGCCCTCGGGTTTGGGACACCTCTTGTTCGCGAGGAAGAGGGCACCGAGAACTTCCTCCCCATCCGCAATAGGAAGTCCAATAAAGTCCGACATGTCCGGATGCGCGCTGGGCCAGCCCTCAAAACGCGGATCCTGGCGCACATCCGCCAGCCGCTGCGGGGTGGCGTCCTTGAGCATCGCGGCGAGGATCCCGTGCTGGCGCGGCAGCGGCCCGATGGCCTTCCACTGCTCTTCACTGACCCCATCTACTACGAACTGGGCAAAACCCCCATGGTCGTCCGAGACCCCCAGTGCGGAGTACTCCGCGTCAAGCAGTTCACGCGCGGACACAACGATCGTCTTTAGGACATCCCGGACTTCCAGATGCCTGCTCATGGCGAGCAGCGCACTGCTGATACAGGCCAGTCCCGCCCCGGCTCCGCCGTCCGCTCCATCGGTCATGGGCCCACCGTACCGACGGCTCGGCGAGTGCCGTATCGGCCGGTGGGAGGCCGTCGATCAAGACCTCCGCCCTAGGACGAACGGCGCACAAGTAACCGCCGAAGGGGCTGAAATATGGGCCCAAAAAGCGAACACCCTGCGCATTTGCGTGGGCACACCGCGCCATATGAGAGGGTCCGCAATGTGAGCCCGGACACAGGACCTATATCACTTACGAACGAGGTTAGTGGATGTTTTAAAGCGGCATGAGCGGGGACTACGGCCGCTCGCCCAGGCAGGGAGGGTCTACGTATCCACTAAGCAGCATCGTATGTCACACCTTTGCCACAGGTTTTTGCGACCGCTAAGAATTTCCCAGTCGCGCGGCGCCGTAGATCGAGAAACGGCGCACCAGGCGCCGATTCGGCCTGCGACACAAAGCGATTGGAAGAGGTCTACTCCGCCATGCCCCTCCCCAGCATCCCCGGTTACAACCGCCTGACCAAGACGCACAAGTACTCCGCCGCCGGTATCGCCGCCGCGGGTGCCGCAGCGCTCGCCTTCACCGTCGTCCCCGGCGGCGACGCGGACGCCTCGACGACCGCCCAGGACGTGCCGGCCAAGTCGGTCGCCTGGGACTCTCACAAGACTCAGCAGGACACCCTCAAGAAGCAGTCCGACCTGGCCAGCAAGCAGGCCAAGGACGCCGCCGCCGCGAAGAAGGCCGCCGACGCAGCCGCCGCGAAGAAGGCGGCCGAGGCCAAGAAGGCCGCCGAGGCCAAGGCCGCCAAGGAGCGCGAGGCCAAGGAGGCCGCGAGCCGCTCCGCCGCGCGCGCCGTGCCGGTCGCCGAGGCCAAGGAAAAGAAGAAGAAGGAATACCCGAACAACCTCGACGGGTGGATCCGCGAGTCCCTCGACATCATGAAGGACAAGGGCATCCCCGGCACCTACGAGGGCATCCACCGCAACATCATCCGTGAGTCCGGCGGTGACCCCCGGGCCATCAACAACTGGGACATCAACGCCCAGAACGGCGTGCCCTCCAAGGGCCTGCTCCAGGTGATAGCCCCGACCTTCAAGGCCTACCACGTCGAGGGCACCTCCTGGGACGCCTACGACCCGGTCGCGAACATCACCGCCGCGTGCAACTACGCGGCCGACCGGTACGGCTCCATGGACAACGTCAACGGCCCGTACTGAGCCGACGGCACGCACCGAGCCCGGCGTATGACGCCCGGCCCGCGAGCCGGCCTGTGAACGCCGAAGGGCGGCGGCACCCTCTGTGTGCGAGGGGTGCCTCCGCCCTTCGGGCATGTCCGGGCGCGTGCGCCGGGGGCGGTCGCGGCCACACGGGCCGCGACGCTCCGTTACTTGCGCATGACCTCCGGCTCATGGCGGCGCAGCAGCCGCGCGACCACGATGCCGCAGAGGATGCCGAGGATGATCAGCACGGCCATGTCGATCCCCCACTGCGTGGTGGTGTGCTCCCACAGCGGGTCAAGGTCATCGGGCTTCTTGCTGTCCCACGGCGCCATCATGTGACCGGAGCCGGGGCCCAGGTCCAGAGTGGCTCCGGCCGCGCCGACCGCCCAGCGGGACGGCATCAGCCAGGCGAACTGCTCCACTCCGAGCGATCCGTAGATCTTGAACAGCACACCGGTGAACACGACCTGGACGATCGCGAACATCACCAGCAGCGGCATCGTCTTCTCGGCGGTCTTCACCAGCGAGGAGATCACCAGACCGAACATCATCGAGGTGAAGCCGATCGCGATGATGGCCAGGCACAGCTCGGCGGCCGGCGACATCAGCAGCCCCTCTTCGGGCATCTTCCGCGTGGAGAGGCCGATCGCGCAGATGATGACGCCCTGGAGGGCGGTGATCACACCGAGCACGATCACCTTGGACATCAGATACGCGGAGCGGGACAGGCCGACGGCCCGTTCCCGTTCGTAGATGACCCGTTCCTTGATCAGTTCTCGCACGGAGTTGGCCGCGCCGGTGAAGCACATACCGACCACGAGGATCAGCAGAATCGTCCCGGCGGCCTGGTTGAACGAGCCCTTCGGAGCCATCTGGAGCCCGAACTTCCCTGGGATGACCACACTCACCGAGCCCAGCACGGCGGGCAGGATCACCATCAGCCCCATGAAGCCCTTGTCGGAGGCGATCACCGACAAGTAGCGGCGTATCAGCGTCCATAGCTGGGATCCCCAGCTCTGCGGCTTCTGCATCCGGGCCGGCGGGGGCTGGACGTGCACGGACTGCGGGGCGACCGAGTCGAGGTCGGCGGCGTACATCTGGTAGTGCTGCGAACCGCGCCAGCGGCCCGCCCAGTCGTAGTCCCGGTAGTTCTCGAACGCGGAGAAGACATCCGCCCAGGTGTCGTAGCCGAAGAAGTTGAGCGCCTCGTCCGGCGCGCCGAAGTAGGCGACCGAACCGCCGGGCGCCATCACCAGGAGCTTGTCGCACAGCGCCAGTTCGGCGACCGAGTGGGTGACCACCAGTACGGTGCGGCCGTCGTCGGCGAGGCCGCGCAGCAGCTGCATCACATCGCGGTCCATGCCCGGGTCGAGACCGGAGGTCGGCTCGTCCAGGAAGATCAGCGACGGCTTGGTGAGCAGCTCCAGGGCGACCGAGACGCGCTTGCGCTGGCCGCCGGAGAGCGCGGTGACCTTCTTCTCCCGGTGGATGTCGAGCTTGAGCTCGCGCAGCACCTCGTCGATCCGGGCCTCGCGCTCGGCCTCCGCGGTGTCACCGGGGAAGCGGAGCTTGGCCGCGTACCGCAGGGCCTTCTGGACGGTCAGCTCCTTGTGCAGGATGTCGTCCTGCGGAACGAGACCGATGCGCTGGCGCAGCTCGGCGAACTGCTTGTAAAGGTTCCGGTTGTCGTAGAGGACATCGCCCTGGTTGGCGGGGCGGTAGCCGGTGAGCGCCTTGAGCAGCGTGGACTTACCGGAGCCGGACGGGCCGATGACCGCGACCAGGGACTTCTCGGGGACGCCGAAGGAGACGTCCTTGAGGATCTGCTTACCGCCGTCGACCGTGACGGTCAGATGGCGGGCCGAGAAGGACACCGCACCGGTGTCGACGAACTCCTCGAGGCGGTCGCCGACCAGCCGGAAGGTGGAGTGACCGACGCCGACGGTGTCGGCCGGGCCGATGATCTGCTGGCGGACCGGCTGGCCGTTGACGTACGTACCGTTGTGGCTGCCGAGGTCGCGGATCTCGAAGCGGCCGTCGGGCAGCGCCCGGAACTCGGCGTGGTGGCGGGAGACCTGGAGGTCGGAGACGACCAGCTCGTTCTCCAGCGCACGACCGATGCGCATCACCCGGCCGACGGCCAGCTGATGGAAGGTGGTCGGGCTGCGGTCGCCCTGAGCGGGCGCCGGACCGGCGGGGCCGGTGGCCTGGGCCTGCTGCGGCGGGACCTGCTGGTGAGGGGCCTGCTGCGGGGCCTGCTGCTGCGGGATGAACGGCTGCTGCTGCGGCGCCTGAGGCTGCTGCGGCTGCTGCCAGCCCTGGGGCGGCTGCTGGCCGCCCTGCTGGGGCCAGCCGGGGCCGGGCTGCTGCGGTGGCTGCTGCGGCTGCTGGGCCGGAGGCTGCTGGGCCTGCTGGGGCATGCCCATCGCGCCCTGCTGACCGGGGCCCTGCTGACCGGCGGCCTGCTGACCCTGCTGGCCGTAGGCGCCCGAGCCGCCCGTGGCGGCGCCCGCCCCCGCGCCCGCCGCCCCCGAGGAGATGCTCAGCCGTGGACCGTCGGTCGCGTTGCCCAGATGGACCGCAGCACCGGGGCCGATTTCCAGCTGCTGGATGCGCTGGCCCCGCACATAGGTGCCGTTGGTACTGCCGTGGTCCTCAATGACCCAACTACGCCCGCCCCACCGCACAGTGGCGTGTCGCCAGGAGACTCTCGCGTCGTCCAGCACCATGTCGCCCTGCGGGTCGCGCCCCAGGCTGTACGACCTGGACGGGTCAAGCGTCCAGGTCTGTCCGTTCAATTCCAGTACGAGTTCCGGCACTCCATGCCCCACTACTTGTCCCCCGAGGTACCCCCTGCACTAGGGAGTCTAGGGATGGCGAACATCGTGAGGAACTATTTCAGGCTCAGTCCCTTAACCGGAAGTCGGGTTTTGACAAGACCACATCCCGGGCACCCTCGACTCATCCGAAAGGCCCTCGGAAAGTGGTAAGCACTGACGGATAGTGCAGATCATGGATTATCCGGGCAACTCCCATCGTTCAGGAGTCGAGGGCATGAGCGCGAGCGACCGCCGCCGACTGCCCTGGGGGCATGCGTTGCTCACCGCCATCGCCGCGGTGAGCTGGGCTTTTCTGGCGATGGCGGGCATCGCGGCGCTCGGTCTGCACTTGATCGGCGCCGATGGGGCCGGGGCGCTCGGCCCCATGACCGCCGCGGCGATGGTGCTGGCGCTCGGCGGCACCGTGAGCCCTTCCGGGGATATCGAGACGTTCGGGCTGAAAGGCGCCGAAGCCCATAGCGCCATCGATATCGCGCCACTTGGGGTGAGCCTGGTCGGAGCGTTGCTGCTGGGATGGGTGTTTCTGCGTTCGCTGCGCTCCGCGGGGGCGACCCTGCCGGGGGCCGAACTCGCCCTGCGGGCGGGCCTGGTGGTCGTCGTCTTCCTGCTGCTGCTCACCGGGCTCACCTGGGTGGGCAACGATACGATCACGATCGACGGCGCGCAGCTCGGACTGGACCAACTCGGCAGGCGCGCGGAGCGGGAGCTGCTGGACCGGCTCCCCGACGAGCTGGGCGATCTCGGGCAGATCGGCGCGGGGCTGCTGCCGGACCGGCTCGCCGGACTGGCCGACGCCAAGGCGTCCGTCGGCTTCACGGTGGCGGCCGGGCGTTCGCTGCTGGGCGGTGCCGTATGGATCGTGGCCGTCCTGCTGCTCGCACTGCTCGCCTCGCGGCGCACTCCGCTGCCGCCGGGCGCGGAGGCGCTGCACCGTACGGTCCGGCCCGCGATGTCCGCGCTGTGCGGGGTGCTGGTGCTCGCGGTGGTGGCCGGTCTCGCGACGGCGGTCTACGCGGCGGCCGGTGATGACCACCCCCGTCTGGTGCTCGGCACGGCGCTGCTCGCCGCCCCCAACGGGGTGTGGCTGGGGACCGCGCTCGGGCTGTTCGTGCCCTGGCACGGCAGTGTGACCGGAGCGCTGGTCCGGGTGCTGCCCGACCCCGTCGACGCGTTGCTTGCCGGGCGGGGCGATGAGCCGATCACGGTGGGGCGGCTGGCCGAACTGGACGGTGAGGTCTGGCTGCTGGTGGTCGCGAGCGCGCTGCTGGTACTCGCGGCGGGGGTGCTGACGGCGGTACGTACGCCCGTCACAGGCAACCGTCCCCGGGCGCTCGGGGCGGCGGCCGGGGCGTGCGCGCTGCGGCTCGCGCTGGTGACCGCGCCGGTGCTGGCCCTGCTGGTGTGGCTGACCAGGGTGTCGGCGGGAGCGAGCCTGTCCGTGTTCGGCTTCGACGCCTTCGGCGCCGGGCTGGAGCTGCACGGCAACGTCCCGCTGGCCCTGCTGCTGGGCGCCGCCTGGGGCGCGACGGCAGGCGCCCTCGGCGCCCTGATCGCCCACACCACAGGGGCAGCGGGCCGCTGGGCGACCCCACTGGCCCAAGGCATCCCGGATGGCCGAGAGGGCGAGGACAGCGCGAGCGGCGGGCACGGGACCCGATGACCACCGCCGCGCCCCGGTGCCAGGGCCCCGGCGGCGGCGCGCGCACCCAGGCACGCGTGAGTGGGGCGTCCGCGAGGACGGACACGGCGCGAGCGACTCATGTGGTGGCTCGGCATGGATCGGGGCGACCCGGTGCGCCGCGACACAGCACGGCGACCCCGGCCCGGCCCACGGGCAACCGTGGCGGGGATGGTGAGCCCGCCCGGGCGGTGGCGGAAGCGCCATCGGCTTGCACGGGCGGCGCCGGAACCGGTGACGGCCGGGGCGGTGGGAGCGCATCGCGAGACCTCGGTGACGAGGGCGACGGCGTGGCACGGGCAGCCGCATCCGGCGAGCAGCGCGAACACCGGTGGCCACCGGCGGGCGGTCGCAGACGGCGTGCGGTGACCACCGGTGTGGATCGGGCGCGCGACCGCACAAGAGGGGTCGGCGACGGGCGGATCTCGGCGGCACCCGGACCGTCCCGCCCGCCCCGCGGGACCGGCGGGGCGCGGGGTGGACGGGGGGTGAACGTTGGGCGCCGGGCGGCCGTCCAGCAGCCGGGCTGCCGCGCGTGTCCCACCGGCGGCCGGATACGGTGGGAAGACCATGAGCACACCGCAGACGCCACCTGCCGCCGCCGTTCCGGGCGACGATGCCCCCACGCTCCTCGTCAAGATTTTCGGCAAGGACCGCCCCGGTATCACCGCCGGGCTCTGTGACACCCTCGCCGCCTACGACGTGGACATAGTCGATATAGAGCAGGTCGTCACCCGGGGCCGCATCGTGCTGTGCGTGCTGGTGACCGCCCCCACCGCCGGTGACGGCACCGAGGGGGATCTGCGCGCCACCGTGCACAGCTGGGCCGAGTCCATGCGGCTCCAGGCCGAGATCATCTCCGGCCGGGGTGACAACCGGCCGCGCGGCACCGGCCGGTCGCATGTCACCGTGCTGGGTCATCCGCTGACCGCCGAGGCCGCCGCCGCCGTCGCGTCCCGTATCACCGGCACCGGTGGCAACATCGACCGGATCTTCCGGCTGGCGAAGTACCCCGTGACGGCGGTGGAGTTCGAGGTGTCCGGCGCCGAGACGGAGCCGCTGCGCACCGCGCTGGCCACCGAGGCCGCGGACATCGGGGTGGATGTGGCCGTCGTGGCGTCGGGGCTCCAGCGCCGGGCGCAGCGGCTGGTGGTCATGGACGTGGACTCGACGCTCATCCAGGACGAGGTGATCGAGCTCTTCGCGGCGCACGCGGGGTGCGAGGCCGAGGTCGCCGAGGTCACCGCCCGGGCCATGCGCGGTGAGCTGGACTTCGAGCAGTCGCTGCACGCGCGCGTGGCGTTGCTGAAGGGCATCGACGAGTCCGTGGTGGACAAGGTGCGCGCGGAGGTCCGGCTGACGCCCGGCGCCCGTACCCTGATCCGCACCCTGAAGCGGCTCAACTACCAGGTGGGTGTGGTGTCCGGTGGCTTCACCCAGGTCACCGATGACCTCAAGGAGCGTCTGGGGCTTGACTTCGCCTCCGCCAACACCCTGGAGGTGGTGGACGGCAAGCTGACCGGCCGGGTGGTCGGCGAGGTGGTGGACCGGGCGGGCAAGGCGCGGTTGCTGCGGCGGTTCGCGGCCGAGGCCGGGGTGCCGCTGGTGCAGACCGTGGCGATCGGCGACGGCGCCAACGATCTGGACATGCTGAACGCGGCCGGGCTCGGGGTCGCCTTCAACGCCAAGCCGGTGGTGCGGGAGGCCGCGCACACGGCGGTGAACGTGCCGTTCCTGGACACGGTGCTGTATCTGCTGGGCGTGACCCGCGAAGAGGTCGAGGCGGCCGACGCCCACGTGGACTGAGTTCGCCCGGGGGTGTCGGGACGCGTACCGGCCCCCGCCCCGTCCTCCGACGGCGGGGCGGGGGCCGGTGGTGGCTCACTCGTGGGGCGCCCAGAAGGTGGTGAGGCGGCCGACGCCGTGCTCGACGGACTTCCAGGAACCGCTGAAGGTCACCACGGCGAATCCGGAGGTGGGGAAGCCGGAGCGGGACATCCGCTCCCGGGTGCCCTCCTCGGCCTCGCCCGCGAGGGCGTCGGCGAGGGCGTGCATCCCGGGGTTGTGCCCGACGACCAGCAGATCGGTGATGTCGTCGGAGGTCTCGCCGACCACCGCCAGCAGCTCGCCGAGCGAGGCGTCGTACAGACGGTCCTCGTAAACGGTCTTGGGGCGATGGGGCAGCTCGTGGACGACCAGCTTCCAGGTTTCGCGGGTGCGCACGGCCGTGGAGCAGAGGGTGAGTTCGGGGGTGAGACCGGCTTCGGCGAGCCGGCGCCCGGCGATCGGGGCGTCCTTGCGGCCGCGCTCTGCGAGCGGTCGCTCATGGTCTGCCACCTCGGGCCAATCGGCCTTGGCATGTCGGAGAAGGACAATCCTGCGGGGCACATCGACGCTCATGCGTCCCAGCTTCGCATGAAACGGTGGTCCAGGCGCAGGGTGCGGGAACGACCTGATCAAAGGTGAGCAACCACGGTCCGGTGGCGGGCGCGGAAGATCACCGCGAGCGCGGCGGTCACGCCCCCTGACGCGTGACGACCTGCTGCACCAGCCCCAGGACTTGCGAGACCGCGCCCGAGCCGGTGGTGGCATGGGCGTCGGCGGGCCCGGCCAGCAGGAGCAGCAGCGCCGCGAAGGCGACGGCGGGAAGCGCGATGGCCCACCACGGCAGCCGTATCTCCACACCGCTGTGCACCGGAGGGACGGGGCGGATGTGGCTGCGGGCGGACATGGGGATCGCCTCCGGGACAGCGGATCGGGTGCGGTGCATCGGATGGTTCGACCTTACGGAGCGGGCACGGCCGCTCCCATCCGGTGATCCACCCACTTACCCCTGACCCTGACCCCCTAGGGGATGGTGGTGGTAGCCCCACCCCGGCGCCCGGAGGGTGTCCCAAAGGTCCCTCGTGCCCCCAACGTCCCGTCGGTCAGGGCGAGACGAGGGCGGCGACCACTCCGATGATCACCGTGATACCGAGCATCACGCCCAGGATGATCAGGAGCTTCTTCTGGCCGTCGGGGGGGTTCTCATCGAGCACAGGCATGGTCCGAGTGTCCCACCCCCGGTCCGGAGCTCCGGACCGGGGGCACGTCCCGCGGAGGCCCGGGGGCACGTCCGCGGCGGCCCGGGGCGGCGCCGGTCAGATCTCGTCCTCGAGGGTGCGATTGCGCCCGGCCAGCACCCCCGCCACGATCTGCGGCACCATCAGCGCGGCCATCAGCGCGATCGGCTGTCCCCAGCCGCCGCTGTGCTGGTAGAGCGCGCCGACCAGCAGCGGGCCGGGGATGGACAGCAGATAGCCGGTGCTCTGGGCGAAGGCGGACAGCCGGACCACACCCGCGCTGGTCCGCGCCCGCATGCCGATCATGGTGAGGGCGAGCGGGAAGGCGCAGTTGGCGACGCCGAGCAGCAGGGCCCACGCCCAGGCGCCCTCCGCCGGGGCCAGATAGAGCCCGGTGTAGCCGCTGAGCCCGAAGACACCGAGGATCACCACCAGTACGCCCTGATGACGCAGCCGGGCGGCGATCGGCGGCAGCACGAAGGACAGCGGCACCCCCATGGCCATGATCACGGCCAGCAGCACCCCGGCGGTGGACGCGGAGACGCCCGCGTCCCGGAAGATCTGCGGCATCCAGCCCATGGTGATGTAGGCGGCGGTGGCCTGGAGGCCGAAGAAGACGGCCATCGCCCAGGCGATGGGGCTGCGGGTGATGGGCCGCGCCCGCCCGGCCGGTTCGGCCGCGTCCGTACCGGAGCGCGGCGCCCCCGCGTCCTTCGTAGGCGCCTCCCCCGCGTCCTTCGTACGGTCACGGGCGAGGAACAGCCAGGGCACCAGGGCGACCGCGGCCAGCAGCGCCCACACCCCCAGCCCGGCCCGCCAACTGACGTCCAGCGCATCGGTCATGGGCACGGTGGCCGCCGCGGCGGCCGCGGTGCCGAGCGAGAGGCCCATGGAGTACAGACCGGTCATCGCGCCCACCCGGTCGGGGAACCAGCGCTTGACGATCACGGGCATCAGCACATTGCTGACCGCTATGCCCGCCAGCGCGAGCGCGCTGGCGGCCACGAAGGCCGGGGTGCCGCCCGCGAAGGGGCGCAGGCTCAGCCCCGCGGTGATGGCGGCGAGTCCGGCGCAGACGACGGCGCCGGGCCCCCGGCGGCGGGCCAGCCGGGGCGCGGTGAGCCCGAAGAGCGCGAAGCAGACGGCGGGCACCGAGGTGAGGAGTCCGGCGACGGTGCCGCTCATGCCGAGCCCGTCACGGACCTCCTCGAGCAGCGGGCCGAGGCTGGTGACGGCGGGCCGGAGGTTGAGGGCGGCCAGCAGGATTCCGACGATCAGGAGACGTCCGCGCCAGGGCGAGCCGACGGGGCCCGGCCCGGGCTCCCGGGTGGCAGTCGGAGCGGCACTGGAGGAAGCCGGAGGAGTGTCGAGGGTGGTGAGGTCGTCGCGTGCTGGCATGCCGACCATCATAGAATGATGGGATGAATAGCTGTCCAGTCGAAGACAACCGCACGGTGACGGCCGGGCGGCATCATGGAAGTACCCGCTTCCAAGCCCCAGGCACAGGAGAGTCATGCCGCTGACCTCGCCCCAGCGCTCCGTCCTCGCCGACCAGGTGATCGCCCAGCTGCGCGCCCAGATCACCTCGGGCGAATGGCCGGTGGGCTCGCGGATCCCCACCGAACCCGAGCTGGTCGAGCAGCTGGGGGTGGCCCGCAACACCGTGCGCGAGGCGGTGCGGGCGCTCGCCCACAACGGTCTGCTGGACATCCGGCAGGGCTCGGGCACCTATGTGCTGGCCACCAGTGAGCTGGCCGGGGTGATGCACCGCCGCTTCGCCGCCGCCGATCCGCAGCATGTGGCCGAGTTGCGCAGCGCCCTGGAGACGAAGGCGGCGCGGCTGGCCGCCGAGCGCCGCACCGAGCAGGAGCTCAAGGGTCTGGACGCCCAGCTGGAGCGCCGGGAGCGGGCCTGGGACGCGGGCGATCTGGAGGCGTTCGTCGAGGCGGACGCGACCCTGCACATGGCCGTGGTGGCCGCCTCCCACAACCCCGTCCTGGCCGAGCTGTACGCGGATCTGGGCGCGGTGGTGCGGGACTTCCTGCGGGCCGATGTGGACGGCGCGATGCGGCCGGAGCTGCATGTGGACCATGCGCGGATGGTGGAGGCGATCCGGGCGCGGGACGGCGAACGGGCGGCGGCCGAGGCCAGCACCCACCCGTTCGGCTGCCGTCAGGCCGTGGCCGGGCCCACCGGCTGAGGCCCCCGGGGCGCACCGGCTGAGGCACCTGGAGCCCACCGGTCAGCGGTGGCTCACCCACGCCTTGCGGATCTCCTTCCAGCACCGCTCGGCGAGCCGTACGTGCTGGGCCGGGCCGACCTCCACCGGACGGGCGTCCATGTCCGGATCCCACCAGCGGGCGCATTCGACGTGCAGCTGCACCCGGTCCACGCTCGGATTGGGGTTGTAGCAACTCACGGTGGCGTGTGAACCGCGCACCCAGGTGCTGCACGCGGCGATACGGGGGCGGGCGGGTTCCCGGGTGGCGGAGTGGGACGCGGCGACGGTCGACCCGGCCATTGCGACGATCAGGACAGCGGCGGCGACGCGCCGGGTCGTACGCATGGCGGGACCTCCTCGGCCGTGCTGTCGCTCCGGGAGTCGGTTCGTCCTACGTCGTCGTGCTACGTACTCCACAGTGCGCGGAACACCACCCGTACGCCCGCCCGGCGGGCCCGTTCGGGCTAACGCGCGGTACGCCGGACGGCCGCCGCCCCGTCCCCCGCGCGGTGCGGGGAACGAGGCGGCGGCCGTCGTACCGTTTACGGCTGTGGACGGGCTCAGGCGCCCATCATGTGCACACCGCCGTCGACATGCACGATCTCGCCCGTGGTGCGCGGGAACCAGTCCGACAGCAGGGCGACGACACCGCGCCCGGCGGGCTCGGGGTCGGTGAGGTCCCAGCCGATCGGGGCCCGGTGGTTCCACACGTCCGCCAGCTCCTCGAAGCCCGGGATGGACTTCGCGGCCATGGACTTGATGGGCCCGGCCGAGACCAGGTTGCAGCGCACGTTCCGCTCGCCCAGGTCACGGGCGAGGTAGCGGCTGGTCGACTCCAGCGCGGCCTTGGCGACACCCATCCAGTCGTACTTCGGCCAGGCGAACTGCGCGTCGAAGGTCAGCCCGACGATCGAGCCGCCGCGCGGCATCACCGGCAGACAGGCCGTGGTGAGCGACTTGAGGCTGTACGCCGAGACGTGCACCGCGGTGGAGACGTCCTCCCAGCTGCCCTCGAGGAAGTTGAAGGCGCCCTGGGGGCCGAAGGCGATGGAGTGCACCACACCGTCGAGGTCGACGCCCTCGCCGAGGTGCTCGCGCACCTTGTCGGCCAGCCCGTCCAGCTGCTCCTGGTTCTGCACATCCAGCTCGATCACCGGGGCGGGCTTGGGCAGCCGCTTGGCGATCCGCTCGACGAGGGAGACCCGGCCGAAGCCGGTGAGGATGACCTCGGCGCCCTCCTCCTGGGCCAGCTTGGCGGCGTGGAAGGCGATGGACGACTCGGTGATGACGCCCGTGACCAGGATGCGCTTACCGGCGAGAATTCCACTCATGACGTTCAGTGACCCATGCCCAATCCGCCGTCGACAGGGATGACGGCTCCAGTGATGTACGCGGCCTCGTCGGAGGCCAGGAAGCGGACCGCCGCGGCGATCTCCTCGGGCTGTCCGTAGCGGGCGAGCGGCACCTGCTGCACGATGCCCTCGCGCTGCTCGTCGTTCAGCGCGCGCGTCATGTCGGTGTCGATGAATCCGGGCGCGACCACATTGAAGGTGATGTTGCGCGAGCCCAGCTCACGGGCGAGGGAGCGGGCGAAGCCCACCAGGCCCGCCTTGGACGCCGCGTAATTGGCCTGCCCCGCGGCGCCCAGCAGTCCGACGACCGAGGAGATCAGCACCACACGGCCCTTACGGGCGCGCAGCATGCCGCGGTTGGCCCGCTTGACCACCCGGAAGGTGCCGGTGAGGTTGGTGTCGAGGACGGCGGAGAAGTCCTCCTCCGACATGCGCATCAGCAGCTGGTCGCGGGTGATCCCGGCGTTGGCGATCAGGACCTCGACCGGGCCGTGCTTCTCCTCGATCTCCTTGTACGCCTGCTCGACCTGCTCCGGCTCGGTGATGTCGCACTTCACCGCCAGGAAACCGGCGGGCGGCTCACCGGACCGGTAGGTGATGGCGACCTTGTCGCCTGCGTCGGCGAAGGCACGGGCGATGGCGAGGCCGATGCCGCGGTTGCCTCCGGTGACGAGAACCGAGCGGCTCAAGGGACCACCTTCTCTTGTTGATGTCGTACTGGACGCCACGCATGTGCCGACCCTTGTGCAGAAAAACTATCGGGCCCGGAGCCGCTTCGGAGAATCGATCACGCACAGGGCCGCAACCCGGTCGCTGTCGACTTCCTACAGAAGGCCCCGGAGCACAGCGCCCTCGCCGCGCGCATGCCGCTTTCCCGCGCGGCGACTGCGAAGAGCGGCGTGTCGGTTACCGAAGGTGTCGATCATCTGTGTGAAGATGGCCCGCATGTTTGGGGGAGGGAATCACCGTCCGCCGGGTCGAGGCGGCGGGGAAACACTGGCGGATCTGGTGCGCCGGGAGACCGCCGCGGGGATGTCCGAGCGGGAGAAGTGGGCGGCGCTGCGCACGGCTCGTCTGCACTTCCAGCGTCCGGAGAAGCCGGGCTTCCTGGTCTCGGAGACGGCGGAGGCGGGCCCGGTGGTGCCGGTGTTCACCACTCTCGAGGGTCTCGCGCTCTTCGCGGGCGCCTGCTCCTGGGCGTCGACGACGGCCGAGGACCTGGTGGGGCTGTTGCCGGAGGGTGTGCGGGCGTTCGTGGACCCGCTGGGTGAGCGTCCCTTCCTGCTGGACGCGGCGGCGCTGCGCGAGGCGGCGGACGGCCAGGAGGAAGGCCAGGAGGAAGGGGAGGGCCATGGGGGATCCTGACGCGCGGGATGTGAACCGTGCTCCTTCCGAGGGTGGTGAGCACGGTAAGTACGGCGGTAACGAGGGTGCCGACGGCTACAAGATCGAGATCGCTTCGGTGCAGAGCGTGATCCTCCCGCTGGAGGAGTCGGTGGTCGGGGCGCGGGCGGTGAAGAACGGGCAGGAGAAGCTTTCGGCCTACCTCCAGCACTGCGGCGCGCCCGAACTCCTGTCGTCGGGCAAGGCGTTCATCAAGGCGTGGGGCTTTGGCATGGGCGAGCTGGCGGATCACGCGGATGTGGTGGTGGAGCGGCTGTATGAGGCCATCGCCGGGTACATGCTGGCGGATCTGCTGCGGGTGAAGGACTTCTGGCCGTCGGACGCGAATATGGCCAAACTCCCGCAGGGCGCGACGGCCAAGTGGTCCTGGGAGCATGTGGGCGCACCGGAGATGGAGAAGCGTCCGGAGAGTTCGGGCCTGCAGAAGATGGTGGACCAGATACAGCGGGAATACGGGGACGAGTCCTGATGGGGGATACGGACGCGGGGCGGACGCCGCAGGTACGGATACCGGAGGGGGCCAAGCCCAAGGATCTGATCCCTGGAAATCCGGGCGATATCGATGACCTGGTGGTCGAGCTGCGTGCCTATGCGGGTGCCTTCCAGGACGGTAAGGACAAACTGCGGCCGTTGCGCGCGGACGCCTGGCAGGGCCTGGGCGCGGGTGAGTTCCGAAAGGCGGTCGACCGGCTGCCGAAGGAACTGACGTCGGGGCACGATGAGTTCACGCACGCGGCCAGTGCGCTGGCCACGTACGCGACCAAGCTGCGGTCGGTGCAGAAGCGGTGTCAGCCGATCATCGATGACGCGGACGCGGCGCGGGCGACGTCCAAGGCGCACAACAAGAAGGTCGAGACCTACAACGACGCGGTCAAGCGCGGCGATGAACAGTTGCCGGACCGTCCCTCGGAGACCGATCCCGGCGTCTCCGCGATGGAGCACTGTGTCGAGCGGCTGGACAAGCTGATCGAGGAGCTTCAGCTGGTCGTCGACGCGTCGAAGAAGAAGGTCGACAAGGCGGCGGGGAAGGCTCCGGACAAGCCGAACAACTGGCACAAGCTCGGGGACAGCCTCAAGGACGGGTTGTGGAAGGCCCACCACGGCATCCTCGGCATCGCCGAGCTGCCCGCCTCGCTGGTCAAGGGCGATCTGAACGCCTTCTCGATGCAGTTGGCGGGCATGGCGGACGGCGCGGCGTACGCGGTGCAGCATCCCAAGGAGTTCGCCAAGGCGGTCACCGACTGGGAGAAGTGGTCCAAGGACCCGCTGCGGGCGGCGGGTGAGATCACCCCGTCACTGCTGCTGGCCCTGGCCACCGGCGGCGCGAGCGCGCTGCGCAGGGGTCTGAAGACGGGCAAGGAGGCAGCCAGCCGCCTGGCCGCGCGGAGGAAGGCGCTCGGCCGGGACGGCGAGGCGCACGACCGGGCGAACAGCCACGGCAGCCACGACGGTGAGACCCACGACCGGGACTATGAGGACGACCCGGTCGACGTCGCCACCGGCGAGATGGTCATGCCTGCCACGGATGTGTCCCTGCCCGGAGCACTGCCGCTGGTACTGGAGCGCGCCTTCGTCTCCGGCCACACCTGCGGCGGCTGGTTCGGCCGCACCTGGGCCGCCACCCTCGACCAGCGCCTGGAACTGGACGCGGACGGGATCGTGTTCGTCGCGGCCGACGGTATGGTGCTGCGCTATCCGATCCCCCGCCCCGACGAGGACACCTACCCGGTGCGGGGTCCGCGGTGGCCGCTGCGCTGGGACGGCACGGTGGGCGGCACCATGCGGATCGCCATCCCCGAGCGGTCCCGCACCCTCCACTTCGCGCCCCTGGACGGCACGGAGGGCAACGAACTCCCCCTGAAGCTGATCGAGGACCGCAACGGCCGCTCCCTCACCTTCGCCTACGACGAGGAGGGCACTCCGCTGGAGGTGGTGCACTCCGGCGGCTACCGCATCGCCATCGACACCGACCCGGAGCTGCTGCGCATCACCGCGCTGCGGCTGCTGGGGGTCGGCGACACCGAGACGGGCACCACCCTGGTCTCCTTCGGCTACAACGGCGCCGGAGACCTCACCGAAGTCTTCAACTCCACCGAAGAACCGATGCGGTTCACCTACGACGACCAGCACCGCATCACGTCCTGGACCGACCGCAACGGCACCAGCTTCGGTTACGTCTACGACCACCGCGGCCGCGTACTGCGCACCATCGGCTCGGACGACATGATGACCGGCCGCTTCCACTACGACGCGGCCGCCCGCACCACCGTCTACACCGACTCCCTCGGCCACCGCGTCACCTACGTCTTCGACAACGTCTACCGCACGCTGGCCCGCACCGACGCCCTGGGCCACACCACCCACACCGAGTGGGATCCCGAGGGCCGCCGCCTGCCACTGTCGGTGACCGACCCGCTGGGCCACACGACGCGGTACGCCTACGACGACTCCGGCCATCTGATACGCATCGACCGCCCGGACGGCACGGTGGCCACCGCCACCTATGACGCGTACGGCCTGCCGCTGGAGGTGTGCGAACCGGACGGCACCATATGGCGCCACGCGTACGACGAGCGGGGCAACCGCACCAGGACAACGGACCCGTCGGGCGCGGACACCCACTACACCTATGACGAGTCGGGCAATCTGACCTCCGTCACCGACGCGCTCGGCCACACCACTCGCGTCGCGTGCAATGAGGCGGGCCTGCCGGTCGAGGTCACCGACGCCCTGGGCAATACGACCACTGTGCGCCGGGGCACCCACGGCCGTATCACCCGCATCACCGACCCCCTGGGCCATATCACCCGTCAGGGCTGGACCATCGAGGGCAGGCCCTCCTGGCGCACCCGCCCCGACGGCAGCCGGGAATCCTGGACCTGGGACGCCGAGGGCAACCTCCTCGAACACACCGACCCGGCGGGCAACACCACCCGCCACACCCACACCCACTTCGACCTCCCGGCGACGCGGACGGAGCCGGACGGGGCGGAGTACGGCTTCACCTACGACACCCAGCTACGGCTGACCCAGGTCACCAACTCCCAGGGCCTGACCTGGACCTACACCTACGACGGCGCCGGACAGCTCACCTCCGAAACCGACTTCAACGGCCGCACCCTCACCTACGCCCACGACGAAGCGGGCCACCTGATATCCCGCACCAACGGCGCGGGCGAAACCCTCACCTACACGCGCGACACCTTGGGCCGCGCGATCGCCACGCGCACCGACGACACCGAGACGAGGTTCGCCTACGACGCCGCGGGCCGTCTGACGCGGGCGACGAACCCGGACACGGAGCTGACCCGCGGCTACGACGCCGTCGGCCGGATCCTGACCGAGACGGTGGACGGTCGTACGACGGCCTACGTGTACGACGCGGCGGGCAACCGCACCGAGCGCACCACCCCGGCCGGTGCGCGCTCGCGATGGACCCACGACGCGGCATCCCGTCCGGCGTCCCTCACCACCGCGGACAACTCTCTTCGCTTCGGCTACGACGCGGCGGGCCGTGAGACGTCCCGCACCTTCGGCGCGGATGTGACGCTTACGCAGGTGTGGGACGACCTGGACCGTATGACGGCCCAGACCGTCACCGGCCCGGCCGACGCCCCCATCCAGCACCGCGCGTACGGCTACCGGCCGGACGACCACCTCACCGAGATCCGCGAACTCACCTCGGGCACGCGGACCTTCGACCTCGACCCCGTCGGCCGGGTCACCGCAGTCCACGCCAACGGCTGGACCGAGACCTACGCCTACGACACCGCGGGCAACCTCACGGCGGCCGAGGCTCCCCGGCATCCCTCCCCCGGCCCGCGCGAGTTCAGCGGCACCCTCATCCGCGGCGCGGGCGGCGACGGCAATCGCACGACCTACGAGCACGACGCCCAGGGCCGTCTGATCCGGCGCACCCGCCGCCTCCTCAACGGCCAGCGCCGCACCTGGACCTACACCTGGAACGCGGAAGACCGCCTCACCCGGGCCACCACCCCGGACGGCGCCCGCTGGCGCTACACCTACGACCCCCTGGGCCGCCGCACCGCCAAACACCGCCTCGCGGCGGACGACACAGTGGCGGAGCGGATCGAATTCACGTGGGACGGCACGCGCCTGGCCGAACAGACCACGTCCGACGGCCAGACCACGACGTGGGACTACGCTCCCGGCACCCACCGGCCGATATCCCAGACGACGACGTCGAAGCTGGCCGGAACCGAGTACGACACCCGCTTCCATGCGATCGTGACGGACCTGGTCGGCACCCCCACCGAACTGATCGCCCCCGACGGCACCCTGGCCTGGCACCCCCGCACCACCCTCTGGGGCACCCCCCTCCCCACCCCGCCGTCCACCTCGAAGGTGACCTGCCCCCTCCGCTTCCCCGGCCAATACGCCGACCCCGAAACCGGCCTCCACTACAACTACTTCCGCCACTACGACCCCGAAACCGCCCGCTACACCTCTCCCGACCCCCTAGGCCTCGCCCCGGCCCCCAATCCTTCCAGCTACGTCCACAATCCCTTCTCGTGGGCCGACCGACTCGGACTGGAAGGCTGTGACCTGAGTGGCGGCTTCAAAAACCCAGTGACACCAGACGAGATTGAAAGAATAAACAGAAGCCACGGCGGCGTAGCCCCTCGCGAAGGCGGAGGAACCCCCGAGAATACAATGCTCAACGTAAGCCGATATGAAGGCTTTTGGCAGAAGAGCGCAGTAATGATACGCGACCTTGCCGGAAATCACATGTACGACAACGGAAACAAGCGCACCACTGTGGAGGTTGTCGAAGCGCTCATGAAGCGGAACAACGTGACTACGGGGCCGTCCCATGCCGAGTTGTGGAGTATCGTCAGTCAGGTCTCAAAGGGTGAGGTACGTGGAGTCGACGCAATCACTAAACTCCTCAGAGGGTACTAAAGGGTACTAAATTGAATATTCAGAACCTCATGCAGGAGTTGGCTCGAACCGGCGCCTCTGTCCTGCTCACATGTAACGGCGAACACTCGAAAGAGGGGAAAGGGCCGTGGACTCTTGCAGTAACGGGCGGCCCCCTGAGGGGCAACCCCGTGCGTGGCGAAGGCATCACACTCGACGCCTGTCTGACAAATAGCCTAATAATTCTCGCGGAGATCGGCTCCGAATGGAGTTGGGTTAACAAGTACCTGCCGTGACCACGAAGTCACGTTCGATCGACGCTGGTCGACTTCGAGGTCTGCGGGAACGTCTCCACATGGATCACCACCAAGGAAGAAAAGAATGAACGTTCAGAATCTGATGCAGGAGTTGACTCAAACTGGCGTGACGGTCCTTGTCAAATGTGACGGCGAGCGGCTACGAGAGGGCGGAAGCCCTTGGACTTTCGTGGCATCAGGTGGCCCGCTTGGAGAAGACCCCGTCCGCCGCGACGACATCACGCTCGACGCCTGCCTGAAAAACGGTCTGCGCATTCTTATGGGTATCGGACCTGAATGGAGCTGGCTCGACAAATATCTCCCATAACGATGGCAGATCTTAAAATGGGAACCCGACCTCCGGCGGCTTCGACGACACCCACGCAACGAGCCCCGAAGTCTAGTTAGGCGATAGCCGCCCAGCGTTCATGCCCCCGGTACGCGCAATTGATCCACGCACCTCACCACAGCGGCAACAAGGGAGTAAACGGAGCGCTCAGGGGTGCGGGCCGACTGTCACCGGCCCCGACCGTCCGCGATAGCCCAGACGACGACGTCGAAGCTCGCCGGAACCGAGTACGACACCCGCTTCCATGCGATCGTGACGGACCTGGTCGGCACCCCCACCGAACTCATCGCCCCCGACGGCACCCTGGCCTGGCACCCCCGCACCACCCTCTGGGGCACCCCCCTCCCCACCCCGCCGTCCACCTCGAAGGTGACCTGCCCCCTCCGCTTCCCCGGCCAATACGCCGACCCCGAAACCGGCCTCCACTACAACTACTTCCGCCACTACGACCCCGAAACCGCTCGCTACGCCTCGCCGGATCCGTCGGGACTCGATCCTGCCCCCAACCCAGCGTCTTTTATTTACAACCCTCGCACATGGGCTGATCCCCTCGGCCTTGCACCAGACTGCGAAGCAGGGGATCCTCAAAATGGCAATAGTCACCGTGGCGTGACCATCGACGATGGCAAGTGGGACTATTTCTTCGGGCGTGTCGATTCCTCACAACGCGGCAAGGTCGGCTCAGAACGCGTACCAACTGGAGTCAATCGGCATCCGCGATAACGTCGCGGGGCGCGAAGTTCTGACCGAGCACTTCAATGAGGCGATAAGGAGCGGAGTTGTGGAGACTTACGTGAATCCGAAGTCTGGACTCACGAACATGCGGACAGAGTCGCTCCTTTACGGACCCCGCGGCGCCCTCCTCATTCGCGCCAACTATGAGATGACCGACAATGGCTTGCGTCTCACTACAATAATCCCTGTCGGAGGGAGAGGCTATGGCAAATAGCATCATGGAAGTTCCAGAGGATCTGGATTTCATTGAAGTGCTGGGATCGGCCCCTGAGCCTACGGAATACGACCGTGATGTCTTGCGAGTCGAGACTCCGGTAGGCGACTCCGAGGGCCTTGTGGCACTTAGCTTCGACATCGGGGCACGGTCTGTACGCTTGACCAAGGAGTCGATGGGGGAATGCGAAGTCGATATCTACCGTGAACAGGTGGATCGGATCCTCCTGTACTCGCGAGACGATGAGCGCGGCATCATTGTGCAGGTGGATGTTCCTGGCTTCACGTGTGAACTCAGGGCCGTCGTCTCCCCCAGGTTCCGCCTGGTGGACCCGATGTTGTTCTCGGGGCGCTAATACGCCAACAATCGAGGCCCGCCAGGGCGCATGGAGGACGAGCCGCGCCCTTGATGGCTCCCCGTCTGGGCTGACCCCCGTCGTTGCTTCGACTCCCGCCGCCTCCTCAACGGCCAGCGCCGCACCTGGACCTACACCTGGAACGCGGAAGACCGCCTCACCCAGGCCACCACCCCGGACGGCGCCCGCTGGCGCTACACCTACGACCCCCTGGGCCGCCGCACCGCCAAACACCGCCTCGCGGCGGACGACACAGTGGCGGAGCGGATCGAATTCACCTGGGACGGCACGCGCCTGGCCGAACAGACCACGTCCGACGGCCAGACCACGACGTGGGACTACGCTCCCGGCACCCACCAGCCGATAGCCCAGACGACGACGTCGAAGCTGGCCGGAACCGAGTACGACACCCGCTTCCACGCGATCGTCACGGACCTGGTCGGCACCCCGACCGAACTCATCGCCCCGGTGACTCCGCTTCCCCGGCCAATACGCCGACCCCGAAACCGGCCTCCACTACAACTACTTCCCTTGGGACTGGCAACGACCTGGAGCAGCCTTGAGGGTCATCGAAGTAGACGGCCAATTGGTATCGTACGACAACCGGAGACTTGATGCAGCACGTGAAGTCGGACGACCGGTGGCCATCGAGCGCGTCGACCCGGACGCCATCCACCCCGATTCGGACGACTGGACGAACGTGGGCACAGCAATTCCGAAGGCGCATGAATTCAGCACGGAACAGGAATGAACTGGGTGAGCCGGTACCCGCAACGGGGCTGAACGACAGGCCCGATCACGTACGGAACAAGTGCAAGAAGGGGAAATGACCTCGATCACGGAACTGTGGAAAGACTTTGAACTCCCCCTCAGGGACGCACTGCACTTCCCCGACGGAAGCTCCTACGACATCGCCCTTGACCCCGAAACGCCGAGCGGACTCACCGTGCTCGCTCCCCTCGACCTGAATGCATTGCTCGCCGAAGATCCCTCATGGACATCTTCGGTTGACGGGCTTATCGAGGTAGATCTCAGAGAAATGGGGCTGCTATGGGGCGGTGAGGGCTCTCATGGATCCGAGGGATTCGTCTGCCGCTTGACGGCTCAACGCGCACTTATGTGGGCGATCTTCTTCATGGATTCAAATCCATTCGATCAGATCCAGTTGACCAACAATGTCGCCACCTTCACCTCAACGTCCGTAGTGAATATCAGAGTCGACATCGATGATCCGCGATCTGCCATCTCTTTGAGGTAGGGCGCAGGCATCGCGGAGACTCTCCGGACACTACTGACGACCCGCACGACCGAGGAGAGGAAAGACGCGCAGCCATGGGTCGGGGGCGCCTGCCTCTTAAGCTTGCGGATCACACCGCTGGAGGGTGCCTCACTCCCCGCCCGGCCGGAAGTGGGGCCGTCAGTGAGGTCTCGGCATGGTTCACTGCCCACGGACACCAACCAACCGGACGTACACCGACGAAGGGGAGTCGCCCGTGGCGCACGAGATTGATCCGTCCTTCCTCGCGCTGCCGCTCAGGGCACTCGCGGACGCGGCCCTCGCCCGGGCCCGGGCGCTGGGCGCCGCGCATGCCGACTTTCGGTTCGAGCGGGTGCGCAGCGCGTCCTGGCGGTTGCGGGATGCCCGGCCCGCCGGGTCCTCGGACACCACCGACGTGGGATACGCGGTGCGGGTGGTGCACGGCGGGGCCTGGGGGTTCGCGTCCGGGGTGGATCTGACCATGGACGCGGCCGCGAAGGTGGCCTCCCGCGCGGTGGCCATGGCCAAGCTGTCGGCCAAGGTGATCGAGGCGGCCGGGTCGGACGAGCGCGTGGAGTTGGCCGACGAGCCGGTGCACGCCGACAAGACGTGGGTCTCGTCCTACGAGGTCAACCCCTTCGACGTGCCGGACACGGAGAAGACCGGGCTGCTGGCCGAGTGGAGCGAGCGGCTGCTGGCGGCCGAGGGGGTGTCACACGCGGACGCCTCGCTGCTGACCGTCCAGGACAACAAGTTCTACGCGGACACCGCGGGCACCACGACCACCCAGCAGCGGGTACGACTGCATCCGCAGCTGACCGCGTTCGCGGTGGATCCGCAGACCGGTGAGTTCGACTCGATGCGCACCACGGCCCCGCCGGTGGGCCGCGGCTGGGAGTATCTGAGCGGGACCGGGGCCGGCGCCGGGGTCTGGGACTGGGACGCGGAGCTGGCCGAGATGCCAACACTGTTGGCCGAGAAGATGCGGGCGCCGTCGGTCGAGCCCGGGTCGTACGACCTGGTGATCGATCCGTCCAATCTCTGGCTGACGATCCATGAGTCGATCGGCCACGCCACCGAGCTGGACCGGGCGCTGGGCTACGAGGCGGCGTACGCGGGGACCTCGTTCGCCACTTTCGACCAGCTGGGCAAGCTGGTCTACGGCTCGGAGATCATGAACGTCACCGGTGACCGGACGGCCGAGCACGGGCTTGCCACGACCGGCTATGACGACGAGGGCGTGGCCGCGCAGTCCTGGGACCTGGTGCGGGACGGCACGCTCGTGGGCTATCAGCTGGACCGCCGGATCGCCCGGCTGACCGGGTTCGAGCGGTCCAACGGCTGTGCGTACGCCGATTCGCCGAGCCATGTGCCGGTGCAGCGGATGGCCAATGTGTCGCTGCGACCGGCGGCCGAGGGCGGCCCGTCGACCGGGGATCTGATCGGCGATGTCGAGAACGGCCTCTATCTGGTCGGCGATCGCTCATGGTCGATCGATATGCAGCGCTACAACTTCCAGTTCACGGCGCAGCGGGCGTACCGCGTCCGCAACGGCGAGCTGGCCGGGCAGGTACGCGACTTCGCGTACCAGGCCACCACCACGGACTTCTGGGGGTCGATGGCGGCCGTCGGCGGTCCGCAGACCTATGTACTGCACGGTGCCTTCAACTGCGGCAAGGCCCAGCCGGGACAGGTGGCGGCGGTTTCGCACGGCTGCCCGTCCGCGCTGTTCCGCGGCGTCAACATCCTCAACACCACACAGGAGGCCGGGCGATGACCACGTCGTACAAGCCGTACGAGATCGTCGAACGTGCCCTGGAGCTGTCACGCGCGGACGGCTGTGTGGTGATCGCGGACGAGACGTCCACCGCCCATCTGCGCTGGGCGGGCAACGCGCTGACCACCAACGGTGTCACCCGCGGCCGTTCGCTGACCGTGGTGGCGACCGTGGACGGCGCACAGGGCACCGCCTCGGGTGTGGTGTCCCGGTCCGCCGTGACCGCGGATGAGCTGGAGCCGCTGGTCCGGGCGGCGGAGGCGGCGGCCCGGGACGCGGGCCCGGCCGAGGACGCCCAGCCGCTGGTCGGCCGGGACGCCTCGGTCCCGGACTCCCCCGGGTTCACCGACTCCCCCGCCGAGACCTCCTCCGAGGTGTTCGCGGCCTTCGCGCCCGCCCTCGGCGACTCCTTCGCACGGGCCCGGGCGGGCGGCCGGGAGCTGTACGGCTTCGCCCACCACGAGGTCGTCTCGACCTATCTGGGCACCTCCACCGGGCTGCGGCTGCGCCATGACCAGCCGACCGGCACCCTCGAGATCAACGCCAAGTCCCCGGCGGCCGACGGCGGCGGGCCGCGCTCGGCGTGGGCCGGGCGCGCCACCCGTGACTTCACCGATGTGGATCCGGCCGCGATCGACGCCGAGCTGGCCGGGCGGCTGGCCTGGGCCGAGCGGCGGGTGGAGCTTCCGGCGGGCCGTTACGAGACGCTGCTGCCGCCGTCCGCCGTGGCGGATCTGCTGGTCTACCAGCTGTGGTCGTCCTCGGCGCGGGACGCGGCGGAGGGCCGTACGGTCTTCAGCCGTCCCGGCGGCGGCACCCGGGTCGGCGAGAAGCTGTCCGCGCTGCCGATGACGCTGCGCAGCGATCCGCTGGCGCCGGGTCTGGAGGCGGCGCCGTTCGTGATCGCGCACTCGTCGGGCGATGACGCGTCGGTCTTCGACAACGGTCTCCGTCTTTCGGCCACCGACTGGCTGCGGGACGGGGTGCTCAACCAGCTGCTCACCACCCGGCACTCGGCCGGGCTCACCGGGCTGCCGCCGGCCCCGGCGGTCGACAATCTGATCCTGGAGGCGGACGGCAGCCGTTCGCTGGAGGAGATGGTCGCGGCCACCGGCGGTCAGGGCCCGGCCCTGCTGCTGACCTGTCTGTGGTACATCCGGGAGGTCGATCCGGCCACCCTGCTGCTGACCGGGCTGACCCGGGACGGGGTCTATCTGGTCGAGGACGGTGAGGTGGTCGGCGAGGTGAACAACTTCCGGTTCAACGAGTCGCCGGTGGACCTGCTCTCCCGTGCCACCGAGGCGGGCCGTACCGAGCGCACCCTGCCGCGTGAGTGGGGCGACTGGTTCACCCGGGCCGCGATGCCCGCGCTGCGGATCCCGGACTTCAATATGAGCTCCGTCAGCAAGGGCGTGTGATCGGCCGAATACACTGGTCCCCGCCCATCCGTCCCTCCATGACTCCTTCAGGAACCCCATGACACGCCTCGGCGAATCCGTCGCCCGCGCCAGCGAGCTCCTCAGCCAGGACCTCTCCTCCGACAGCACCGTCGAGCGGCTGCTCGCGGAGACCGGCTCGCGGCGCTATCTGGATCTGACGGACCTGTCGCCGAAGGACCAGGCCGAGCTGATCGCGTCCCGTACGGTCGAGGTGCTGCCGGGCGTGGCCGAGCTGGCCGACCGTATCGAGCGGCGGCGGGCCGGGGGCAAGGGGCTGGGGATCAAGCTGGGCATCGACCCGACTGCCGCCGATGTGCACCTCGGCCATGTCGTGCCGATGATCATCCTCAGCCGTTTCCAGCGGATGGGCCATGACGTCACCCTGCTGATCGGTGACTTCACGGCCAAGATCGGGGACCCGTCGGGCCGTACGGCGGAGCGTCCGCCGCTGACCGACGAGGACATCGCGCGCAACCTCGCGGGCTACCAGCAGCAGGTGCGGCCCTTCTTCGACTTCGAGAAGGTCAGCTTCCGGCAGAACAGCGAGTGGCTGGCGCCGTTCACCTTCCCGGAGCTGCTGACCCTCCTCGCCCAGGTGCCGGTCTCCCAGCTGCTCCAGCGCGAGGACTTCCGCAACCGGCTGGCCGCGGGCTCCGGGCTGACCATGTCCGAGCTGCTGTACCCCATCGCGCAGGCGCTGGACTCGGTGGCGCTGGAGTGCGATGTCGAGCTCGGCGGCGCCGACCAGCTGCTCAACCTCCAGATGGGGCGCAAGCTGATGGAGCTGCGCGGCCAGACCCCGCAGCTGGTCGTCACCATGCCGCTGATCGAGGGCACCGACGGCACCGGCGCCAAGATGTCCAAGTCCAAGGGCAACTACGTGGCGCTGACCGCGACCGCCGACGATGTCTTCGGCAAGATCATGTCGATTCCGGACCGGCTGATGAAGCCGTACCTGGAGGCGTGGACGGAGTGGACGGACGCGGAGATCGCCGCCGCGGCCGCCCGGGTGGAGGACCGTTCGCTGCACCCGATGGATCTGAAGAAGGTCCTGGCGGGCGAGGTGGTCGCGGCGCTGTACGGCGTCGAGGCGGCCATGAAGGCGCGTGCGGGTTTTGTCGCCCAGTTCTCCAAGAAGAGCTTCGCGGATGTGGGCGCCCTGCCGGTGGTCGACGCCGCCGAGCATGGCGCGGAGACCGTCGCGACCGTGCTGAGCAAGGTGCTGGAGTTCCAGCCCAGCGCCTCGGCCGCCCGCCGGGTCGCCAAGCAGAACGGGCTGCGGCTGGTGGTGGAGACCGAGGGCGGCCAGGAGTCGGTGGTGCTGCCCGAGGCCCAGGCGGTGCGGCCGCTGGCCGAGGTGGTCGCGGAGACCCTGGCGGCGGCCGGGCTCACCGCGGGCTCCGGCGCCGTGTACCTCAAGGCCGGACGGAAGATCGCCCACATCCAGGGGCTGTGAGCGGTCGGGGCCGAGCTCGGGTAGAGAACCCACGGCCATCGGCCGGGGACGAACCGTGGCGGCGGCCGGTGCGCATCCACCATGCGCACCGGCCGTCGCGGCTCAGGCGGACGGGCCGACGGCCCTAAGCCCGCTCCCGTTTCCCGCCATGGCGGATGGTCTGCCACAACGGGGTACCGAGGGCGACGATGACCACAGCCCCGGCCAGTTGGAGCAGATGCCGGATCCAGTCGAAGCCTCCGGTATGTCTGACCCCGATCCATCCGGCCACCGCGTTGCCCACGATGGCCCCGAGAATGCCGTAGAGACAGGTCAGCCACAGGGGGATGGCCTGTTTCCCCGGCAGGATCGCCCTGGCAAGCACACCAAGAATGATGCCCACGACGATCGCCCACAGCCAGTTCATGTCGCCTCCTGACGCGGTGGGGGATGCCCATTTCTCTCCAGTGTTCGACCGTTTCCGCTACGGCGCACGTTGGAGCGTCGCGGTCATGTCATGGCGTAATCGAGTGGCCACCCATCGGGGTGCCCCGGTCTCGAACCCCGGGCCCGCGCGGCGTAACGTGGGGTACGTCCCAGAGCGGGGGTGCCTGCTCCTCGATCAGGTGGTGGAACGTGATGCGGAAGCAGGGCGGTGCGGAAGTCTTCCGGATCACCGGTGCCCGCCAGGGGCTGGCCGACGATGTGCGCGGCCGGCAGCGGCGCTATGTGATCTCGATGTCCGTGCGCACCGTCTCCGTCGTACTGGCAGCGGTGCTGTGGAACGTGGAGCGCCATGTGGCCATCGTGGCGCTGGTACTGGGCGTGGTGCTGCCGTATATCGCGGTGGTCATCGCCAACGCGGGCCGGGAGAACGCCACTTCCCTGCCGACCAGCTTCATCACACCGCCGCAGCGGCCGATGCTGGTGTCCGCTCCGCACCATGACGGTCCGCAGCAGGAGCCCTCGGACGGCCCGGAGGCGGAATCCGTCCCGGAAGACGTCGGACATACCAGCGAGGATGGACGCGGGGGACACGGCTGACCTGCCGTGTTTCCGTATACTCAGCAAAACCTCAGATCAATCGCGCAGTTCCGGTGCACCGCGCCCCATCCCTCGTGACATACTGCGTACGCGCTCCGCATCCCCCGTCGGAGCGACGGACCGACGCCGGGCGGCTCCCCCCGTGGCTGCCCGGCGTCGCCATGTCCGTGGCGGTTTCCGTAGAGTCTGCGGTGTGAACACCCGCGAGACCCCCGCCGAAGACGATGCCGTGATCTGCTCCGCCAAGGGCTGCCGCGCCCCGGCGGTCTGGGTGCTGGCCTGGAACAATCCGAAGATCCACACCCCGGAGCGGCGCAAGACCTGGCTTGCCTGCGAGGAGCACCGGGAGCACCTCTCGCAGTTCCTCGGGATGCGGGGCTTCCTCAAGGACGTGGTGACGCTCGAGGAGTGGTCGGCCGCCGAACGCTGATCCGGGCGGGCGACCGACCACGATCACGGGGCGCGGCGGCTCAGCCGCCGATCGCCGACATCGGCCGGTCCGGCTGGAGGAACGACGGGTCGTCCAGTCCGGAGCCCGCCTTCTTGCCCCACATCGCCACCCGCCACAGCTCGGCGATCTCCTCGTCCGGGGCGCCGGAGCGCAGCGCGCCGCGCAGATCGGACTCCTCGCGGGCGAAGAGACAGGTGCGCACCTGTCCGTCGGCGGTCAGCCGGGTGCGGTCGCAGGCCCGGCAGAACGGGCGGGTGACGGAGGCGATGACGCCGACGCGAGCGGGTCCGCCGTCGACGAGCCAGCGCTCGGCGGGCGCCGAGCCGCGCTCCCCGCCGTCCTCCGGGGTGAGGGTGAAGCGGGTGCGCAGACTGGTCAGGATGTCCCCGGCGGTGATCATGCCGTCGCGCTTCCAGCCGTGCTGGGCGTCCAGCGGCATCTGCTCGATGAACCGCAGTTCGTAACCGTGCTCCAGGGCCCAGGCGAGCAGGTCGGGGGCCTCGTCCTCGTTGAGGCCGGGCATCAGCACCGTATTGACCTTGACCGGGGTGAGCCCGGCGGCGTGGGCCGCCTCCAGCCCACGCAGCACATCACCGTGGCGCTTGCGGCGGGTCAGCGCCTGGAAGACCTCCGGGCGCAGGGTGTCGAGGGAGACGTTGACCCGGTCCAGGCCCGCGTCGCGCAGCGCCTCCGCGGTCCGCTCCAGGCCGACGCCATTGGTGGTGAGCGACATCTGGGGGCGTGGGGCGAGGGCGGCGCAGCGCTCGACGAGGGAGACCAGCCCCGGGCGCAGCAGCGGCTCGCCCCCGGTGAAGCGGACCTCGGTGACGCCCAGCTCGGTCACCGCGATCCCGATCAGCCGGACGATCTCGTCGTCGGTGAGCAGATCGGGCTTGGCGAGCCACTGGAGGCCCTCTTCGGGCATGCAGTAGGTGCAGCGCAGATTGCATCGGTCGGTCAGGGAGACACGCAGGTCGGTGGCGACGCGACCGTAAGTGTCGATCAGCATGGCGGCGACCCCTCCACTGTTCGTATGCGTGCGGGCACTACGTCAATTGTCCCGCAGCGTACGCGACGGCTGTGACGATCCGGTTTCCCCGGTACCGCAAAGGGCCGGGCACGGACCGTGGAGGGGCCGCCGGGCCGGTACGAGCCCGGCGCCCATAGGAGCCGGGCTGGTACGAGGCGGTCAGTGGGCGCCGTATCCGGTGAGGGAGCGGACCTCCAGCTCCGCGTACTTCTTCACGTCCGGCTCCTCCTTGGAAACCATGGTGCCCAGCCAGCCGAGCAGGAAGCCCAGCGGGATCGAGATCAGCCCCGGGTTCTCCAGCGGGAACCAGTGGAAGTCGACGTCCGGGAACATCGACGTCTCCTTGCCGGAGACGACCGGCGAGAACAGCACCAGGAACACCGAGGAGACCAGACCGCCGTAGATCGACCACAGGGCGCCCTGGGTGGTGAACCGTTTCCAGAACAGGCTGTACAGGATCGTCGGAAGGTTCGCCGACGCGGCGACGGCGAAGGCGAGCGCCACCAGACCCGCCACGTTCAGATCTCGCGCGAAGACCCCCAGGACCACGGCGACGATGCCGATACCCACAGTCGCCCAGCGGGCCGCCGAGATCTCCTCCTTCTGCGACGCCTGCCCCTTACGGATCACATTGGCATACAGGTCATGGGCGAAGGACGACGAGGAGGCCAGGGTGAGCCCGGCGACCACCGCGAGGATGGTCGCGAACGCCACCGCGGAGATCACCGCCAGCAGGATCGCGCCCCCGGTCGAATCCGCCCCACCACCGATCTCCTCCGCCAGCAGCGGCGCCGCCGTATTGCCCGCCTTGTTCGAGGCGATGATGTCCTCACGCTTCAGCAGAGCGGCAGCGCCGAAACCCAGCGCGATGGTCATCAGATAGAAACCGCCGATGATACCGATCGCCCAGTTCACCGACTTCCGCGCCGCCTTGGCCGTGGGCACCGTGTAGAAGCGGATGAGGATATGCGGCAGCCCGGCGGTGCCCAGCACCAGCGCGATACCGAGGGAGATGAAGTCCAGCTTGCTGGTCGCGTTCAGACCGTACTTCTGCCCCGGCTCCAGGAACTCCTTGCCCAGACCACTGTTCTTCGCCGCCTCGCCCAGCAGATCGGAGACGTTGAAGTGGAACTTCAGCAGCACCAGGAAGGTGATCAGCAAGGTGCCCGCGATCAGCAGCACGGCCTTGACCATCTGCACCCAGGTAGTGCCCTTCATCCCGCCGATGGAGACATAAAGGATCATCACCACACCGACCAGAACGACGATCAGGATCTTCCCCGCCTCACTGGTGATGCCCAACAACAGCGAGACCAGCACACCCGCACCCGCCATCTGCGCCAGCAGATAGAAGATCGACACCACGATGGTCGAAGCACCCGCGGCAGTACGCACCGGACGCTGACGCATCCGATAGGCCAGAACATCACCCATCGTGTACCGGCCGGAGTTGCGCAAGGGCTCGGCGACCAGCAGCAGCGCCACCAGCCAGGCCACGAGGAAGCCGATCGAGTACAGGAAGCCGTCGTATCCGGCCAGGGCGATGGCCCCGGCGATGCCCAGGAAGGACGCGGCGGACATGTAGTCGCCGGAGATCGCGAGCCCGTTCTGGAAACCGGAGAACTGACGGCCACCCGCGTAGAAGTCGTTGGCGTCCTTGGTCTGGCGGCCCGCCCACACCGTGATGGCGAGGGTGGCCAGCACGAACACCGTGAACAGCGTGATGATCAACGGCCGGTTGTCCGAAGCCGACTCGGCGGCCAGAAGGTAAGTCGGAGCGCTCATGCCTCACCCTCCAGACGAGCCTTGATCGCCTCGGCGCGCGGATCGAGCTTGGCCGCGGCATGCCGGGAGTACCACCAGGCGATCAGGAAGGTGGTCAGGAACTGGGCGAGCCCGAACACCAGGGCCACATTGATGTTGCCCACCACCTTGGTGCCCATGAAGCCGCCCGCGTAGTTCGACAGCAGTACGTAGAGCAGGTACCAGCTGATGAACGCGACGGTGAGCGGGAAGGCGAACGAGCGGTGAGCACCGCGCAGTTCACCGAACTCCGCACTCGTCTGCACCTCGGTGTAGGACGGGTGATCTTTCTGCCGCTGGTCGCCGGGGCGATCGCTGGCCGGTGCGGTATCCACGGTCTCTCCTGGTGGGGACGGGTATGGCGGCAATGGTGACGCAGATCACGCATGGTAGGGCGCCCTCGAGCCATCCGACAGGGTCCGGGTGGTTGAAAGACGGAGAAGAGACGCGATTGAAAGGTGGCGGAGAAATCGCGGAGCCTGCGGCTCCGGGTACTGTGGCGGGTTTTCTTCCGGAACGCATTGATGGCCACGCTTGATCAGCGATAGCTTCCTTCGTCATGTACCCGCCCAGCGCACCATCCGCGCCGGGCGGTCCGTACGGATGATGTGGAGACCCCATGGCTCATCTGAGATCGGCTCCTCCCAGACCCGGACGGCGGGCCGGACAGCGCCCGTCGCCGTCGCACCACCGCATCCGCACCACCACCTCCCTCCACGGCCTCGCCCCGTGCCGCGCGGCGCACCGGGGCACCGAGGCGACGGGCCCGGCGCACCGGGCCACGGTTCACACCGGGCGCACCCGCGTCCCCCGGGTGGCGCGCTGAACGCGCGCCCGCGACACCGGTCCGGAAATGCTGACGATCCGGCCTGGTCCGCCCGCTCCTCCATCCACGTCCGCTCACAGAGAACCGGAGTACCCATGACGCCGCGCCGCTCCTCCCTGCCGCTGCGAACCGCCGCGATACCCGCCGCCATGGCCCTCACCACCGCGCTGGCCTTCCTCCCGGCCACCGCCAACGCCCTCGGGCGGGACGGCCACGCCCCGGCCGCGGCCCCGGCCGCGGCCCCGGCCGCCGCCGACGGTCCGTCGATGAGCTATGTCGTCAACACCCGCCCGGGGCACCACGATTCGTCCCGCGTCCGCAAGGCCATCGCCGAGGCCGGGGGCACCGTGGTGGTCACCTACGACCGGATCGGCGTGATCGTCGCCCACTCCGCCAACCCCGACTTCGCCAAGACCATGCGCACGGTCCGCGGTGTCGCCTCGGCCGGTGCCACCCGCACCGCGCCGCTGACCGCGCAGTCCACCACCGATGTGGGGACCCCGCAGGTGCTGACCGAGCGTGAGGAGAAGGCCGCGGCGGCCAAGGCCACGGCGGGTCAGGACCCGCTGGAGCCGCTCCAGTGGGACCTGCCGGCGATCAAGGCGGACAAGGCGCATGAGAAGAGCCTGGGCAGCCCGAAGGTGACCGTCGGCGTCATCGACACCGGAGTGGACGACACCCACCCCGACCTCGCGCCCAACTTCGACCGCAAGGCTTCGGTCAACTGCGTGGGCGGCAAGCCGGACACCTCCGACGGGGCCTGGCGGCCGAGCGCGGAGGAGAGCCCGCACGGCACCCATGTCGCCGGTGAGATCGCCGCCGCGAAGAACGGCGTCGGGGTCACCGGTGTCGCCCCGGGCGTCAAGGTCTCCGGTATCAAGGTGTCCACCACCGCCGGGTTCTTCTACACCGAGGCCGTGGTCTGCGGCTTCGTCTGGGCCGCCGAGCACGGGGTGGACGTCACCAACAACAGCTATTACACCGACCCGTGGTACTTCAACTGCACCACCGACCCGGACCAGAAGGCGCTGGTCGACGCCATCACCCGGGCCACCCGTTACGCGGAGCACAAGGGCGTGGTCAACGTGGCCGCGGCGGGCAACGAGAACTACGACCTCACCGCGGACTCCATCACCGACCCCTCCAGCCCGAACGACACCACCCCCGGTGACCGCGATGTGGACCCGAGCGTCTGCCTGGACATCCCGACCCAGCTGCCGGGTGTGGTCACCGTGTCGTCGACCGGTGCCAAGGGGCTGAAGTCCTCGTTCTCCAACTACGGTCTGGGGGTTGTCGACATCGCGGCCCCGGGCGGCGACAGCACCGCCTACCAGAAGCCCGCGCCCCCGGCCACCAGCGGCCTCATCTACAACACGCTGCCCGGCGGCAAGTACGGCTACATGGCGGGCACCTCGATGGCCTCCCCGCATGTCGCGGGGGTCGCGGCCCTCATCAAGAGCACCCACCCGCACGCCTCGGCCCGGCAGGTGAAGTCGCTCCTGGCCCACCAGGCCGATGACACCGCCTGCCCGACCCCGTACGACATCGACGGCGACGGCACGGTCGACGCGGTGTGCGAGGGCGACAAGCGGTACAACGGCTTCTACGGCGCGGGTATCGCCGACGCCCTGGACGCCGTCCGGAAGTGACGGTCTGACACCACGGTCCGTACGGGCCGCCGGGTGCGCGTCAGCGCCCGGCGGCCCGTCCGACGGACCGTCAACCCGGGTACCCGGCTTACCGGTGCGGGGGCGTTGGTCAGGGCTGTCGGCACCGGCCCGTATCCTCAATGACCATGCTCGAGGACCCCACGGAAGCCGCACCGCAGCTCGCACCGCCGTCGTCGTGGCCGCCCGGTTATCCGCAGGGGTACGCGGTCGTCGACGTCGAGACCACCGGGCTCGCCCGCGACGACCGGATCGTGTCCGCCGCGGTCTACCGGCTGGACGCCCGGGGCACCGTGGAGGACCACTGGTACACCCTGGTCAATCCGCGGCGCGATCCCGGTCCGGTGTGGATCCACGGGCTGACCCGGGACATGCTGGCCGACGCCCCGCTCTTCCCGGAGATCGCCGACGCGCTCGCCGAACGGCTGGACGGCCGGGTCCTGGTCGCGCACAACGCCGTCTTCGACTGGTCGATGCTGTCCCGTGAGTACGCCCGTGCCAAGAGCGCGGCGCCGGTGCGGCAGCGGCTGTGCACCATCGCCCTCTCCAAGGAGCTGGGGCTGCCGCTGGCCAACCACAAACTGGAGTCGCTGGCCGCGCACTACGGGGTGGTGCAGGAGCGCGCCCACCACGCGCTGGACGACGCCCGGGTGCTCGCCGAGGCGTTCCGGCCGAGCCTCCATCTGGCCGCCGCGGCAGGGCTGCGGCTGCCCCTGCTGGCCTGTCAGCCGCTGACCGAGTGGTCCGACGGACCGTCGGGCGGGATCGGCCACCAGCGTGCGTACCGGCCGACGAGCTGGCGCCCCAGCCGTAAGCGGCCGGCCTGCCCGTACCCCAACCCGGGGCGCTATGAGCCGGGCGGCGCGCTGGTGCAGGGGATGCGGGTGGCGTTCTCCGGGGACACCTCGGTCGACCGCGAGCTGCTGGAGGACCGGGCCGTGGACGCCGGGCTGCATGTGGCCACCAGTGTGTCCCGGCTCACCAGCGTGCTGGTCACCAACGACCCGGAGTCGGCCACCTCCAAGACCACCAAGGCCCGCTCCTTCGGCACCCCGGTCATCGACGAGGCGGCCTTTATGCAGCTCCTCCAGGACGTCACTCCCGCACCGCCGACAAACAGGTGAAGTAGGCGCGACGCGCCCGCCCGCCGCTCGCCCGTCATCGCGCCGCGCCGCACGCTGTGCCGCATGGCACGTTGTGAGGTCTGTGGAAACGACTACGGCATGACGTTCGAGGTGCACGCGCAGGGCGCCGTCCACGTCTTCGACTGCTTCTCCTGCGCCATCCACCGCATGGCACCCGTCTGCGAGCACTGCCGCTGCCAGATCATCGGGCAGGGCGTGGAGGCCGACGGCAACTTCTACTGCGGTGCGCACTGCGCCCGCGCGGAGGGGAAGGTGGGCATCGTCGACCACGTATGAGGCCCGTCCGCACCGGACCGCGATCCGGACGGGCGGCTGTCCGAACCGGGCCACCCGCGTGGATTGTCGTCCGGTGCCCCCACCGGCCGGGGGACAATCCACGCCGAGTAGGGTCAAGGGCGTGTACCGCTTTCTGTTGACCCGGCAGTGGGTGATCCTCACGCTGGTAGGGCTCGTGCTGATCCCCACCATGGTCCGGCTGGGGTTCTGGCAGCTCCACCGCCATGAGCACCGGGTCGCGCAGAACCAGCTGATCGGGGACAACCTGAAGGCCCGCGCGGTGCCCGTCACCAGCCTCACCTCCCCCGGGCGCACCGTGCCCCGCGAGGACACCTGGCGCACCGTGCGCGCCACCGGTACCTATGACACCGCCCATGAGGTCGTGGTCCGCCAGCGCACCGGCTCCGACGAGCAGTCCATCGGCTACTTCGTCCTCACTCCGCTGACCCTGCCCGGGAACAAGGCCGTCCTGGTCAACCGCGGCTGGATCCCGGCGGGCACCGACCTCACCCGGTACCCCAAGGTCCCGGCCGCCCCCTCGGGCGAGGTGACCGTCACCGGCCGGCTCAAGGCCGATGAGACCACCGCGGTCAGCGGGATCAAGGACAAGCGCGGGCTGCCCGCCCGGCAGGTCAGCCTGATCAACAGCGAGCGGCAGGCCGAGAAGCTGCCCCGGCCGGTGCTCGGTGGCTATGTCGAGCTGACCGCCTTCTCCGTCAAGGGCACCAAGGGCTCCGCCAAGGGCGGCAAACAGCCCGAGCCGGTGGCCGCGCCGGACCACAGCAGCATCGGCCCGCACATGGCCTACGCGATCCAGTGGTGGCTGTTCGCGGCCGGGGTGCCCGTCGGCTGGTTCGTCCTGGTCCGCCGCGAGCGCAAGGACCGCGCCGCCGAAACCGCCCCCGCCACCCAGGAGAAGGTCCCGGCCGCCGCGGGCGCGGAGTAGCTTTCCGCTTCCCGGGAAGATGCCCGGTGTGTCTCAGCGCATCGACGACTACGCCCTCATCGGGGACCACCAGACCGCCGCCCTGGTCGGCCGCGACGGCTCGATCGACTGGCTCTGTCTGCCCCGCTTCGACTCGGCCGCCTGTTTCGCCGCGCTCCTCGGGGACCAGGACAACGGCCACTGGCGGCTGGCCCCCCGGGACGCGGGGGACTGCACCCGCCGGAGCTATCTCGAGGATTCCCTCGTCCTGGAGTCCGTCTGGGAGACCGCGTCCGGCACCGTCAAGGTGATCGACTTCATGCCGCAGCGCGACCGGGCGCCCGATGTGATCCGCGTCGTCGAGGGCGTCTCCGGCAGCGTCGAGATGCGGGGCACGCTCCGGCTGCGGTTCGACTACGGCCATGTGATCCCCTGGGTGCGCCGCGACGACGGCCACCGGATCGCGGTCGCCGGACCGGACTCGATCTGGCTGCGCTCCGAGCCGGAGGTGCACACCTACGGCAAGGACTTCAGCACCCGCTCGGAGTTCACCGTCTCCGCCGGGGAGAAGGTGGCCTTCGTGCTCACCTGGCACCCCTCCCACGAGCCCCGGCCCCGGCGCGTCGACCCGTACGCCGCGCTGCGCTCAAGCCTCGAGGACTGGCGCTCCTGGGCCGCCCGGTGCAGCTACGAGGGCCCGTACCGGGACGCCGTGATGCGTTCCCTGATCACGCTCAAGGCGCTCACCTACGCGCCCACCGGCGGAATCGTCGCCGCCCCCACCACCTCGCTGCCCGAGCGGCTCGGCGGGGTGCGCAACTGGGACTACCGCTACTGCTGGCTGCGGGACTCCACGCTCACCCTGAACGCGTTGCTGTCGGCCGGATACCGCGACGAGGCCATCGCCTGGCGCGACTGGCTGCTGCGGGCGGTCGCGGGCGATCCCGCCGAGCTCCAGATCATGTACGGCCTCGGCGGTGAGCGCCGCATACACGAGCATGAGCTCGACTGGCTGGAGGGGTTCGCCCACTCCGCCCCCGTCCGGGTGGGCAACGGCGCGGTGGCGCAGCGCCAGCTCGACGTCTACGGCGAGGTCCTGGACACCCTGCACCTGGCGCGGGTCTCCGGGCTGCCCGCCGAACCGCACGCCTGGCGGATGCAGAGCGCGCTGATGGACTTCCTGGAGTCCACCTGGCGCGATCCCGACGAGGGGCTGTGGGAGGTCCGCGGCCCGCGCCGGCACTTCGTCCACTCCAAGGTGATGGCCTGGGTCGCGGCGGACCGCGCGGTGCGCGCCGTCGAGTCCCGTCCCGAGCTCAGCGGGGACGCGAACCGCTGGCGGGCGATGCGTGAGGCGGTCCACCGCGAGGTGTGCGAGAAGGGCTACGACCCCGCGCGCTCCACCTTCACCCAGTCCTACGGCTCGGCCGAGCTGGACGCCGCCACGCTGCTCATCCCCAAGGTCGGCTTCCTGCCCGCCACCGACCCCCGGGTCACCGGCACCATCGACGCGGTCCGCCGCGAGCTGAGCGAGGACGGTCTGATCCGCCGCTACACCTCCGACGGGGACGGAGCCGACGGGGACGGGACCCGGAACCTCGACGGACTGCCCGGCCGCGAGGGCGCCTTCCTCGCCTGTTCGTTCTGGCTCGCCGACGCGCTGCGGCTCAGCGGCCGCCATAAGGACGCCCGTACCCTCTTCGAACGGCTTCTGGAGCTGCGCAACGACGTCGGGCTGCTGGCCGAGCAGTACGATCCGGCCACCGACCAGCTGCTGGGCAACTTCCCCCAGGCGTTCAGCCATATCGGTCTGGTCGACACCGCCCTTACCCTCGCCGCGGACACCACGGCAGACTGACCCCATGGATCTTGGACTCAAAGACCGGGTGTACCTCGTCACCGGAGCAACCCGCGGGCTGGGCCTGGCCACCGCCCGTGCGCTGATCGCCGACGGCGCCAGGGTGGTCCTCACCGGACGCGACGCCGACACCGCGGCCGCCCTCGCCGCCGAGCTGGGGCCCGGAGCCCTCGGGGTCGGCGCGGACAACGCCGACCCCGCCTCCGCCGAGCGGCTGATCGCCACCGCCCGTGAGCACTTCGGCCGCTTCGACGGGGTGCTGATCAGCGTGGGCGGGCCCCCGGCCGGGCCCACCGCCGACATCACCGACGCCCAGTGGCAGACCGCGTTCGAGACGGTCTTCCTGGGCGCCGTCCGGCTGGCGCGCACCGCCGCCACCGAGCTCTCCCCCGGCGGGGTGATCGGCTTCGTGCTGTCCGGATCGGTACGCGAGCCCATCCCGGGCCTGACCGTCTCCAACGGGCTCCGCCCGGGGCTGGCCGGATTCGCCAAGTCGCTCTCGCTGGAGGTCGGTCCGCTGGGCATCCGGGTCCTCGGGCTCCTCCCGGGCCGGATCGACACCGACCGGGTGCGGGAGCTGGACGGGCTGTCCGGCGACGCGGACGCGGCGCGCGAGCGCAACTCCGCGGCCATTCCGCTGCGGCGGTACGGCACGCCCGAGGAGTTCGGCAAGACGGCGGCGTTCCTGCTCTCCCCCGCGGCGTCCTACGTCAACGGTGTGATGCTGCCGGTGGACGGCGGCGGCCTGCACGGCGTCTGACCCCTCCCCGCCCGACCGGGCCGGTGCCGAGCCGCCCCGGTCGGGGGGCAACAGGTGAGTGTCAGAGGGCGCGCTCGGGGCGGTGGCGGGTGCCTCGTAGACGTACTTCCGCGGGCAGCCGGTCCAGACCGGCCGAGTCCCGGGCGTGCTCCAGGGCCTCGGCACGCAGTCGCTCCAGGGTCACCACCGGCTCCGCGCGGGGCTCCAGCACCAGCCCGATCCGGGCCTCCGGGGCGGTCCGGCGCCTGCCGCGCAGCAGTACATCGGCCCGCTCGACGCCCTCCAGCGCCTCCGCCTCGGCCGCCAGCACCGCTTCCAGCGCCCGGCCCCGCAGCAGGGCGCCCTCACCGTCGCCGGTCTCCACCAGGACTTCCGCCAGTCTGCGCCGCCGCAGCTGGGCCAGCGCCCACCAGAGGGTGAGCAGCACGACCAGGGCGAGCACCCCGATCACCACCGGCCACCACCACGAGGCGTCCCGCCAGCGGGTGCGCTCCTCCCGGCTGAGCACCACATCGCCCCGCCCGTCGAACGGCGGCCATCCGGCGAGTGCCAGCGCGCCCACGGCCAGCAGCACCACCCCGACCACCGCGAGCAGCACCCTGTTGACGATCCGCAGCATCGCCGGTCACCCCTTCGCGGGTCGCCGGACCCGTACCGTCAGCCCCGGATGCCGGGCGAGACCCAGCTGCCGGATGCCGTCACCGAGCACCGTGACCAGATCCGCCCGTACCTCGTCCAAGTCGCGGAAGTGGGCCTGGGCCCGGGCCCGGACCCGATGGCGGCCGACCGAGACCCGCACCGAGCGCACCCCGGACACCTCCATCGCGCGGTCGCGCAGCACCAGTCCAGCGGCGCCGCGGTCGATCCCGGCCCGGATGCCGTCGGTCTCCCGCATCGGCAGCAGTCCGCGCAGCCCCGGCGTCACCGCCAGCACCACCATCCACACGCCCACCACGACCAGGGCGGCGGCGACCCCCACGACCCAGCCGTCGTCCAGGGTCCGGGTGGCCAGCTGATCGGCGAGCCAGCCCCGCCACTGCATGGCGGTCCGGCCCGCGCGCACCGCCGCCACGTCGTACAGCAGCAGCCCGGCCGCGGCGACGACGGCCAGTGCGACAAGGACGGCCGGGACCCGGCGCGCGGACCAGAACCGGCCGGTCCGCCCGTGCCCACCGCCGGTCTTGTCGCCGGACTCCGGTTCGTAGGCCGCCATCGATGCGGACTGCCGCACCTCGTGCTCCGCGTTCATCGCACTCTCCCCCGCTCCGCGCGGTCCAGCAGCGGCGAACGCAGCCGCTCCACCGTCACCGCCACCTCGGGCACCTCCATACCCGCCAATGTGCCGAGCCGCTTTCTGACCTGACGGCGCACCGCGCCGCACTGGGCGCCCAGGTCCGACGGATAGCCGAGCTCGACGGCGACCCGTACCCGCGCGACCCGCTCGTGCACCGCGACGACCGCGTGCGGCGGCAGCGCGTCGGCGCGCTCCAGCGCCTCCCGCGCCGCCTGCGAGGCGATCTTCGCGACCACGCGGTCCGCGATCCGCGTCGCGCCCCGCTCCCCGGGTTCGATCACGACGCCGCCTCACCGGTGCCGTTCGCCGCGGCCGCGGGAACGGAAGAACTCGCCCGGTTCCAGGTCCCCGTCCAGGAACCGGCCCGCGACGAACCCCACGAACCCCAGCGCGGCCACCAGCAGAAAGGCTCCGAAGCCGCCGAAATACCCGGCGAAGGCCAGCGCCATTCCCGCGATCATCCCGACCACGGCCATGCTCATCCTGTGCTCCCCTACTGGAGCCGACCGGAGCCGTCACCGGCCCAGGGAGTGTCTCGCCGATCATGCCGGGCTCCCGACGCCCGGCACGGCACCTCGCGGCCCCGCACTCGTCGCACGCAGCGCCGCTGCGCTCTCCTCACGCGGGTTGCGAGATACCGCACCGGACGCCGCTCGCTGATCCGGCCTGATCGACAAGACACCCCCTAGTGGAGCCTGGGCTCCGTCGATTCCGCTTCGTCGTCCGGCAAGTTGACATCGCTGACCGCGATGTTGACCTCGACCACCTCGAGTCCCGTCATCCGCTCGACCGCGGAGATCACGTTCTCCCGTACGGCCCGGGCGACATCGGCGATCGAGACGCCGTAATCCACCACGATTTCCAGGTCGAGGGCGGTCTGCACCTCGCCCACCTCGGCCTTCACCCCGCGGGTGACCGAGCTTCCGCCACCGGGCACCCGGTCCCGTACGACCCCGAAGGTGCGCGCGAAACCGCCGCCCATGTCATGGACTCCGACCACATCGCGGGCCGCCGTTCCGGCGATCTTCTCCACGACGCCGTCGGCGATGGTGGTGCGCCCCCGGGAGCCCGGATCGCCCCCGCCGCGCAGAGTGGGGACGGCACCGCCGCCCAGCGTCCTGGGAGTGGCGGCGGACGGCTCGGTGGCGGGGGTCTCGGGCCGGTTCCGTGGTGTGGTCTCGGACATCACCGGTCATCCCTTCCGAGGAGAAGAGTTCCGGGGCGGGGAGCCAGGAGGCGCTTCCGCGCTTCCGCTCACCGCCTCTACTGCCACAGTAAAGGCGCTTTCCCCGAACCGCCCCGGAGATGCGGCACTCGCGCGATCAGCCGCCCGAAAGTATCCGCGGACGCCGGATCTGCGGCAGGCTGGACGCAGTGGCACACAAGCGGTGGCACACAAGGCGTCACACAGGCGGTGAGGAGTGATGGCGGTGGTCACGGGCCAGCTCGCACACGCGGTCCGGCAGCAGCTCCGGCTCGGACGGCTGCTGCCCCTGGGCGGACCGGAGGACGGTACGTGGCTGACCGAGCAGGCCGCCGAGGAGGTGCTGCGGCGGGCCGCCGCGACGGTGCCCGGGGTCCGTCTGGACAAGCTGCGGATCGGACCGGCCGACCCCGACGCCATGGGCTCATCCGCCGTACCGGCCCCGCCGAGCGCGCTGCCGCCGGTGCCCCTGCGGATCGGTGTGGAGTGCAGGGCCACGGTGGACGAACCGCTGCCGGTGGCCGCGGACCGGTTGCGGAACGCCCTGCTCGAGGCGGTCACGGACCGGCTCGGTCTGGCGGTCGACGCGGTGGACCTGCGGGTGACGGAGGTGCTGGACGGGCCCCCGCCCTTGCTGTCGCGGCCCGGGGAACCGGAGGCGGAGCGGCCGGTGTCGCCCGAGGCGCTCGGCAGCCGGGAGGCCGCGGCCGCGACGGCGGCCCGGGAGGTGCCCGGGGTGACGCGGCTGGCGCCGGTGCTGGGCTCCTCGCGCGGGGTGCATGCCGACGGGGCGCATCTGCGGGTGGAACTGGCGGTGGCGGCCGATCACCATGCGCTGGAGGTGGCCCGGCGGGTACGGGCGGAGGTCGCGGAGGCGGTCCACTCGCCGGTGACGGTGGCCGTGCTGATCACCGCGGTGGATGTCACCGCGTAGCCGATGCGGCGGGAGTCGTCGCGGGCGCGTCGCGGGTGGCGCTCAGCGCGGGGCCTCGGTGCGCAGCCCCTCGACGGCGCGCTCCAGCTCCGACACCCGGTCGGCCAGTTGGGCCGCCTCGGCGCCCTGGGCGCCGCGCAGCAGCATCTCGGTACTGGCCAGCTGTTCGGCGATGGTCACGAACCGGTCCTCCGAGGGGGTGACCCGGTCGCCGATCAGCCGCCGTCGCAGTTGCTGGGCCTGCGCCTCGAGCTGGCGGTTCTTACGGTGCAGCTCCAGGAAGACATTGACCTTCGTCCGCAGCAGCCACGGGTCGAAGGGCTTGGTGAGGAAGTCGGCGGCGCCGATCGCGTAACCGCGGTAGGCGTAGTCGGAGTCGGCGTCGGTCCCGGTCAGCAGGATGATCGGGACGTCCTTGGTCTGGTCGAGCCGTTTGATGTTGGCCGCGGTCTCGAAGCCGTCCATCCCCGGCATCAGGACGTCGAGGAGCACCACGGCGAAGTCCTGCCGCAGCATCGCCTTCAGCGCCTCCTCACCGGAGTGGGCGCGGACCAGCTGCTGGTCGAGCGGGCCGAGTACGGCCTCCAGCGCGATCAGGTTCTCCTCCATATCGTCGACGATCAGGATCCCGGCCTTGTCGGAAGGGCTGGTGGTCATGACTCCCCCTGTCGCGGCCGGGGCGGTCCGGTCTCGCCGAACCCGCGCTCGTCCAACTCGTCCAAGTCGTCCAACTCGGTATCGGTATCGGTGTCGATCAGATCCTCGGTGTCGATCAGGTCCACCCCCTCGATCACTTCCTCGGCCCGGTCCTGGGCGGGCTCCCCGGCCTCCGGCAGCGGGCTCTCGGCCGCCTCGTCCGTCTCGGGGGTCTCCGTCCTGCCGTCGGGATCGAGCAGATCGACGATGGCCGACATCAGCCGGTCGACATCCACCGGCTTGGGCACATAGTCGTTGGCGCCGCTGTCGATGGCTTTCTCACGGTCGCCGGGCATGGCCTTGGCGGTGAGGGCGATCACCGGCAGCTCGGCCAGCCGGGGGGTGGTGCGGATGGCGTGGATGGTCTCGTAGCCGTCCATCTCCGGCATCATCACGTCCATCAGGACCAGCGAGACGTCCGGGTTGCGGTGCAGCACCTCCAGGCCCTCGCGGCCGTTCTCCGCGTACTTCACGGACATTCCGACCCGGCCCAGCACATGGGTGAGCGCGAAGACGTTCCGGATGTCGTCGTCGACGATCAGGATGCGGCATCCGTTCAGCACCCGCCCGGGGCGGCCGGCCTGCCACTCCTTGAGCCGGGTGGTCTCCGGCCATGCCTCCTCCCGGCCGTCGGGACCGACGGCGCCCAGCCCGGCCCCGTCGCCGAAGACTCCGCTGGGGGCGTGGTCGGCGGTGTCCGGCAGCGGTTCGTCGGGGGCGGGCGGCAGCGCCGGAACGGTGGAGCCGGTGGCCCGGGGGTCCGAGGGGTCGGGGGCCGGGACGACACCGCTGTAGTGGGAGGGGATGTAGAGGGTGAAGGAGGAGCCGGAGCCGAGTTCGCTCTCGGCCACGATCCGGCCGCCGAGCATTCCGGCGATCTCCCGGCTGATGGACAGTCCGAGGCCGGTACCGCCGTATTTGCGGCTGGTGGTGCCGTCGGACTGCTGGAACGCCTCGAAGATCACAGGCAGTTTCTCCGGGGGGATGCCGATCCCGGTGTCGGTCACGGAGAAGGCGACGACGGCATCGGCGGCGCGTAGCGTCTCCTCCTCGAAGTCGGCTCCCGGCGACCGCTCGACGCGCAGGGTGACACCGCCGGAGGAGGTGAACTTCAGGGCGTTGGAGAGCAGGTTGCGCAGGATCTGCTGGAGCCGCTGCTCATCGGAGAACATCTCGCGCGGTACGTCCTCGCCGACGGCGATCTCGAAGGACAGCCCTCGGTCGATGGCGAGCGGCCGGAAGGTGGCGTTGACGTAGTCCAGCAGCTTCACCAGCGGCAGCTTCTTGGGACGGACGTCCATCCGGCCCGCCTCGATCTTCGACAGGTCCAGGATGTCGTTGATGAGCTGGAGGAGGTCGGAGCCGGAGCGGTGGATGGTGGTGGCGAACTGCACCTCCTGGGAGGAGAGCCGTCCGTCGGAGTTGTCCGCCAGCAGCCGGGCCAGGATCAGCAGGGAGTTCAGCGGGGTGCGCAGCTCATGCGACATGTTCGCCAGGAACTCCGACTTGTACTGCGAGGCGGTGGCCAGCAGCGCGGCCTTCTCCTCCAGCTCCGCGTTGGAGCGCTGGAGTTCATTGGACCGCTGGCGCAGCTCGGTGGTGAGCCGCTGCGATTCGGACAGCAGCGACTCGGTACGGGCGTTGGCGATGATGGTGTTGATCGAGACACCGATGGTGTTGACGAACTGGTCGATGAAGGCGAGGTGGACCTCGCTGAACCGGCTGAAGGAGGCCAGCTCGATCACTCCGAGCACCTGGTCCTCGTAGAGGATCGGCAGGATGACCACACTGGCCGGAAGGGCGGACCCCAGACCGGAGTTGATGGTGATGTAGTCCGGCGGGACGTTGGTGATGAGGATGCGCTTCTTCTCCAGGGCGGACTGCGCGACCAGTCCCCGGCCGGGGGTGCCGGTCCGCGGCAGCGGGCCGTTGTCCTGGTTGGTGCCGTATCCGGCGATCAGCTCCAGGTCCTCACCGGGCGAGGCGCCTGCGGCGCTCAGGAAGAACGCCCCGAACTGCGCGTTCACCAGCGGGGTCAGCTCGCGCAGAATCAGATCGGCGACCTCGACCAGATCGCGGTGGCCCTGCATCAGGGAGGCGATTCGGGCGAGGTTGGACTCCAGCCAGTCCTTGGCGCGGGTGGTCTCGCGGAGGTTGGCGACCATCAGGTTGACGTTGTTCTTCAGCTCGGCGACCTCGCCCTGGGCCTCGACCGAGATGGAGCCGGACAGATCGCCCTGGGCGACGGAGGAGGCGACCTCGGCGATGGCGCGCACCTGGGTGGTGAGGTTGAGGGCGAGTTCATTGACGCCGGTGGTCAGCCGCTTCCAGGTGCCGTAGACCGCCTCGACCCGGGCCTGGCCGCCCAGCTGTCCTTCGCTGCCCACCTCACGGGCCACCCGGGTGACCTCGGAGGAGAACGCGGAGAGCGTGTCGACCATGGTGTTGATGGTGGTCTTCAGCTCCAGGATCTCGCCGCGCGCGTCCACGTCGATCTTCTTGGACAGATCGCCCTGGGCGACGGCGGTGGCGACCTGGGCGATATTGCGGACCTGGGAGGTCAGGTTCCCGGCCATGAAGTTGACGTTGTCGGTGAGGTCCTTCCAGACCCCGGACACGCCGGGGACCTGGGCCCGGCCGCCGAGCTCGCCCTCGGTGCCGACGTCACGGGCCACCCGGGTCACCTCGTCGGCGAAGGCGCGCAGCTGCTGGACCATGGTGTTGACGGTGTCCTTAAGCTCGAGGATCTCGCCCCGGGCATCCACGGTGATCTTCTTCGACAGATCGCCGTTGGCCACCGCCGTGGTCACCTGGGCGATGTTGCGGACCTGGGACGTCAGGTTCAGGGCCATGAAGTTGACGTTGTCGGTCAGCTCCTTCCAGACCCCGGACACCCCGCGGACCTGGGCCTGACCGCCGAGGTTGCCCTCGGTGCCGACCTCACGGGCCACCCGCGTCACCTCGTCGGCGAACGACGACAGCCGGTCCACCATGGTGTTGATCGTCGACTTCAGCTCCAGGATCTCGCCCTTGGCCTCCACCGTGATCGTCTTGCTGAGGTCGCCCTCGGCCACCGCGGTGGCGACCTGGGCGATATTGCGGACCTGGGAGGTCAGGTTGTCCGCCATGAAGTTCACGTTCTGGGTGAGGTCCTTCCAGACCCCGGAGACCCCGCGGACCTGGGCCCGGCCGCCGAGCATGCCCTCGGTGCCCACCTCACGGGCCACCCGCGTCACCTCGTCGGCGAAGGCGGAGAGCTGGTCGACCATGGTGTTGATGGTCGACTTCAGCTGGAGGATCTCGCCCCGGGCATCCACGGTGATCTTCTGCGAGAGGTCGCCGGTGGCGACGGCGGTGGTCACCTGGGCGATATTGCGCACCTGGGACGTCAGGTTGGACGCCATGAAGTTCACGTTGTCGGTGAGGTCCTTCCAGACCCCGGACACCCCGCGGACCTGGGCCCGGCCACCGAGCTCGCCCTCGGTGCCCACCTCACGGGCCACCCGCGTCACCTCGTCGGCGAAGGCGCGCAACTGGTCGACCATGGTGTTCACGGTGAGCTTCAGCTCCAGCAGCTCACCGGTGGCCTCGACGGTCACCTGCTGGGTGAGGTCGCCGCGGGCGACCGCCGTGGTGACCACGGCGATGTCGCGGACCTGGGCGGTCAGCCGGGAGGCCATCGTGTTGACGGCCTCGGTCACATCGCGCCAGTCGCCGGAGAGCCCCTGGACCTTGGCCCGGCCGCCGAGGCGGCCCTCGGTGCCCACCTCACGGGCGATCCGGGTCAGCTCGCCGGTGAACAGCGAGAGCTGGTCCACGGTGCGGTTCACGCCCCGGCCCAGGCGGCGCAGATCGCCGCGGAGCTGGCGGTTGCCGTCGTGCATATCGACCCGCTGGGTCAGATCGCCCGCCGCGACCGCGTCCAGCACCCGGGTGGCGTTGGAGACCGGTCCGACCAGCGCGTCCACCAGCTGGTTCGCCGCGTCGACACTGGCCGTCCAGGCGCCCTGGCCGGGGCTGGCGCCGATCCGTTCGTCCAGTCGTCCCTGGCGCAGCACCTCACGGCGCACCCGCTGGAGTTCATCGGCCAGATGCGCGTTGCGCAGCACCAGTTGGTTGAAGACCCCGGCCATCTCACCGAGGACGCCCTCCCCCGAACCGTCCATGCGGACGGTGAAGTCCCCGTCACACAGAGCGTTCATGGCAGCCATGAGGGAGCGCAGCTCGGCAGGGCACGCGGCCTCCTGGCCCCTCTCCGGCCCGGCGGGCGGGGCGGGACCCGGATGCTCCGGCGAGGAGCCCCGGGCGGAGGTCGTATCGGTGGGGATCGGGTCGAGTGCCATGGCGTCGCCCCTCGATGATCATTTCATATCCCTACGTCTGTCATAATATGGCACCTAGATGGCCTAATCCGCCTAATTGCCCAGGAGCCGCACGTGGGAGCCTTGCTTCCCCTCTCGCGTGAGTCCGTCGCACGGACGACGCTGCCTGGAAGTGTGCGCGCGCCCGGTGCGGCCAGGACCTTTGTCCGGACCACGCTGACCGGGGCGAACGCCAAGGAATCCCTGGGCACGGGCACGCTCGGCATACGGCTGGTGGACGACGCGGTACTGCTGGTGAGCGAGCTGGTCACCAACGCCGTTCTGCACGCGGGCACCCGGGTCGAGGTCGTCTGCCGCCTCCAGGCCGGGGGCGGACCGGCCGAACCCACCCGGCCCACCGCTCCCGAGGAGCCCACCGCCCCCGAGGACGAGCCGCTGCACCCCGGAATCGTCGTGGAGGTGACGGACCTCCACCCCGCCAGCGCGGTGTACGGCGGGCCGGACGCCCAGCGCCGGGGCCGCGGCCGGGGTCTCCAGCTGATCGGGGCGCTCGCCGAGTCCTGGGGGGTGACCTACCACCGCACCCGGAAGACGGTGTGGTTCCGGCTGGACGCCGAGGAGGCGGAGCCCGAGCTCCACGCCGTCCCCACCAGCGCGCTCGGCCGTGAACTGCGGTTCGCCGAGACGCTGGCCCCCTCCCCGCTGCGCGGGCGCCGCGACACCACCGCCGAATGGGTCGACCGGGGCGGGCCGTCCTTCCTGGCCGAGGCCAGCGAGCTGCTGACCGGGCAGCTCGACGAGAACATGGTCGCCGCCCTCGCCGGACAGCTGCTGGTGCCCCGGCTGGCCGACTGGTGCGCGGTCTGGCTGACCACCGAGTCCGGCGGGCTGGAGCTGGCCCGGGTCTGGCATACCGACGAGCGCCGTATCGACGCGCTGCGCGTGGTTCTGGAGGGGCACCCGCCGCCCAGCGGGCTCGGTACCGCGGGCACCCCCTGGCCCTGGCCGCAGATCGCCGACACCCACGGCACGGGCGGCTCGGCCCTTGCCTTCCCACTGATCGCCCACGGCCGCAGCCACGGGGTGCTGCTGCTCGGCCGGGCGGGAGTGGCCCAGATGACCGAGGGTGTGGTGCGGCTGTCGGAGGACGTGTCACGGCGGGTGGCACAGGCCGTGGCCACCGCCCGGCAGTACACCCGGCAGGCGACCATCAGCAGGGCGCTGCAACGCCGCCAGCTGCCCACCTCACTGGCCGACATCCCGGGGGTCGACACCGCGATCGTCTACGAACCGCACGGCGAGGGCCAGACCGTCGGCGGCGACTTCTACGACCTGTTCCCGATGGGCGAGCGCTGCTGGTGCTTCCTGCTCGGCGATGTGCAGGGCAGTGATCCGGAGGCCATGTCGGTCACCGGTCTGGCCCGCCATCTGGTGCGGCTGCTGGCCCGGGAGGGCCACGGCGTGGAATCGGTGCTCCACCGGCTGAACCAGGCACTGGTGGAGGAGGCCGCCGAAGCCGTCGCGGTCGGCGGGGAGCAGGCCCGTCCGCGCTTCCTGAGCCTGGTCTACGGGGAGCTGGAGCTCGACGCGGACTGTGACGGGGGCGCCCGCTGCACGATGGCCAGCGCCGGGCATCCACTGCCGCTGCGGCTGACCGCGGACGGGGCGGTGAGCCCCGCGGCCACGCCCCAGATGCTGCTGGGCATCGACGAGAACCCCGGCTTCCACGCCGACACCTTCGACCTCGCACCGGGCGAGACCCTGCTGTGCGTCACCGACGGGGTGACCGAGCGGCGCAACGGCAACCGCCAGCTGGACGACGACGACGGCCTCGCCGACATCCTGCGCGGCTGTGTGGGGCTGGGCGCCAAGGCGGTCGCGGAGCGGGTACGGCGGGCCACCCATGAGTTCAGCACCGAGCCGATCGACGACGATCTCGCGGTGCTGGTGCTCGAGGCCGTGCCCCCGGTGACGGTGGACCTGCTGCGGGAGCCGTGACGGAGCCGAGGGCGAATGGGTGGGGGCGGGGCCATGGCGGGGCGGGAGACCACGGCGGGGTGCGGGGGCCGGTCCCCCCGGCCCCCGCACCCACCGCGATGTCGCGGGTCCGTCCGGACCCGTCCGGTCAGTCCGTCAGACCCGCGAGTTCGCGCAGTCGGCGCGCCTGGGCGGCGCGCTCGGCGGTGCGCTGCTCCTCGTAGGTACGGTCACCGGCGCCGCGCAGCAGCGCCTTGGTCTCGATCAGGGCGCCCCGGTCCGCGGCGAGCAGGGCCGCCGCCAGGTCCCGTACCGCGCCGTCCAGCTCGGCGGCGGGCACGACCAGATTGGCCAGCCCGGTCCGCTCGGCCTCCTCGGCATGGACGAACCGCCCGGTGGCACAGATCTCCAGCGCCCGGGCATAGCCCACCAAGCCCACCAGCGGATGGGTGCCGGTGAGGTCGGGGACCAGACCGAGGCTGGTCTCGCGCATGGCGAACTGCACATCGTCCGCGCACACCCGCAGGTCACAGGCGAGGGCGAGCTGGAACCCGGCACCGATGGCATGCCCCTGCACGGCGGCGACGGAGACGATGTCGTTCCTCCGCCACCAGGTGAACGCGTCCTGGTACTCGGCGATGGTGGCGTCCAGCTCGGCGTCCGAACCGCGCGCCATATCGATGAACGACGGCTCGCCGTCGAAGCCCTCGGGCGTGAACGCCTGGCGGTCCAGGCCCGCCGAGAAGCTCTTGCCCTCGGCGCGCAGCACCACCACCCGCACGCTGCCCGGCAGCAGCCGTCCCGCCTCGGCCAGCGTCCGCCACATCGCGGGCGACTGGGCGTTGCGCTTGGCCGGACGGTTGAGGGTCACCGTGGCGACCGCATCGTCGACGATGAGCTGAACGCCGTCCTTGTCGAGCAGGGTCACAGGAAGCCTCCGGTCGGCCGCAGTCAGTACAAGTGACTGCACAGTAACCACCCGGCCGGACCGCCGGTCAACCGGGTGGCACTGCCATACCTGCCGGTGACGACGGCGTGATACGGGATCAGGCCGATTGGGCCTTCTTACCCCGCGTCGCGCCCCCGCGACCACGTAGGGAAACGCCTGATTCGCTGAGCATCCGGTGAACGAATCCATAGGAACGGCCGGTCTCCTCGGCCAGCGCCCGGATGCTCGCACCGGAGTCGTACTTCTTCTTCAGGTCTGCCGCGAGCTTCTCGCGCGCGGCGCCGGTCACCCGGCTGCCCTTCTTCAGAGTCTCGGCCACCCGTGCCTCCTCATGGGAAGTGCGCTCTGGACTCTCATGATCACCCCTACACGGCTTCCTGGCCACCCATTCGGCAAGGTCTGTGGAGGAAGGATTCCGTGAAATCGCGCCATGACGGCCTTCGGAAGACAGGATTCCGACGCCGTTCGCCCTGACACTCCTTCGCGTTTACCGGCGAACGGGCAGGTCAGGGCATATGTGCAGGAGGTCGGACCCATACCGACCGGCGCACGGCACGCCTTGCGCGCCGTACCGTCACGGCGCGCCGCGATACCAGCCGTTCTCACTCAGATGATGGATCACACCTAGGCCGAATGATCTACAGGAAGTGGATCAGAACGGATCAATGGGATGTCACGGCCGGGCGGGCGGACGAGGCCCATGGGGGCGGCCCGAGGGGCCGCCCCGGCGGTCAGGCGAGCGCCACCAGGTCCGCGTAGTCCTCGCCCCACAGGTCCTCGACACCGTCCGGCAGCAGGATGATCCGCTCCGGCTGGAGGGCGTCCACCGCGCCCTCGTCGTGGGTCACCAGCACCACCGCGCCGGTGAAGGTGCGCAGCGCGCCGAGGATCTCCTCGCGGCTGGCCGGGTCGAGGTTGTTGGTGGGCTCGTCGAGCAGCAGCACATTGGCCGAGGAGACCACCAGGGTGGCCAGCGCCAGCCGGGTCTTCTCACCGCCGGAGAGCACCCCGGCCGGCTTGTCCACATCGTCGCCGGAGAACAGGAACGAGCCCAGGGTCTTGCGGATGGCCACCAGATCGAGGTCGGGGGCGGCCGAGCGCATGTTCTCCAGGACCGTGCGGTCCGGGTCGAGCGTCTCGTGCTCCTGCGCGTAGTAGCCCAGCTTCAGCCCGTGACCCGGGGCCACCTGGCCGGTGTCCGGCTTCTCCACCCCGGCCAGCAGCCGCAGCAGCGTGGTCTTGCCCGCGCCGTTGAGACCGAGGATGACCACCCGGGAGCCCTTGTCGACGGCCAGGTCGACATCGGTGAAGATCTCCAGGGAGCCGTACGACTTCGACAGGCCCTCGGCCGACAGCGGGGTCTTGCCGCACGGGGCCGGGTCCGGGAAGCGCAGCTTGGCGACCTTGTCGGACTGGCGCACCTCGTCGAGACCGGCGAGCAGCCGCTCGGCACGGCGGGCCATGTTCTGCGCGGCCACGGTCTTGGTGGCCTTGGCGCGCATCTTGTCCGCCTGGGAGTTGAGCGCGGCGGCCTTCTTCTCGGCGTTGGCCCGCTCGCGCTTACGGCGCTTCTCGTCGGCCTCGCGCTGGGCCTGGTAGAGCTTCCAGCCCATGTTGTAGATGTCGATCACCGAGCGGTTGGCGTCCAGGTAGAAGACCTTGTTGACGACCGTCTCGACCAGATCGACATCGTGGGAGATCACCACGAAGCCGCCGCTGTAGGTCTTCAGGTAGTCCCGCAGCCAGATGATGGAGTCGGCGTCGAGGTGGTTGGTCGGCTCGTCCAGGAGCAGGACGTCGGAGTCCGAGAAGAGGATCCGGGCCAGCTCCACGCGGCGCCGCTGACCGCCGGAGAGGGTGTGCAGCGGCTGGCCGAGCACCCGGTCGGGCAGGCCGAGGCTGGCGGCGATGGTCGCGGCCTCCGCCTCGGCGGCGTAACCGCCCTTGGTGAGGAACTCGGTCTCCAGGCGCTCGTACTTCTTCATCGCGCGCTCGCGGGTGGCGCCCTGGCCGTTCGCCATCCGGTCCTCGTTCTCGCGCATCTTGCGCAGCACGGAGTCCAGCTCACGGGCGGAGAGGATGCGGTCGCGGGCGAGCACGTCGAGATCGCCGGTGCGCGGGTCCTGCGGGAGGTAGCCGACCTGGCCGGAGCGGGTGATGGTGCCCCCGGCCGGGATGCCCTCACCAGCCAGGCACTTGGTGAGGGTGGTCTTGCCCGCTCCGTTGCGGCCGACCAGGCCGATGCGATCGCCCTTGGCGATACGGAAGGAGGCGGACTCGATGAGGACGCGGGCGCCGGCACGCAACTCGACACCGGAGGCGGTGATCACGGGAATTACTCCTGGGCAGGACGGGGTGGCGGACGGGACGGGCGGGTTGGCCGACGCCGTCTAATGCACGAGGAGAATTGCCATGCGGCTAGCTTAGCGGGGCGGGCAAGTTGTTATTTCCACGGCGGTGACCCCGTTTCCCTCCGGTGAGGGCCGCGCCAAGGCGACGGCCACGGGCTTTGCGGCGGGCCATGGCACGGGCCGCCGTCGCACCCCGGTGCCGGACTGTGGAGCAGATCACATCCGAGGGGCACCACGAGCTGGCGTACGGGGCCGGTGGCGTCCGTCAGGCGCCGCCGGTGTGCACCTGGAAGGCGGCCCGGCGGACCGCCTTGGCGAGCGCCGGATCCGGGTGGGCGGCGGCCAGCGCCACCAGCACCTGCACGGTGCGGGGATGGCCCACCGCGCGCACCTCGTCCAGCAGCGCGGGCACCGTGCCCTGCACCGCGGACTCCAGGTGGCGGACGAGCAGCGGGCTCTCGCCGTGGTCGGAGATGGCCGCGGCGGTGTCCACCCACAGCCAGGTGGCCTCCTCGCGGGTGAGCGCGTCGAGCGCGTCCTCGGGGTCGGCGCCCTCGTGCTCGGCCAGCCACAGCAGGGCGTACGGACGCAGGCAGGACTCGTCCACGGCGGCCCGCACCGAGGGCTCGGCGGGCGCCCCGACCACACGCAGCGCCTCGAAGGCGAGCCCGCGCAGCAGCGCGTCGTCCCCGCGGGCCGCGTCGAGCAGCTCGATCACGGCGCTGCCCACGGGCCGGGCGGCCAGCCAGGCGCGGTACTCGGCGCGGGCCGGTCCTGGGGTGAGCCCGGCGCAGCCGCGCAGCATGTCGGGGGCGGGCTGTTCGATATTGCCCGCGGGGCTCTGGGCGGCCACGCAGATCTGCTCCAGCTTGACCCACACCGCCCAGTTGCCCAGCGCGGTGAGGACGGCCTCACGGCCGTCGTCCGCCGCCGCGTCCCCGGGGCCCACGGTGAGCGCCCCCACGGAGGCGAGCGCGTCCAGGGCCCAGTCGAGCAGCCGCTGGAGCGACGCGTCCTCATCGTCGTCGGCCGTGGTGGCCGCCACGGCCCCGTCGGCCCGGTGGGCGGACTCGGCCGTCCGGACCGCGTGGTCCTGGGGCACCTCACAGCGCTCGGTGCGCAGTTCGGCCACCCGCTGCCGGAGCATGTCCAGCAGCGCGGCGACCTGTACCGGACCCGCGGACAGCTGGAGCAGCGAGAGCAGCTGCGGTACGGCCTCGACGACCTCGGCGACGGCCGTGGGCTCCGCGGTGGCCGGGGCCGGGCTCACCAGCGACCACGCGTCCAGCAGCGCGACCCAGCCGCGGAGCACCGCGCTGTCGTCGCGGTGCCACGCCTTCAGCCGCCAGCCGAGCCGGGCGGCGCCGCCGTGGATCTCCACCAGGCCGACCAGCCGGGCCCGGTCCCAGTCGGCCCGTACCTCCTCGGGGGTCAGCCGCAGCGCCTCGGCGGCGTGGGCGGCGGCCTCGTCGGAGAGCGCGCCGGGCGCGCCGTGCTGGGCGGCGGCCCAGTGGGCCATCTCGACGGCACCGGCCAGTCCCGATCTGGCCTGCCGGGCCAGCTCCGCCGGCGGCGGGGTGCCCTCGGGCGGACGGGGCGCCGGTCGGGAGCCGCGGTGCGACGCGGGCCGGCGGTCGGTGGCCGTCGGCCGCTGGCGGACGAGTCGGAGCCGGGAGTCGCGCGGAGTACGGGACGTCACGGGAGCAGTTTCTCCGTTGACGGCCCGAAAGCCCAATCGGCACCCGTCCGGCGGTCGCCTCCGGCGCGGGGGACGCGCTCTCCGCGCGCCGCGCGAGCGCGGCAGTGCGCTGCCTCCGGGCGCTACAGGAGCGGGGTCAGAAAGCGCCGTAGTGCCTCTTCGTAACCGCGCGGATCGGCGTTCCACATGGCGCCGTGCGGAGCGCCCGCCACGGTGTGAAGGGTGACCAGTTCGGCTCGGGCTTCGGCCAGTTCGCGGGAGGCGGACCAGGGGGCCAGGGCGTCGTCGGGGCCGTGGACGACAAGCACCGGGACGGTCAGCCGCTCGGGGTCGGCCGCCGCCGCGAGGCCGCTGCCGTGCAGTCCGGTGCGGCCCTCGGCCGCGCGTATGACGAGCGGCATCAGTGCGGCGGGGGTGCCGCGGGCGGCGGCGAGCGCGCGCAGCGTGGCCTGCCAGTCCAGCACCGGGGAGTCGAGGATGACGCCGCTGACCCGGTGGCGCAGCGCGGAGTTGGCGGCGGCCTGGAGGGCCATCGCGCCGCCGGTGGACCAGCCGTGCAGGACGACGCGCTGCGCCCCGTAGCGCACCGCGTAGCGGATGGCCGCGTCCAGATCGCGCCATTCGGTGTCGCCGAGGTGGCCGATGCCGTCCTCCGGGGGCGGGGCCCCGGGGTCGCCGCGGTAGGCGAGGTCGAGCACCGGGACCCGCAGCTTCCGCAGGAACGGCATGACGACCATGGGGTGTTCACGCGTGGTGCCCAGACCGTGGACGGTGATGACCCAGGTGGGGCGTTCCGCGGGGACGAACCAGGCGGGCAGCGGGCCGAGTTCGCCGGGGACGTCCACATCGGCGTGCTCGATGCCGAGCGCGTCCCGCGGATTGCCGATGTGCACCTGAGGGGTGAGCCGCACCCGGTCGCCGGGGTCGAGGCTGCCGTGGGTCACCCGCTCCAGACGGCGCACCACGCAGTCGGCCGGGCTCGGCGCGTCCTCCAGGACCGGCCCGATGACGGCGTGGCAGGCCGGGCCCGCCAGTCCGTAGGTGCCGGGGCGCAGCGAGGTCAGGGAGCGGGTCAGGGTGATCCGGCCGGGCTCGGTCGCGTGCACGGTGAGCGGGGGCTCGTTCGGCAGCGGACGGTCGGCGGCGGGCCGGAGCGCAGCGTCGGTGGCGTACCGTCCGGCCGCCACGGCGGCCACACCGGCGCTGAGCAGGGTGCTGGCGGCCGCGGCCGCCGCTGTCCGCAGACGCATCCCTCCCAGTGTGGGCGGCCGGGCGCCCGCTGGCCAGCGGGCGTACCCGGCGGAGTGATATCCCGCGGGCGGCTCGGCGGCTCAGCCCGGCTGGCCGTACCCGCGCAGTTTGGCGGCGGCCCGCTCCAGTTCGTCCGGCGGGATCAGCGCGGGGCTGCGGCCGGGGACGGCCGAGGCGGCCAGCCAGACCTGGCACAACCACTCCAGCTGTGCGGTGCGGTCGTACGCCTGGTCCAGGGTGGCGCCGTAGACGACGGTGCCGTGGTTGCGCAGCAGAGCGCCGGAGCGGTCGCGCAACGCCTCGATCAGGAGCTCGGCCAACGCGTCGGTGCCGTAGAGGGCGTAGTCGGCGACCCGTACGGGGCCGCCGAGCGCCCCCGTCATGTAGTGGATCGCCGGGAGCTCGTCGACGAGGGTGGAGACCGCCGTGGCGTGGACGGCGTGGGTATGGACGATGGCCCGGGCGTCCGTGGCGCGGTAGACGGCCAGATGCATGGGCAGCTCGCTGGTCGGCTCGAGCGTGCCGAGCACCTGCGCACCGTCGAGGTCGACGGCGACGGCGTCGCGCGGGCCGAGCCGGTCGTAGGGGACCCCGCTGGGGGTCACCAGGACGGTGTCCCCGATCCGGGCCGAGACATTGCCCGAGGTCCCGACCACCAGCCCGTCGGCGGTGGTCCTGCGGGCGGTCCGCACCACCTGCCCCCACGCCTGCCGCAGGGGCTGGGTCAGCCGCGGCCGCGGGGGTCGCTCCTGTGCCATACGCCTCACCTCCGGACCGATCTTCGCAGCCGGCCGCCCGCCGGAAGGGCGGCGGGGGCGGGATCCGGCGGGGCGGGGGCCGTCCCGGCCCAGGACGATCGGGGGTAGTAGCGGTGCGTTCACCCGGGTCAGGGCTACGGGCGGGTGGGGGTGGGCCGTACGGGACGGCAGGGGCTGGGGTGTACGGTGCCCAAACTCCTTGCGACGAGCGGAAATACGCCAGATGGCCGAGCGATGGACACCCACCCAGCTACGTCATCCCAAAGCCCGCCCCAGTTAACCTCTCGTTCACCCAGTTTCCTTACGTTCACCGTGCCACTACCGACCTTCGAACTGATTGACCGGGTGTATGGAACACATCACGCTTCTCATCGGGATCGTGATCATCACGGCCTTGGTGTTCGACTTCACGAACGGGTTCCACGACACAGCCAATGCCATGGCCACCACCATCTCCACGGGCGCGCTCGGTCCCCGGGTGGCGGTGGCGATGTCGGCCGTCCTCAACCTCGTCGGCGCCTTCCTGTCCGTGGAGGTCGCCAAGACCATCTCCGGGGGCATCCTCGACGAGGACTCCGGTATCCGGCCCGAAGTGATCTTCGCGGGGCTGGTCGGAGCCATCCTCTGGAACCTGGTGACCTGGCTGGCCGGGCTGCCGTCCAGCTCCTCGCACGCCCTCTTCGGCGGTCTCATCGGCGCCACCGTCGCCTCGGTCGGCATCGACGGGGTCAACGGGGACGCGATCGTCATGAAGGTCCTCATCCCGGCCGTGGCCGCGCCGCTGGTGGCGGGCATCGCCACGGTGGCCGCGACGCGGCTCACCTACCGGCTCGGCCGTGACCGTGCCCCCGAGGACACCGCGAAGGGCTACCGCGCCGGGCAGATCGCCTCGGCCGCCCTGGTCTCCCTCGCCCACGGCACCAATGACGCGCAGAAGACGATGGGTGTGATCACCCTGGCGCTGGTGACCGGCGGTGTGATCGCCCCGGACTCCGACCCGCCGATGTGGGTCATCGTCTCGGCCGGTCTGGCCATCGCGCTCGGCACCTACCTGGGCGGCTGGCGGATCATCCGCACCATGGGCAAGGGCATCACCGACATCCAGCCGCCGCAGGGCTTCGCGGCCCAGACCGGTGCGGCGACCGTCATCCTCGCCTCCTCGCACATCGGCTTCGCGCTCTCCACCACCCAGGTCTGCTCCGGTGCCGTCATGGGCGCGGGCGTCGGCCGTAAGGGCAGTGTGGTGCGCTGGGCGACCGCGGGCCGGATGGTCATGGCCTGGGTGCTGACGCTGCCCGCCGCGGGTCTGATCGCGGCCGGGTCCGCGCTCCTGGCCGACCAGGGCGACTGGGGCATCACCACGGTGGCCGTGCTCGCCCTCGCGGGCTGCGCGGTGATCTGGGCGCTGTCCCGCCGGAAGCCGGTGGACCACAGCAACGTCAACGAGGCCGGCAGCACCGAGCCGGTGGGCGTCATCACCGCCGCCCTCCAGTCGGTGGCACCGCCGCCGGTGGGCTCGGCCGCCGGTACCGCCACCGACACCACCGCCAACGCCACCACGGACACCACCGCCGACGCCACCGTCGGCAGCACTACGGACACCACGACCGACCAGCCGAGGGCCGTCGCCACGGCCGGCTCAGCCGCCCCCGCGGCGTCGAGCAGCACACGCAGCTAAGGGAGCCAACGCAATGAGCATCGACTGGGCGGCACTCGGCCAGGTCTTCGGCGTCAGCCTCGCGGTGACGGTCGGGGTGGTGGGGGTCTTCACCCTCGGCATCGTGGGCACGTCCCGCAGGGAGCTCCGGGCGGAGGGAGTGGCCACGGCCACCGCCGGTGGTATCGCCGCCGGTGGTGTCACGCCGCAGGGCGGCGCGTCCGCTCTCACCCGCTCCGGCGCGTACGCCTGCTTCGCGCTGTGCGCCGCGGTGGTGGCGTACGGCATCTATCTGATCGTCGCCTGAGGGTCCTTCGGCGCCTCTCAGGACACCTGAGCACCACGGCCGCCGGGCGGGCGACGCTGACCGGCGTCGCCCGCCCGGCGGCCCGTTCGCCGCACGCTCCGCGCGGACGCCGTGTGGGCCTCGGCACACTCGTCCGTCGCAGGTCATGGGCGAGTTGACGGCCCTTCGCGGGCCATGGTGGACTTCCGGAGCCAAACGGCGGCAGCAGAGGAAGCCGGTGCGAATCCGGCGCGGTCCCGCCACTGTCACCGGGGAGCGCCCTCCCATCGCCTGCACGGGGTCACGGCTCGTCCGTACGGCTGGTCCGTACGCGGAGCTGGAAGACCGGGAGAAGCGCGGATCCGGGAGCCAGGAGACTCTCCCCGCCGGTCACGTCGAGCCAGGGCGCGGACCCTGAGTGAGGACATACCGCCATGCCCGGCACCGCCACGCCACCAGCCCCACCACATCACCGCCCCCTCGGCCGAGGCACGACGGCGGGCTGAGGGATGCGTGCCGATCACGCCTCGTTCGCGTGCGGCGCCGCTCTCGGCTTCCTCGGCGACCTCGCCACGGGTGACCCCCGACGCGGCCATCCGGTGGCCGCGTTCGGGCGGGTCGCCCTGGCCGCCGAGCGCGGGCTGTGGCGCGACCACCGCGGTTACGGGGCCCTGCACACCGCGCTGTGCGCGGGCGGCGCGGCCGTCGGTGCCGCGCTGCTGACGCGTGCCGTAAGGACGGTGGCCGGGCACCGCCGTGCCGATGTCGCCCTTACCGCCGCCGCCACCTGGGCCGTACTGGGCGGCACGACGCTGGGGCGGGAGGCCCGGGCCATCGGCGGGGCGCTGGCCGCCGGGGACATCGAGACCGCGCGGGAGCGGCTGCCGCACCTGTGCGGACGCGATCCGCAGGCGCTGGACGCGCAGGCGATCGCCCGCGCGGTGGTGGAGTCGGTCGCGGAGAACACCTCCGACGCCGTGGTGGGCGCCCTGGTGTGGGGGGCCGTGGGCGGGGTGCCGGGGCTCGTCGCCTTCCGGGCCGTGAACACCCTGGACGCCATGGTCGGCCACACGTCCCCGCGCTACCGCCGGTTCGGCTGGGCCGCGGCCCGGCTGGACGATGTGGCGGGCTGGCCGGGGTCCCGGCTGACGGCCGCCCTGGCGACCGTGGCGGGCCCCGATCCGCGCGGCGCCCGGCGCGCCTGGCGTCTTGACGGACGGCGCCATCCGAGCCCCAACGCGGGGCCGGTGGAGGCGTCGTTCGCGGGTGCGCTCGGGGTGCGGCTGGGCGGCACCCTCGCGTACGCGGGACGGGTCGAGCACCGGCCGGTCCTGGGCGGCGCCGGACGGCCGGTGCGCACCGGCGATATCCACCGGGCGGTGCGGCTGTCGCGGCGGGTGGGCGCACTGGCCCTGGTGACATCGGTGACGGCACGGCTGGTGGTGGGCAGGGTTCTGTCCGACAAGGGCGGGTTCCTGGGCGGCAGGGGCGGGGGCCGAGGCGGCACGCGCGGTCCGGACGAGCGGAGAGGGAGCCGATGAGCGGAACAGGGGGCGGGCTGCTCGTCGCCGGGACGACCTCGGACGCGGGCAAGAGCGTGGTCACGGCGGGCATCTGCCGGTGGCTGACGCGCAAGGGCGTGAGCGTGGCGCCGTTCAAGGCGCAGAACATGTCGCTGAACTCCTTCGTCACCCGGGACGGGGCGGAGATCGGGCGGGCGCAGGCCATGCAGGCGGCCGCCGCGCGCGTGGAGCCGAGCGCGCTGATGAACCCCGTACTGCTGAAGCCGGGCAGCGACCGCAGCAGCCAGGTGGTGCTGCTGGGCAAGCCGGTGGGCGAGATGAGCGCCCGCGGCTACCACGCGGAGCGGCGCGAGGGGCTGCTGGAGACGGTCACCGGGTGTCTGGAGGAGCTGCGGCGCACCCATGACGCGGTGATCTGCGAGGGCGCGGGCAGCCCCGCCGAGATCAATCTCCGCCGTACGGACATCGTGAACCTGGGGCTGGCCCGCGCGGCCGGGATCCCCGCGGTGGTGGTCGGGGACATCGACCGCGGCGGCGTGTTCGCGTCGTTCTTCGGGACCACGGCGCTGCTGTCCCGGGAGGACCAGCGCCATATCGCCGGCTATATGGTCAACAAGTTCCGCGGTGATGTGACGCTGCTGGAGCCCGGTCTGGAGATGCTGCGCGAGCTCACCGGGCGGCCGACGGTCGGGGTACTGCCGTTCGCCCACGGCCTCGGCATCGACGAGGAGGACGGGCTGCGGGTGTCGCTGCGCGGCGCGGTGCGCGAGAGCGTCGTCGCACCGCCGCACGGCGACGATGTGCTGCGGGTCGCGGTGACCGCCGTACCGCTGATGTCCAACTTCACCGATGTGGACGCGCTGGCCGCCGAACCGGGTGTGGTGGTGCGCTTCGTGGACCGTCCCGAGGAACTGGCCGACGCCGACCTGGTGGTGGTGCCGGGCACCCGCGGCACGGTCCGGGCGCTTCAGTGGCTGCGCGAGCGCGGGCTCGCCCGGGCCCTGGTGCGGCGGGCCGCCGAGGGGCGGCCGGTGCTGGGCATCTGCGGCGGCTTCCAGGCGCTGGGTCAGCGCGTCGAGGACGAGGTCGAGTCCAGGGCCGGGACGGTCGAGGGGCTGGGACTGCTGCCGGTGCGGGTGCGGTTCGCGGTGGAGAAGACCCTCGCCCGGCCGGTCGGCGAGGCCCTGGGCGAGCGGGTGGAGGGCTACGAGATCCACCACGGGGTCGCCGAACTGCTCGACGGCGGCGACGAACCGTTCCTCGACGGCTGCCGCGCGGGTTCGGTGTGGGGCACCCACTGGCACGGCTCGCTGGAGAGCGACGGCTTCCGGCGGGCCTTCCTGCGGCGGGTGGCCGAGGCGGCGGGCCGGGCGTTCGTCCCCGCGCCCGACACCCGCTTCGGGGAGCTGCGCGAGGAGCAGCTCGACCGCCTGGGCGATCTGATCGAGGAGCACGCCGACACCGACGCGCTGCTGCGGCTGATCGAGGACGGCCTGCCGGACGGGCTGCCCTTCGTACCGCCGGGGGCGCCAGGAGGACCGAAGTGAGCATCCCGGACCGCGACCGCGTCACCACCGCTGGAGGTACCGCCGAATGACCACCGCCACCTACCCGTTCACCGCGGTCGTCGGGATGGCCGACATGCGGCTGGCCCTGCTGCTCAACGCGGTCTCCCCCGCCGTCGGCGGCGTGCTGGTGCGCGGCGAGAAGGGCACCGCGAAGTCCACCGCCGTCCGCGCCCTGGCGGCGCTGCTGCCGCCGGTCGAGGTGGTCCCGGGCTGCCGGTTCTCCTGCGATCCGGCGGCGCCCGATCCGCGGTGCCCGGACGGGCCGCACGAGCCGGGCACCGGCGCCGCGCGGCCCGCGCGGATGGTCGAACTGCCCGTCGGCGCCTCCGAGGACCGGCTGGTGGGCGCGCTGGACATCGAGCGGGCGCTGTCGGACGGGGTCAAGGCGTTCGAGCCGGGGCTGCTGGCCGACGCGCACCGCGGCGTGCTCTACGTCGACGAGGTCAACCTGCTCCACGACCACCTGATCGACCTGCTGCTCGACGCGGCCGCCATGGGCGCCTCCTATGTGGAGCGCGAGGGGGTGTCGGTCCGGCATGCGGCGCGCTTCCTCCTGGTGGGCACGATGAACCCCGAAGAGGGCGAGCTGCGGCCGCAGTTGCTGGACAGGTTCGGGCTGACGGTCGAGGTCACCGCCTCGCGCGACACCGAGGAGCGGGTCGAGGTGGTGCGGCGGCGGCTGGCGTACGACGAGGACCCGGCCGGGTTCGCGGCGCGCTGGGCGGAGGACGAGGGGGGCCTGCGGGAGCGCATCGCGGCGGCGCGCGCCCTGCTGCCGGGCGTGGTCCTGGGCGACCGCGCGCTGCGGCAGATCGCGGCGGTGTGCGCGGCCTTCGAGGTGGACGGGATGCGGGCGGACATCGTCACCGCGCGGACGGCCACGGCGCTGGCCGCGTGGGCGGGCCGGACCGATGTGCGCACCGAGGATGTACGCCAGGCGGCGCTGCTGTCGCTCCCCCACCGGCGGCGCCGGGCACCGTTCGACGCCCCGGGGCTGGACGAGGGGAAACTCGACGAGGTGCTGCGGCGGTTCGAGGACGAGGAGCCGGAGCCGCCTGAGCCGGACCAGGGGCCCGGCTCCGAGGAGGGCGACGGCGACAACGGCCCGGACGGGGGCCCTGAGCGACCGGACGACGGGCCCGGCGGACCGGAGGGCGGGCCCGGCGGCGGGCTGCCGCACGACCGCGCGCAGGAGCCCCCGCCGGCGCCCGACCCGTCCGTCCCCGGCCCGCGCGAGGGCGAACCCGAGGCCGCCGACGGCCCCGAGACGCCCCAGGAGGCCGATAGCGGCGGCGGAGCGGGCGCGGGCGGCGGCGGTGAGAAGGCGGCCGTGGGCGCCGCCGAACCGTTCCGGACCCGGCGGCTGGATGTACCGGGGCTGGGCGAGGGGGCGGCCGGACGGCGGTCGCGCGCCCGCACCGCGCACGGTCGCACCACCGGGGCCCGGCGCCCCCGAGGCACGCTCTCCTCGCTCCATCTGACGGCGACCGTAAGGGCGGCGGCCCCGCATCAGCACGCGCGCGGACGCAGCGGTCCGGGGCTGCTGGTGCGCCGTGACGATCTGCGCGAGGCGGTGCGCGAGGGCCGGGAGGGCAATCTCGTGCTGTTCGTGGTGGACGCGTCGGGGTCGATGGCCGCCCGCACCCGCATGGGCGCCATCAAGGGCGCGGTGCTGTCCCTGCTTCTGGACGCCTATCAGCGGCGCGACAAGGTCGGTCTGATCACCTTCCGGGGCGCGGACGCGGAACTGGCGCTGCCGCCCACCTCCTCGGTGGACACCGCCGCCGCGCGGCTGGAGCGGCTGCCCACCGGCGGCCGGACACCGCTGGCGGCGGGGCTGCTCAAGGCCCGCGAGGTGCTGCGGGTGGAGCGGCTGCGGGACCCCTCGCGCCGTCCGCTGCTGGTCGTGGTGACCGACGGACGGGCCACCGGGGCCCGTCGGGAGGACACGGCGCGGCAGGGCGCCGGTGCCACCCCGGTCGCACGGGCCGCACAGGCGGCACGGCTGCTGGCGGGCGACGGGATCGCCTCGGTGGTCGTGGACTGCGAGTCGGGGCCGGTGCGGCTCGGGCTGGCGGGGGCGCTCGCCCGGGAGCTGCGGGGCACCCCGGTGACGCTGGACGAACTGCGTGCGGACAGTGTGACCGCGCTGGTCCGCGATGTACGGAACGTTTCGACCACTCGGAGGGCCGCCTGATGCCGCAAGGACAACCGACCGTCGTCCCCGACGACGGGCTGACCACCCGCCAGCGCCGCAACCGTCCGCTGGTGCTCGTGCACACCGGGGTGGGCAAAGGCAAGTCGACGGCGGCGTTCGGGCTGGCGCTGCGGGCGTGGAACCAGAACTGGCCGGTCGGTGTATTTCAGTTTGTGAAGTCCGCGAAATGGCGGGTCGGCGAGGAGCGTGCGCTGCGCGTCCTGGGCGACTCGGGCGAAGGGGGGACCGTCGCATGGCACAAGATGGGCGAGGGCTGGTCGTGGGTCCAGCGCGACATGGCTTCCAGCGAGGAGGCGGCGCGCGAGGGCTGGGAGCAGGTCAAGCGGGATCTCGCGGCGGAGACATACCGGCTGTACGTGCTGGACGAGTTCGCGTATCCGATGCACTGGGGCTGGGTGGATCCTGACGAGGTGGTGGCGGTGTTGCGCGACCGTTCGGGGATGCAGCACGTGGTCATCACCGGGCGCAACGCGCCCGCGCAGCTGCTGGACTTCGCCGACCTGGTCACCGACATGTCCAAGGTCAAGCACCCGATGGACGCCGGTCAGAAGGGCCAGCGAGGCATCGAGTGGTGAGTGTTCCCCGTCTGGTCATCGCCGCTCCCTCCTCCGGAAGCGGCAAGACGACCGTCGCCGCGGGGCTGATGGCCGCCTTCGCGGAGCGGGGGCTGGATGTGTCCCCGCACAAGGTCGGACCGGACTACATCGACCCTGGCTACCACGCGCTGGCCGTCTCGCGGTCCGCCCGCTCCGGTGGCTCGTCCGGAGGCCGTTCCGGTGGCGCGGGGTCCCGTCCCGGCCGGAATCTGGACGCCTACCTCTGCGGTCCGGACCGGATCGCCCCGCTGTTCCTGCACGGTGCGGCGGGTTGCGATCTGGCCCTGGTCGAGGGGGTGATGGGGCTGTTCGACGGTGCGGCGGGACAGGGCGAGCTGGCCTCCACGGCCCATGTGGCCAAGCTGCTGCGCGCCCCGGTGGTGCTGGTGGTGGACGCGTCCTCGCAGTCGCGGTCGGTGGCCGCGCTGGTCCATGGCTTCGCCTCGTGGGATCCGGAGGTGCGCGTCGCCGGGGTGATCCTCAACAAGGTCGCTTCGGACCGGCACGAGGCGATGCTGCGCGAGGCCCTGGAGGGGGCGGGGGTCCCGGTGTTCGGCGTGCTGCGCCGCACGGACGCGGTGCGGGCCCCGAGCCGCCACCTGGGGCTGGTGCCGGTGGCCGAGCGGCATGCGGAGGCGGTGGACTCGGTGTCCGCCCTCGCCGCGCGGGTGCGCGAGGGATGCGATCTGGACGGCCTGCTGGCGCTGGCGCGCGGCGCGCCGCCGCTGTCCGGGCCGGTGTGGGATCCGGTGGCGGAGGTGCGGGGTGCCGGTACCGGGCTCGCATCCGCCGACGGTCCTGTGGTGGCGGTCGCGGGAGGGCCCGCGTTCACCTTCTCCTACGCGGAGCACGGCGAGCTGCTCACCGCCGCCGGTGCGCGGGTCGTGCCGTTCGACCCGCTGCGGGACGAGCGCCTCCCGGACGGCACGGACGGTGTGGTGATCGGCGGTGGCTTCCCGGAGGTGTACGCACCCGAGCTCTCGGCCAACGAGCCGCTGCGGGCGGCGGTGGCCCAACTGGCCGCTTCCGGTGCGCCGATCGCGGCCGAATGCGCCGGGCTGCTGTATCTGGCGCGCTCGCTGGACGGGCAGCCGATGTGCGGGGTGCTTGAGGGAGAAGCACGGATGTCGGACCGGCTGATCCTCGGTTACCGTGAGGCCGTGGCCGTCTCCGACACCGCGCTCGCCGTCGCCGGGACACGGGTGCGCGGCCATGAGTTCCACCGCACGGCCATCACCCCGGGCGCGGGCCCGGACCCCGCCTGGGGCATCGTCCACCCGGAGCGCCGCACCGAGGGTTTCGCCCAGGGCCGGGTGCACGCCTCGTACCTCCACGTCCACTGGGCCGCGGTGCCGGCCGCCGCGACCCGGTTCGTCGCCGGATGCGTTCCCCATGCCGCCCGCGCCGGGTGACCCGGGGCTGGTGGTGGGGGTCGGCGCGAGCCGGGGGGTGTCCGCCGAGGAGATCACCGAGCTGATCGGGTCGGTGCTCGCCGCCGAGGGCCTCTCCCTCGGCCGGATCGCGGAGTTGGCGACGGTGGAGTCCAAGGCGGCCGAACCGGGGCTGGTGCTCGCGGCCGCGCGCCTGGGCGTCCCGCTGCGCGGCTGTCCGGCCTCGGCCCTGGCCTCGGTGGAGGTCCCCACCCCGTCCGCGACCACCCTCGCCGCGGTGGGCACACCGGGCGTCGCGGAGTCCGCGGCCCTGCTGGCGGCGGGCCCGGCCGCCGAACTGCTCGTCCCCAAACGCAAGTCGGCCCCCCGGGGCGCCGCCCCGGCCCGAGCCACCTGCGCGGTGGCCCACCGCCGTACGCCCCCGGACAACCGCCGCGCCAGCGCCGCCGCCGGACGGAATGCCGCACCCCGGGCGGACGGCGCCCCCGCGCCGAGTGCCGACCCCGCGTGCGACGCCGCACCCCGGCGGCACAGCGACCCCGCACAGCGCGACGCCCCCACGCGGGATGGCGAACCCGGCCGCCGCGAGCCCGGCGCCGCGACCCCGCCGGAGGGTGCCCGCTCGCGGCGTGGTGAACAGCCGGAGGGGACCGCGGCCGGGCCGCGCGGTAGCCTCACCGACGCCACATCCAGGCAGCACACCATGCCCCCGGCCGGGGAACCCGCGCCGGGCGGCGGGACCGCACACCAGAGCGCGCGCGAGGCCACACCCCGGTTGCGCGGCAACGCTGGACAGGGCGTCGGCCCGGGGCGGGACACCGCGCATCCGCCCTGGACGGGCGGCAAAGACCTGGTGTCGCGCGTGGCGGCGTCCGTCAGTAACGTCTCCGGGGCGAACCAGCCCCCCTCGCACCTCCGTTCGCCGTGAGACCCCGCAATACCTGCACCACCAAGGAGAGCTCGTGACGACCCCGCCAGCGCTGCTGATCGCCGGCATCGGCACCCGGGACGACAGGCGCGCCACCGTCTTCCACCACTTCGTTCAGGAGGTGGCCGCGCGCCACCCCGAGCTGGCCGTGGGGGGCGGCCTCACCGGGCCGGGCGGCGCGCATCCGCTGTCCGACGCGATCGGCCGTCTCGTCGAGGACGGGGCGACCCGTCTCGCCGTCGTACCGCTGACCCTCATACCGGTGGAACATCCCCGGGACGGCATCGCCGCCGCGCTCGCCCAGGAGGCGGAGCGGCACGCGGAGGTGTCGTTCTCCGCCGCCCGTGCGCTGGGCCCGCACCCCACGCTGCTGGACGTGCTGGAGAGCCGTCTCGACGAGGCAATGGGCGGTGGCCCCCGGAAGCCGTCGGACCGGGCCGGGACCACCGTGCTGCTGGTGGGCGGCGGATCCCCGCTGCCGGAGGCCAACGCCGAGGTGCACCGGGCGGCGCGGCTGCTGTGGGAGGGCCGCGGCTTCGCGGGGGTGGAAGTCGCCTTCGCCTCCCTCGCGGCGCCGGATGTGCCGTCGGGCCTGGACCGCTGTGCGCGGCTCGGGGCGCGGCGGGTGGTCGTGCTGCCGTACGCCGTCTTCCCGGGCGACGCGCTGGAGCGGGTGCGGCAGCAGGCGGAGGGCTGGGGGCTGGCCCATCGGGACGTCGAGGTGGTGGCCGCCGACGCGATCGGTCCGGCGAAGGCGTTGCTGGACGTCGTCATGGCGCGCTACGAGGAGGCGGCGGGCGCGTCCGAGCGGGCGGGCTTCGCCGCCGAGGAGCACGCCTTCTCCCACCCCGACGCCCACGCCCATGTCCGCTGAGTTCGATCTGCGGCACCATGGGGACGCCGAGGTACGGGGCGCCGACGCCGGGTTGACGGATCTGGCGGTCAACGTCCGGGCCGATACACCCCCTCCATGGCTCAGGGCCCGGATCGCCGCGTCCCTGGACGGGCTCGCCGCGTACCCCGACGGGCGGGCGGCCCGCGCGGCGGTCGCCGCGCGCCACGGGGTGCCGGTCGGGCGGGTGCTGCTGACGGCGGGGGCCGCGGAGGCGTTCGTCCTGCTGGCGCGGGCTCTTCCGGCGCGGCGCCCGGTGGTGGTGCATCCGCAGTTCACCGAGCCGGAGGCCGCGTTGCGGGATGCCGGGCACCGGGTGGAGCGGGTGGTTCTGGACGAGCGCGACGGTTTCCGGCTGGACCCGGCGGCGGTGCCGGACGGCGCGGATCTGGTGGTGCTCGGCAACCCCACCAACCCCACGTCGGTGCTGCACCCGGCGGATGTGGTGGCCGGGCTGGCCCGGCCGGGGCGGACGCTGGTGGTGGACGAGGCGTTCATGGACGCCGTGCCGGGCGAGTCCGCGTCGCTGGCGGCCCGGACCGATGTGCCCGGGCTGGTGGTGCTGCGCAGCCTGACCAAGACATGGGGTCTCGCGGGGCTGCGCATCGGCTATGTCCTGGCGGACGAGGAGATGATCGGCGCGCTGGAGCGGGTGCAGCCGCTGTGGCCGGTGTCCACGCCCGCCCTGGTGGCGGCGGAGGCGTGCTCGGCGGCTCCGGCACTGGCCGAGGCGGAGGCGGCGGCGGAACGGACGGCCGCCGACCGGGCCCATCTGGCGGCCCGGCTGGCGGAGTTCCCGGAGGTGCGGGTGTGCGGCCCGGCGGCCGGGCCGTTCCTGCTGATCCAGATCCCGGGCGCGGTGGCGCTGCGCACCAGGCTGCGGGAGCTGGGGTTCGCCGTCCGGCGTGGTGACACGTTTCCGGGCCTGGGCCCGGACTGGCTACGGCTGGCGGTCCGCGACCGCCCCACCACGGACCGCTTCGCCGTAGCCCTGGCCAAGGCCCTGGCAGAACGCCGCCCTTGACCCCCGGGGGCGGCGGCGCGGCCCCGGGCCCTGGCACCCGATCCAGGACCCCGGCCGCACCGGCCGCCTACGCCCCGTGCACCCGCGCCGTCGTCACGGCGCGGGGCCCGGGCCGTGGCTCTCCGCCGCCGGTTACGCGTCGGCGCCGTCCGCTCCGGCGCGCCGGCGGCGGGCCAGGGTGACGGCACCGGCGCCCATCACCAGCAGCAGGGCGCCGCCGCCGATCAGGTACGGCGTGGCCGAGCTGCCACCGGTCTCGGCCAGGTTCTCCGGCTTGGGATCGGGCTTGGCCTGGTTACCCACCGGGGTCTTCGGCTCGTCGGCGGCCGCGGGGGACTCGCAGGTCGCGCGGGCGAGTGTGATCTGGCCGTTGACCTCCGAGACGTTCAGCTTGAGCGGGTTCACCGAGACCTTGAGGTTCAGGGCAGTGGCCGCCGCCGTGCCGGAGGTGACCGAGGTCTTCGACAGGTCGAGCTGGACCTTGCCGACCGACGGCACGTCGACCGTGGTGGTGCCGCCCGCGGTCAGGTTGACCTTCTTCCCGAGCACGGTGACGCCACCGAGCACATTGGAGTCGGCGGTCGGCCGCTTCCCGGCCGCGCAGACCGCCTTGGAGGTCACCTGCTGGACGTGGATGAGCGGCATGCCGACCAGACCCGGCACATGGACCTTGGCGTTGACGAGGTTGGAGTAGCCCTCGGCGCGCTGCTTGTCCACGGCCGCCCGCGCGGTGGCCACATCGGCGTTCAGCACGTTGAACGGCTTGCCTCCGTTGACCCCGTCCAGGGTCGCGGAGAGCGCGGTCTTGCTGGCGGTCTGCGGCGCGTGCACCTCGTTGAGGACGACGGCGAGCGGTGCGGAGACCGTCTTGTTGAGCAGCGCGACGTTCAGGTCGGTGCGGAGCACGACCGCGTCGGCCTTACCGGTGGTCCTACCGGTGTCGGCGTGCGCCGCGCCCGCGGGCAGGGCGCCCAGGACGGAGACGGCGGCAGCGGCAGTGACGGCCGCCAGACGGCGGGCGGGCATGCCGAAGAAGGGATTGCTGGAACTGGACACGTGAGTTGACCCCCACTGGAGACATGGAGCCGCCGGCGCCTGCCGCGGGGGACTCCACGGGCGCCGACGGCCTCGACCACGCCATATTTGCGCACCGAGGGTAAACAGGCAGACACATGAAGTCCGTTCATCCCAACGGGTGGGGTTCGGCGCCGAGTTCGAAGCCCCAGTCGAAAACCCAGCACCCCCACCACTCAGGCGCCGTACCCACGGCGCGAGGCGAACGGACCCGCGGGATCAGACGTCGGCCCCGCAGAGCCCGGCGCCATGCCCACGGCGCCAGGCTCCTGGACCCACTGCGCCAGGGAGGCGCACCCCCGGAGCCTGTCCGCCAAGCCCACGGCGCCAGGCCGCCGCAGCGTTGGACAGGCGAACCCGCGACACCAGGCAGGCGTACCCGCGACGTGAGGCCGCCCAGCCCACGGCGACAGGCAGGCGAATCCCGGAGCCAGGCCGCGGGACCCGCGACGTGAGGCCGCCGGACCCGCGACACCAGGCAGGCGAATCCCCGGAGCCCGGCCGCCGGACCCACCGCGTCAGGCAGACGGACCCGCAGGGTCAGGCCAGACCGCGGGATCGGGCCATCGGACCCGCAGGGTCAGACGGACCCACGGCGCCAGACCGCCGAACGCGCGGCGTGAGGCCGTCGGGCCCCTGACGCCAGGCCGGACCCGCAGGGCCAGACAGGCGCACCCCCTGAGCCCGGCCGCCGTACCCACGGCGTCAGGCAGACGGGCCCGTGGCGTCAGGCCACGACCTCTCCGCGTAGTACCACGCGCCGCGGCGACGTCAGCACCCTTACGTCCTCCCGGGGATCCGTCTCGTACACCACGAGGTCCGCCGGGGCCCCTTCCGTGAGTCCCGGGCGTCCCAGCCAGGCCCGTGCGCCCCAGGTGGCCGCGGAGAGCGCGTCCCGGGCCGGGATACCGGCCTTCACCAGCTCGGCGACCTCCTGGCCGATCAGGCCGTGGGGCAGCGAACCGCCCGCGTCGGTGCCGGTGAAGATCGGGATGCCCGCGTCATGGGCCGCGCGCACCGTCTCGTAGCGGCGCGCGTGGAGCTGCCGCATATGGTCCGCCCAGCGCGGGAACTTCGCCTCGCCGCCGAGGGCGAGCCGGGGGAAGGTGGCGATGTTGACGAGCGTCGGCACGATGGCGACCCCGCGCTCGGCGAACAGCGGGATGGTCTCCTCGGTCAGCCCGGTGGCGTGCTCGATGCAGTCGATCCCGGCCTCGACCAGCGGCGCCAACGTCTCCTCGGCGAAGCAGTGGGCGGTGACCCGGGCACCGAGCCGGTGGGCCTCGGCGATGGCCGCCTCGACCGCGCCGCGCGGCCAGCAGGCCGAGAGGTCGCCGGTCTCGCGGTCGATCCAGTCGCCGACCAGCTTGACCCAGCCGTCGCCGCGCCGCGCCTCCGCCGCGACATACGCGACCAGGTCCTCGGGCTCGATCTCATGCGCGTAGTTGCGGATGTAGCGCTTGGTACGGGCGATATGGCGGCCCGCGCGGATGATGCGGGGCAGGTCCTCGCGGTCGTCGATCCAGCGGGTGTCGGCGGGCGATCCGGCGTCCCGCAGCAGCAGCGCCCCGGCCTCACGGTCGGTGAGCGCCTGCTTCTCGCTGGTGGACTCGTCCACGGCACCATGGGCGTCGAGACCGACGTGGCAGTGGGCGTCCACAAGACCGGGCAGCGCCCAGCCCTCGATGAGCCGGACGTCACGGGCCCCGGCCGGACGCTCGAAGGTGATCTTGCCGTCCACCACCCACAGTTCGCTTCGGACACCCTCCGCGACTCCGCCGCTACTCACAGAAGCATTCGCGGCAGAACCCGCCGCAACACCCCCCGACGCGAGCTCGTCCCCCGGCCCCACCAGGACCCTGCCCTTGATGTGCAGCACCGCGCTATCCCTCATGTCACGCACTGTACGAGACCGCGTACGAGGACCGGAGAGGGCCATCGCCCCGCCATCGCCCCGATTACCCCGGATGTTCCTCGGGGCCCTTCGGCAACTTCGCTGTGCGTTCCCCCGGACTTCTCCGGAGATGATTGAATTCAGGGTCGCCAAAAGATAAATTGGTGGCACTTTCCAAGTGCAGCTTCCCACAATCGTCTGCCCGCTCTCCCGGACCTTAAACCCAGATTTTTCCCACGTCCCGGAGCCCAGAATTCACACCCGTCACGCGCGGGTTACGCAGATGTGACAGACTCCACACGCGAGGCGATTCCTCCCACTAACTCCCGTACAAACCAAGGCTTTTCGGCGATCCGCCGCGCGTACGCACGTGCCCGCGTGATAACACAGCAGACCCCCTCCACGTAACCCCTCCCCACGATGCATTTTCCGATTCTGCTGGGTAAATTTAATTTGCATGACCGCCGCACAAGCAGACCTAGCCCGTAGCGAATTGGATTTGCCGGAGGGACTGACCCTCGACACACCGCGCGTCGAGGACGGAGCCGCGATCTGGCGAATCGCCCGCGACTCCAAGACCCTGGACCTCAACTCCTCCTACAGCTACCTCCTGTGGTGCCGTGACTTCGCAGCCACCTCCGTGGTGGCCCGCGACGCCGCGGGCGGACCGGTCGCCTTCATCACCGGCTACATCCGCCCCGAGCGCCCCGAGACGCTCGTCGTCTGGCAGGTAGCCGTCGACGACGCCTTCCGCGGCCGCGGACTGGCCGCCACCCTGCTCGACGGGCTGACCCAGCGCGTCGCCGGGATGGGGGTCCGTGGCATCGAGACCACGATCACCCCGGACAACACCGCCTCGAACCGGCTGTTCACCTCGTTCGCCGAACGGCACGGTGCGCCGGTGGAGCGCGAGGTCCTCTTCCACGGTGACCTGTTCCCCGACGGAGGACACGAGCCCGAGGTGCTGTACCGCATCGGCCCGCTCGCGGACCGGCCCTGATCCGGTCCCGGCGATCCGGATCACCGGCGATCCGGCCCCGCCCTGCCGCGGCCCCTGACCGCGGCTCCGAGAACTCGCTCCATCCCACCCATCACCCCTCCTCACCCCCCCTCGTAACACTCATCTCCCAGGAGAATGCTGTGACCATCACCCCGCCCGCCCTGAGCGTCTTCGAGGCCCTGGAGTCCGAGGTGCGCAGCTACTGCCGTGGCTGGCCCGCCGTCTTCGACCGCGCCCAGGGCAGCCACATGTACGACGAGGACGGCCACACCTACCTCGACTTCTTCGCCGGTGCCGGGTCGCTCAACTACGGCCACAACAACCCGGTGCTGAAACGCGCACTGATCGACTACATCGAGCGCGACGGTGTGACGCATGGGCTCGACATGTCCACCACCGCCAAGCGCGCGTTCCTGGAGTCGTTCCAGAACAACATCCTTCGCCCGCGCGACCTGCCGTACAAGGTCATGTTCCCGGGCCCGACGGGCACCAACGCCGTCGAGTCCGCGCTGAAACTGGCCCGTAAGGTCAAGGGCCGCGAGGCGATCGTCTCCTTCACCAACGCCTTCCACGGCATGTCGCTGGGCTCGCTGGCCGTCACCGGTAACGCCTTCAAGCGCGCCGGTGCCGGTATCCCGCTGGTCCACGGCACCCCGATGCCGTTCGACAACTACTTCGACGGCACCGTGCCGGACTTCCTGTGGTTCGAGCGGCTGCTCGAGGACCAGGGCTCCGGTCTCAACAAGCCCGCCGCCGTGATCGTCGAGACGGTCCAGGGCGAGGGCGGTATCAACGTCGCGCGTGCCGAGTGGCTGCGCGCCCTGGCCGAGCTGTGCGAGCGCCAGGACATGCTGCTGATCGTCGACGACATCCAGATGGGCTGCGGCCGCACCGGTGCCTTCTTCTCCTTCGAGGAGGCGGGCATCACCCCGGACATCGTGACCGTCTCGAAGTCCATCAGCGGCTACGGCCTGCCGATGTCGCTCTGCCTGTTCAAGCCCGAGCTGGACATCTGGGAGCCGGGCGAGCACAACGGCACCTTCCGCGGCAACAACCCGGCGTTCGTCACCGCCGCCGCGACCCTGGACACCTACTGGTCCGACGGCCAGATGGAGAAGCAGACGCTGGCCCGCGGCGAGCAGGTCGAGCAGGCGCTGGCCGCCATCTGCGACGAGGAGCAGTCCGGGGCCCACTTCCGCGGCCGCGGTCTGGTCTGGGGCCTGGAGTTCGAGGACAAGGACCGCGCCACCGCCATCTGCCGCCGCGCGTTCGAGCTCGGACTGCTCGTGGAGAGCTCGGGCCCCGAGAGCGAGGTCGTCAAGCTGCTGCCCGCGCTGACCATCTCGCCCGAGGAGCTGGACGAGGGGCTGCGGACCCTCGCCCGCGCGGTCCGCGAGACCGCTTGACCCTTCCGTAAGGCACCACAGAGAACAGAGAAAGGCAGCAACTCACCGTGATCGTCCGATCCTTCAAGGACATCGAGGGCACCGAACGCCACATCAAGTCGAAGAGTGGCACCTGGGAGAGCAAGCGCATCGTGCTGGCCAGGGAGAAGGTCGGCTTCTCCCTGCACGAGACCGTGCTCTACGCGGGCACCGAGACCTCCATGTGGTACGCCAACCACATCGAGGCCGTGCTCTGTGTCGAGGGCGAGGCGGAGCTCACCAACGACGAGACCGGCGAGAAGCACTGGATCACTCCCGGCACCATGTACCTGCTGAACGGCCATGAGAAGCACACGCTGCGGCCCAAGACCGACTTCCGCTGCGTCTGTGTCTTCAACCCCCCGATCACCGGACGGGAGGACCATGATGAGAACGGCGTATACCCGCTGATCACAGAGGACGAGGAGGTCTGATCTGATGACCACGGTCACTGACCTGTATCCGACCCGAGGAGCAACCGAGGTGGCCACACCCCGGGTGGACCCGGTGGTGTGGTCCGAGCCCGGCGCCCCGGGGCCGATCCCGGAGTCCGAGCTCAGCGACTTCGATCGCGACGGCTTTCTGGCGATCGAGCAGCTGATCACTCCGGATGAGGTCGCGGTCTACCGGAACGAACTGAACCGGCTGATCAACGACCCGGAGGTGCGTGCCGACGACCGCTCGATCATCGAGCCGAAGTCGCAGGCCGTGCGGTCGGTGTTCGAGGTTCACCGGATCAGTGAGGTCTTCGCGAACCTGGTGCGTGACGAGCGTGTGGTGGGCCGGGCCCGCCAGATCCTGGGCTCGGACGTGTACGTCCACCAGAGCCGGATCAACGTCAAGCCGGGTTTCGGGGCCTCGGGCTTCTACTGGCACTCGGACTTCGAGACCTGGCACGCCGAGGACGGCCTGCCGAATATGCGGACCGTGTCGGTCTCCATCGCGCTGACGGAGAACTTCGACACCAACGGCGGGCTGATGATCATGCCCGGGTCGCATCGCACCTTCCTCGGCTGTGCGGGTTCGACTCCGAAGGACAACTACAAGAAGTCGCTCCAGATGCAGGATGCGGGCATTCCGACGGACGAGGCGCTGACCGCGTTCGCGGACAAGCACGGCATCAAGCTGTTCACCGGTAAGGCCGGGTCGGCCACCTGGTTCGACTGCAACTGTATGCACGGCTCGGGCGACAACATCACGCCCTACTCGCGCAGCAATGTCTTCATCGTGTTCAACAGCGTGGAGAACACCGCGGTGGAGCCGTTCGCGGCGCCGGTGCCGCGGCCGGACTACATCGGTGCGCGGGACTTCACCCCGGTGCGGTGAGACCGTCCGGTCAGCCCTGAGCTGACCCGCGCCTGAGCCTGAGGGGAGCCGGGATGTCCCGGCTCCCCTCAGGCTTGTGCGGACTGGTCAGGCTCTGTGTGTACGGGCCGTGTGTACGGGCCGTCCGGTGGGCTCAGCCCGCCAGCACCTCCAGCAGCCGGTCCACCTCGGCCGCCGTGTTGTACAGGTGGAACGAGGCGCGCAGGTTCCCGGCCCGCGCCGAGACATGGACCCCCCGCTCGGCCAGCCGGGTCGCCGCGTTCCCGAGCCCCGGCACCGAGACGATCGCCGACCCCGGGGCGGCCACCGGGGTGTGGCCGAGCTCGATGACCCCGGCGCGGAAGCGGTCGGCGAGCGCGCGGTCATGGGCGGCGATGGCCCCGATGCCCAGCTCCTCGACCAGCGCCAGGGAGTGCCGGGCGGCCACATAGGAGAACAGGCTGGGGCTCTCGTCGAAGCGGCGGGCGGAGTGGGCCAGTTCGGCCACCGGCCCGTAGCAGCTGTCCCAGGGCTCCTCGCCCGCGACCCAGCCCGCGAAGACCGGGGTGATTCCGCCCAGGTCCGCGGGCACGGTCAGGAAGGCGACGCCGCGCGGGCACAGCAGCCATTTGAAGCCGACGGACACGGTGAAGTCGGCCTCGGCGGCCTTGACCGCCAGCCACCCGGCGGCCTGGCTGGTGTCCACCAGGGTGCGGGCGCCGTGGGCGCGGGCCGCCGCGCGGATGGCGTCGAGGTCGGCGATCCGGCCGTCCGCCGACTGGGTGGCGCTGACCGCGACCAGCGCGGTGCCGGGCCGTACGGCGTCCGCGATCTCCTCCAGCGGCACGGTGCGCAGCTTGAGGTCACGGCGGACGGCGAAGGGGTTGACCAGGGAGCTGAAGTCGCCGTCGGCGACGAGGACTTCGGCGCCGGAGGGCAGTGAGGCGGCGATCATGCCGACGAAGACGGCGACCGAGCCGCCGGTGGCGACCCGGCTCGCCGGTACCCCGACGATCCGGGCGTAGGCGGTGCGGGTCCCCTCGACGGCCTCGAAGGCCGCCTCGGCGGCGAGGCTCCCGGCCGTCGCGTCGTCGAGGGCCGCCTTCATGGCGGTTACGGAGCGTGCGGGGATCAGACCCATGGACGCGGTGTTGAGGTACGTCGTCTGTGGCGCGAATTCCGCGCCTGCCAGGCTCTCCATGTCGATCCACTATGGTTCGGCCGCACCCCCGCGTCCATTGCCAGATTATGACGCATGCCTTCAAGCGATCCTTATGCATCCCCTCTGACCTGCGACTTTCCCCCGAGGCTCCATGACGCGGGGGCGGAAACCGGTATCAGCCGGTCGGGTCGCCGCTCTCCTCGCCGCGGCGACCCCGCTCCCGGACGCCGTCGACCCGGCGGGGCAGCCCCAGCGGGTTGTCCTCACGCAGCTCCGGCGGCAGCAGGGCGGCCGGGGTGTCCTGGTAGGTGACCGGCCGCAGCCAACGCTCCACGGCGGTGCCGCCGACGGACGTGGAGGTGGAGGTGGTCGCCGGGTAGGGGCCGCCATGGTGCTGGGCGGGGGCGACGGCGACACCGGTCGGCCAGCCGTTGACCAGGACCCGGCCGGCGAGCGGGGTCAGCTCGGCGAGGAGGGCGGCGGCCCGGCCGCCTTCGTCCTCGGCCTCGGCGGCGGAGATCTGGACGGTGGCGGTGAGGTTGCCCTGGAGCCGGGCGAGGACGGCGGTGATGTCGGCGTCGCCGTCGTAGCGGGCGACCACGGTCACCGGGCCGAAGCACTCCTCCAGCAGCATGTCGTGCGGCCCCTCCTCGGCGAGCAGCCGGGCGGGCACGGTCAGGAAGCCCGCGCTGACCGTGTGCTCACCGCCCGCGCCCGGGGTGACCGGGGCCTTCACCTCGGGCAGCTCGGAGCGCTCGAGGATCCCGGCGAGGAAGGCGTCGCGCATCCGGTGGTCGAGCAGCACCCCGGGGTCGGTGTTGCTGACCGCGGCGGTGAGGGCGGTGACCAGCCGGTCGCCGGTCTCCCCCGCGGGCGCCAGGACAAAGCCGGGCTTAGTGCAGAACTGGCCGACGCCCAGGGTCATCGAGCCCGCGAGGCCCGCGCCGATCTGCTCGGCCCGCTCGGCGGCCGCGGCCTCGGTGACCACCACCGGGTTGAGACTGCCCAGTTCGCCGTGGAAGGGGATCGGCACCGGCCGGGCCGCCGCGGCGTCGAAGAGGGCGCGGCCGCCCCGGATCGAACCGGTGAACCCCGCGGCGGCGACCAGCGGATGGCGGACGAGGTCCAGACCCGCGTCGAAACCGTGCACCACGGCGATCACTTCGCTGGGCAGGCCGACCCGCTCGGCGGCGCGGCGCAGCGTGGCGGCGGCCAGTTCGGAGGTGGCGGGGTGGTCGGGGTGGGCCTTGATGACCACGGGGCAGCCCGCGGCCAGGGCGCTGGCGGTGTCGCCGCCGGGTACGGAGAAGGCGAGCGGGAAGTTGCTGGCGGCGTAGACGGCGACGACGCCCAGCGGGACCTTGTGGCGGCGCAGATCGGGCCAGGGCGGGGTCTGCCCGGGATCGGCGTGATCGATCCGGATGTCGAGGAAGCCGCCCTCGTCCACCACGTCCGCGAAGGACCGCAGTTGGTAGGTGGTGCGGGCGAGTTCACCGGTGAGCCGGGCCGGGCCGAGCGCGGTCTCCGCGTCGGCGGCCTCGACCAGCACATCGCGGGCGGAGTCGAGCAGGTCGGCCGCGGTGCGCAGCAGGGCGGCGCGCACCGTACGGTCCGCGAGGGCGCCACGGGCCGCGTGGGCGGCCGATACGACCCGGTCCACCTCGTCCGCGGTGGCCTCGTCGGCCACCTGTTCCCGCTGCTTTCCGGTTCGGGGGTCGACGCTCCACACTGGTGCTGACACCGCGGATTCCTCCTGCTGTGTATCCACTGCTTGCGTCTCGCATCTCGACCGCTGTTCGATACGCTGAACGCTGTCCCGGATGGTGAATTCCCCCGGGACTCTATGGCTGGCCGAACAGGGGGGTCAAGGCGATGTCTGCTGCCGCACCGGGCGGAGCTGCCGGGCCGGGCGCGGGCCAGGTCTCGGGCCAGGTCAAGTCCGCGGTGCGCACGGTCGAGCTGCTGGAGTACTTCGCCGGACGACCCGGTATGCACAGCCTGGCAGCGGTCCAGGAGGCGGTGGGCTACCCCAAGTCGAGCCTGTACATGCTGTTGCGCACGCTGGTCGAGCTGGGCTGGGTGGAGACCGACGCCACCGGCACCCGCTACGGCATCGGGGTGCGCGCGCTGCTCGTCGGCACCTCCTATATCGACGGTGACGAGGTGGTGGCCGCGGCCCGTCCCACGCTGGACCGGCTCGCCGACGACACCACCGAGACCATCCATCTCGCCCGGCTCGACGGCACCAACGTGGTCTATCTCGCCACCCGTCAGTCACAGCACTACCTGCGCCCGTTCACCCGTGTCGGCCGTCGGCTGCCGGCCCACTCCACCGCGCTGGGCAAGGCGCTGCTGGCCACCTTCTCCGACGCGCAGGTGCGGGCGATGCTGCCGGAGGCGCTGCCCGCGGTCACCGAGAACACCATCGGCGACCGTGAGCGGCTCATCGAGGAGCTGCACACCGTCCGCGCACAGGGCTTCGCGGTGGACCGCGAGGAGAACACCCTGGGTCTGCGCTGCTTCGGCGTCGCGATCCCCTACCGCACCCCGGCGCGGGACGCGATCAGCTGCTCGGTGCCGGTCGCCCGGCTGACCGCCGCCCATGAGCGGATGATCAAGGACGCGCTGTTCGACGCCCGCGACCGGCTCACCCTCGCCACCCGCCGTCTGTAACCCTCCGCGTACGCTGTACGAATGACCGGCGCGTGGTGGGGGCGGGCGGCACATACGGCACTCGGGCGGCGCGCCCTGCTGCGCTGGGTTCATCTGGTGCTCGGCGGCGCCCTGTTGATGCCGTACTTCCTGCTGACCACGGTGATCCTGTCCGCGCTGGTCCCGGGGTTCCGTCCGTTCAGTTCGCTGGGCTGGCAGCTCGTCACCTTCGTCGCCGCGCTGCCGCCGGCCGCCGTCACCGCGCTCTTCCCGCTGGTGCGGCCGCTGGAGGCGACGGCGGCCCGCTCGCTGTGCGGACTGCCCGCCTCCGCCGAACTCGCCACCGGGCCCGCCGCCTCCTGGGACGCGCGCAGCCGCGCCGCGCTCTGGTACACCCTGCATCTGGCGGTCGGCGGGGTGGTCAGCGGGGTGACGCTGTCCCTGCCGCCCGGTGCGGTGGTGCTGCTGTCGCTGCCGTTCACCGATGTCTCCCACGCCCGGGAGATGGACTGGCCGGAGTTCAGCGGGGCCCGTACCGTGGGCGCGCCGATCGCCGCGCTGCTGCTGCTGGCCCTGGTGGTGGCGGTCGCGGTGGGCGCCGGGGCGCTGCTGGCCCGCTGCGCGCCCGCGCTGCTCGGCCCGGTCCCGGCCGAGCGGCTCGCCGCCGCGGAGGAGCGGGCGGCCCGGCTGGCTTCCCGTAACCGCCTCGCCCGGGAGCTCCATGACGCGGTCGGCCACGCCCTCAGCGCGGTGACCCTCCAGGCGGGCGCCGCGCGTAAGGTGCTCCACGCCGACCCGGAGTTCGCCCGGCAGGCGCTGGCCGCCATCGAGGAGACCAGCCGGGGCGCGGTCGGTGAACTCGACACCGTGCTCGGGCTGTTGCGGGAAGGCGACGAAGACACCGGCCGCGGCGGCGGTACGGCCGCCGCCCCCGCCCCCACCCTCGCCGATCTGGACGGACTGCTGGACCGCACCCGCGCCGCGGGCGTCACGGTCGAGCTGACGGCCCCCGGTCCGCTCGGCGCGGTGCCGCCGGTGGTCTCCCGCGAGGCGTACCGGATCGTGCAGGAGGGCCTGAGCAACGCGCTGCGCCATGCGGGGCCGGTGCCGGTGCGGCTGCGCATCGGCGAGGACGGACGACGGAAGGAGCTGGAGATCAGCATGGAGAACCCGGTGGGCGGCACCGCCCGGGGTCGGCGCACCGGCGGCGGCCGGGGGTTGCGCGGGATCGCCGAACGGACGGCCCTGCTGCGCGGGGTCTGCGACTGGGGACCGGCCGGTGAGGTCTGGCGGCTGACGGTCCGGCTCCCGCTGGAGGTCTCCCGGTGACCACTCCCCCGGCTCCCCCTTCCACCCTGCGGGTGCTGCTCGCCGACGACGAGCGGATGGTGCGCACCGCGCTGCGCGCGATCGTGTCCAGCGAACCGGACCTGGAGGTGGTGGGCGAGGCGGGCAGCGGCGCCGAGGCCGTGTCGCTGACCGGCCGACTGCGGCCGGACGTGGTGCTGATGGACGTCCGGATGCCCGACGGGGACGGTATCCGGGCCACCGAGGAGATCCTGCGCACCGTCGCGGACCCGCCCCGCGTCATCGTGGTGACCACCTTCGAGAACGACAGCTATGTGTACGACGCGCTGCGCGCCGGAGCCAGCGCGTTCCTGCTCAAGCGGTCCCGCGCGGAGGAACTGGTGGAGGCCGTACGGCTGGTGGCGCGGAGCGATTCGCTGCTCTTCCCGGCGGCGGTCCGGGCGCTGGCCGCCGAACACGCCGCCACCCGCGCGGACCCCTCCGGTGAGAGAGCGCGTCAGCTCCGCGACCGGCTCTCCGAGCGGGAGGCCGCGGTGCTGCGGCTGATCACCCGCGGGCTGACCAACGCCGAGATCGCCGAGCGGCTCGCGGTGGGCCCGGCCACGGTCAAGACGCATGTGGCGTCGGTCCTCGCCAAGTTGGGCGTCCGCGACCGCACCCAGGCGGTGATCGCGGCGTACGAGTGCGGGTTCGTCACTCCCGGCTGACATCCGGCCCCGGTGGTGGTGTGCTGAGGGCTCAGGGGCGAGGACGGCGAGAGGGGAAGCGAGATGGAGTACGCGCGGCTGGGCACCTCGGGTGTCAAGGTGTCCCGGATCTGCCTGGGCATGATGAGCTACGGCAGCCCCGAACACCGCCCGTGGCAGCTCGACATCGACGCGGCGCGGCCGATCGTACGCCGGGCGGTGGAGCGCGGGGTGACCTTCTTCGACACCGCCGATATGTACGCCATGGGCCGCAGCGAGGAGATCACCGGCGAGCTGCTGCGCGAACTGTTCCCCCGCCGCGAGGACTATGTGCTCGCCACCAAGGTGTACTCCCCGATGGGCCCAGGCCCCAACGACCGGGGGCTGTCGCGCAAGCACATCATGGCGGGCGTCGACAGCTCGCTGCGGCGGCTGGGCACCGACCATGTGGATCTCTACCAGATCCACCGCTTCGACCCGGAGACGCCGGTCGAGGAGACCATGGAGGCGCTGCACGATGTGGTGCGGGCGGGGAAGGCGCGGTACATCGGGGCGTCCTCGATGTACGCGTGGCAGTTCGCCACGATGCAGCACACGGCGGCCTCGTACGGCTGGACCCGGTTCGTCTCGATGCAGAACCACTACAACCTGCTGTACCGGGAGGAGGAGCGGGAGATGAACCCGCTCTGCGCGCATCAGGGGGTGGGGGTCATCCCCTGGAGCCCGCTGGCGCGCGGTCTGCTCGCGGGCAACCGCGACCGCGACCGCTCCGGCCCCACCACCCGCGCGCGGAACGACGCGCTGGTCGAGAAGTGGTACGCGGACGCCGAGTTCGCCATCGTGGACGCGACCCGCGAGGTGGCCGCCGAGCGCGGGGTGGCCCCCGCACAAATCGCCCTGGCCTGGCTGCTGGGCAGGTCCGCGGTGACGGCGCCGGTCGTGGGCGCGACGAAGACCGCGCATCTGGACGACGCGGTGGCGGCGGTGGAGCTGGAGCTCGACGAGAGCGAGGTGGCCCGGCTGGAGGAGCCCTACCGGCCGCGCCCCATCATGGGCCACCGCTGATCCGCGGCGGTCACTTCATCGGCGAGCCGAGCGGCGTGCTGTCCATCACCACCAGGAAGCTGGTGACGGGCAGCGAGCCGTCCTGCCGACGGGAGCCGTAGGCCGTGGTGGGGTCGGTGGTGACGAAGGGCGGCGAAGGCCGCGCGCCCGGCGTCCAGTTGTCGCCCTCGGAGACCGCGAACCGCCCCATGTCGGCCTTGGCCCCGCCGTTGGAGACGGACAGGTTGGACCGCAGCCGGGCGTGGGTGCCGTCGAGGTCGAAGCCCTTGCGCGCGTTGCCGAAGGCGGTGCTGCGCTGGATACGGAGGTCGCCCGTATTGCCACCGGCGGCGAAGCCGCTCTTGCTGTTGCTCCAGGCGGCCGAGGACCGTACGACATGGGCGGGCGAGGGTGCGGCGACCCGGTCGGCACCGAGCTGGAAACCGCTGCCGTCGCCCGTGAAGCCGGGGATCCGCCAGCGGTTCTCGCCGTTTCCGTACGCCCAGGAGTGCTCGATGGTGACGGGGCTGGCCCACATCCACAGGTCCACGCCGTCGTCGCTGTTGTGGTAGAGCCGGGAGCCGGTGATCACATTGCCGGTGCCGGAGCCATGGGTGAGGGCTATGCCATCGGCTCGCTGTCCGCCGGTGGCGGCGTCGTGGTTACCGGAGGAGTCCAGGTTCCGGATGACGTTGTCGGTGGTGCCCGCGCCGCGCAGGGTCAGCCCGGTGTCGCCGTTGTCCCGGGTGGTGAGGCTGTGGAAGACGTCCTGGGAGCAGGAGGTGCACACCAGCCCGCCGCCGGGGGCGTTGCGCAGTTCGAGGCCGGAGACGGTCCAGTAGTCACCGCTGAGGGCGACGAGGGCGGAGCCGGTGCGGAGCCGGGAGCCGTCGATCCGGACCTTCTCGCCGTCGTAGGGCCGCAGTTCGACCCGCTCGCGCTTGGTGCCGTCGACCGAGCTGCGCAGGGTGCGGGCCGGGTAGTAGGTGCCACGGCGCACCTCGATGGTGGTGCCCGCCTCGGCCACCGAGAACGCCTTCTCCAGCGTCCGGAAGGGCGAGGCGAGGGTACCCGCCTTGCTGTCACTGCCACTTGGGGCGACATAGACGGTGCTGGGCACGGCCTGGGCGCCGTCCGGGGAGGCCGTCAGGTACACCCCCGCCACAGCCGATGCCACGATGACCGCGCTGCCGAGCGGCAGCGTGCGGTCCTTGCGGCGGCGGTGGCGGCCCCGCTTGCGCCTCACCCTCATGGCAACTCCTGTTCTGCGTCGAGAGAACGGACCGGGGGATCAGGACCGGCCGTTCCGTGCCGTAGTTGCCGCCAGTCCAGATTAGGTCGCCGCCGTCTCGAGGATCCTTAGATTACGAAAATGAACCACCCCAGCGATAGGGTCCGGCAATTCTTGATCATTTTGTGGCCGATCCTGTTCGTCGCGCAGGGCTGAGGGCGCGCGGACCTCAGCGCGCGAAACTCAGGGCGCGGACCTCAGGGCTTGTAGACCTTGCCCGGCTCCGCCACGGCCGGAGCCAGCAGCTGCCCCACGGTCACCACCGTGTAGCCCCGCTCCTTCAGCTCCTTGAGGATCCCCGGCACCGCCGGGACCGTGCCCTTGTAGATGTCGTGCAGCAGGATGACGCCGTCGCGTTCCGTCTGGTCGAGGACCCGCTCCTTGATCAGCGCGGAGTCATTGGTCTGGTAGTCCTTCGCGGTGACGCTCCAGAGCACCTGCGCCACCCCCAGCTCCCGGCTGATCTTCGAGACCCGCTCATCGGTGCGGCCCTGCGGCGGACGCATCAGCAGTGGGGTGCGGCCGGTCAGCTTCTTCACGGCCTTCTGCACCCGGTTGATCTCCGAACGCACCTCGTCGTCGTCGGAGTCGGTCAGGATCTTGTGCGACCAGGTGTGGTTGGCCAGTTCATGCCCCTCGTCGGCGATCCGCCGCACCAGGTCGGGGTGTTTCTCGATGTGGTTCTTACCGAGCATGAAGAACGTCGCGTGCGCCTTGTTCTTCTTCAGGATCTCCAGCAGCCGCGGGGTGTTCTCACTGGGGCCGGCGTCGAAGGTCAGGGCGACACACTTGGCCTTGGAGCAGTCGACGGGCTTCGTACCGTCCGCCGTGTCGAGCGTCGTGTTCTTCGCGTCCGCCTTCGCCTGCTGGTCCTCCGCCGCCTGCTCCCTGGCGCTGCGCGGCGCGGTCGTGTCATAGGAGGCGCCACAGCCACTGAGGCCCAGCGCCAGGGTTACGGCCGTCGCCAGCATGGATATGCGGCCTATTCGCCTCATGAAGTCCCCCGCTTGATGAAGTTATGCACCGTATGCCGGTTTTACTGCGCCTCGATCGTCCGGCGACCAAAAGGGGCATAGGTGCGCCAAAGTGGTCGGCGCCTCATCAACCGACGCCGAGGGGCGCCTCATTGACGGGGCACCCAGGCACTCTACACCGGGTGTATACATCACATGTATAGGGATTCACCTGGGACGGGTCCACATCACCAGTCGCCCGTCCTGACCAGTGAGACGACATGGCCCCGGCCAAGGTTGCTCGGCGGTCACACCTTTGGACACACGGCGCGCGACGGCGAGACTGAGACCGACCGGGATACCGCACACTCACGAGAGGCTCCGCCCATGCCCGCTCCCCGCACCGTCCTCCTCACCGGCGCCGCCGGAGGGATGGGCACCTGGATGCGCGAACTCCTCCCGCGGTACGGCTACGAGCTGCGGCTACTGGACCTCGCCCCCGTCGAGGGCGCGCCGCACGCCATCACCGCCGACCTGGCGGACAGGGACACGCTGCGCGAGGCCGTACGGGGCGTGGACGCGATCGTCCACCTCGCGGGCATCTCGGTGGAATCGACCTTCGAGAAGATACTGCGCGCCAACATCGAGGGAACTCACCACCTTTACGAGGCGGCGCGGGAGGCGGGCGTCCGCCGCGTGGTCTTCGCCTCCAGCAACCACGCGGTGGGCTTCACCCCGCGCCCCGCCGCCGACGGCGATCCGGCGATCCCCGTCGGGACCCGGCACCGGCCCGACACCTTCTACGGGCTGTCGAAGGCGTTCGGCGAGGACCTGGGCTCGTACTACTGGGACAAGTACGGCATCGAGACGGTCGCCATCCGCATCGGCTCCTGCGATCCGGAACCGCCGACGGTACGCGCGCTGTCGACATGGCTGAGCCCGGCCGACGCCGCCCGGCTGCTGCACGCCGCGCTGAGCGCGGAGGACGTCGGCTTCCGGGTGGTCTACGGCAGCTCCGCCAACACCCGCCTGTGGTGGGACCTCAGCTCCGCGCGCGAGCTGGGGTACGAGCCCCGGGACGACGCGGAGGTGTACGCGGAGAAGCTGATCGCGGAACAGGGCGAGCTGGTGCCGGGCGATCCCGACACCGACCGGCTCGGTGGGGTCTTCTGCACCAACCCGCCTCTGTGGGACCGCTTCTAGCCGTCGGCCGTCAGCCGTCGGCCCTCAGCCGTCCGGCGCCGGCCCGTCACGGCCCCGGCGCGCTCCAGGGCGGCCACGGCCATCCGGCGTGAGACGGCGACCGGGTCGGCGAGGGCCGACAGGCCGTTGAGCACGGTGGCGCCCTCATGGAGCAGCAGGAGTTCATCGGCCAGTTCACCGGCGTCCGACGCGCCCGCCTCCTCGCACAGCCGCCGCAGATAGCCGCGTAGCCACCGCTTCTGGTCGGCGATCACGGCACGCGCCGGATGGTCCGCGTCCGGCAGCTCCGCGGCGGCGTTGACGAAGCCGCAGCCGCGCGGGTTCTCACGGCGCATCCAGTCGGCCAGGGCGTCGAAGGTGGCGAGGACGCGGTCCCGCGGGGGCGCCGCGTCGACCTGGGCGGTGAGCCAGGCGCGCCAGCGTGCGTCGCGTTCGCGCAGGTAGGCGGAGATCAGCGCCTCCTTGGAGCCGAAGCGTTCATAGAGCGTCTTCTTGGTGACTCCGGCGTGCTTGGCGATCAGGTCCACGCCGACGGCGTTGATCCCGTGTCCGTAGAAGAGCTCGGCGGCCGAGTCGAGGACGCGGCGGGCGGCGGGCGTGAGCGCTTCCATGACGTGGTTCGCCTCCCGGGATGGACTGGGTAAACCGATCTGTTTAGTCTAGTACGGAGAGGAGTAAACAGATCGGTATACCCGATCCCGTCGGGGAAGCGAGGACAGCCCATGCCCGGCAGCGCGATCACCTCCCTCGGCCTTGTGGTGATGTGGAGTTCCGGCTTCATCGGGGCGGAGCTCGGGACCCGGCAGGCCACCGCGGACACGCTGCTGATGTGGCGGTTCATCGCCGCGACCGCGGTGCTGGGCGGGGCCTGGCTGCTGCTGCGGCGGCGCAGGCTTGCGCCGCGGGCGGTCGCCGAGCAGGCCGTGATCGGCGCTCTGTCGCAGGGCGGCTATCTGGGCGGGATCGTCTGGGCGGTCGGGCTCGGGGTGCCGGGCGGGACGGCGGCCCTGATCGCCGCGTTGCAGCCGCTGGCGGCGGGAGCGCTGGCCGGGCGGCTGCTGGGCGAGCGGGTGGCGCCGCGGCAGTGGGCGGGGCTGGCGATCGGCCTGGCCGGGGTGGCGCTGGTGGTCCGGGACGACCTGGGCGCGGGCGCGGCGCCGGGATGGGCGTACGGGCTGCCGTTCGCGGCGATGGCGGCGCTGCTGGCGGCCAGCTTCCTGGAGCGCCGGGCGCGGGCGCCGCTGGCCCCGGTGGACGCCGTACCGCTGCACTGCGTCACCAGCGCCCTGCTGTTCGCGGGGGTGGCGGCGGTGGGCGGGCACGCCGGGCCCCCGGCGGGCGGGGCGTTCTGGGCGGCGGTGGCGTGGACCGTACTGCTCTCCACGGTGGGCGGCTACGGCTTCTACTGGCTGAGCCTGCGGCGCGACGGGGTCACCCGGACGAGCGCGCTGATCTACCTCACCCCACCGACCACGGCGGTGTGGGCGTACGTCATGTTCGGTGACGCGCCGGGCGCCCTGGCACTGGCCGGGATGGCGGTGAGCGTGGTGGGCGTCGCGGCGGCCGCGACCGGCGGACGGCACGAGCGGAACGCGGTGGAGCCCGCCGAGGCCGTCGCCTGCGAAAGGCGCTGACGCCGCCCCTCGGGTGCGCCGGTCCACAGGGGCTCCGCCGGGGGAGAACGGGCGCACAACCGATGCACAGGAACCGGGCAGGTCAAGGAACCGTAAAGCGGGGAAGTTCGTTATCCCGGTCATGACCGCAATGACTCCCGGCTCGAACCTCCCCCTTTCCGTCGCCCGTGTGGCGGTGGACGTCACCGCCCCCGTGCGGCTCGACGTGTCGGGCCTGCTGCTCACCGCCAACGGCAAGGTGCGCTCCGACGACGACTTCGTCTTCTACAACCAGCCGTCCGGCCCCGGGGTGACCCACCGCGCGGGCGCGGGCGGCGCGGGCGACACCATCACCGTCGACACCGCCGCCGTCCCCGCCGATATCGAGAAGATCGTGGTGACCGCGAGCCTGGACCAGCCGGGCGCGACCTTCTCGGGCACCGAGCCCACCGCCACCGTGCGCGGCGCCGACGACGGTGCCGTGATCGCCTCCTTCACCCCGCCCCGGCTCGGCACCGAGACCGCGCTCGTGGTGGTCGAGGTCTACCGGCGCAACGGCGCGTGGAAGGTCCGCGCGGTGGGCCAGGGTTATGCCGACGGGCTGGCGGGGATCGCCACCGACTTCGGCGTCTCGGTCGAGGAGCCCGCCGCACCCGCCGCGGCCCCCGCACCCGCCGCGCCCGTCGCGCCGCCGGTGCAGGCGCCGCCGCCGTCCGGGCCGCCCGCCGGGTTCGGCGCCCCGCCGCCGCCCATGCCGAGCGCCGCACCGCCCGCTCCCCCGGCCGCCGCGCCCGCCGCCGCTGCCGCTCCCTCCGGCGGCAAGATCAATCTGGACAAGGGGCGGGTCAGCCTCCAGAAGAACCAGACCGTCTCGCTGGTCAAGGGCGGCCGTCCGCTGCTCACCTCGGTGAAGATGGGCCTCGGCTGGGAGCCCGCCTTCCGCAGCAAGGACATCGACCTCGACGCGTCCGTCATCGCCTTCGGCGTCGACCGCAAGAAGATCGACGCCTGCTTCTTCGGCAAGCTGGCCATCCTCAACGGCGCGATCCAGCACTCCGGTGACAACCTCACGGGTGAGGGCGGTGGTGACGACGAGACCATCACCGTGCACCTGGGCGGGCTGCCGCCGGAGGTCACCGGCCTGGTCTTCACGGTCAACTCCTACTCCGGGCAGAGGTTCACCGATGTGGCGAAGGCGTACTGCCGTCTGGTCGACGCGCAGACCGGGGACGAGCTGGTCCGCTTCGACATCACCTCCGCCGAGCCGCGCACGGGCGTGATGATGGCGAAGTTGATCAAGCAGTTCTCGGGTGAGTGGGAGATGACCGCGATGGGTGAGTACGTGGACTCACGCACCGTGCGCGGCATGGTCAAGCCCGCCGCGAAGTCCCTCTGAGACCGTCCCCGGAGCGGGCGTCGCCGTCATTCCGGCCAGCCGGGCCAGTCGCCGGTAGGAGTCGAGCAGCGCCTCGCGGTCATGGGTGCTGGTGGTGACCAGCACCTCGTCGGCGCCGCTGCGCTCGATCAACGTATCGAGCGCGGCGGCGACTTCGTCCTCGGTGCCGTGGAGCTGACCGCCCAGGCCCCGTTCGTAGAAGCCGCGCTCCTTGTCGTTCATCGCCAGTGCCTCGATGGCGTCGGGCGGGGTGAGCGGTGGGAAGACACCGTGGATACGGGAGTAGGCCATCGCCCAGGCTTCGGGGATCAGCAGTCTGCGGGCCTCCTCCGCCGTATCGGCGACCGCGACATTGCCCGAGACGATCACGTAGGGCTCGGCCGACCACACCGAGGGGCGGAAGCCGGTCCGATAGCGCTCGATCGCGCGCAGCATGGTGTCCTCGCCGCGGAGCTCGCCGATCACCAGGGAGAGTCCGGCCGCCGCGGCGATATCCGCCCCGGCGCCGGTGGCCAGGACGAACGCCGGGATCGTCAGCCCCTCGGCGGGGTGGGCATGGACCTCGGGGTGGGCGCGCTGGTCCCCGGTGAAGTAGCCGAGCAGCTCCGCGAGCCGGTCGCCGAAGTCATCGGCGGCGTCCTTGTCGGCGCCCAGGGCGCGGCGTATCCCGTCGGTGAAGCCGACGGAGCGGCCCAGGCCCATATCGATCCGCCCGGGGTAGAGGGATTCCAGCACCCCGAACTGCTCCGCCACCACCAGCGGACGGTGGTTCGGCAGCATCACCCCGCCGGTGCCCACCCGGATCCGGGTGGTGGCCCCGGCCACGGCCGCCGCCAGGACGGTCGGCGCCGAACCGGCCACACCGGGCACGCTGTGGTGCTCCGAGACCCAGAAGCGGTGGTATCCGAGGGCTTCGGCCTGCTCCGCGAACCGCACGGTGTCGCGCAGTTCGCGCGAGCGGTCCCGCCCCTGGCGGGTGCGGGAGCGGTCGAGGACGGAGAAGCGGGTGCTGCGGACGCGGTCGGAGCTCACTCCCATCTCAACGCGAACGGGGCCGGGAGATTCCCGGCCCCGCTGCCCTCAGGTGCCTCTCAGGTGTCCCTCAGCTGTCCCGCGGTCGTGAGGCGTCAGGCGTCAGGCGTTTCAGCGCTGGCGGCGCCAGGGTCCGGTGATCGCGAGCATGATGCCCGGGTCCTGGATGTTGGCGTAGAGGGTGTGGCCGTCGGGCGAGAAGACAACGCCGGTGAACTCGCTGAACGCGGGCTTCTCCGCGCTGCCGATGTTCAGCTCATTGCGGGCGATCGGGTAGGTCCGGCCGTCGTCGGTGGCGCCGAACAGGTGCTGGACGCCCTCGCCGTCCTCGGCGATGACCAGACCGCCGTAGGGCGAGACGGTGATGTTGTCCGGGCCGTCGAAGGCACCGTCCTCGGCCGGGTCGGGGTTGACGCCCAGCAGCACCTTGAGGGTGAGGGTGCGGCGCTTGGGGTCGTAGAACCAGACCTGGCCGTCGTGCTGGACCGGGCTCTCCTCACGGGCGAACGAGGAGACGACGTAGACCCCGCCGTCCGCCCACCACATGCCCTCCAATTTGCGGGCGCGGGTGATCCGGCCCTCGGCGAACTGCTTGCGGACCGGCGTGGACTTCGCGTCGCGGTCCTGGACGTTCACCCAGTCCACGCCGTAGACCGTGCCGGTCCTGGTGGCGCGGGAGAGGTCGTCGACGAACCGGCCGCCGGAGTCATAGCAGATGGGCGCCTGGAGCACGCCCGCGTCATCGGCCAGGGTGCGGAGCTTGCCGCGGCCGTGGCGGAAGCCGTGCGGCGGGATCCAGCGGTAGAGGAGGCCGTTCGGCCCGGCGGCGTCCTCGGTGAGGTAGAGATCACCGCGCTTGGGATCCACGACCACGGCCTCGTGGGCATAGCGGCCCAGGGCCTTGATCGGCTTGGGGTCGCGGTTGGCGCGGCGGTCGTGGGGATCGACCTCGAAGACATAGCCGTGGTCCTTGGTCATACCGCTCTGACCGGCCTTGTCCTCGGTCTCCTCGCAGGTCAGCCAGGTGCCCCAAGGGGTGTGCCCACCGGCGCAGTTGGTGGAGGTGCCCGCGATGCCGACCCACTCGGTGACGTGGTCACCGTGCTTGGACACCTCGACGACGGTGCAGCCGCCGGACGCCGCCGGGTCGTACACCAGCCCCTCGGTGAGCGGCACCGGGTGCGGCCAGTCCGAACGGGGGCCCTTCAGCTCATGGTTGTTGACCAGGAGAGTCGCACCGCGGGTGCCCTCGAAGGTGGCGGTGCCGTCGTGGTTGGAGGGGGTGGACTCGCCGGTCTCGAGCGTGGTCTCACCGGTGCGGGTGATGACGCGGTAGCGGAACCCCTTGGGGAGGGCCAGGATCCCCTCGGGGTCGGAGACGAGCGGCCCGTACCCCAGCCGGGCCCGGCCCGCGGCGGTGTCCGCCGCGTTCGCCGCGTTCGCCGCGTTCGCCGTGTTCGCGCCGTGGATGTTCTCCGCGGCGAGGGCGCCGGGCGCGGTGGCGAGCACCCCGGCGCTGCCCACGAGGGCGACCCCGGCCCCGGTGAACGCGGAACTCTTCGCGAAATCTCTTCGGGTGAGCGGCATCTTCATCTCCTGAGCGGCAGACATCTCCTCCGACCTGCGTGCTCACGGTGTCGCCCTCGCCCGAACGCCAGTTGAACGGAACACGACATCACCGCACCGATTGGGGCGCTGAGCGCACCGCGAGGCCGCCCCGGGAGCACGGTGCGTGCGCAGTGCTGCCGGGACGGCCTCGTCAACTCGCCTTGACGGGCGTCATGCCCGTTCGGGGATCACCGCTCGGGGGTCACGCCCGGGAGCGGGCCTTGAACGCGGCCTTGCGGGCTTCCTTGGCGGCCTTCTTGTCCGGGTGGAGACGGCCCATCGCCTCCAGCACGTCCGCCGTGGCCGGATGGTCCACCCGCCAGGCCGTGTCGAAGAAGCTCCCGGACTGGTCGACCAGTCCGCGCACCAGTTCCCGCAGCTCGTCCGAGTCGTCCTCGGTCGCGAGCTGTGCGGCCAGCGTGTCCACCGTCAGCCAGAAGACCATCTCCTCCGACGGCTCCGGCACGCCCGACGCGCCGTGCTCGGCCAGCCAGACGCGGGCCAGACCGCCCAGCTGGCGGTCGTCGAGCACCTCGCGCAGCGCGGCCTCGGCATCCGCCCCGACCAGCGACAGCGTCTGCTGGCAGGTGAGTCGGCGCAGCGGCGCCGACTCGTCGTCGCCACGGGCGGCGGCGAGCAGTTCGCGGGCGGCCTCCTCCGGCGTACGGCGGGCGAGCCACTGCTCGGCCTCCGCCTGCGCGGCGGGCTCGGGGTGGCCGGGCAGGGTGTCCAGCAGCACGTCCGCGCCCTTGCCGGCGAGATCGCCGACGGCCGGGGCGTCGATACCCGCCTCGACCATGCGGGACCGCATGCCGTAGACGCCGAGCGGGGAGAGCCGGACCATCCCGTAGCGGGAGACGTCCTCCTCCTCGTCGCCGTCGGCGGGCGCCGCGTCCGGGCTCTGGATGCGGCCCTCGCCGTCGACCTCCTCGATCAGCGCCTCGTCCACCGGCTGGTAGTCGATCAGACCCATCGGCGCGAGCAGCCGGAACTGATCGTCCAGCCGCATCATCGCCTCGGAGACCTCTTCGAGGATGTCGTCGGTGGGCTCGCCCATATCGTCGGGGACGATCATGGAGGCGACAAGCGCGGGGAGCGGAACGGAACCGGCGTCCTCGCCGAGGGCGGTGAGCATATAGAGATTGCCGAGGATCCCGTCGAGGAACTCGGCCTCTTCCTCCGGGTTCCAGTCGAGCGAGTCGAGATCGAGCTCGCCGCCCTCGCTGATCTGGTCGACGATATCGGCGAGGTCGGGGGCGGCCGCGTCGGCGAGGACGGTCTCGAAGCCGTCGAGCCAGATGTCGAGGATGTCGCGGGGGCTGCCCTGGGTGATCAGACCCAGCTCCTCGCCGCTGACGGCGGTGGCGTCCGCCCCGTCCGCTGCCTCCTCGCCCCCGTCCTCGGTCTCCTCGACCTCCTCGATCTCCACGAGCCCGGTGTCGACGGCGAGCTGCCACGCCTGGGCGGTGTACGCCGGGCCGTTCTCGTCGGCGGCGAGGTCGAGCAGCTCGACGGCGGCGCGCAGATCCTCCTCCGACAGGACGCCGCCCGAACCGACCGGCTTCCCCGGCTCGACCCAGCGGGCGAGCCGCACCGCGCGGGCGAGGAGCGGCGCGGCGAGCGCGTCCCGCGCGAGTTCCGCGTCGGTACGCAGCCGCACGGGCGGCATGGTGGGGCGGTCTCCGGGCATGGGCGGAGTCATCTCCTCGGGGATTCGGATGTCTCGGGCACGGTATGGACACGCGGCCCGACCCCAGCGTAGACGGAAGGGGCGGCCAGTTTCGTCCCGATGTGGCCCCGCGCCCCACCAACCGGCCGATTCAGCCACGCCCCACCGGGCTGCCCCGGTCACCCGCCGTGCCCGGCCCCCGGGCCCCGCGCCGGACTCCACCACCCGCACCGCGCTGACCCCCAGGGCGGAAGAAGGCTGGGCCGGGCCCCGGTCACCCGTCGTGCCCGGCCCGCCAGCCCCGACCCGCCGGGCCCGGCCCCACCCCCGCGCCAGACCCCACCGGCCGCACCGCGCTGACCCCCGGCACGGAAGGGTGACCGTGCGGGTCCCACCGACACGCCACGCCATGGACGCACCCCGGGACTCCACCGCGGACCGGCCCGCATAGACCCCCGCCCACGGCGGCAGGCACCACCGCCCCCTACGCACCGTGGCCACCGGACGCACGGCGCCCTCGTCCCGCCGACCCCGGCCACGCACGAACCCGACAGACCACATGGGCGCGGCCCACAGACCACTCCCACCCGCGCCGGGCGGGGCCCCTGCGCCCGGCGCGGCCATGTGGCAATCCACACCCGCACGCCCCCCACCGCGTGGATTCATCCACGCGTCCCACCCCGTACATCCTTCATCCCTTGACAACTGCCCTGGCTAGGGCCGAGATTGACGCGCGTAGAGGCCCATTTTCCCTCTGTTCACTCCTTTCCGGAGGCCATCACCATGTCCCCACGCGCCCTGCGCGCACCTCTCACCGTCACCGCCGTCGTCGCCTCCGCACTCGCGGCCGGGTTGCTCGTCGTGCCGTCATCGGCGTCCGCCGCCGAGGTACGGATTCATGACATCCAGGGCAGCACCCGGATATCCCCGCTGGCCGGGCAGAAGGTGACCGACGTCCCCGGTACGGTGACGGCGATACGTTCCTTCGGCTCCGCGCGCGGGTTCTGGATGCAGGACGCCAGCCCGGACAAGGACCGGGCCACCAGTGAGGCGATCTTCGTGTTCACCGGGTCGACGACGCCCTCCGTGGCCGTCGGCGACGCGGTCACGGTGTCCGGCACGGTGAGCGAGTACTACCCGGGCGGGGCCGACGCCGGGCTGCAATCGATGACGGAGATCACCAAGGCGACCTGGACGGTCGGCTCCTCCGGCAACGCGCTGCCCGCCACGTTCCGCCTCAACGCCTCCACCGTCCCCGACCGTTACGCCCCGAAGGCCCCGGACGGCGGGGACGCCAAGGACGGTTCCATCGAGGGGCTGACGCTGCGGCCGCGTTCGTACGCGCTGGACCTGTACGAGTCGCTGGAGGGAATGCGGGTCGCCGTCAAGAACGCTCCCGTCGTCGGGGCGACCAACACCTACAAGGAGCTGTGGGTCACCGCCGAGCCGCGTCACCACCGCACCGCGCGCGGCGGAGCGCTCTACGACTCCTACCGCGACCCGAACTCCGGTCGGCTGAAGGTGGCGTCCCTCCTCCCCTACGCCCAGCACCCCTTCCCGGTGGCGGACGTCGGCGACGAGCTGACCGGCGCCACCGAGGGCCCGCTCGACTACGACAACTTCGGCGGCTACACCATCGCGGCCACCGCCCTCGGCGAACTCGCCGACCACGGACCGGAGCGCGAGCGGACCCGGCCGCAGAAGTCGGACGAGCTCTCCATCGCCACCTACAACGTGGAGAACCTCTCCCCCAAGACCGCGCAGGCGAAGTTCGACCGTCTCGCCTCCGCGCTGGTCTCCAATCTCGCCTCGCCGGACATCGTGGCCCTGGAAGAGGTCCAGGACGACAACGGCCCGACCAACGACTCGGTCGTCGGCGCGAACGCCACTCTGAAGAAGCTCACCGACGCGATCGCGGCGGCCGGCGGCCCCTCGTACGAGTGGCGCCAGATCGACCCGGTTGACGACCAGGACGGCGGCCAGCCGGGCGGCAACATCCGGGTCGCGTACCTCTTCAACCCCCAGCGGGTCTCGTTCACCGATGTCCCGGGCGGGGACTCCACCACCCCGGTGCGGGTGGTGAAGAAGGACGGCAAGGCGTCGCTGTCGGCCTCGCCGGGCCGGATCGCCCCGGCCGACGAGGTGTGGAAGGACAGCCGTAAGCCGCTGGCCGCGCAGTTCTCCTTCCGTGGCCGCCCGGTGTACGTGGTCGCCAACCACTTCAACTCCAAGGGCGGCGACCAGGGCCTGGACAGCCGCTTCCAGCCCCCGGCCCGCTCCTCGGAGACCCAGCGCACCGGACAGGCGAAGGCGGTGAACACCTTCGTCAAGGAGCTGCTGGCCGCCGACCCGAAGGCCGCCGTGGTGGTCGCGGGCGACCTCAACGACTACCAGTTCTCGCCCGCACTGGGCGCGCTCACCAAGGGCGGGGTCCTCACCGACCTGGTGACGCGACTGCCGCGCGCCGAGCGCTACGGCTATGTCTACAACGGCAATTCGCAGGTGCTGGACCACATCCTCACCAGCCGCGCACTGCGCCGCCCGGACTACGACATCGTGCACATCAACTCCGAGTTCGCGGACCAGTCCAGCGACCACGACCCACAGGTCGTCCGCGTCCGCCCGTAAGGGTGTTCGCGCACGCGGCTGGCTAGAGTGCTCCGGAGTCCGGCATCCCGCCGGGCTCCGGAGCACTCGTGCGTCAGGGGGACAGATGTCGCTGTCGAGGGCCACACGACACCGGGCGGGCTGGATGCTTCCCCTGGGTCTTCTGGGCCTGGTGGTGCTCCTGTGTATGGCCGCAGTGGGGTGGTTCTTCCTCGGACGGGACAGCTTCGCTCGCCCCTCGGCGATCGACCGGGCCGAGCAACTGGCCCGTTTCGCACCCGAACAGAATCCGGACGCGCACCGCTTCTACGTACCGGTCGAGGGACATACGGCCGGGCGGACCGCCTGTCTGCGCTACCGGGTCAACGGTGGTCAGGACAGCAGCGTCAAGGACTTCCGCGCCACCTACCGGATCGGCGGCCCCGCCCGCGTCGACGCCGCCATCCCGCGCGCGGTCGCGGACGGCCTCACCGGTCATGTCCCCTCCCACGCGGACCTGGCCTTCACCGATATCGACGAGGGCGTACGGCGGGAGGTGTACGTGGTCTACAGCGGAAAGGGCGCGGGCAGCACGACCAAGTCGGGTGCCCGGGTCTACGTCTACGCCGAGAAGCCATAGCCCCGGCGCGCCGCACCCGCCGCGGCCACCCGTAAGCGACACTTCACAGTGATGTGTAGAACTCCGCAGTAGACCTGTAGATCAAAGGGCAGGAGGATTCCCTTATGTCCACACACCACCACCGCACCGTCGGTCCTTCCGGCCGTTCCGCCTGTGCCATGGTCACGCCGTTCGCCGCCGACGGTTCGCTCGACCTGGACGGCGCCCAACTCCTCGCCACCCGCCTCGTCGACGAGGACGGCTGCGACGGACTGGTGCTGAACGGCACCACCGGGGAGGCGCCCACCACCAGCGACGCCGAGCAGGAGGCGGTCGTCCGGGCGGCGGCCGAGGCGGTCGGCGACCGGGCGCGGATCACCGCGGGGATCGGCAGCAATGACACCCGGCACGCGGTCGAGCTGGCGCGGGCGGCCGAACGGGCGGGCGCCCACGCGCTGTTGGTGGTCACCCCGTACTACAGCCGCCCGCCGCAAGACGCGGTCCGGGCACACTTCCGCACCGTCGCGGACGCGGTCGGGCTGCCCGTCCTGCTGTACGACATCCCGGGGCGCACCGGCACCGCGCTCTCGTACGACACCCTGCTGCGGCTCGCCGAACACCCGCGGGTGACGGGGGTGAAGGACTGCGCGTACGACCTGATGAAGTCGGCGAGGGTGCTGGCGGCGACCGAACTCGCCTATTACTCCGGCTGCGACGAGCAGAATCTGCCGCTGCGGGCGATCGGCGCGGCCGGGTACATCAGCACCGTCGCCAATGTGGCCGGACGGCAGGTGCGTGCCGTGGTGGACGCGTACGACACCGGCGACCCGGGCACCGCGGCCCGCCGCCATCTCGCGCTCACCCCGCTGATCGACGCGATGATGTCCCACCTTCCCGGGGCGGTCACCGCGAAGGCGCTGCTGGACGCGCTGGGGCTGCCCGGCGGGCCGGTGCGGGCGCCGCTGCTCCCCGCCCGCACCGACACCACGGCCGGCCTGATCGACACCTACAAGCGGGCGACGACCGGACCGGCCTGGGACCTCAGTGGTGACTGACCGCGGCTAGTTGTGGCTGTGCAGGGCCTCGTTGAGACCGCCCCACGAACCGGAGCGCGGCAGCGCCTCGACCGCACCGGTGGTGGAGTTCCGGCGGAAGAGGAGGTTGCGGGCGCCGGAGAGCTCAAGCGCCTTGACGATCTTGCCATCGGGGAGGGTGACGCGGGTGCCCGCGGTCACGTAGAGCCCCGCCTCCACGATGCAGTCGTCGCCGAGCGAGATGCCGATGCCCGCCTGGGCGCCCAGCAGGCAGCGCTCGCCGATGGCGATGGTCTGCTTGCCGCCGCCGGAGAGGGTGCCCATGATCGACGCGCCGCCGCCGATGTCCGAGCCGTCGCCGACCACGACACCCGCGCTGATCCGGCCCTCGACCATCGAGGTGCCGAGGGTGCCCGCGTTGAAGTTGACGAAGCCCTCGTGCATGACGGTGGTCCCGGCGGCGAGGTGCGCGCCGAGCCGTACGCGGTCGGCGTCACCGATGCGGACCCCGGCGGGGACCACGTAGTCGGTCATCCGCGGGAACTTGTCGACACTGGTCACGGAGAGCTGGAGGCCCTCGGCACGGGCGGCGAGGCGGGCCCGCTCCAGCTGGTCGACGGCGACCGGGCCCAGCGAGGTCCACGCCACGTTGGCCAGCACGCCGAACATCCCGTCGAGGTTCTGGCCGTGCGGCGCGACGAGCCGGTGGCTGAGCAGGTGCAGCCGGAGGTAGACGTCATGGGCGTCCAGCGGCTTGTCGTCGAGCGAGGCGATGACCGTACGGACGGCCACGACCTCGACCCCGCGGCGCGGGTCCGGGCCGAGCGCCTTGACGGCGGTCTCGCCCAGCAGACGCGCGGTCCGCTCGGCGTCGAGCCGCTCGGTCCCGGCCGGACCGGGCGCGTCGGCCAGCTCGGGGGACGGGAACCAGGTGTCCAGAACGGTGCCGTCCTCGGTGAGGGTGGCGAGTCCGGCGGCGACGGCGCCGGGGCGGGTGGTACGGGTGGTGGCTGCGTCGGTCATGGTCAGAACGCTAACCGGAGGCGCCCCCGGGAGGCGAACCGGTCTCATGCCCCGGTCCGGAGGCCGGCCCCGGACCTGGCCGGTCCAGGTCCGGAACGGTCTGCTCCGGTCCCGGCCGCGGAAGGGTCCGCCAGCGGTGGGCACCGTTCGTCGGGTTCGTCAGTGGCGTGCCCCGATGGTCCGGCTCCCTGTGCCGGACCATCGGGGGTACTGTGCGGCTGGCCGGGGTCATCGCCGAGGCAGCGGGCGGCGTAGCGGTGGACGCCGGGCGCGTACCGGTCGTAGAGCCGGGCGAAGAGTCCGGGCCGCTCCCCCCTGTTCCCCGCAGGGCCCGATCGGGTTCACGCGCCGCCCCCTCGTCCCGGCTCAGCCGGTGAGCCGCTCCAGCGCGGCCCGTACCTCGGCCCGCACCAGCGGTCTGCCGGTCAGCAGTACCTGGAGTATCACCCCGTCCACCAGCGCCGCCACCGACCGTGCGGTGCCGGGGTCCGGGATCCGGCGGGCCAGCCGGGTGGCCATCTCGTCCGGACAGGCAGCGGCGATGGACCGGACCGCCTCCCGGCGCAGCGCGGCGAAATACAGCTCGTACTCCAGCTCGAGCCGGATGCGGTCCCCGCCCAGCAGCATCTCGATCAGCCGCAGCAGTTCGTCGGCGAGCGGGCGATCGGGGTCGGCGGTGCGCTCCCAGCGATCGAGCTCCGCCAGCCAGTCGGCGTTGACCTGGCTGAGCGCGGCGACCAGCAGATCGTCGAGGGTGGCGAAGTGGTAGGTGGTCGAGCCGAGCGGTACGTCCGCCTCGGCGGCCACCGTGCGATGGCTCAGCCCGCCGATGCCGCGCTCGCCGACCACGGTGATCGCGGCGTCGATGATGCGCTGCCGCCGTCCGGGGTCGTAGCGGCGCGGCATCAGTGCGCCCCGCCGATGTTGAGCACCACGACCCCGGCGATGACCAGCAGCACGCCGACCACCTTGGCGGCGGTCGCGGACTCCCCGAGGAAGACCGTGCCGATGACGGCGATGACGGCGGTCCCGATCCCGGCCCATATGGCGTAGGCGGTGCCGACGGAGACCGTTCTGAGGGTCTGGGCGAGCAGGGCGAAGGCGATCAGATATCCGGTGACGGTTGCCAGGGTGGGCCACAGCCGGGTGAGGCCGTCGCTGTATTTCATCGAAGTGGTGGCCAGAACCTCAGCCATGATCGCGCCGGAGAGCATCAGGTACCCCATGCGTACGAGCGTACACAACGATGCGTACGGCTGTACACATGTTGGCCCTCGCAGTCCCGCGAAGGCGGCGTCTCGCGAAGACGGCAGCGGCCCCCGCGCGGATGCGCGGGGGCCGCTGCCGTAAAGCAGGTGCTGAGGGGCGCTCAGACGTTGAAGCCGAGGGCGCGCAGCTGCTCGCGGCCATCGTCGGTGATCTTGTCGGGACCCCACGGCGGCATCCAGACCCAGTTGATCCGCAGCTCGTTGACGATGCCCTCGGTCGCCGACTTCGCCTGGTCCTCGATGACGTCGGTCAGCGGACAGGCCGCGGACGTCAGCGTCATGTCGATGGTGGCGATATTGGCGTCGTCGATATGAACGCCGTAGATCAGCCCGAGGTTGACCACGTCGATCCCCAGCTCGGGGTCGACCACGTCGTACAGGGCCTCGCGGACCTCTTCCTCGCTGGCGGGCTTGGTGGTCGTCACGTCTTCACTCATGCGGTCTTCCCTCCAGCGGTTTCGCCGAGCGCCTGTGCGGTGGCGTCCTTCCATGCCATCCAGCTGAGCAGGGCGCACTTCACTCGGGCGGGGTACTTGGAGACACCGGCGAACGCGACCGCGTCCTCCAGCACCTCCTCCATGGCGTCGTCCGGAACGGTCTGCCCCTTGGACTGCATCAGCTCCAGAAACGTCTCCTGGATCCTGCGAGCCTCGCTCAGCTCCTTGCCCACCAGCAATTCATTGAGCACGGACGCGCTGGCCTGGCTGATGGAACAGCCCTGGCCCTCGTAGCTGACGTCCTCGATCGTCTCGCCGTCGAGCCGCACCCGCAGGGTGATCTCGTCCCCGCAGGTCGGATTGGTGTGGTGTACCTCCGCGTCGCCGTCCCTGAGGCCCCGTCCATGGGGGTTCTTGTAGTGGTCCAGGATGACGTCCTGGTACATCGAATCCAGTCTCACGCGGTCGCCCCTACCCGAAGAAGTTCCGTACGTGCTCCAGGCCCTCCACCAAGGCGTCGACCTCGGCGGGGGTGGAGTACAGATAGAACGACGCTCGCGTGGTCGCGGGAATTCCGTACCGCAGGCAGACGGGGCGGGCGCAGTGATGGCCGACCCGGACCGCGATGCCCTGTTCGTCGAGCACCTGGCCCACATCGTGGGGGTGGATGTCGCCGAGCGTGAAGGAGATCGCGGCACCGCGCTCCTCGGCCGTGGTGGGGCCGATGATGCGCAGATCGGGGACCTCCAGGAGCCTGCCGACCGCGTAGTGGGTGAGGGCGTGCTCATGGCGGGCGATGTTGTCCATGCCGACCGCGGAGAGATAGTCCACCGCCGCGCCGAGGCCGACGGCCTGGGCGATCGGGGGCGTACCGGCCTCGAACTTGTGCGGCGCGGGGGCGTAGGTCGAGGAGTGCATCGAGACCGTCTCGATCATCTCGCCGCCGCCGAGGAACGGGGGCAGGTCCTCCAGGAGCTCCTGGCGGCCCCACAGCACACCGATCCCGTCCGGGCCGCACATCTTGTGGCCGGTGAAGGCCACGAAGTCGGCCTGGAGGGCCTGGACGTCCAGGGCCATATGCGGGGCGGCCTGGGAGGCGTCGATGACGACCAGGGCGCCCACGTCCTGGGCGCGGCGGACGATCGCCTCGACCGGGTTGACCGTGCCGAGGATGTTGGAGACCAGGACGAACGAGACGACCTTGGTCTTCTCGGTGATGACCTGCTCGATCTGCGACAGGTCCAGCCGGCCGTCGTCGGTGAGGCCGAACCACTTCAGCTTCGCGCCGGTGCGCTGCGAGAGCAGCTGCCACGGAACGATGTTGGAGTGGTGCTCCATCTCCGTGATGACGATCTCGGTCTCGCGGTCCACCCGGTAGGGCTCATCGGCCCAGCCGAGCATGTTGGCCACGAGGTTCAGCGACTCCGACGCGTTCTTGGTGAAGATCACCTCATCGCGGCTGGGAGCGTTGATGAAGCCGGCGACCTTGTCGCGGGCGCCCTCGTACAGCGCCGTGGCCTCCTCGGCCAGCACATGGACACCGCGGTGCACATTGGCGTTGGAGCGCTCGTAGTAGGTGTTCAGCGCGTCCAGGACCTGGCGCGGCTTCTGGGACGTGGCCGCGTTGTCCAGGTAGACGAGCTTCTTCCCGTCGTGGACCACGCGGTCCAGGATGGGGAAGTCCTTGCGGATCGCCTCGGTGTCGAGGAGGCCCGGCAGCTGTGTCACGTGGACGCGCCTCCCTTCACATATGCCTCGTAGCCCTCTGCCTCCAGCTTGTCGGCGAGCTCCGGGCCGCCGGACTCGGCGATCCGGCCCGCGGCGAACACGTGGACGTGGTCGGGCTTGATGTACCGCAGGATGCGGGTGTAGTGCGTGATCAGCAGGGTGCCGACCTGACCGGACTCACGGACCCGGTTGACGCCCTCGGAGACCACGCGCAGCGCGTCGACGTCGAGGCCGGAGTCGGTCTCGTCGAGGATCGCGATGGCGGGCTTCAGCAGCTCCAGCTGGAGGATCTCGTGGCGCTTCTTCTCACCGCCGGAGAAGCCCTCGTTGACATTGCGCTCGGCGAAGGCCGGGTCGATCTGGAGGCGCTGCATGGCCTCCTTGACCTCCTTGACCCAGGTGCGCAGCTTGGGGGCCTCGCCGCGGATGGCGGTGGCGGAGGTCCGCAGGAAGTTGGAGACGGAGACGCCGGGGACCTCGACCGGGTACTGCATGGCGAGGAAGAGACCGGCGCGGGCGCGCTCGTCGACGGACATCTCCAGCACGTTCTCACCGTCGAGGGTGACGGTGCCGCCGGTGATGGAGTACTTCGGGTGACCGGCCAGCGAGTAGGCCAGGGTGGACTTGCCGGAGCCGTTGGGGCCCATGATGGCGTGGGTCTCGCCCTGCTTCACGGTCAGGTCGACGCCGCGCAGGATCTCCCGGGGGCCGCCCTCGGCCTCGACGGAGACGTGCAGGTCGTGAATCTCAAGCGTTGCCATGGGTGCCTCAGGACTCCTGGGTGACGGAGACGAGCACGTCGTCCCCTTCGATCTTTACGGGGTATACGGGGACGGGGCGCGTGGCCGGGAGGCCGGACGGCTTGCCGGTGCGCAGGTCGAAGCTGGAGCCGTGCAGCCAGCACTCGATCTGACAGTCCTCGACCTCGCCCTCGGACAGCGAGACGTTCGCATGCGAGCAGATGTCGTTGACCGCGAACACCTCGCCCTCGGTGCGGACCAGGGCGACCGGAACGCCCTCGAGCTCGACCCGCTTGGGGGTGTCCTCCTCGAGCTCGGCCAGGGCGCAGACGCGTACGAAGGTGTCGGTCATCCTACGGACGCCTCCAGCTCCGCCTCGATCTTGGCGATCAGGCGCTCCTCCAGATCGGGGATGCCGATCTGCTGGACGAGCTCGGCGAAGAAGCCCCGGACGACCAGCCGACGGGCCTCGTCGGCCGGGATGCCGCGCGCCATCAGGTAGAACAGCTGCTCGTCGTCGAAGCGGCCGGTGGCGCTGGCGTGGCCGGCGCCGACGATCTCGCCGGTCTCGATCTCCAGGTTGGGCACCGAGTCGACGCGGGCGCCGTCGGTGAGGACCAGGTTGCGGTTGAGCTCATAGGTGTCGGTGCCCTCGGCGGCGGCGCGGATCAGCACATCGCCGATCCAGACCGCGTGGGCGTCCTTGCCCTGGAGCGCGCCCTTGTAGGCCACGTTGCTCCGGCAGTGCGGGGTGTCGTGGTCGATGAAGAGCCGGTGCTCCTGGTGCTGGCCGTTGTCGGTGAAGTACAGGCCGTAGAGCTCGGCCTCACCGCCGGGGGCGCCGTAGACGACCCGCGGGTGGAGCCGCACCAGATCGCCGCCGAAGGTGACGATCACGGACTTGAAGCTGGCGTCCCGGCCGACCAGCGCGGTGTGCTGACCGGCGTGGACGGCGTTGTCGTCCCAGTCCTGGACGGAGACCACGGTGAGCTTGGCGCCGTCGCCGAGCACGTACTCCACGTTGGCGGCGAGGGTGGCGTCCCCGGTGTGGTCGATGACCACGACGGCCTCGGCGAAGGCGCCGAGCTCGACGAGCTGGTGGCCGAAGGCGGTGCCGCCCTCGCCGTGCACGGCGATCCGCACCGGCTCGGTGAGCACCGTCTCCTTGGGCACGGTGACGACCGACGCCTTCTCGAAGGAGCTGTACGCCTGGGCCGCCACCCGGTCCACCGGCTTGCCGGCCTTCCCCAGGCGCGCGTCGTCCCGGCCCACGGTCTCGAGGGTGACGCCCTCGGGGGCGCTCACCTCGACCTTGACACCGCCGTCGGCGACGGCGGTGCCGTCGTGGAGGCCGCGCAGCCGCTCCAGCGGGGTGAACCGCCAGTCCTCCTCCCGGCCACGCGGCACGGGGAAGTCGGCCACGTCGTACGACGCGGGGGCGCTGACCCGCGCATCGGTGGGCTGGCCCACCTGGATGACACCGTCCGTAGTGGATCCGGCGGGAATGGTTTCAGCCATGGCTGTCGAACTGCTCGCTTTCTGCCTTCTGTGGCTTTCACGGGGATGCCCCCGTGCGGTGGGGCGTCAGGAGCGGTGGCGTCAGCCGACCGCGCCCTCCATTTGCAGCTCGATCAGCCGGTTGAGCTCCAGCGCGTACTCCATGGGCAGTTCGCGCGCGATCGGCTCGACGAAGCCGCGGACGATCATCGCCATGGCCTCGTCCTCCGACAGACCGCGGCTCATCAGGTAGAAGAGCTGATCGTCGCTGACCTTGGAGACGGTCGCCTCATGGCCCATGGACACATCGTCCTCACGGACGTCCACATACGGGTAGGTGTCGGACCGCGAGACGGTGTCCACCAGCAGGGCGTCACAGAGCACATTGGACTTGGAGCCCTCGGCGCCCTCGCCGATCTCGATCAGACCGCGGTAGGAGGTACGGCCACCGCCGCGCGCCACCGACTTGGAGACGATGTTGGACGAGGTGTGGGGCGCCATGTGGACCATCTTGGCTCCGGCGTCCTGGTGCTGGCCCTCACCGGCGAAGGCGATGGACAGGGTCTCGCCCTTGGCGTGCTCGCCCATCAGGTAGACGGCGGGGTACTTCATGGTCACCTTGGAGCCGATGTTGCCGTCGACCCACTCCATGGTGGCGCCCTCATAGGCGACGGCGCGCTTGGTGACCAGGTTGTAGACGTTGTTCGACCAGTTCTGGATGGTCGTGTAGCGGCAGCGGGCGCCCTTCTTGACGATGATCTCGACGACCGCGGAGTGCAGCGAGTCCGACTTGTAGATCGGCGCGGTGCAGCCCTCGACGTAGTGGACGTAGGCGTCCTCGTCGACGATGATCAGCGTCCGCTCGAACTGGCCCATGTTCTCGGTGTTGATCCGGAAGTAGGCCTGGAGCGGGATCTCCACATGGACGCCCTTGGGCACGTAGATGAACGAGCCGCCGGACCACACCGCCGTGTTCAGCGAGGCGAACTTGTTGTCGCCCGCCGGGATCACCGTGCCGAAGTACTCCTTGAACAGCTCCGGGTGCTCCTTGAGCGCGGTGTCGGTGTCGAGGAAGATGACGCCCTGCTCCTCCAGGTCCTCACGGATCTGGTGGTAGACGACCTCGGACTCGTACTGGGCGGCGACACCGGCGACCAGGCGCTGCTTCTCCGCCTCCGGGATGCCCAGCTTGTCGTAGGTGTTCTTGATGTCCTCGGGCAGGTCCTCCCAGGAGGCGGCCTGCTGCTCCGTGGAGCGCACGAAGTACTTGATGTTGTCGAAGTCGATACCCGACAGGTCCGAGCCCCAGGTGGGCATGGGCTTCTTGCCGAAGAGCTTCAGGCCCTTCAGACGCATGTTGAGCATCCACTCGGGCTCGGACTTCTTCCCCGAGATGTCGCGGACGACCTCTTCGGAGAGCCCGCGCTTGGCCGAAGCGCCGGCCACGTCAGAGTCGGCCCAGCCGTACTCGTAGTTACCCAGGCCCTCGAGCTCGGGGTGAGCGGTCTCCGTGGGGAGAGTCATTCGGGGTTCCTCCCGGCCGTGCTGGCAGATGCGGTGGTGGTCTTGAGGGTGGTGCTGGAGTCGGCCTGCGCGGCCGATTCGGTTCTGTCGGTCTTCGGAATGAACGTCGTGCACACCCCGTCGCCATGGGCGATGGTGGCCAGACGCTGCACATGAGTCCCGAGCAGCTGGGAGAAGACCTCGGTCTCCGCCTCACACAGCTGCGGATAGCGCTCGGCTGCGTGGGCGACCGGGCAGTGGTGCTGGCAGAGCTGTTCGCCGACCGGCGCGCTGCGCGCCGTAGCAGCGTACCCGTCCGCGGACAGCGCGCCCGCGAGGGCCTGGGTACGGCCGGCGGGGTCGGCGGCCTCGACGGCACCGCGGTACGCCTCGGCCTGTGCGGCCAGCCGGGCGCGGGCGAACGCCGCGACGGCGGCCCGCCCGGCCTCACCGCCCCCGGCGCTCTGCTCGATCCAGCGCAGGGCGTCGACGGCCAGCGTGTCGTAGGCCTGGTCGAAGGCGTCACGGCCGCAGTCGGTCAGCGCGAAGACCTTGGCCGGGCGGCCGCGCCCCCGCGCCCCGTACACCCGCTTCTCGCGGGGCTCGACGACGCCGTCGGCGAGCAGGATGTCGAGGTGGCGGCGGACGGCCGCCTGGGTCAGCTCCAGCCGCAGCGCGAGCTCGGCCGCGGTGGAGGGGCCGTGATCGAGGATGGAACGGGCGACCCTGTTACGGGTGCCGTGCTGCTCGTCGGACGCGGACACGGGCACGCCGGACCGCGCGGCCGTCTCGGCCGCGCGTCCCTTCGGAGCCTCGCTCGCGTATTTCACAACGCCATTGTTGCGTAATTCCCGGCGGACATACAAGCGAGGGCGGAGACGCCCTTCGGTGGAGTGCATCACTTAGGCACACCTAACTTCACCTGCGACGATGCGGTGGGGAGGCGGCGGCGAGGCGGCGGGCGGGGCCGGGACGACGCACTTCGGAGGGAACGGCTTCCGCCCTGCCGCCCACGGCGCCCCCGGCGATTCGTAGACTGCCCGGCATGCGAGAAGAGCCCGCGGTCGACATCGTCGGCCTGGTCAAACGGTACGGCTCGAAGACCGCCGTCGACGGGCTCGACCTGTCCGTCGCGCGCGGCACCGTGAGCGCCGTTCTCGGACCCAACGGGGCCGGTAAGACCACCACCGTCGAGACCTGCGAGGGGTACCGCCGCCCCGACGCCGGGACGGTGCGCATATTCGGCCTGGACCCGGCCCGGGACGCGGCGGCACTGCGGCCGCGGATCGGGGTGATGCTCCAGTCCGGAGGCGTTTATTCCGGCGCGCGCGCAGAAGAGATGCTGCGCCACACCGCCTCCCTGCACGCCCATCCGGTGGACGTCGGCCTGCTGATCGAGCGGCTGGGTCTCGACTCCTGCGGCCGCACCACCTATCGCAGACTCTCCGGCGGCCAGCAGCAGCGGCTCGCCCTGGCCATGGCCGTCGTCGGCCGCCCCGAGCTGGTCTTCCTCGACGAGCCGACCGCCGGTCTCGACCCACAGGCGCGCCGCGCCACCTGGGAGCTCATCCGCGAGCTGCGCCAGGACGGTGTCACCGTCGTGCTCACCACCCACTACATGGACGAGGCCGAACAGCTCGCCGACCGGGTCGCGATCATCGACGGCGGCAAGGTGATCGCCGATGGCAGCCCCGAGGAGCTGTGCCGCGGCGGCGCCGAGAACACCCTGCGCTTCACCGGCCGCCCCGCGCTCGATCTGGTCTCGCTGCTCAAGGCGCTGCCCACCGACAGCACGGCCGATGAGCTGACCCCCGGCGGCTACCGCGTCACCGGCAAGGTCAACCCCCAACTGCTGGCCACCGTCACCTCATGGTGCGCGCAGAACGGGGTGATGCCGGACCGGATCTCGGTCGAGCGGCACACCCTCGAGGACGTCTTCCTGGAGCTCACCGGCAAGGAGCTGCGCGCGTGACCGCCACCGGTACCTTCCTCCCCCGGCCCGGGGCCGCGCCGCTGGCGCGGATGATCCGGGCGCAGGCAGCGCTGGAGACCCGGATGCTGCTGCGCAACGGTGAGCAGCTCCTGCTGACCGTGGTCATCCCGTCCCTGGTGCTGGTGCTGTTCAGCAGCGTCGACATCGTGGACACCGGCGCCGACGGCGAGACGGTGGACTTCCTGGCCCCCGGCGTACTGGCGCTCGCCGTGCTGTCCACGGCGTTCACCGGACAGGCCATCGCCACCGGTTTCGAGCGGCGCTACGGCGTGCTCAAGCGGCTCGCGGTCTCCCCGCTGCCCCGCTGGGGGCTGATGACCGCCAAGACCTGCTCGGTACTGGTCACCGAGGTCCTCCAGATCGGGCTGCTGACCGCGATCGCGCTGGCGCTGGGCTGGTCGCCGCACGGCAATCCGCTGGCGGTCGCGCTGCTGCTGATCCTGGGCACCGCGGCGTTCTCCGGTCTCGGGCTGCTGATGGCGGGCACCCTCAAGGCCGAGGCGACCCTCGCCGCCGCCAACCTGGTCTTCCTGCTGCTGCTCGTCGCGGGCGGGGTGATCGTCTCGCTGGACAAGTTCCCGGACGCCGTCCGGGGTGTGCTGGAGCTGCTGCCGATCTCCGCGCTGTCGGGCGGGTTGCGGGACGTCCTCCAGGACGGCGCCCCGGTGCCCTGGCGGGACCTGGGGATCCTGGCGGTGTGGTCGGTGCTGGGTCTGGGCGCGGCGGCGCGCTTCTTCCGCTGGGAGTAGCCCCGGCCGCCGGAGCCGGTCCCCTGGAACGGCCGGTTCCGCCCGTTCCGGGACCCTCGTGAAAAGCTGCACAAGCGGCCGCCTACGATGGGCCCGTGCCCTCTTCGCTGAACCCTCTCGAGCAGATCGCCCGGCGCTGGCAGCCGTCCGCGCGCTTCGTCGAGCGCGCCGCGCTGGCCGCCGTGGTGATGGCCGTCGTCATCGTCATCACCGGTGGCGCGGTCCGGCTGACCCAGTCCGGACTGGGCTGTGACACCTGGCCGAAGTGCACCTCCGACAGCCTGACGCCGACCGCCGAGGCGGGCATCAACGCCTTCATCGAGTTCGGCAACCGGATGCTGACCTACGTGCTGTGCGCGGTCGTGGGACTGCTGATCATCGCCGCCCGCGCCCGCACTCCGGTACGCACCTCGCTCACCCGGCTCGGCTGGATCCAGTTCTGGCTCATCATGGGCAACGCGGTGGTCGGCGGGGTGACCGTCCTCACCGGACTCAACCCGTACATCGTCAGCTCGCACTTCCTGCTGGCCACCGCGCTGCTCACGGTCGCCGTGGTGACCTGGCAGCGGGCCCGGGAGGGCGATGGCGCGCCCCGGCAGCTGGTGGTCCGCCCGGTGCGCCAGCTGACCTGGCTGCTGGTGGGCGCGACGGCCGCGCTGATCGTCATCGGTACCGCGGTCTCCGGAGCGGGTCCGCACGCCGGTGACGCCCGTAAGGTGCACCGCATCCCGGTGGACTGGCAGGAGATCACCCAGCTGCATGTGGACTTCGTCTACATCGTGCTGGGTCTCACCGCCGCCCTGTGGTTCACCCTGCGCGCCGTGAAGGCCCCGGCCGCCCCGCGCCGCGGGGTGCTGGAGCTGCTGGTCGTCCTGCTGCTCCAGGGCGTGATCGGCTACGTCCAGTACTTCACCCACCTGCCCGAGATCGTCGTCGGCACCCATATGTTCGGCTCCTGCCTGGTGTGGATCGCGACGCTGCGGGCCCTGCTCGCGCTGCGCGAGCGCACCGGGGGCGCGGCGTCCGTGGCGGTGGCCGACGAGGCCGCCGAGCTGCCGTCCCCCTCCGGGGAGCACGAGGCGCTTCAGCCCGAGACCGCGGCCGCCCCGGCCGCCGGACCGGTACAGCCCGCCGCCTCCAGCCGGTAGACCCGGCGCGCGGTCCCGGCCGCGATCAGCCCGGTGATCCGCCGCGCCTCGTTACGGGTGCACGCCCCGTCGGCGATCCACTCGGCCGTCAGCCGCGCCATGGAGTGGGCGAACAGCCGCGCGGCGGTCACATACAGCTCGGGCAGCGCCCGCGCCCCGGTGGAGAACAGCAGCTTGCCGAACGGCGCCTCGCCCAGCGTCTCCTCCGGCCGCGGCCCGGCGTCCGCGTAGACGTGCGGGAAGGCCGCGGCGAGCTGGGCGGCCCGCCGGTGGTACGGCCGCTCGGGCAGCAGCACCAGATCGGTGCCGAACCCGGCCGTGGCACGCAGGAAGCCGAGCAGCGGCTGCGGATCGGCGCAGTGCAGCTGCACCGGCAGCCCGGTGGCCACCGCGCTCCACAGCAGGTGCTGGGCGAGCGCGGGGTCGAAGGAACGGTCCCGGACCGGGCCCCCGGCCAGCCTGCGGGCGGCCGCGCGGCGCACCTCGCGCGGGTCCGGGGGGACCTCGTCGCAGTAGGCGATGCCCATGGCGAACGCGGTGGCGTGCTGGGCGGCGGCGTACAGCGCCTCGGCGGTGTTGCCGGTGAACGCGTCGACCGTGCCGGAGGTGTCCGCCACCTGCTCGGCCAGCGGCTCCAGCCGCACCACCTCGTGGACCCGGCCGTCGGCGGCGGCGGCCAGCTCGGCGGGCGAGGTGAGGTCGCTCGGGGCGCCGGACTCCAGCAGGAAGGTGTCGATGCCCGCGCCGCGCAGCAGCAGCCGGGCGGCCTGGTAGGCACCGAGTTCACGGCGGCGGGCGAGATAACTGACCGGTGCGCAGTGCGGGTCCATGCCCAGCAGCGGCGGGCACCAGCGGCGCACCGCGAGACCGGTCCAGCTGTCGAAGAAGGTGGTGCCCGCGGGGGCGGCGCCCGATCCGGCGGCGGAGGCCAGATGGGTCTCGAACGAGCCGAGTCCCAGCTCGCCGTGGACGGTGCCGTGGCTGTACTGGTCGACCAGGGGCGGCAGCGTGAACAGCCCCGCCACCGCACCCGGCCCGGCCCGCGGGACCGGGCCGGTCGGCGGGCCCGGGGTGTCCGGGGAGTCCGTCGCCTCGTCCATCGCCGCCGCCTCCTCGCCCTCCGGCATCGATGGGCTTAACGGGCGAAAGGGGTGCGAGGTGTCGGGACCCGGCTCGGGGGTTGGCCGACTCCGGCTCGGGGTTCGGCCGCGCTCGGGCCGGAGCTCCGGCCGCGCTCGGATCAGGAGTTGGCGGGGCCGCCGATCTGGATGCCCGCCATACGCGTCCACTCATACGGACCGGTGCGGACCTTGGCGGCCATCTCACCGTCGAACTCGTCCTGGAGGGTGAGCCCGGCGATCTCGGTGGCGCGGCGTGCGGCCTCGTGCGAGGGGGCTACCAGCACCCCCCACTCCCCGTCCGCCCCCACCAGGGCGATCCGGGTGGTGCCGCGGCCGATGTGGGCGAGCTGGCCCTCGGCGCTGCCGCCGTGGCTCGTGGCGAAGGCCGTGATCTCGTGGGCCAGCCGCTGGGCCCGCTTCTCGTCCTTGGAGGGCTTGGCGGGCTGGGCGCTCCCGACCGTCTCCGCCGTCTCCGCCTGAGTGCTGTCTGCCATGACGCCAATGCTACCCGTCGGTAATCAACGCAGGAAGGGGTCCACGGCGACGGCCACGAAGAGCAGCGACACATAGGTGATGGACCAGTGGAAGAGCCGCATCTCCTTGAGCTTGGCCCCGGTGATCCCGGCGCGGGCGCGCGCCTGGAGCCCATGCGCCTCCTTGAGCCAGAACGCGCCGAGCAGCACCGCGACGACCGGGTAGAACCAGCCGGTGTAGCCCAGCGGCCACAGCAGCAGGGAGACACCGACCATGGCCCAGCTGTAGAGGACGATCTGCTTCGCGACCGCCTGGTTGCCCGCGATCACCGGCAGCATCGGCACACTGGCCCGCTCGTAGTCGTCCTTGACCTTCATCGACAGCGGCCAGTAGTGCGGCGGCGTCCAGAAGAAGATGACAAGGAAGAGGATGACGGCGGCCCAGGAGACCTCGTTGGTCACCGAGGACCAGCCGATGAGCACGGGCATACAGCCCGCGATCCCGCCCCAGACGATGTTCTGCGAGGTGCGCCGCTTCAACAGCATCGTGTAGACGACGACGTAGAAGACCAGCGCCCCGAGTGACAGCATCGCGGACAGCGGGTTGACCAGGGTCCAGAACCAGGCCGTGGAGCCCACCGTGAGCACCGAGGCGAAGACCAGGCACTCGGCGGGCGAGACCATCCCGGTCACCAGTGGACGCTGTGAGGTGCGGTCCATGAGCGCGTCGATATCGCGGTCGAGGTACATGTTGAACGCGGCCGCGCCACCCGCCGACAGATAGCCGCCGACACAGGTCGCCAGCACCAGCCACAGATCGGGAACGCCCTGGGCGGCCAGGAACATGACCGGCACCGTGGTCATCAGCAGCAGCTCGATGACGCGCGGCTTGGTCAGCGCGACGAACGCCATGAGACGGGCCCCGAGCGGCCGGTGGCCGGAGCCCGTTTCGCTCGTCTCCAGCACCCCCGCAGGACGGGATTCGACGGCCGTCACGCACACCCCTGGTGGAAGCAAGAACCAGCAAGCACCGGACATGAAGAGCCGGTAAAGACTTGCGCGTACCACGCCACTCTAGACGTAGCGGATGTGCCGCTCGCCGCCGGGGTCGGCTCGTGTTGGCGGCCCGCGCCGACCAGGGCGCGCACGGCGCACACCGCCCGGAACAGCTCCTTCCGATCTCCTTCCGATCACCCCGCGCAACCGTGAGAGGGAATGCGCCGAGCCCTCCGGTTCGTTCCCCGACCATCGTGTGGAACGCGAAAAAATGACCGTCGTTCCAGGGGTAGGCTCGACATCGCCGGTGGACACACGGTCACCGGATAGCGACAGTGTGGAGAGGAGCCCTGACTCAGGGTGAGCACCAAGCCGACTACCACAGACCTTGAATGGACCGATCTGGACCAGCGGGCCGTGGACACCGCCCGCGTCCTGGCCATGGACTCCGTGCAGAAGGTCGGTAACGGCCACCCCGGCACGGCCATGAGTCTCGCGCCCGCCGCGTACCTGCTCTTCCAGAAGCTGATGCGGCACGACCCCTCCGACGCCGGATGGGCGGGCCGCGACCGGTTCGTACTGTCCCCGGGCCACACCAGCCTCACCCTCTACGTCCAGCTGTACCTGGCGGGCTTCGGTCTGGAGCTCGACGACCTGAAGGCGTTCCGCACCTGGGGCAGCCTCACCCCGGGCCACCCGGAGTTCGGCCACACCACCGGTGTGGAGACCACCACCGGTCCGCTCGGCCAGGGCATCGCCAACGCGGTCGGCATGGCGATGGCCGCCCGCTACGAGCGCGGTCTGTTCGACCCGGAGGCGCCCGAGGGCGCCTCCCCCTTCGACCACACCATCTGGGCGATCGTCTCCGACGGCGATTTGGAGGAGGGCATCTCCGCCGAGGCGTCCTCGCTCGCCGGCCACCAGAAGCTGGGCAACATCGTCGCCCTGTACGACGACAACCACATCTCGATCGAGGGCGACACCGCCACCGCGCTCTCCGAGGACGTCCTCGGGCGTTACGAGGCGTACGGCTGGCACGTCCAGCGCGTCGAGCAGGCGCCCAGCGGCGACTTCGACATCCACCAGCTGCACGCGGCGCTGAAGGCGGCGCAGGCCGAGACCGAGCGCCCCTCGATCATCGCGGCCCGCACCATCATCGCCTGGCCCGCGCCCAACGCGCAGAACACCGAGGCGTCGCACGGCTCGGCGCTCGGCGCGGAGGAGGTCGCCGCCACCAAGCGCGTCCTCGGCTTCGACCCCGAGCAGCACTTCCAGGTGGACACCGACGTCATCAACCACACCCGGGGTCTGGTCGACCGCGGCCGTGAGGCGCACGCCGCCTGGGACAAGACGCTCCAGGAGTGGCGGAACAACAACGCCGAGCGGGCCGCCGAGTTCGACCGGATCACCGCGGGCGAGCTGCCCGAGGGCTGGGAGTCCACGCTGCCGGTGTTCGAGGCGGGCAAGGACGTCGCCACCCGCAAGGCGTCCGGCCAGGTGCTCAAGGCGCTCGGCGGGGTGCTGCCCGAGCTGTGGGGCGGCTCCGCCGACCTCGCCGGCTCCAACAACACCACCATCGACGCCTCTTCGTCCTTCCTCCCGAAGGGCAACCCGCTGCCGGAGGCCGACCCCTACGGCCGCACGATCCACTTCGGCATCCGCGAACACGCCATGGGCTCGACCATGAACGGCATCGCGCTGCACGGCAACACCCGGGTCTACGGCGGCACCTTCCTGGTCTTCTCCGACTACATGCGCCCCGCCGTCCGGCTCGCCGCGCTGATGAAGCTGCCGGTCACCTATGTATGGACGCATGACTCGATCGGCCTCGGCGAGGACGGCCCGACCCACCAGCCGGTCGAGCACCTCTCCGTGCTGCGCGCCATCCCGGGCCTGAACATCGTCCGGCCGGCCGACGCCAATGAGACGGCGATCGCCTGGCGCGAGATCACCCGTCGCCACACGGACAGGCCCGCACCGCACGGCATCGCGCTCACCCGGCAGAACGTGCCGACCTACGAGGCCGACGAGGGCGCGGCCAAGGGTGGTTACGTCCTGTTCGAGGCCGCGGGGGCGGACGGGCAGGAGGCGGCGCCGAAGGTGATCCTGATCGCCACCGGGTCCGAGGTCCAGCTCGCCGTCGAGGCGCGTGAGCGGCTCCAGGCCGCCGGGGTCCCGGCCCGCGTCGTGTCGATGCCGTCGGTCGAGTGGTTCGAGGAGCAGGACCAGGGGTACCGCGACAGCGTGCTGCCGCCGTCCGTGAAGGCCCGCGTGGCCGTGGAAGCCGGTATCGGGCTGACCTGGCACCGCTACGTCGGCGAGGCCGGCCGCATCGTCTCGCTGGAGCACTTCGGCGCCTCCGCCGACTACAAGGTCCTCTACCGGGAGTTCGGTCTCACCGCCGAGGCCGTGGTCACCGCCGCCCACGAGTCCCTCGACGCCACCGGGCGCTGACGCCCGCCGACTTGACAGCAGCGACGAGTAGGAGACATAACTCATGACAGACGCACTCAAGCGGCTGGCCGACGAAGGCGTCGCGATCTGGCTCGACGACCTCTCCCGCAAGCGGATCACGTCCGGCAATCTGGCCGAACTGATCGACCAGCAGCATGTCGTCGGTGTCACCACCAACCCGTCGATCTTCCAGAAGGCGATCTCCGGCGGCGACGGCTACCAGCAGCAGGTCGCCGATCTCGCGGCCCGCAAGGTCACCGTCGAGGAAGCGGTCCGCATGATCACCACGGCGGACGTCCGGGACGCCGCCGACATCCTGCGGCCGGTGCACGACGCCACCGGCGGCCAGGACGGCCGGGTCTCCATCGAGGTCGACCCCCGGCTGGCGCACAACACGGCGGCCACCGTCGCCGAGGCCAAGCAGCTGGCCTGGCTGGTGGACCGGCCCAACACCTACATCAAGATCCCGGCCACCAAGGCCGGGCTCCCGGCGATCACCGAGGTGATCGGTCTCGGCATCAGCGTCAACGTCACGCTGATCTTCTCCCTGGAGCGCTACCGCGCGGTCATGGACGCGTTCCTGGCCGGTCTGGAGAAGGCGAAGGCCGCCGGTCTCGACCTGTCCAAGATCCACTCGGTCGCGTCCTTCTTCGTCTCCCGGGTGGACACCGAGATCGACAAGCGGATCGACAAGATCGGCACCGATGAGGCCAAGGCGCTGCGCGGCAAGGCCGCCGTGGCCAACGCCCGCCTCGCCTACCAGGCGTTCGAGGAGGTCTTCGGCTCCGAGCGCTGGGCCGCCCTGGACCGGGCCAACGCCAACAAGCAGCGTCCGCTGTGGGCCTCGACCGGCGTCAAGGACCCGGCGTACAAGGACACCCTGTACGTCGACGACCTGGTCGCCCCGGGCACGGTGAACACCATGCCGGAGGCCACCCTCGAGGCCGTGGCCGACCACGGCCGGATCACCGGTGACACCGTGCGCGGCACGTACGAGCAGGCCAAGGCCGATATCGAGGCGCTGGCCGGTGTCGGGATCTCGTACGACGACGTCGTACAGCTCCTGGAGGACGAGGGCGTCGAGAAGTTCGAGGCGTCCTGGAACGACCTGCTGAAGTCCACGGAGGCGGAGCTCAACCGCCTCGCACCTTCGGAGGCGTGAAGACCTTGACCACCAGCAGCAATCCGCTGCGTGACCCGAGGGACCGGCGGCTCCCGCGTATCGCGGGGCCGTCCGGCCTGGTCATCTTCGGTGTCACGGGCGACTTGTCCCGGAAGAAGCTGATGCCGGCGGTCTACGACCTGGCCAATCGCGGTCTGCTGCCGCCGGGCTTCTCGCTCGTCGGCTTCGCCCGCCGCGACTGGGCGCATGAGGACTTCGCCCAGGTCGTCCATGACGCCGTCAAGGAGCACGCGCGGACGCCGTTCCGCGAGGAGGTCTGGCAGCAGCTCGCCGAGGGGTTCCGGTTCGTCCCCGGTGACTTCTCCGACGACGAGGCGTTCAAGAAGCTGCGGTCGACCATAGAGGAGCTGGACAAGGCCCGCGGCACCGGCGGCAACTTCGCCTTCTACCTGTCCGTGCCGCCGAAGTTCTTCCCCACCGTGGTACAGCAGCTCAAGAAGCACGGGCTGTCCGACGGGCAGGGCGACTCCTGGCGCCGCGCGGTCATCGAGAAGCCCTTCGGCCACGACCTGACGAGCGCGCAGGAGCTCAACCAGGTCGTCCATGAGGTCTTCCGTCCCAGCGACGTCTTCCGGATCGACCACTACCTGGGCAAGGAGACGGTCCAGAACATCCTGGCGCTGCGCTTCGCCAACACGATGTTCGAGCCGATCTGGAACCGCAGCTATGTGGACCATATCCAGATCACCATGGCCGAGGACATCGGCATCGGCGGCCGGGCGGGCTACTACGACGGCATCGGCTCCGCCCGTGACGTCATCCAGAACCATCTGCTCCAGTTGCTCGCCCTGACCGCCATGGAGGAGCCCGCCTCCTTCGAGGCGGACGCGCTGGTCACCGAGAAGCTCAAGGCGCTCAGGGCCGTCAAGCTCCCCCGGGAGCTGGGCAAGCACACCGTGCGCGGCCAGTACGCACACGGCTGGCAGGGCGGCGAGGAGGTGCTCGGCTATCTCGAGGAGGAGGGCATCGACCCGCACTCCAATACCGACACCTACGCCGCGATCAAGCTGGAGGTGGACAACCGCCGCTGGGCGGGCGTCCCCTTCTACCTGCGCACCGGCAAGCGGCTCGGGCGGCGGGTCACCGAGATCGCCGTGGTCTTCCAGCGCGCCCCGCACTCCCCCTTCGACACCACCGACACCCAGGAGCTGGGGCAGAACGCCCTGGTCATCCGGGTGCAGCCGGACGAGGGCATCACCATCCGGTTCGGCTCCAAGGTGCCCGGCACCTCCATGGAGATCCGGGACGTGACGATGGACTTCGCCTACGGCGAGTCCTTCACCGAATCCAGCCCCGAGGCGTACGAGCGGCTGCTGCTCGATGTGCTGCTCGGCGACGCCAACCTCTTCCCCCGCCATCAGGAGGTGGAGCAGTCCTGGCGCATCCTCGACCCGATCGAGGCCTACTGGGACAAGCACGGCAAGCCCGAGCAGTACACGGCCGGGACCTGGGGTCCGAAGGCCGCGGACGAGATGCTCGCACGAGACGGACGGAGCTGGCGGCGGCCATGAACATCGATCTCACGGACACCACGTCCGCCCGGATCAACTCCGCTCTGGTCCAGGCGCGCCGGTCCACCGGCACCCCCGCCACGGGCATGGTGCTCACCCTGGTCCTCGTGACCGACGAGGGCAATCACTATGACGCCCTGAAGGCGGCCAGCGAGGCGTCCAAGGAGCATCCGTCCCGCAATCTGGTGGTCATCAAGCGTCCGGGGCGCTCGCCCCGGGACCGCAAGATGGCCCGGCTGGACGCCGAGGTGCGGGTCGGCGGCGAGACCGGCACCGGTGAGACGGTCCTGCTGCGGCTCCACGGCGAACTGGCCAACCACGCCCATTCGGTGGTGCTCCCGCTGCTGCTGCCGGACGCCCCGGTGGTGGTGTGGTGGCCCGAGGACGCCCCGGCCAACCCCAGCGAGGACCTGCTCGGCCAGCTCGCCCAGCGCCGGATCACCGACGCCCAGGCCACCGAGGACCCGGTCGCCACGCTGGGGACGCGGGCCGACACCTACACCCCGGGCGACACCGATCTGGCCTGGACGCGGATCACCCCGTGGCGCAGTGTGCTCGCGGCCGCGCTGGACCAGAAGCACTCCCCGATCACCTCCGCGACCGTGGAGGGCGAGGCGTACAACCCGAGCAGTGAGCTGCTCGCGCTGTGGCTCGCCGAGCGGCTGCGGGTACCGGTGGACCGCCAGGTCTCGGACGGCCCCGGGCTGACCGCGGTCCGGCTGGAGACGGCCGACGGTGAGATCTGTCTGGACCGGGCCAACGGTGCGCTGGCCGAGCTGGCCATGCCGGGGCAGCCGGACCGCCATGTGGCGCTCCAGCGGCGGGAGATGTCGGAGCTGATCGCCGAGGAGCTGCGTCGGCTGGACCCGGACGAGATGTACGCCTCGGCGGTGAAGTTCGGGGTGAACAAGCTGGGCAATGCCGCGGCGGCGACCCATGCCCCGGCGCGCCCGTCCGGTCAGGGGCACGGCAGTGGCCAGGACCGTCCGGTCCCGGCGCCGCCGAAGCACTCCCCGGCGGCGAAGGCGAAGTCGGCGGAGGGCAAGGCCGGAAGCGGGGCCGCGGACCCGGCGGACGGGAAGGCGGCGGACGCATGACGGCCCCGCAGGTCGTCGTCCACCGCGACAAGGAGCTGATGGCCCAGGCCGCGGCGGCCCGGCTGCTCACGAAGATCGTGGACGCCCAGGCCGCCCGCGGTTCCGCCTCGGTGGTCCTCACCGGCGGACGCAACGGCAATGGCCTGCTGGCCGCGCTCGCCGCCTCCCCGGCGCGCGACGCGGTGGACTGGTCCCGGCTGGACCTGTGGTGGGGCGATGAGCGGTTCCTGCCGGAGGGCCATCCGGACCGCAATGTCACCCAGGCGCGGGAAGCGCTGCTGGACGCGGTGCCGGTGGATCCCGCGCGGGTGCACGCCATGCCCGCGTCCAACGGTCCGTACGGCGGCGAGGTGGACGCGGCGGCCGAGGCGTACGCCACCGACCTGGCGCGGGCCGCGCGGCCGGAGAACCACGGCGCGGTGCCCTCCTTCGACGTGCTGCTGCTGGGCGTCGGGCCGGACACCCATGTGGCCTCGCTCTTCCCCGAGCTGCCCGCCGTACGGGAGACCGAGCGGACGGTGGTCGGGGTGCGCGGCGCGCCCAAGCCGCCGCCCACCCGGATCACGCTGACCCTGCCCGCGATCCGCGCGGCGCGGGAGGTGTGGCTGCTGGCGGCCGGTGAGGACAAGGCGAAGGCGGTCACCATCGCGCTGTCGGGCGCCGGTGAGCTCCAGGCCCCGGCGGCGGGGGCGTACGGCCGTGGCCGCACGCTGTGGCTGCTGGACCGGGCCGCGGCGGCCGGGCTGCCGCGCGGGCTGTATCCCCCGGCCTCCCCGTAACCCGGGTCATCGAGCCGGAGACGGACGATCCCCCGTGCGCCCTGCGCACGGGGGATCGCTGTGTCCCGGGGATATCGGCGGGAGGGCTCAACGGCCGCGCAGCGCGCGGTAGGTGGCGACGAGCTGCTCGGTGGACGGGTCGAGCCCCTCGACCTCCGCGCCCTCGGTGAGGGCGGGCTCCACCCGCTTGGCGAGCACCTTGCCGAGCTCCACGCCCCACTGGTCGAAGGAGTCGATGTCCCACACGGCGCCCTGGACGAACACCTTGTGCTCGTAGAGCGCGACAAGCTGGCCGAGCACCGAGGGGGTCAGCTCGGAGGCCAGGATCGTGGTGGTGGGGCGGTTGCCGTGGAAGGTCTTGTGTGGCACCAGCTCCGCGGGCACTCCCTCGGCGGCGACCTCCTCCGGGGTCTTGCCGAAGGCCAGCGCCTGGCCCTGGGCGAAGAGGTTGGCCATCAGCAGGTCGTGCTGGGCGACCAGACCGGGCTCCAGGTCGTCCACCGGCCGGGCGAAACCGATCAGGTCGGCGGGGATCAGCTTGGTGCCCTGGTGGAGCAACTGGTAGTAGGCGTGCTGGCCGTTGGTGCCGGGGGTGCCCCAGACCACCTGACCGGTCTGCCAGTCGACCGGCTCGCCCTGACGGTCCACCGACTTGCCGTTGGACTCCATGTCCAGCTGCTGGAGGTAGGCGGTGAACTTGGAGAGGTAGTGGCTGTAGGGCAGCACGGCATGGGACTGGGCATCGTGGAAGTTGTCGTACCAGATGCCCAGCAGGCCCATCAGCAGCGGTGCGTTCTCCTCCGGCGGGGCGGCGGTGAAGTGCTCGTCGATCAGGTGGAATCCGGCCAGCATCTCGCGGAAGTGGTCCGGGCCGATGGCGATCATCAGCGAGAGGCCGATCGCCGAGGGGTAGGAGTAGCGCCCGCCGACCCAGTCCCAGAACTCGAACATATTGGCCGTGTCGATACCGAACGCGGAGACCTTCTCCGCGTTGGTCGACAGCGCCACGAAGTGCTTGGCGACGGCCTCCGGACCGGCACCCAGACCGGTCAGCAGCCACTCGCGGGCGGAGGTGGCGTTGGTGATGGTCTCGATGGTGGTGAAGGTCTTGGACGCGACGATGAACAGCGTCTCGGCCGGGTCCAGATCGCGCACCGCCTCATGGAGGTCGGCACCGTCCACATTGGAGACGAACCGGAACGTCAGCGAGCGGTCGGTGTAGGCGCGCAGCGCCTCGTACGCCATCGCCGGGCCCAGATCCGAGCCGCCGATGCCGATGTTGACGACGTTCTTGATGCGCTTGCCGGTGTGCCCGGTCCAGTCACCGGAGCGGACCCGGTCGGTGAAGACGGCCATCTTGGCGAGGACCGCGTGCACATCCTGGACGACGTCCTTGCCGTCCACCGTGATGACGGCGGAGCGGGGCGCCCGCAGCGCGGTGTGCAGCACCGCCCGGTGCTCGGTGGTGTTGATCTTCTCGCCGCGGAACATCGCGTCCCGCAGCTCGGCCACCCTGGTGGCGCGGGCCAGCTCGCGCAGCAGCCGCAAGGTCTCGTCGGTGACCAGGTGCTTGGAGTAGTCCAGATGCAGATCGCCGACCTGGAGGGTGAGCCGCCGCCCGCGCCCGGGGTCGTTGGCGAACAGCTCGCGCAGCTGCGCGTCACCCAGCTCCTTGCGGTGTGCGACCAGCGCCTGCCACTCGGGCAGCTGGTCGAGCCTGCCACGGCCTTCTGCGTTCATCTCGGACATCAGCCCACTTCTTGTCGGTGCCTGGACCCGTTGGCCACCAACCTAATTGATCCCGGACCGCATTCCCGGAACGAGGGCCACCAGACCGCAGGCGAACAGCGCGGCGGCCGCCAGCGCCGGGGTGTTCAGCCCCCAGGCCGCGGCGATCACCCCGCCGAGCAGGGCGCCGAGCGGGGCTCCGGCGATGGTCAGGGTGCGGAACGCCGCACTCACCCGGCCCACCATCTCGGCGGGGCTGCGCTGCTGCATCATCGTCACCTCGGTGACGTTCCAGACCATCCCGGAGAGGCCGAACAGGCCCATCGCGGCGACGGCCACCGGCAGGTCGCGGACCGTGCCGAGCACCACCAGGGCGGCGAACTGCACCGCCCCGCACACCAGCAGGGCGCGCACCCGGCCCAGCCGGTCGGTGATCCGGCCGGCCACCAGCCCTCCGGTCACACTGCCGATCCCGTAGACGGTCACCACGACGGCATAGCCGGTGTTCCCGGCGTCCAGCCAGCCGGTGACGATCAACACCAGAGTGGCGATCAGCGCGCCGATGCCGATGTTGACGAGCATGGTGCAGGCGCACAGCGACTTCAGCACCCGGTCCCGCCACAGCAGCCCGATGCCCTCGGCGATGTCATGGCGCAGGGTGCGCCCCGCCGGGCGCGGCGCGCGCTCGGGGGCCACCACGCCCAGCGAGGCGACCAGGAGGGCGGCGATGAGATAGGTGGCCGCGTCCGCCCAGAACGGCGCCGCGGCGCCCAGCCCCCACAGCACCGGCAGCAGCGGGGCGCCCACGAACCGGCCCATCACCTCCTGCCCGGTCATCAGCCGGGCGTTGGCCCGGCCCAGCGCCTCCCGCCCCACCACCGACGGCAGCAGCGCGGTGGCGGCGTTGTCGAAGAGGGTCTGGAGGGTGGTCAGGGCGAAGCCGAGCCCGAGCAGCAGCCCGATGGTGGCGTGGTCGCTCCAGACGGCCACGGCGAACCCGGCCATCAGGACGGCCCGCACCGCGTCCACCGCCCACATCGCCCTCCGCTGGTCCACCCGGTCCGCGAGCGCCCCGCCGAGCAGCCCGAACAGCAGCCAGGGCAGGAAGCCACAGGCGGTCACCAGCGACACCAGAACCGGTGAATCGGTCAGGGAGACCGCCAGCAGCGGCAGCGCCGCCCCGCGCAGCGCGTCCCCGAAGCGGGAGACCACGGCGGCCGTCCACAGCCGCCCGAAACCCCCGCGCCAGGCGGGCGCCGCCGGTTTCCCGCCGACCCGCTCACGCCCCCGCTCCTCCGCTTCCAGCGCGCTCATCTCCACCCCTCCCCCAGGGGCCGCCCCCGGCCGCGACACCCCCGTGAATCAGCACTCCCCGACCGTAGCCCCCGCCACTGACAACGGCCCCGGACATGGGCCCTGGACATGGACGACGGCCCGGCCGCGCACCCCCTCGGGAGGGTGCCCGGCCGGGCCGTCGTACGCGCTGCTCGGTCGGCGGGTGCTGCTAGATCTCGCCCCGGAGCTTGGCCAGCGCCTCGGCGAGGATCGCCTCGCCGTCGGCGTCGCTGCGCCGCTCCCGCACATACGCCAGATGCGTCTTGTACGGCTCGGTGCGCGGCGGGTCCGGCGGATTGTCCCGGTCCTTACCGGCGGGGAAACCGCACCGGGGGCAGTCCCAGGTCTCCGGGACCTGTGCGTCGCTGGCGAAGCTCGGCTGAGTCTCGTGCCCGTTCGAGCACCAGAAGGAGATGCGCAGGCGCGGAGCCGATTCGCCTCGCTCGGCTTCTCCCATCGGCCCCGCTCCGACCCGACTTCCACGGATCGCGTTGCCACTTGCCACGGTCGTAACTCCCTGCGTGATGGTGCCGCGAAACATTGATGGTGAGCTTCGCTGCCCGGCGCCCCAGTCTACGTAAGGCCCAACGCGCGTCCAGTGAGTGGAGTTACACCCGCCACCGAGGACGCCACCCCCATGATAAGCCGCCCTTGACCCGCTGACGGACGGAACGTCAGTTATCGGATGCCGGTCGGCGGACGAACAACACCTGACCGAAGCCCGGCTGAAACCTCACTCGAGGCTCAGTCGAGCTTCATCAGAAGGCCGAGGACAACGATGCAGACGAACCACAGCAGCCCGACCACGACGGTGATCCGGTCGAGGTTGCGCTCGGCGACCGAGGAGCCGCCCACCGAGGACTGCATGCCGCCGCCGAACATATCGGACAGACCGCCGCCCTTCCCCTTGTGCATGAGCACCAGCATCATCATCAAAAGGCTGAAGACGATGAGGGCGATCGAGAACCCCATGATCACAGCTGGACCAACTCTCTCGGGCAGTTACGGACGTCGGGGGCCGGATGGCGCGATCGCGCCACCACGACCCCCGACAGGGTACGACGACCCATGCGCTACGGCATACTCACTGGTCGCGGAAACGAACGATCTTGACGAATTCCTCGGCGTCCAGCGCGGCACCGCCGACCAGGGCGCCGTCCACATCCGGCTGGGCCATGATCGCGGCGACATTGCCGGACTTCACCGAGCCGCCGTACTGGATCCGGACCTTGTCGGCCAGCTCCTGGCTGTACAGCTCGGCCAGCCGGGCGCGGATCGCCCCGCAGACCTCCTGGGCGTCCTCGGGGGTCGCCACCTCGCCGGTGCCGATCGCCCAGACCGGCTCGTAGGCGATCACGATGGTCTCGGCCTGCTCGGCCGGGATGTCCGCCAGCCCGCCGTCGATCTGCGCGAGGGTGTGCGCGACCTGGTTGCCCGCCTTACGGACCTCCAGGCCCTCGCCGACGCACAGGATCGGGGTGAGCCCGTGCCGGAAGGCCGCCTTGACCTTGCGGTTGCAGATCTCGTCGGTCTCGTCGTGGTACTGGCGCCGCTCGGAGTGGCCGACCACGGCGAAGGCGCAGTTCAGCTTGGCGAGCATGGGCCCGGAGATCTCGCCGGTGTAGGCGCCGGAGTCATGCTCGGAGATGTCCTGGGCACCGTACTTGATCTTCAGCCGGTCGCCGTCGACCAGGGTCTGCACCGACCGGAGGTCGGTGAAGGGCGGCAGGACCGCGACCTCGACGGCCTCGTAGTCCTTGTCGGCGAGGGCGAAGGCGAGCTTCTGGACATGGGCGATGGCCTCGAGGTGGTTGAGGTTCATCTTCCAGTTGCCCGCCATCAGCGGAATACGGTCACTCACGGTGTTCAGTCCTCCAGTGCGGCGAGGCCGGGGAGAGTCTTGCCCTCGAGGTATTCGAGGCTTGCGCCGCCGCCGGTCGAGATATGGCCGAAAGCGGATTCGTCGAATCCCAGGATGCGGACAGCCGCTGCCGAGTCGCCGCCGCCGACCACGGTGAAGGCGGGGCTGTCGAGCAGCGCCTGGGCGACGGCCCTGGTGCCGTCGGCGTAGTCGGGGTGCTCGAAGACACCCATCGGGCCGTTCCAGAAGACGGTGGCGGTGTCCGCCAGCTTGGCGGCGTAGAGCTTGCGGGTCTCCGGGCCGATGTCCAGCCCCTGCCGGTCGGCCGGGATGGCGTCGGCGGACAGCACCTCGGGGTGCGCCGGGGCCTTTGTCTTCAGGTCCGGGAACTCGGCGGCGGCCACCACGTCGACCGGGAGCACGAACTCCACCCCGCGCTCCTTGGCCCGGCGCAGATACTCGCGGACGGTGGGGACCTGGTCCTCCTGGAGCAGCGAGCCGCCGACCTCATGGCCCTGGGCCTTGAGGAAGGTATAGGCCATACCGCCGCCGATCAGGATGCGGTCGGCCTTCTCCAGCAGATGGTCGATCACGCCCAGCTTGTCGGAGACCTTGGCGCCGCCGAGGACCACCGCGTACGGGCGCTTGACGTCCTCGGTGAGCTTCTTCAGCACGGTCAGCTCGGCGGCGATCAGATCGCCCGCCGCGTGCGGCAGCCGCGCCGGGAGGTCGTAGACGGAGGCGTGCTTACGGTGCACCGCGCCGAAGCCGTCGCCCACATAGAGATCGGCGAGGGCGGCGAGCCGGTCGGCGAAGGCGCCGCGCTCGGCGTCGTCCTTACTGGTCTCACCGGCGTTGAAACGCAGATTCTCCAGCAGCGCGACCTGGCCGTCGGCGAGCCCCTCGACGGTGGCGCGCGCACTGTCGTCCACGGTGTCGGTCGCGAAGGCGACCGGCTTGCCGAGGAGTTCCCCGAGCCGCCGCGCCACGGGGGCCAGCGAGTACTGCGGGTCGGGCGCGCCCTTGGGGCGGCCGAGGTGCGAGGCGACGATGACCTTGGCACCCCGGTCCAGGAGCTTGGTGATCGTCGGGACGGCGGCGCGGATCCGGCCGTCGTCGGTGATCGTCTCGCCGTCGAGCGGGACGTTCAGGTCGGCGCGGACGAACACCCGCTGCCCGGCGACCTGGAGATCGTCAATCGTCTTCACAGAATGGCTCCTTGATCATGGGAAAGGGGCCCGCCGCGACAGCGTCGTAGCGCGGGCCCCTTTCCTCTCTCACCGCGACAGCGTCAGAGCTTGCCGCCGACGAAAACGGTCAGGTCGACCAGGCGGTTGGAGTAGCCCCACTCGTTGTCGTACCAGCCGACGACCTTGACCTGCTTGCCCTGGACCATGGTCAGGGAGGAGTCGAAGGTGCAGGAGGCCGGCCAGTTGACGATGTCCGAGGAGACGATCGGGTCCTCGGTGTACTCCAGGATGCCCTTGAGCTGGCCCTCGGCGGCCTTCTGGAAGGCGGTGTTGATCTCGTCCTTGGTGACCTCGCGGTCGAGCTCGAGGACGAGGTCGGTGACCGAGCCGGTCGGGACCGGAACGCGCATCGCGATGCCGTCCAGCTTGCCCTTGAGCTGCGGCAGGACCAGGGCGGTGGCCTTGGCGGCGCCGGTGGAGGTCGGAATGATGTTCTCCGCGGCGGCGCGGGCGCGGCGCAGGTCCTTGTGCGGGAAGTCCAGGATGCGCTGGTCGTTGGTGTAGGCGTGGACCGTCGTCATCATGCCCTTGACGATGCCGAAGCTCTCGTCGAGGACCTTGGCCATCGGCGCCACACAGTTGGTGGTGCAGGAGGCGTTGGAGATGACGTCGTCCTTGGCCGGGTCGTACTTGTCCTGGTTGACGCCCATCACGATCGTGATGTCCTCGTCCTTGGCGGGCGCGGAGATCAGGACCTTCTTGGCGCCGGCGGCAAGGTGCTTGGCGGCGTCGGCGCGCTTGGTGAAGATGCCGGTGGACTCGACGACGATGTCGGCACCGAGCTCTCCCCAGGGGAGGGCGGCCGGGTCGCGCTCGGCCATGGTCTTGAACGTCTGGCTGCCCACCGTGATGGTGTCCTCGGTGTGGCTGACCTCCTGCTTCAGCCGTCCGAGGATGGTGTCGTACTTCAGCAGGTGCACCAGGGTGGCGTTGTCGGTCAGGTCGTTGACACCGACGATTTCGATGTCCGCGCCCTGCTCGAGAAGCGCGCGGAAGTAGTTGCGGCCGATGCGACCGAAGCCGTTGATGCCTACGCGGATCGTCACGAACCGATCTCCTCGTTAGGTGTGCCGGGCTGCCCGGCGAGCTTGTGTGGATGTCCCCGACCGCCTCCGACCCTACCGCTATCACGAGACGTACGTGACATTGGCATCGGCGGCCCATGACCACCGAAAAGTGGTATGGGCCGCCGATTCAGTCACGGTTCGTCACGGTCTGTCAACGGTGCAGGGCGCGGAGTGCGCCACCGATCAGCTTCGCCCGCTGGGCGGCGCCGGGGACGTGCTCCAGGCCGAAGCCGAGCAGCACGGTGTCCCTGGTGGTGACCCCCGCGGAGGTGTGGAAGAGCTCCTGGGACCGGCTCCAGTCCGCGGGATTCGCCGGGCTGCCGTCCGGCGGCCCGGCCGCGGACCACGGTCCGAGCGCCGTCTCGAATCCCTCGGTGTCGTGGGTGGCGCCGCCGACGACCAGCGCGGTGCTGTCGATGAAGGCGCCGCGCCCGCCGGTGCCCGGATCGGTGACGTAGGAGACCGCCAGTTCGACCTTATTGCCCGCGTAGCCGCTCAGGTCGAGGGAGACCGGCCGCCAGCCCTCGGAGGAGCCGGTGAAGCTGTTCCAGGCGCCGGTGGTGCCGGTCGCCTTACAGCCGTCGTCGCCGGGGGTGAGGTAGTGCTTGAGGAACGGGTGGAGGTTGAGCAGGAAGCCCGCCTCGCACTCGGCGGGCACCTTGGTGGAACTGCCGCCGCCCGCGTCGGGCAGTGTGGTCCAGTCGTCCTGACCCACGGTGTGGGCCTCGACGATCACATGGTCGTAGCCGGGCTCCGTGTCATGGCTGAGCCGGAAGGTCAGGTTCGGCTTGTCGGCCGCGCCCACCCCGGTCAGATCGACGGTGCGGGTGAGCCGCTTCCAGGAGTTGTCGTGGTGACCCGCCGCCGCCATCCAGTCGCCCTCGTACGGCTGGTACGGGGAGCGCGCGCCGGGGTACTCGCCCGCGCCCGCGCTGCGGAACTGCGGAAAGTCCTTCGGCGGCAGCACATCGGAGGTGACGGTGTAGCCGCCCGCGGTGTCCAGCGGGTTGCCGGGGGCGTCGCCCAGGGTGGCCGCGGTGCCCTTGAGCGCGCCGCCGCCCTGGTAGGCCGCCGGCGACTTGAGGGTGATCCGGCTGTCGGCGCCCAGGTAGTACTGGCTGAAGTCGTCGGTGTCGGCCGGGCCCACCTCGGAACTGCCACCGGCGCGCTCACCGGTGGTGATCAGCTTCCCTCCCTCGTTGAGGAAGTCGCGTACGGCCAGCAGGGTCTTGCCGCCGGGCCGTTCGGCGCCGGTGTACCAGAGCACGGTGCGGAAGTGGTCGAGCACCCCGAGCGCGGAGGGCGCGCCCTTGGCCGCGACGTCCCAGACGGCGGCCTTACGGCCGTTGTCGGCGAGCGCCTTGGTGTACGCGGCGGTGTGCCGGGCCGGGTCGCTGCCGCCCTCCTCGGCGATCACCAGCGTGTCGGCGCGGGGCCGGGAGGCGACCGTATAGGTGAACGGCTCGCTGGCGGTCCGTTTGCCGCTCCTGGTACGGCCGGTGTACCAGACCTTGACCTTCTCACCGGGATCCGCGCCCTCGACGGTGGCGCGGTACTGGTCGAACGTGAGGTTGTCCTCGCCGCCGTAGCTCTCCCCGCCCTTCCAGGGCTTGAGCGCCTCGGTGTGGGTACGGCCGCCGTCCACGCGGTAGTTGAGCCGCTTGTCACGCACGCTCTTACGGACGGTGACGGCGACGTCCTGGTCGCCGCCGCGGGCGTAGGAGGTGGTGAAGGCGTCCGGGGTGAAGTCGGGCGCGTCCAGTCCGACCGACGAGGAGGGCCGGTCCGGGTGTACCGCGGTCTCGGCGACGGAGAGCGCGAACGGGATGTTCTTGGTGAACTCCTGCTGGATCAGTTTCTCGTCGTCCGGGAAGGTGAAGACGGAGGCGCAGTCGCCGGGCTTCCAGGCGTCATCGGGGTCCACACCGGAGGCGGTCTGACAGGTCGACATCTCCGGGGTGAACATCATCATCCCGTTGACGTTGGCCGCGTGGCCGTCGGCCTCGCCGTTGGTCGTGTACAGCTCGGAGGAGACCTGCGGGTGATAGCCGGGGATCGCCGAGTGCTCCGGGGTGCCGGCGAGCGACTTGTAGAGGACGTCGTCGGGGGTGGGGGTGGCGACCTGCCAGCCGACGCCGTAGAGCAGCAGTTCGGCGGCCGAGTGGTAGTTGATGCCGTAGTCGAAACCGATGCGCTTCTCGAAGGAGTCCAGCGCCTTGGTCTCGGGTTCGGAGCCGGGGGCGGGGCCGCGGTAGGTCTCATCGGCCGGGTCGGCCGACGAGCCCTCGTTGTCGTAGCCCCACTTGTAGGGGAAGTTCCGGTTGGGGTCGACACCGTCGCCGGGGGTGATCTTTCCATCGCCGTTGTTGTCGCGCAGGTTCTTGCGCCACTGGCGGTTGGCCGGGCTCTGGTGGGTGTAGTCGTAGCCGTCCGGGTTGGCGGAGAGGACGAACCACAGTTCGGTGCGGTCCACGATCCGGGTGACGCGGTCGTCCTTGCCATAGTTGTCGAGGTAGTAGTGCATCAGCCGCCGGGTCATCTCCGGCGTGATCCACTCCCGGGCGTGCTGGTTCGACATGTACAGCACCGAGGGCTTGCTGCCGTCGCGGGACTTCGCGGCGCCCTTGGTGAGCTTGAGCGCGAGGATGTCCTTGCCCTGGGTGGTCTTGCCGATGCTGACCACCTTGGTAAGACCGGGATGGGCCTGACCGGTCTCGACGATCTCCTGTTTCAGCCCGCCCTCACCGCTGTAGGGGCGGAACACCCCGTCGCCCGCGGCCTTGAGACGGTTGCGGGCCTGTGCGGACACCTTCTTCTCGGTGAGCCGCACCCCCTTGCCGCGCAGCTTCGCGGCCTGCTTCCCGGTGAGGTAGAGCTCGACGGCGCCGTGGCCCTTCTCCGGGACCTGGCGGCCGAGTTCATGCCCGTCCGCGCCGGAGCGCAGCAGCAACGGGATCTGAGCCTTGCTCACCTCGGCCGTCCAGACGGACAGTCCGTCGGCCGAGGTGTCCGCGGTGGGCTGTGCCTGTGCGGCGGGTGCCGCGGCCAGTCCCCCCAGAAGCAGTGAAGCCACCGCGACGAGCGATCTGATCGGTCTCGCCTTGCGTCTGTGCATGAGCCCCCCTGGCTGTCGTCCGACGCATGTGGGTTGCGCAGGCGCTAAGACTGATGTCGGCCCATGGCCATGTCAACAGTGGGGTAAAAGGTGCTCCCCCGGGCCCGGTCGGGGTCCGGGGGCGGCCGTTCGGAAGTGCGGGACGACGCGGACGGGGCCCGGTCAGCCGACCATGCCCTCGGCCATCTCGTCGGTCAGGGTCGACTCGGTGCCGGGGATGCCCAGATCCTGGGCGCGCTTGTCGGCCATGGCCAGCAGCCGCCGGATCCGGCCCGCGACCGCGTCCTTGGTCAGCGGCGGGTCGGCGAGGGCGCCCAGCTCCTCGAGCGACGCCTGCTTGTGCTCCATACGCAGCCGGCCGGCGGCGGCCAGATGCTCGGGCACCTCCTCGCCCAGGATCTCCAGGGCGCGCTGCACCCGGGCCCCGGCGGCCACGGCGGCCCGGGCCGAACGGCGCAGATTGGCGTCGTCGAAGTTGGCCAGCCGGTTGGCGGTGGCCCGGACCTCGCGGCGCATCCGCCGCTCCTCCCAGGCGAGAACCGACTCATGCGCCCCCAGCCGCGTCAACAACGCGCCGATGGCATCACCGTCCCGGACGACAACCCGGTCCACTCCGCGGACCTCGCGTGCCTTCGCGGCGATCTGGAGCCGACGCGCCGCACCGACCAGGGCGAGCGCGGCCTCCGGACCGGGGCAGGTCACCTCCAGGGAGGAGGAGCGGCCCGGCTCGGTGAGCGAGCCATGGGCCAGAAAGGCCCCGCGCCAGGCGGCCTCGGCGTCACAGGTGGCTCCGGAGACGACCTGCGGCGGCAGTCCGCGGATCGGCCGGCCGCGGCCGTCGACCAGGCCGGTCTGCCGTGCCAGCTGGTCACCGCCCGCCACCACCCGCACCACGTACCGGCTGCCGCGGCGCAGCCCGCCGGGGGCCATCACCACCAGGTCGGAGGAGTGGCCGAAGATCTCCAGGATGTCCTTGCGGACTCTGCGGGCGGCGATGCCCGTGTCCAGCTCCGCTTCGATCACGATGCGCCCGCTGACCAGGTGCAGACCGCCCGCGAACCGCAGGATCGCCGAGACCTCCGCTTTCCGGCAGCAGGTGCGGGTGACGGGAAGCCGGGAGATTTCGTCCTTCACCGCTGCCGTCATCGCCATGGGCCGATCCTTCCATGCATCCGAAAAATACGGTCGTACGCGGCCGCCAGAAGCTCCGGGTCGTGCTTCGGGGCACCGTCGGTCGCGGCCACCGGCGCAAGCTCGACCGTGCCGCCCAGCCGCTTCGCGGCGTCGCACAGACTGCTCTGGTCGGGAACGGCGGCCTCGTCGGCCAGCACCACGTCGAAGGCGAGTTTAGGGGCGTGTCGGGCCAAAACCTCCAAATGACGCTGCGGGGAGAAGCCATCGGTTTCGCCCGGCTGGGGGGCGAGGTTCAGGGAGAGCACCCGGCGCGCCTTGGTGTCGGTGAGCGCCTGGAGCAGGTCCGGCACCAGCAGATGCGGGAGGACGGAGGAGAACCAGGATCCGGGCCCGAGAACCACCCAGTCGGCGTCCATGACCGCCTCGACGGCCTCGGGTACGGCGGGCGGGTCGTGCGGGACGAGGTGCACCGACTGGACCTCGCCCGGCGTGAGCGCCACGGTCGCCTGCCCCGCGACCGTGGAGACCTCCTCCGGGCGCGCCGGGTCATGGCCGCGCACATACGCCTGGAGCTCCAGCGGCACGGCCGACATCGGCAGCACCCGGCCGTGCGCGCCGAGCAGCTTGCCCACCAGGTCCAGCGCCTTCACATGGTCGCCCAGCTGCTCCCAGAGGGCGACGATCAGCAGATTGCCGACCGCGTGGTCATGCAGCTCACCCTCGCTGATGAAGCGGTGCTGGATCACCCGGGACCAGGTCTGACCCCAGTCGTCGTCCCCGCAGAGCGCCGCCAGCGCCTTGCGCAGATCGCCGGGCGGCAGCACGCCCAGCTCGTCGCGGAGCCGTCCGCTGGAGCCCCCGTCGTCGGCCACGGTGACGACCGCGGTGAGATCTCCGGTGATCCGGCGCAGCGCGGCGAGCGAGGCGGACAGGCCCATACCGCCGCCGAGCGCCACGACCTTGGGCTGGGCGCCCCGGGTCGTTCGGGCGCCGACCAGCCGTCGCAGCCGCCTGGTTCGAATCGTCACTCGCGCCCCATGTCACGGTGGACGATGACGGTCTCGACGCCCTCGGCGGCCAGCCTCGGGGCGAGCCGCTCGGACATCGCCACGCTGCGGTGCTTACCGCCGGTGCAGCCGATGGCGATGGTCACATAGCGCTTGCCCTCGCGGCGGTAGCCCGCGGCGATGAGCTGGAGCAGCTCGGCGTAGCGGTCGAGGAACTCCTTGGCGCCCGGCTGGTTGAACACATAGCCGGACACCTCCTCGTTGAGCCCGGTGAAGGGGCGCAGCTCGGGAACCCAGTGCGGATTGGGCAGGAAGCGGCAGTCCACCACCAGGTCGGCGTCGACGGGCAGACCGTACTTGTAGCCGAAGGACATGACGGTGGCCCGCAGCTCGGGCTCCTCCTCACCGGCGAACTGGGCGTCCATCTTGGCGCGCAGCTCGTGCACGTTGAGGCTGGAGGTGTCGATCACCAGATCGGCGTCACCGCGCAGCTCACGCAGGAGATCGCGCTCGGCGGCGATCCCGTCGACGATCCGGCCGTCGCCCTGGAGCGGATGCGGACGGCGCACGGATTCGAAACGGCGCACCAGCGCCTCGTCGGACGCCTCCAGGAACAGCACGCGCCGCTTGACGCTCTTGGCCGCCAGGTCCGCGAGCGACTCCCGGAGGTTGTCGAAGAAGCGACGGCCGCGGACGTCCACCACCACGGCGATCCGGGCCACATTGCCCTGTGACCGGGCGCCGAGGTCGACCATGGTCGGAATCAGCGCGGGCGGCAGATTGTCCACGACGAACCAGCCGAGGTCCTCCAGACACTTGGCGGCGGTGCTGCGGCCCGCGCCGGACATTCCAGAGATGATCACCAGCTCGGGGATGGCCGCCGCCTCGGCGCCCTCACCCGTCGTGCCCGTCGCCACCTGCGCTCCGTCTCCGTGGTTCTCGTGTTCTGTCGCGCTCTTGTGCTCTGTCATGATCTCGTCCCCCGATTCGCGGACGGCACCGCGGTCGCGGTCTCATCCTCAATGATCTCTCCTGTGGCGGTGTTCACCGCAGGAGCGGCAGGGGCCGCCCGGGTGAGAGCGGCGGCCACCGTCTCCGCCGTCTTACGGCCCACGCCGGGCACCTCGCAAATCTGCTCGATGGTGGCGGCGCGCAGCCGTTTGAGGGACCCGAAGTGCTTCAGCAGCGCCTGCTTACGGCTCTCGCCCAGCCCCGGCACGGCGTCCAGCGGTCCGGCCTTCATGGACTTGGCGCGCTTGCTGCGCTGGTAGGAGATGGCGAAGCGGTGGGCCTCGTCCCGGATCCGCTGCAACAGGTAGAGCCCTTCGCTGCTGCGGGGCAGCACCACCGGGTCGTCCTCACCGGGCAGCCAGACCTCCTCCAGCCGCTTGGCGAGGCCGCAGACGGCCACATCGTCGATGCCCAGCTCCTCCAGGGCCCGCTGGGCGGCGGCGACCTGGGGCTGACCGCCGTCGACCACCACGAGCTGCGGGGGGTAGGCGAACCGCTTGGGGCGGCCGCTGTCGTCGAGGGGGCCGGAGGACTCGCCGGACTCACCCGGAGCCGCTTCCGGGAGGACGGGGGTCCGTTCGGGGGCGGGGGTCCCTTCGGGGGCGTCGGTGTCCTGAGGGGCCTCGGTGCCCTGTGGGACCTCTGTGTCCTGGAGGGCACCGGTGCCCTGCGGGGCCTCGGTGTCCTCGGGGACGGCGGTGGGCTCCTCGTGAGGCTCCTCCTCCCACTCCCCCGTCCGCTGCTTCTCCTGGAGGTAGCGGCGGAAGCGGCGGCCGACCACCTCATGCATGGAGCGCACGTCGTCCTGGCCGGCGAAGCTCTTGATCTGGAACCGGCGGTACTCGCTCTTCCTGGCGAGCCCGTCTTCAAAGACCACCATGGAGGCCACCACGTCCTCGCCCTGGAGGTGGGAGATGTCGAAGCACTCGATGCGCAGCGGTGCGGAGTCCAGATCCAGGGCGACCGCGATCTCCTCCAGCGCCCGGGAACGGGTGGTCAGATCGGAGGCGCGCTTGGTCTTGTGCAGCACCAGCGCCTGCTGGGCGTTCCGCTGCACGGTGGCCATCAGGTCCTTCTTGTCGCCGCGCTGCGGGATGCGCAGATCGACCCGGGAGCCCCTGCGGTCGGTGAGCCACTGGGTGACCGGCTCGGCGGGGTCCGGCACCGCGGGCACCAGCACTTCCTTGGGCACCGCGTCGCCCCGCTCCTCGCCGTAGAGCTGTTGCAGGGCGTGCTCGACGAGATCGGCGGTATCCACGGCCTCGACCTTGTCGGTGACCCAGCCGCGCTGCCCGCGCACCCGGCCGCCGCGCACATGGAAGATCTGGACGGCCGCCTCCAGCTCGTCCTCGGCGACCGCTATCAGGTCGGCGTCGGTGGCGTCGGCGAGCACCACCGCGTTCTTCTCCATGGCGCGCTTGAGCGCCCCTATGTCGTCACGCAGCCGGGCGGCCTTCTCGTACTCCATCTCCTCGGCCGCCTCCTGCATCCGCTGCTCCAGGCGGCGCAGATAGGTGCCGGTGCGCCCGGCCATGAAGTCACAGAACTCCTCGGCCAGTTCACGGTGCTCCCCGGCGGTGACCCGGCCCACGCAGGGTGCCGAGCACTTGCCGATATAACCCAGCAGACAGGGGCGGCCGATCTGGGCGGAGCGCTTGAACACCCCTGCGGAGCAGGTGCGTACGGGGAACACCCGCAGCATCAGATCGACGGTCTCGCGGATGGCCCAGGCATGGGCGTACGGGCCGAAATAGCGCACGCCCTTCTTCTTGGGCCCGCGCATGACCTGGACCCGGGGGAACTCCTCGTTGAGCGTGACCGCGAGGGACGGATAGCTCTTGTCGTCACGGTATTTGACGTTGAACCGGGGATCGAACTCCTTGATCCACGAATACTCGAGCTGGAGCGCCTCGACCTCGGTGGAGACCACGGTCCACTCGACCGCCGCGGCCGTGGTGACCATGGTGCGGGTGCGCGGGTGGAGACCGGCGAGGTCCTGGAAGTACGAGGAGAGCCGCTGGCGCAGGCTCTTCGCCTTTCCGACATAGATCACCCGGCCGTGCTCATCACGGAACTTGTAGACCCCCGGCGAGTCGGGGATCTGTCCCGGCTTGGGGCGGTAACTGCTCGGGTCGGCCATGGTCACCACCCTACTTGCGGGGAGTGACACTTCCGGTGCCCGGCGGACGCGGCGCCGGGGGCATCGACAGCGGCTCCGGGGGCGTCCGCGCGTGACGGGGCGTACGGCCGGTGGGCGTCAGGCGTCCGGGCCCGCGACGAGCTTCCCGCCCTTGGCGGTGACCGGGACGGCGGGCAGCGGCCGGGTGGCCGGGCCCTGGAGGACCTTGCCGGTCCGGGCGTCGAACTGGCTGCCGTGACAGGAGCAGCTGATCTTGCCGTCCTCGACCGCGTCCACCACGCATCCGGCATGTGTGCACACCGCGCTGAACGCCGTGTACGCACCGTCCGCGTCCCGTGCGACCACCACCCGGTCCTCCCGGTAGATCTTGGCGCCACCGGCCGGGACGGCGTCGGCCGCGCCGAGGTCGACGGGGGCCGTGGGGGTGGCGGGGGCCTTCGCGTCCCCGCCGCCCGCGGAGCAGGCGACGGCGCCGAGGCCCGCGGCACCGGCCAGGGCCGCGCCGCACAGCACGGTTCGTCGGGAGGCGGGCTGGCTGCTCATAGCGGGCTCCTGGTCAGGGTCGTGGCGTAACGACGATACCGGTACAGATCGCTCCGGCCGCCACCGCGGCCGGGCCGTGGTGGCGGGCGCGGCGGTGGTCGTGGTGGCGGGCGCGGCGGTGGTCGTGGCGGCGGTCAGGAACCGGGCATCGCGTAAACGCTTGCGCAAGCGTTTACGTCACGCCCCGGAGTGGTGTACGTTCCCCCGGCGGGCAGGACCGGTGGGGCGTGGCACATGGCGCGGCACGGCCTCGCGAGGACGGCGAGAGGGCGAGAGGGACGGCGGATGACGACCATGGCGGATGTGGCGCGGCGCGCGGGCGTGTCCGTGGCCACCGTCTCGCATGTGCTCAACGAGACCCGGCCGGTGCGCCCGGACACCCGCCGGGCGGTCCTGGACGCCATCGACACCCTCGGATACACCCCGAACACGCTCGCGCGCTCCCTGGTCACCGCGCGCACCCGGTCGATCGGGCTGGCCGTCTCGGCGATCAGCAATCCGTACTTCACCGAGATCCTCCAGGGGGTCGAGGCGCGCGCCCTCGAACACGGTTACAGCCTGCTGATCGCCGATCCGCACGATGACCCCGCCCATGAGCGCATGGTGGTCCAACTCCTCCATGAGCGGCGGGTGGACGGGGTGATCGTGGCCCCGTCCGCCGAGCCCTCGGCGCTGGTGGACTATCTGACCCGGCGCGAGGTGCCCGCGGTCTTCCTCGACCGGCTGGTGGGCGACGGCCATGACCAGGTGTGCGCCGAGAACACCGCCCCGGTCGAGCAGTTGGTCCGCCACCTCACCGGTCTCGGCCACACCCGGATCGGCATGATCGCCGGGGAGCCGGGGCTGAGCACCAGCACGGAGCGGATCGCGGGATACCGGGCGGGGCTGCGCTCCCATGGGCTGCCGTTCGCCCCGGAACTGCTGGCGGGCGGCCACTCGGAGGCGCGCGGCGCCGAGGAGGCCACCCAGCGGCTGCTCGCCCTCCCCGCCCCGCCCACCGCGCTCATCACCGCGAACAACGCGATGACCATCGGCGCGCTGCGCGCCCTGCGGGCGGCGGGTCTGGGCGTCCCGGAGGACATCGCGCTCGTCTGCTTCGACGACTTCTCCTGGGCCGATGTGTTCTCCCCCGGGCTCACCGCGATCGCCCAGCCCAGCCGGGAGATCGGCGGAACCGCGCTGGGGCTGCTGCTCGACCGGCTGGCGGACCCGGCACGGCCGCCCAGGACCGTCCGGCTGCCCTGCTCCTTTGTCCATCGCACCTCCTGCGGCTGTGCCGCCTGAGACCCCGGTCCGCACCAGGAAAGGATCCGATCCGTGATCGTCGTCGCCGGAGAAGCCCTGATCGACCTCGTGCCCGGTGGTGCGACGCCGCCGGGCGGTGAGCTGCCCGCTTTGCTGCCCCGGCGCGGCGGCGGCCCGTACAACACGGCGATGGCGCTGGCCCGGCTGGGCTCGCCCACCGCGTTCTGCTCACGGGTGTCCACCGACAGCTTCGGTGAGGCGCTGCTGTCCGGGCTGCGGAAGGACGGTGTGGACACCGCGCTGGTGCAGCGCGGCCCGGAGCCCACCACTCTCGCGGTGGCGTCCATCGGCGCCGACGGTTCGGCGGGCTACGGCTTCTATGTCGAGGGCACCGCGGACCGGCTGTTCGCCCTGCCGGAGTCGCTGCCCGACGGGGTCACCGCCCTCTCGCTCGGCACCTGTTCGCTGGTGCTGGAGCCGGGCGCCAGTGCCTACGAGGCGCTGCTGCGACGTGAGGCGGAGCGCGGGGTGTTCACCACGCTGGACCCCAATATCCGCACCGGTCTGATCGCGGACGCGGACGCCTACCGGGCCCGCTTCCGCGGCTGGCTGCCGTATGTGGGGCTGCTGAAGCTGTCGGTCGAGGACGCGCTCTGGCTGGCGGACTCCGATGACGTGGACGCGGCGATACAGGAGTGGCTGACGGCCGGTCCGGCCGCGGTGGTGCTCACCCACGGCGGGGACGGGATGAGCGTGCGCTGCCGGGACGGCGGTGGCCGTGCGGTGCCGGGTGAGCGGGTGGAGATCGTGGACACCATCGGCGCGGGCGATACCGTGAACGCCGCGCTGCTGCACCGGCTCGCGGGCCATGACGCGCTGTCGGCGTCCGCGCTCGGCACGCTGGACGAGGCGGTCTGGCGGGATGTGCTGGGCTTCGCGGCGCGGGCGGCCGCGATCACCTGCTCACGGGCAGGCGCCGAACCGCCCTACGCCGCCGAGCTGATCTGACGCAGCGGGGCCTCCCGGCCGGGTGGCCCACCAACTCCCATGGCCCGGCCCGCCGTTCAACACGGCGGGCCGGGCCACAGGCGCGTAGCGCTACTTACCGGCCGCCTTCTTGGCCGCCGCCTTCTTCGTGGCGGCCGCGGCGGCCGTGGCGGTCTTCTTGGCGGCGGTCTTCTTCGCCGCGCTCTTGGCGGGCGCCTTCTTGGCCGCGGTCTTCTTCGCTCCGGCGCTGTTCTTACCGCCGCTGCGCGCCGCGGGCACCATCGCGTCGCTCACCCGGTCGCCCAGCATGTCCCGCAGGAACTTCCCGGTGTGGCTGGCCGGAACGGAGGCCACATTCTCCGGGGTGCCCTCGGCGATCACCAGACCACCGCCGCTGCCGCCCTCGGGGCCCATGTCCACCACCCAGTCGGCCGTCTTGATCACATCGAGGTTGTGCTCGATGACGATCACCGTATTGCCCTTGTCGACCAGTCCGGAGAGCACACTGATCAGCTTGCTGATGTCCTCGAAGTGCAGCCCGGTGGTGGGCTCGTCGAGCACATAGACGGTGCGCCCGGTGGACCGCTTCTGGAGCTCACTGGCCAGCTTGACCCGCTGGGCCTCACCACCGGAGAGGGTCGGCGCGGGCTGTCCCAGCCGGACATAACCGAGCCCCACCTCGTTGAGCGTGCGCAGATGGCGGCTGATCGTGGGCACCGCCTCGAAGAAGTCGAGCGCCTCCTCGATCGGCATGTCCAGCACCTCGGCGATGGACTTGCCCTTGTAGTGCACCTCCAGGGTCTCCCGGTTGTAGCGCGCGCCATGACAGACCTCGCACGGCACATACACATCCGGCAGGAAGTTCATCTCGATCTTGATGGTGCCGTCACCCGAGCAGTTCTCGCAGCGGCCGCCCTTGACGTTGAAGGAGAAGCGGCCCGGCAGATAGCCGCGCACCTTCGCCTCCATCGTCTCGGCGAACAGCTTGCGCACATGGTCGAAAACACCGGTGTACGTGGCCGGGTTGGACCGCGGGGTACGGCCGATCGGCGACTGGTCGACATGCACCACCTTGTCGACCAGGTCGTCACCGGCGACCCGGGTATGGCGCCCGGGGACCGCCCGCGCACCGTTCAGCTCACGGGCCAGATGGGTGTAGAGGATGTCGTTGACCAGGGTGGACTTACCCGAGCCCGAGACACCGGTGACCGCGGTGAGCACCCCGAGCGGGAAGGACACATTGATGTCCTGGAGGTTGTTCTCCCGGGCGCCGTGGACCGTCAGCTGCCGCTTGGGGTCCACCGGCCGCCGCAGCGCGGGCAGCGGGATGACCTTCTTACCGGACAGATAGTGCCCGGTCATCGACTCCTCGTTGACCAGCAGCTCGCTCAGCGGTCCGCTGTGGACGACCTTGCCGCCGTGCTCACCGGCGCCGGGGCCGATGTCCACCACCCAGTCCGAGGTCTTGATGGTGTCCTCGTCGTGCTCGACCACGATCAGGGTGTTACCGAGGTCGCGCAGCCGCACCAGTGTCTCGATCAGCCGGTGGTTGTCGCGCTGGTGGAGACCGATCGACGGCTCGTCCAGCACATAGAGCACCCCGACCAGACCGGAGCCGATCTGGGTGGCCAGCCGGATCCGCTGGGCCTCGCCGCCGGAGAGGGTGCCCGCCGCGCGGTTGAGCGAGAGATAGTCCAGGCCGACGTCGACCAGGAACCGCAGCCGCTCGTTGACCTCCTTGAGCACCCGCTCGGCGATGGTCTTCTCGCGGGCGGTGAGCTTCATGCTCCGCAGGAACTCGGCACAGTCGCTGATCGACATCGCGGAGACCTCCGCGATGGACCGGCCCTGCACGGTGACCGCGAGCACGATCGGCTTGAGCCGGGTGCCCTCACAGGTGGGGCAGGGCACCTCGCGCATATAGCCCTCGAAGCGCTCCCGGCTGGAGTCGCTCTCCGCCTCCGAGTGGCGCCGCTTGACGAAGGGCACCGCGCCTTCGAAGGCGGTGGTGTAAGCGCGCTGACGGCCGTAGCGATTGCGGTAGCGGACCTCGATCTGGGTCTTGTGCCCTTGGAGCAGCGCCTTCTTGGCGCGCTGCGGCAGCCCGGCCCAGGGGATGTCGGTACGGAAGCCCAGTGCGTCGGCGAGCGCGCCGACCAGCCGACCGAAGTAATCCTTGGTGTGGCCGTGGGACCAGGGGTGGATGGCGCCCTCGTCGAGCGACTTCTCCTCGTCCGGGACGATCAGCTCGGGATCGACCTCCATCCGGGTGCCGATGCCGGTGCACTCCGGGCAGGCGCCGAACGGTGAGTTGAACGAGAAGGAGCGCGGCTCCAGCTCCTCGAACGACAGGTCGTCGTACGGGCAGTAGAGGTGCTCGGAGAACATCCGCTCACGCTGCGGATCGTCTTCGTCGAGATCCACGAAATCGAGGATCACCATGCCGCCGGAGAGCCCGAGCGCGGTCTCCACCGAGTCCGTCAGCCGGCGCTTGGCGCTGTCCTTGACGGTGAGACGGTCGATGACCACCTCGATGGTGTGCTTCTCCTGCTTCTTCAGCTTGGGCGGCTCGGTCAGCTGGACGGTGGTGCCGTCCACCCGGGCCCGGCTGTATCCCTTGGACTGGAGGTCGGAGAAGAGGTCGACGAACTCCCCCTTGCGCTCGCGCACCAGCGGCGAGAGCACCTGGAAGCGGCTGCCCTCGGGCAGCTCCAGCACCCGGTCCACGATCGCCTGCGGCGACTGGCGGGCGATGGGGCGGCCGCATTCGGGGCAGTGCGGTTTGCCGATCCGGGCGAACAGCAGCCGGAGGTAGTCATAGACCTCGGTGATGGTGCCGACCGTGGAGCGCGGATTGCGCGAGGTGGACTTCTGGTCGATGGACACCGCCGGGGACAGGCCCTCGATGAAATCCACATCGGGCTTGTCCATCTGGCCCAGGAACTGACGGGCGTAGGAGGAGAGCGACTCGACGTAGCGGCGCTGCCCCTCGGCGAAGATCGTGTCGAACGCGAGGGACGACTTGCCCGACCCGGACAGACCGGTGAAGACGATGAGAGAGTCACGCGGGAGGTCGAGCGAGACGTTCTTGAGGTTGTGCTCACGAGCGCCACGGACGGTGAGACGGTCGGCCACGCCGGTCGGCACCTTTCTTGAGAGAGGTGGGTGTGCCGGGCCCGCTTCCGGGGCTCCCTGCCGATGAGCAGGAACGGAGCGGAGCGAAGCCCCCAGACCAAGAGTATGAGGGCGCCTCGGCGATGTCTTAAGGATGCAGCACGCCGAGCCTATAGCACGCACATTCGATTTGCGGGGGTAGTGAGCCGGGTTCACCCGAACGTGTGGCTCGCACTACGGTCGGGACATGAGCGACTACGCATCCGACGCCGCCGCCGTCACCGAGGCGACGAACCGGCTGCTGACGGCGGTCGCCCGGCTGGACGACACCGCCCTCACCGAGCCCTCCGCCCTGCCGGGCTGGACCCGCGGCCATGTGCTGGCGCACCTGGCGCGCAACGCCGACGCCCTGGTGAACCTGCTCACAGGGGCACGCACCGGCGAGGAGATCCCGATGTACCGCGACGACAAGGCGCGGGACGCCGAGATCGCACGGGACGCGGCCCGTCCGCTCCCGGCCCACCTGGACGATCTGCGCACCGCGGCCGCCCGCTTCGACACCGCGGTCGCGGCGCTCCCGGTGGAGCACCGGTCCCGCGAGGTCACCCTGCGCGGCGGGGTACGCGAACCGGCCGCCGGACTCCCGCCGCGCCGCCTGGCCGAGGTCGAGCTGCACCATGTCGACCTCGCCATCGGCTACACCGTGGCGGACCTGCCGGCCGAGTCCGTCGAGCGCCAGCTCGACGTCCTCACCTCTACAAGGTTGGCGGGGCACCCCGCTATTCCCCCGCTGCGGCTGACCGTGCCGGGCGCGGACTCCGCGCGGCACACCGGCCGGGCCGCGGCGCCGGACGAGACCCCGCTGACCGTCAGCGGCTCCCCGGCCGCCCTGCTGGGCTGGCTCACCGGCCGTACGGACGGCGCGGATCTGTTCTGGGCGGGCGGCCCCGCCCCGGTGCTGCCGCCACTAGGCTGAGGCCATGACCTACAGCGGAGCGGTGACGGTCGGCGGACCGGCGGACGTGCACGAACTGACCGATCTCATGATCTCGAAGGTCGCGGTCGGCCCCATGCACAACAACGCGTATCTGCTGCGCTGCCGGGCCACCGACGAGCAGTTGCTGATCGACGCCGCCGCCGAGCCGGGCACCCTGCTCTCCCTCATCGGCGACAGCGGGATCGCCTCCGTGGTCACCACCCACCGCCACCAGGACCACTGGGACGCGCTGCGCGAGGTGACGGAGGCCACCGGCGCCCGTACCTACGCGGGCCGTTATGACGCGGAGGGCATCCCGGTACCCACCGACGTCCTGGTGGAGGACGGCGACACCCTGCGCGTCGGCCGGGTCGAGCTGACCGCCCGCCACCTGGTCGGCCACACCCCGGGCAGCATCGCGCTGGTCTACGACGACCCGCACGGCCACCCCCACGTGTTCACCGGCGACTGCCTCTTCCCGGGCGGGGTCGGCAACACCTTCAAGGACCCCAAGGCGTTCCAGAGCCTCATCCACGACGTCGAGACCAAGATCTTCGACCGGCTGCCGGACGAGACCTGGGTCTACCCCGGCCACGGCGACGACACCACGCTCGGCGCCGAGCGCCCGCAGCTGGGCGAGTGGCGCAAGCGCGGCTGGTAACGACCCTCCGCGCGCCGCCGGAGCCCCCGGCCCCTCCGTACGCCGTCGTCCGCCCCGTAACCGGTGGCGGGTGACGGCGGTTGGCGCGGCATGCACGCTGACCGCTCCCCGTCCATGGCCCGACTCGCCGCCGCGTCCCTGGCCGGTACCGCGATCGAGTTCTATGACTTCTTCGCCTACGGCACGGCCGCGGCCCTCGTCCTCGGCCCGCTGTTCTTCCCCACCTTCTCCCCGCTCGCCGGGACCCTGGCCGCCTTCTCGACCTTCGCCGTCGGCTTCATCGCGCGGCCGCTCGGCGCCCTGCTCTTCGGGCCGCTCGGGGACCGCCACGGACGGCGGCCGGTCCTGGTCGCCTCGCTGCTGCTGACCGGTCTGGCCACGGTCGCGGTGGGCTTCGTTCCCACCTACGACTCCATCGGGGTCGCCGCCCCCGTACTACTGCTGATCCTGCGCTTCCTCCAGGGGCTCGGGGTCGGCGGTGAATGGGGCGGTGCGGTGCTGCTGACCGCGGAGCACGCGCCCGCCCGGCGGCGCGGGCTGTGGTCGGGCTTTCCGCAGATCGGCCCGGCCGTCGGATTCCTGCTGGCGAACGGCATCATGCTGGCCCTCTCGGCGATGCTCAGCGACGCCGAGTTCCGCTCCTGGGGGTGGCGGGTGCCGTTCTGGGTGGCGGGGGTGCTGGCGGGCGCCGGGCTGCTGCTGCGCACCCGGCTGACCGAGAGTCCGCGCTTCCGTGAGCTGGCCGAGCACGGTGGGCGGGCCACCGCCCCGCTGACCGAGGTGGTGCGCGGCCACTGGCGGCTGGTGCTGCTCACCGCGGGCGGGCTGGCGGTCGGCTACGCCGTCTTCTACGCGGTCAGCACCTGGTCCCTGGCGTACGGCACGGAAACGCTCGGTGTGGACCGTACGGTCATGCTGGGCTGCATCATGGCGGCGGTGGCGGTGATGGGTGCCCTGACCCCGCTGGCGGCCCATCTCGGGGACCGCTTCGGACGGCGGCCGATGTGTCTGGCGGGCTGCGCGGCCACGGTGGTGTGGATGTTCCCGATGATCGCGCTGCTGCGCACCGGGGAGCCCCCCTTGATGTTCCTCGGCTTCGCGGTGGCGCTGCTCGGCTTCATCACCATGTTCGCGGTGATCTCGGCGTATCTGCCGGAGCTGTACGAGGCACGGGTGCGCTGTACGGGTGCGGCGGTCGGCTACAACCTCGGGGGCGTCCTGGGCGGTGCGCTCACCCCGGTGGTGGCCACGGCGCTGTCGCACGGCGACGGCCCGCCGTGGGAGGTGGCCGGCTATCTGACCGCGGTGGCCCTGCTCAGCCTGGGCTGTTTCGCACTGCTGCCCGAGACGCGGCCGACGGCCGACCACTCCGTGGAGGAGCGGCCGGCCGTACGGCCTCTGGAGGCAGGAGAGGCGCCCGCCTGATGGAGGGGGCGCCTTCCCGGGCGCGCGCACCGGGTGCGTCGGAGTGGGCGCCGGGCGGGGCGCCCGCACCGGGTGCTCGGAGTGCGCGCCTGGTGAGGGGAGTCGGACGGGGGCGCGCGGGACGATGCGCGCCCTGGCGTGGGTCAGACGTCCACGCTGTCCTTCTCCCGCTTCGGATCATCGGCCTCGGGTGTGGTGCCGGCCTCCGCCGCGGCCTGCTTCTTCGAGGCGTAGAGGCTGGTGACCGTGGTGATCGCGAGCACCGCGCAGATGACGCCGAGCGAGACCGGGATGCTGATCTCGGGGACGGCCACCCCGGACTCGTGCAGCGCGTGCAGCACCAGCTTCACACCGATGAAGCCGAGGATGACCGACAGCCCGTACGAGAGGTGGACCAGCTTCTTGAGCAGTCCGCCGATGAGGAAGTACAGCTGGCGCAGACCCATCAGGGCGAAGGCGTTGGCGGTGAAGACGATGTACGGGTCCTGGGTGAGACCGAAGATCGCGGGGATCGAGTCCAGTGCGAACAGGACGTCCGTGGTGCCGATCGCCAGCATGACGATCAGCATCGGCGTCATCAGCCGCTTGCCGTTCTCCCTGATGAACAGCTTGGTGCCGTGGTACTTGTCGGTGGACGGGACGCGCCGCTCGACCGCCTTGAGCAGGCGGTTCTCCTCGAACTCCTCGTCTTCCTCACCGGAGCGCGCCTCCTGGATGAGCTTCCAGGCCGTCCAGATGAGGAAGGCGCCGAAGAGGTAGAAGACCCAGGAGAAGGTCGAGATGATCGCCGCGCCGCCGGCGATGAAGATTGCCCGCAGCACCAGCGCGATCAGTACACCGACCATCAGTACGCGCTGCTGGTAGATGGTGGGCACCGCGAACTTCGCCATGATCAGGACGAAGACGAAGAGATTGTCGACGCTCAGCGACTTCTCGGTGATGAAGCCCGCGAAGAACTCCCCGGAGGGCTGGCCGCCCGCGAAGAACAGCAGGCCGAGGCCGAAGAGCCCGGCGAGGGCGATCCAGACGGTGGTCCAGATCCCGGCCTCCTTGAGGGAGACCTCATGCGGTTTGCGGCCGCCGATGAAGAAGTCGACGGCTATGAGGGCACTGAGACCGGCGATGGTCAGTGCCCACATGGTCAGGGAGACAGTCACGGTTCCTCCGGCATGTGTGCGGCAGTTTCAGCGTGTCGCTGCCGGAGGTCTCTTCCGCCCGCGCGTGCGCACGGGCCGATGCCCCGGGATCGCGTCCGGCCTTCAGCGAAAGACGGTCACGATCCGTGGTGACGGGAACACCGTTCGGGAGTACTCCCCTCCGTAGGAAAGAGAGTACAGGAATGCCCATGGAAGAGTAAAGAAAGAGGCAAAAGTGCAGGTCGGAAGGGCTTGCCAAGTCAATGCGCAAGCCAGTGCGCACCCGCGGTGACCGGATCGCGGGCCACCGCGGGACGCTGACGGAGCGCGTCCGGACGGGCTCCGCCCGCCCTACCTGCCGCCCGCCCTACCTGCCGTACGCCTCCCTGGCGCGCGCCACCTGGCCCATCACCTGCCACAGCACCTGGCTGCCCGCCGGGGCGAGCGAGGGCTCATAGGTCCAGGCGTGCCCCACCCAGGGGTCGGCGAGATGGTCGTCGGCGACCGGGGTGATCCGCAGCAGCGACCGCCACAGCGGGTCCAGCACCGGTCCATAGCCCCGTGCGTCGTCCCGGTCGGCGACCATCATCAGATGCACGCCCACCGAGGGCCCCTCGTCCGCGAGATAGCGCAGCTGGGTCACGGCCCGGTCGTCGAAGCCGTGCGGGAAGTCATGCACGATCAGCAGCTGCTCGGCGGGGTCCACATCCGGCGGCAGCGCGTCCGCGGCACCGCTGCGGACCGCCATCTGCACCAGGTCCACCCGGCGGGTCAGCGCGGCGAGCGTCTGGCTCACGCCCTGGGCCCCGGCCATGGGCGCCCGCAGCGCGCCCGACTCCAGCAGTGGGGCGTACGAGGCCGAGGCCGACCCGGCCGGGTCGATCACCTGGAGCTGGAACTCCCCCACCGGATAGACGGCCAGCAGCCGGGCGGCGATGGCCACCGCGGTGTCCGACGCCAGCTTGCGCAGCCCCCCGGACTCCAGCATCGCGCTCTCGAGCGAGCCGCTCCGGCCGGAGTCGATCCACAGCCCGCGCTCCAGCGGCAGCCGCACCAGCATGGGGATCCGCAGCTCGGTGCTCTCGGGAAGGTGCAGATCGCCCAGGCGCAGGGCCATCGGGATCTCCATCGGTACCTGGTAGCCCTGCCATACCGGGCCTTCCCAGCGGGCGTACGCGGGCGGCAGCGCGGGCTCGACCACCTCGGCCTCGGCGGCGAGCTGCGCCAGGTCGCGGTCGAGCGCGGCACGGGCCTGGTCCACCAGCGCGGAGTGCTTGGCGCGCGCCTCCGCGCGGGCGGTGTCGGCCGCGGCGCCGATCCGGGAGCGGGGATCGGAGAGCACCCGGTCCAGCTCCTGCTCCATCCGCGAGTCCGCGAAGTCCACGGCGCTGCGGTAGGCGGCGGTGGTCCGGGCCAGGTCCTCGAACATCCCCCAGACCTGGTTGTAGAGCCGCTCGTCCATCGTCCAGCCGGAGGCGTCGCCCGCGACCGGGCGCGCGGGCTGACCGGGCGCGGCGGGCGGGACGGCCGGCGGCGGGGTGGGCGGGGTGGCCGTACGGCGGCCGGGGTGCTGGTAGCTGACCGGGCCACCGGAGCCGGACGCGGCGGGCGTCTGCGGCTGGGCCGGGCCCGGCGCCTGGGCCGGGACCGGGCCGGGCTCGGAGCTGCCGCCCGCGGTGGCGGTCCGCACCCGTCCGTCGTCCCCGGAGCGGGGAGGCGGCTGGGCGACCGAACGGGCCATGCCCCGGGCCACCGCCTCATTGATCTCCGCGGCGAGTTCGGCGGCCCGCGGCAGCCCCTGGTCCTGGAGCATCGCGGCGAGCCCGCCCGCGTACCCCTGGCCGACGGCGCGCACCTTCCAGGCGTCCTGCCGACGGTACAGCTCCAGCGCGACCACCGCGGACTCCTCGTCCAGACCTGCGACCGTGTAGCTGGCCACCTCGGTGCCGTCGAGCCCGGTGACGGCCGCGAACGGGGCGGCCAGGGCGCCGAATCGGACCGGGCCGCCGACACCGGTCGGCAGCGCGAGCAGCACGGTGACCCGGTGGACGCCCTCGGGCAGCGCGCCGAGATCGACGGCGAGCCGGTGGTCCGCCGCGGCCTGCTTCGGCACCTCGACACCGGGCAGCTGCGGGGAGGCGGGGTGGGCGACCCGGTCCGCCCCGCGCACCGTGCCCTGTTCATCGCCGAGTGTCACCCCGGCCACGATCGGTTTGCCCGCCGAGATCCGGATCTCCAAACGGGTCTGGGGCAGAGGGTGGTTCTGCCCCCGCACCAGCTCGACCGTCATCGCTGCGTCCCCTCGTTGTGTGCCGTTGTACGCGTCGCGTATGTCGTGTGCGTCAGGTGCGTCGCGTGCGTCGTGTGCGTCATGGCCGAACAGATCGGCCCGGCGGGCGGATGCGCCACCGGGCCGACGGACAGCGGCGCCTTACAGATGCGGCAGGATGTGCGGCATCAGGTCCTGGAAGGTACGGCCGTTGGCCGGTTCGCCCACGGCCTTCATCTGCCAGCCGCTGCCCACCCGCTGCACCTTCGCCATGATCTGCGCGGTGTACTGACCGCCGCCGGTGAGGGTGTAGCGCGCCAGCTCCTGGCCGTTGGTCTCGTCCACCAGACGGCAGAACGCGTTCTGCACCTCGGTGAAGGTCTGACCGGTGAAGGAGTTCACGGTGAAGATGATCTGGTTGATATGCACCGGAACCCGCTGGAGGTCGACCAGGATCGCCTCGTCGTCGCCGCCCTGACCGGCGCCGCCGACCAGGTTGTCACCGGTGTGCCGCACCGAGCCGTCATCGCTCACCAGATGACGGAAGAACACGACGTCGGTGGGCTGCTGGTCGGCGAAGAGCACCGCCGACGCGTCGAGGTCGATCTCCCGGGTACGTGATCCGAACAGCCCACGGCGAGGCGCCGCCTGCCAGCCCAGCCCCATCCGCACCGCGGTCAGGGTGCCCCCGTCGGCCTTCTGCAGGCTGATGGCCTGACCCTTGGACATGTTGACAGTCACGTGCTGTCCCCACTCTCGTCTCTCGAAGCCCCGTGGCCTGCGCATGGCGCGGCCCTGGTCCGCCGGAATGCGCGGCCCTTGCGAAAACCCTATGCACTGGTGGCTGGACTCCAGCCGGGCGGGCGGCTTTTGTGTCGTTCTTGCAACACAGCCGGGCACGGCCGGAGACGCGGCACCTGGCGGGGGCACCCCGGAGGTGCGGTGTGCCCCGGAGGTGCGGTGTGCCCCGGAGCCGGGCGGATCAGGAGAGCCCGGCCTCCTTCATCTGCCGCAGCTCCTTCTTCAACTCCCCCACCTCGTCCCGCAGCCGGGCCGCCACCTCGAACTGGAGCTCCGCCGCCGCGGCCCGCATCCGCTCGGTCATCTCCTCGATCAGCTCGGCCAGTTCGGCGGCCGGACGGTCGGTCAGTGCCCCGTCCTTGCCCGCGGCCGCCTTGCCGCCCTTCCGGCCCGCCTTCTGCGACCCCAGGGCGGGCACCGGAGCCTTGCCCTTGCCCTGGTCCGCCTGGCGGTAGCCGGTGCCCAGCAGTTCCTTGGTGTCGATCTCCTCGCGGGCCAGGGTGGCCACGATGTCGCCGATCCGCTTGCGCAGCGGCTGCGGGTCGATACCGCGCTCGGTGTTGTACGCGATCTGCTTCTCGCGGCGGCGGTTGGTCTCCTCGATGGCCTTCTCCATCGCCGGGGTGACCTTGTCGGCGTACATATGGACCTGGCCGGAGACATTGCGCGCCGCGCGGCCGATGGTCTGGATCAGCGAGGTACCGGAGCGCAGGAAGCCCTCCTTGTCGGCGTCGAGGATGGCGACCAGCGACACCTCGGGCAGGTCCAGGCCCTCCCGCAGCAGGTTGATGCCGACCAGCACGTCGTACTCGCCGGCGCGCAGCTCGCGCAGCAGCTCCACCCGGCGCAGCGTGTCCACGTCGCTGTGCAGATACCGCACCTGGATGCCCAGTTCGAGCATGTAGTCGGTGAGGTCCTCGGCCATCTTCTTGGTGAGGGTGGTGACGAGGACGCGCTCGTCCTTCTCGGTGCGGGTGCGGATCTCATGGATGAGGTCGTCGATCTGGCCGTCGGTGGGCTTGACGACGACCTCGGGGTCGACGAGGCCGGTCGGCCGGATGATCTGCTCCACGAAGCCGTCGCCGCGCGACAGCTCGTAGCTGCCGGGGGTGGCCGAGAGGTAGACGGTCTGGCCGATCCGCTCCTGGAACTCCTCCCACTTCAGCGGGCGGTTGTCGAGCGCGGAGGGCAGCCGGAAGCCATGGTCGACCAGGGTCCGCTTACGGGAGGCGTCGCCCTCGTACATCGCGCCGATCTGCGGCACGGTGACATGGGACTCGTCGATGACGAGGAGGAAGTCCTCGGGGAAGTAGTCGAGGAGCGTATTGGGCGCGGAGCCGGGCTCGCGGTCGTCGAAGTGCATCGAGTAGTTCTCGATACCGGAGCAGGAGCCGATCTGGCGCATCATCTCGATGTCGTAGGTGGTGCGCATCCGCAGCCGCTGGGCCTCCAGCATCTTGCCCTGCTTCTCCAGCTCGGCGAGGCGGCTCTCGAGCTCGCGCTCGATGCCGTTGACCGCCTTCTCCATCCGCTCGGGACCGGCCACATAGTGGCTGGCCGGGAAGACGTACAGCTCCTGGTCGTCGCTGATGACCTCGCCGGTGAGCGGGTGGAGGGTGGACAGCGCCTCGATCTCGTCGCCGAACATCTCGATCCGGACCGCGAGCTCCTCGTAGACCGGGAAGATCTCCACGGTGTCGCCGCGGACCCGGAAGGTGCCCCGGGTGAACGCCAGGTCATTGCGTGTGTACTGGATGTCGACGAAGCGGCGCAGCATCTGGTCGCGGTCGATCTCCTGGCCGACCTTGAGCGGCACCATGCGGTCCACGTACTCCTGTGGCGTGCCGAGGCCGTAGATGCAGGAGACGGAGGCGACGACCACCACATCGCGCCGGGTGAGCAGCGAATTGGTGGCGGAGTGGCGCAGCCGCTCCACCTCCTCGTTGATCGAGGAGTCCTTCTCGATGTAGGTGTCCGACTGCGGAACGTACGCCTCGGGCTGGTAGTAGTCGTAGTACGAGACGAAGTACTCCACCGCGTTGTTCGGCAGGAGCTCGCGGAACTCATTGGCGAGCTGGGCGGCCAGTGTCTTGTTCGGCGCCATGACGAGCGTCGGCCGCTGGAGCTTCTCGATCATCCACGCGGTGGTGGCGGACTTGCCGGTGCCGGTCGCGCCGAGGAGCACGACATCCTTCTCACCGGCCCGGATGCGCCGCTCGAGGTCGGCGATGGCCGTGGGCTGGTCACCACTGGGCTGGTACGGGCTGACGACCTCGAAAGGCGCCACCTTGCGTTCGATCTGGGTTACGGGCCGCATGTCCCCCACGGTACGACTCGCCACTGACAACGCCGGGCCCATGGCCCCCGGCGGCCGCCCCGTAGCCTGGCCCGAAACCCGGAACGAAGGGAATCGATCATGTACGAGTACAAGGTGATCCAGATCCGTGAGGGTCTGCTCGGCGGCAAGATGTCCGCGGACAAGGTCGAGGATCTGCTGAACAAGTACGCGGCCGACGGCTGGCAGGTGAAGGCCATAACGAGCGCCGATGTGAAGGGCCGGGTCGGACCGGGCGCGGTGGAGGGGCTGCTCGTGACGTTCGAACGCCCCCGGAGGTGACTCGGACGGCGCCGGCCGTTTCCCCCGTCCGATACCTATCCCCGGGTGCGGCGCGTCTGGGACCCTCTGGCCGTTCGCGAGCGAATCGCGAGTCACACGACGCGAGGAGTCCGTATGCAGATCCGTCCCGCCGCCGCGTTAACCGGCGCGCTCCTGGGTATGTCCGCGCTCTTCCTCCTCCCCGTGACCACGGCGGAGGCCACCGGCCATCCGCACCACCACACGGTCACCGTGGCGCATCGGGGCGCCTCCGCCTACGCCCCCGAGAACACCCTCTCCGCCGTCGACGCGGCCGATGAACTCGGCATCGACTGGGTGGAGAACGACGTCCAGCGCACCAAGGACGGCGAGCTGGTCATCATGCACGACACCACGCTCGACCGGACCACGAATGTCGAGGAGGTCTTCCCGGACCGCGCGCCCTGGAAGATCTCCGACTTCACCCTCGACGAGATCGATAAGCTGGACGCCGGAAGCTGGTTCGGCCCCGAGTTCGCGGGGGAGACCGTGCCCACCCTCGAGGAGTACATGGACCGGGTTTCGGACAACCACCAGAAGCTCCTCATGGAGCTCAAGGCCCCGGAGCTCTATCCCGGCATCGAGCGCCAGACCCTGCGGGAGCTGCGACGGGAGGGCTGGCTCAACGGCAAGCACCGGCACCGGCTGATCATCCAGAGCTTCAACGCGACCGCCATGCGCACGGTGCACCGGCTGCGGCCGGATGTCACGACCGGCTATCTGGGCACCCCCGCCGTCGCCGACCTCCCGCAGTTCGCGGACTTCGCCGACCAGATCAATCCGAGCTACCGGACCATCGACGCCGGGTACGTGGCCGCGGTCCACGCGGTGCGCGGTGTGCACGGACGTCCGCTGGAGGTCTTCACCTGGACCGTGAACGACGGTCCGGCGGCGGTCTCGGTCGCGCGGATGGGGGTGGACGGCATCATCACCAACAAACCCGATGTGGTCCGGGACGCCCTGGACGACATCGACTGACCGTTCCGTGTGCGGGCCCCTGACGGCCCTGTGCGGGGGAGCGCCCCGGTGGCCGTCGGCCGCCGGGGCGCTGTCGGTGCCCCCGCCTACGCTGGAACCGTGACGATCGCAGAGCGGCAGGACCCCGAGCGGGACACCCCGGGGCAGCGGACCACCGAGCGGGACGCCCCGGCGCGGCCGGAGGCGCGCGCCTGGTCCTGGGAGGTGCGGGACACCCCCATCGGCCCGCTGCTGCTCGCCGCCACCGACGAGGGGCTGGCCCTGGTGGTCTTCCACGCCGATGAGAAGACGGCGGCCGGGGCGGTCGCCCGGCTCACCCGCCGGCTGGGCGGCGGCCCCGCGCCCGCACCGCACCGCACGGCGACGCTCACCGAGACGGCCCGGCAGCTGGAGGGCTATTTCGCGGGCGGGCTCCGGGAGTTCACCGTCCCGCTGGACTGGTCGCTGACCACCGGCTTCAACCGCCGGGTGCTGCGCGAGCTGGCCGACGGCGTTCCGTACGGCACGGTGGTGGGCTATCAGGACCTCGCGGACCGGGTCGGCGAACCGGGTGGCGCCCGTGCCGTGGGCACGGCCATGGGCAGCAATCCGCTGCCGGTCGTGGTCGCGTGCCACCGGGTGGTGGAGAGCGGCGGCGGTATCGGTGGCTTCGGTGGCGGTCTGGAGACCAAGCGCGCCCTTCTGGCGCTGGAAGGCGTTCTCCCGCAGCCGCTGTTCTGAATCGTTCTTCTCCGGTCGGCCTCTTCGCAGGTGCGGCGGACCGGAAAATATCTTGTCCAGGAAATACCCCGTTCCACTTGTCGTGGATGCCGCCCGCCCTTATCTTAGGAGCGCTCGCGGACCCGCACCGGGCAAGAATGCGTCGGACGCATATTACTGACGCCCATTGCCCTGGCATTCTGCCAGCCGCTGGGCACCCTCTCGTAGCTGTTCCGCTCAACAGCTCTTCCGCACCGCGCTCTTCGTACCGCGCTCTTCGTACGGCGTTCTCGTACCGCGTTGTCCGTACCGCGTTCTGCCGCTCTCCCCGAAACAACCGCGCGTTCCTTCACCGCTCAACCATGCCCCACCACGTTCCACCACGTCCCCATCACTGATCGAATTGGAGTGCCATGTCCGGTGTACTGCTCGCCGGTGGCGCGGCCGTCGCGTTATTCGCCTCGGCCCTTTCCACCCAAGGTGTTTCCCCGGCCCCCGATGCGCCACCGCAAAAGATCCAGGTGGATGTCAGGACCGTGAACGGATCGGGCTGCCCGAAAGGGACCGCGGCCGTCGCGGTGGCGAACGACAACACGGCGTTCACCGTCAGCTACAGCCGCTATCTCGCCCAGGTCGGACCCGACGCGGACCCCATCGACATCCGCAAGAACTGCCAGCTCAACCTGGATGTGCATATCCCGCAGGGGTTCACCTACGCCATCGCCCAGGTCGACTACCGCGGCTATGCCTCGCTGCAAAGGGGCGCCCACGGCACCGAGAAGGCGAGTTACTACTTCCAGGGCTCGGCCGACACCGCCTCGCGGACCCATGAGTTCGGCGGCCCGTACCGCGACAACTGGCAGACCACGGACGCCACCGACTACAGCGCGCTGGTCTGGGCACCTTGCGGCCAGGACCGGAATCTGAACATCAACACCGAACTCCGGGTGAGCGCCGGGTCCTCGGCCGCGGACAGCACCAGCTTCATGGCCATGGACTCCACCGACGGTGGCGTCAACACCGTTTACCACCTCGCCTGGAAGGAATGCCCTTCCATCTCCCGGTAGGGCGGAAACCCCGCAGCCACGACGGCATCGGACCCCACCCGGATTACCGCCGCCGTCAAGCCCGATGATTGAATGGAGAATCATGCCCGCTGTTCTGTACACAGGCGGTATGATCGCGGCGTTATTCGCCTCGACAATGACCTCCCAGGGTTCCGCTCAACCGCCGTTCGACACGGTACCGCCCGACAAGATCGTGATCACCGTGGCCACCGTCAACGGCTCGGGCTGTCCGGCGGGTACGGCGGCGGTAGCCGTATCCGAGGACAATACGGCGTTCACCGTCACCTACAGCGACTATCTCGCCCAGGTGGGCAAGGGCGCCAAGCCGACGGACTACCGGAAGAACTGTCAGCTGAGCCTGGTCACCCATGTTCCGCAGGGATTCAGCTACGCGATAGCCAGCGTGGACTACCGCGGTTACGCGCATCTGGAAAAGGGTGCGTCCAGCGTGGAGAAAGCCTCGTACTACTTCCAGGGGCAGTCGCAGACCACGTCCAACGCCCATGATTTCAACGGGCCGTACGACGACAACTGGCAGACCACCGACACCGCCGATATCGCCACCGTGGTGTGGTCGCCCTGTGGTGAACTCCGGAACTTCAACATCAACACGGAGCTACGCGTCAACGCGGGTACCTCCAACACCCGTGACACCACCAGTTTCATGACGATGGACTCCACCGACGGCGATGTGAGCACCACCTATCACTTCGCCTGGAAGGAGTGCCCGGAGAAGAAGAAGTAGAGCCAACTGTCGCACCAACGCCGCCCGGGGGCGAGGGTCATGCCTCCGGGCGGCGCCATGCCGGATGCCGGGGGTCGTCCACCCGCACCACGACATCCGCCGTCTCGCCCGGCCGCACCTCGTCCTCGTAGCGCGCGTAGGCGGGCAGCGTCCACCGCTGGTCCTCGTCGGTACGGCGGGCGAGGGCGGGCGGGGACAGCCGCAGATGCACCGACAGGTCGAACGGGAACCAGTGGCCCAGCAGCAGCGCGCCGTGCAGCAACAGCACACCGCCCGGCGGCAGTTCGGCGTACGGGGAGCGGGTGGCCCGGTCGGTCACCGGGTCCCACAGATCGGGGAGCACCCGGCCGGTCGCGTCCGGACCGCCCTCCAGCGGGGCGAAGACCTCGCGCCACAGCGCCCCGGTGTCGAGCCACTGGTCGTAGTACGCGTCCGGGTCGTGCCGTCCGTACTCCAGACGCAGTGAGGCGAGCCGCCAGAACCCCGCCGCGGCGATCACCAACACCGGGCGGCCGCGCAGCCGCAGGCCCTCCGCCAGTGCCCCGGCCAGCGCTCCGGGGTCCGCCGCCGGGGCGCCGTCGACCGCCACCCTGAGCCGGCGGCCGCCGTCCGCCGCGGTGAGCCCGGCGATCCGGTCGGCGGTCGCGTCGGTCAGCCGTTCCCAGGTGATCGCTTCCAGCCGCACGCCCCCATCATGCCCCCGGCCCGGACCGGCCCGGACCGGCCCGGGGCCCGCTGTCGGACCCGGGCCGTACGATCGGAGCGTCCGGTCCCCGCGCGGTCGACCCTGCGCGGAGGACAGAGGCCGGTGCACGAGGAGAGTACGGCCATGGCATCCCAGATCGCGCTGCTCCGCGGCATCAATGTGGGCGGCAACAAGAGGTTCCCGACGGCCCGGCAGCGCGAGCTGATGGCCGATCTCGGGTTCAAGGACGTCACCGTCCACCTCCAGACCGGCAATATCGTCTTCGCCGACCCCGGCACCCCGCCCGAGGAGACGGCCCGCGTCCTGGAGGAGCGCTTCGCCGCCGACCTCGGCTTCTCCGTACCGGTGATGGTCCGCACCCGGGACGAGCTGGCCGCCGCCGTGGCGGCCAATCCCTATCCCGGTGCCACCGCCGAGCCCAAGACCCTGCACCTGGTCTTCCTCTCGGAGGTGCCGGCGGACACCGCGCCACTGGACGCCCTGGACCTGGCCGGTTACGCCCCCGACAGCTTCCGGCTGGTGGAGCGCGAGATCTATCTGCACTGCCCGGACGGGATAGGCCGCTCCAAACTGGCCGCGAAGATCACCGGAATCCGGCTCGGCGTACTGGCGACCGCCCGCAACTGGAACACCGTGACCAAGCTGCTGGCCCTCGCCGACGCGGGCTGAGGCGGAGCCCTCGAGCCCCGGTCAGCTCCAGCCGTAGCGCTGCCGCAGCCGCGCCACCACCCGGTCGAAGCGCGGCCGGTCCAGCGCGCACGCCTCACGGCGCATCCCCTCCGGATGCACCCGCAGCACCCGGTCCAGATCCACCCATGAGGCACGCCCGGCCCGGTCCCACGGCCCGGAGCCGATCGCCACCCACTCGCGGTCGTCGTCATGCCGCTTGCTGGAGAGCTGGACGGCCAGCAGGGTGCCGCCCCGCTCCCGCGCCACCACCAGCACCGGGCGGTCCTTGCCGCGCCCGTCGTTCTCCTCGTAGGGCACCCAGGTCCAGACGACCTCCCCGGGGTCCGGATCCCCGTCCGGGTCCGGTGCGTACTCCGTGCGCACCCGGCCGACCTGGCGCGGCCGTGCTTCGACCGTGGCGGCGGGGCCGGTGCTCCCCGGCAGGGCGGCGCCGTCGCTCTCCTCGGCCGCGCGGGTTCCGTCCGTGGCGTGATTCCGATGGAATGGCCTGATCATCCCCACACGTTAGCCCGTCCGCGAGACCGGATGTCATGCGAGGTCCCCGCGGGTGGAAGGGGCAGTAACGTGCCAGAAGCTCTCGACCCGATGGCGGACCTCGTCAAACGGCGCAGCAACCCGGTCGTCGTGCAGACCCTGCGGTCCGCGGCGGCCGCGACCATCGCCTATGTCGTCGCGCTGGAGATCAGCAGCGAACCCGCCCCGCTGACCGCACCGCTCACCGCCCTGCTGGTCGTCCAGGTCACCCTGTACGCGACCCTCACCACCGGGATCCGCAGGGTCAACGCGGTGGTGGTGGGCGTGGTGATCGCCATCGCCTTCAGCGCGCTGGTGGGGCTGTCCTGGTGGAGCCTGGGGCTGATCATCCTGGCCTCGCTGACGGCGGGCCACTTCGTACGGGTCAGCGAGTTCGTGCCCGAGGTCGCGATCAGCGCGATGCTCGTCCTCGGTGTGACCCAGGTGACCAACACCGCCTGGGACCGGGTGCTGGAGACGCTGATCGGCGCCGTGGTCGGACTGCTCTTCAACTTCCTGCTCGCACCGCCGGTGTGGGTGGAGACGGCGGGCAAGTCCATCGAGGACCTGGCCCGGCGGATGCGTCAGCTGCTGCTGCACATGGCCGAGGAGCTCGGCAGCCACACCCCGGTGGAACGCGCCGCCGCCCGGCTCCACGAGGCCCGCCGCCTCGACCACGACATCGCCCAGGTGGACGGGGCGCTGCGGCAGGCGGAGGACAGCGTCCGGCTCAACCCCCGCGTCAAGGAGGGGCTGCTGCACCGGGTGGTGCTGCGCACCGGACTGGACACCCTGGAAATCTGCACGGTAGTCCTGCGGGTGCTGACCCGCACCCTCACCGACCTGGCCAAGGAGCGCACCGAGGAACCGCTCTTCCCGCCGGACGTGGCCGAGGAGCTGTACGAACTCTTCGTCCATATGGCCTCGGCCGTCGAGGCGTTCGCGGTGCTGGTCACCAGCCCGGTCAGCGCCAACGCCGAGGAGGCCGAATCCCGGCTGGCGAACGAGCTGGCCAAGGCGCACACCAGCCGGAACCATGTCGCCCGGACCCTGCTGCGCCGCGTCCAGGAGCACCCCCAGCAGTGGCAGCTGCACGGCGCGCTGCTCGCGGAGGCCGATCGCATCCTCGCCGAGCTGGACATGGAGCAGCGCTCCAAGCGGCTGATGGAGGAGCTGGACCGCAGCGCCCGGGAGAAGCATGAACGCTTCCCCCTCCTCGCCAAGGCACAGCGGCGGTTCCGCCGCGGCCGCGCGGAGCGCAGGACGGCGGGCTGAGCGGGGGAACCGGCGGCGGGCGGCGGGTCAGCCGACCGGGTAGCGGTCCCGGGGGAAGACCAGGTCCTCGTAGGGCTCGTAGAGCTCGACCGAGCGGTGGAACTCGAAGGCCATGTCGTCGGCGAGTTCGGCGATGACGGCGCGGCCCTCGATCCGGGACAGCCAGGACGGCGGGAGCCGGTGGTCGCCGTGGTGGGCGCCGAGGAGGTTGCCGCAGACGGAGCCGGTGGAGTCGCTGTCGCCGGAGTGGTTCACCGACAGCAGCAGGGCGGCCTGGAGCGGAGTGCGCGGCGGCATCGGGTCGTAGCTGATCAGCCCGCCGGGGCCGTAGGAGATCTGCTGGTCCGGGGTCCGGGCCAGGGCGCAGTACACCCCGATGGCGAGGGCCTCCTCGGCGATCCAGCCGCCGCCCAGCGATTCGGTCTTCTCCGGGGTCGGATCGCCCTCGGCCGCCAGGTCGACCGCCCTCCGCAGGGCGGCGGTGGTCTCCTCATGGCGCGGATAGCGGGTCAGCAGTTCCAGGGTGCGCAGGGCGGCGCCCTCGAGGGATTCGCCCTCGAGCAGGCACGCGATCATCGCGGCCAGGGCGCCCGCGGCGTAGTAGCCGGTGGGGTGGCCATGGGTGATCTGGGCGCAGCGGGCGGCGAGTTCGAAGGAGCCGGTGGGGTCCAGGCCGACCAGTCCGAAGGGGGCCGAGCGCATCACGGTGCCGCAGCCCTTGGAGCCGGGGTTCACCGGACCGGGGCGGCCGTCGACCGGATCGTGCGGGGAGGGGATGTGCTCCTGTGTCAGTCCGGAGAGGCACGCGTTACCGGGCGCGCGGCGGGCGTACAGCCAGGGCTGGTGGCGCAGCCAGCCGGAGCGCACCGGGTCGTACGCGTCCCGGGCGGGCGGCGGCGCGGGGTGGTTCTGGGTGTCCAGCCAGCGCAGATAGGCGTTGCGGACGAGGGCGGTCTCGGCGCCTGTGATGCCCTTGGACATGGCCCTGGCATGCGCGCGTATCAGGCCCTCGCCGGTGAACAGCGTCATCTGGGTGTCGTCGGTGACCAGGCCCACGGCGCCGGTGCCGTCCGGCAGGAGGGTGGTGACCCCCGCGACCCCATGGGTCTCGCGGATCGCCCGCAGGGAGAGGAACTCCACCGGGTTGCCCAGGGCGTCGCCGATCGCGCCGCCCAGCAGACAGCCGCGGATACGGGCCCGCCGGGCCGCCGATTCATCCCATGACTGGCGGATCACTGGCGGCTCCTCCTGCGGTGCGGTGTGCGCTCACGGACATGATCGCAGGTCTCCGCGCCGGACCGGGCGGCGTTAGATTCGAAGAGAGGGAAGAAGAGAAGGAAGCAGGGAGGTGCTGGGCCATGTCGATGCGCTTCATCCGGACGGGCGATGAGCCTCTGCACGCGCGCAGTCCCCTGCGGATGCGGCTCTGGCTCGCGGCGTGGGGGCTGCTCTGGACGCTGGGAGGCACGGTGGCCTTCGCGGTCGCCGGGCGGCCCGGCTGGGCGGCCGCCTGCGCGGTGCTGGCCGCCATCACCCTCACCGATCTTGTCCTGGTCATCCGGCATATCCGGCAGGGGCCGCACTACCAGCCCGGCCGTGACGTACCGCCGTACGCCCCGGTCAGGGGGCGCGGCCGGTGGACGGCCGGGAACCACGGACGGGGTGCGCGGGGCCACCGGGGGTGAGCCCCTTCCGGGGCGGCCCCGATGAGCCCCTGACCGCTACTCCCCCCGCTCCTCCCGCTTGTCCTCGCGCTCGCCGAACCGCGCCGCCTCGACGAAGTCCGGGCGCGGGTCCAGCGCCGCCGCCAGCCGGAAGTGGCGGGTGGCCTCGTCCGGCCGGTTGGCCCGCTCCAGGGTGCGGGCCAGCGCGAAGTGGGCGAAGGCATTGTCCGGCTCGCGCTCCAGCACCAACTGGAACTCCAGCTCCGCCGAGCGCAGCTGGGCCGCGCCGAAGAAGGCGCGGGCACGCAGCAACCGGGCGGCGGTGTTCTCCGGGTGGGCGGTGATCACCGAGTCGAGCAGCTTGACGGCGCCGCGCGGATCGCGGGCGGCGAGCAGCTGCTCCGCGGCGCGGAAGTCGATGACATGGGTCTCGGGCGTGGGCTGGGGCACGGCTGGTTCCTTCCCCGGGCACGGCCAACGATGATCGGCCGCGGCGAAACGGCAATCAGTACGGGCGGCACAACAACCGCCCCGCCTACCTCATTCCCCGCCCGGCCCCCGGCCAGACCCGATCAGCTCCCGGCCGCCCGCTCCATCAGCTCGGTCCAGACCTCGCGGACCCGTGGCTCCAGGGCCTCCAGCGGTCCGTCGTTGTCGATGACCACATCGGCGACGGCCAGCCGCTCGGCGCGGGTGGCCTGCGCCGCCATCCGGGCCCGCGCCTCCTCCTCGGCCATCCCGCGCAGCCGGACGAGCCGGTCGAGCTGGGTCTCGGGCGAGGCGTCCACGACCACCACCACGTCGAAGAGCGGTGCGAGCCCGTTCTCGGCGAGCAGCGGAACGTCATGGACCACCACGGCGCCGGATCCGGCGGCCGCCTCGAGCTCGGCGGAGCGGTCACGGACCAGTGGGTGCACGATCGCGTTCAGGGCGCGCAGCCGCTCGGGATCTCCGAAGACGATCCCGCCCAGTTTGGGCCGGTCCAGAACGCCGTCGGGGGTGAGCACCTCGGGCCCGAACTCCGCGACGACCGCGGCGAGTCCAGGTGTCCCCGGCTCCACCACCTCACGAGCGATCCGATCCGAGTCGATCAGCACCGCTCCGTACGAGGACAGAATTCGTGACACTTCGCTCTTGCCCGCGCCGATCCCGCCCGTGAGCCCCAGCTTCAGCATGGAGTCACGCTATACGGGCCGCGGTCAGCCGCCGCCCTCGCCCTCCCGTTCGGCGAGGAAGCGCTCGAACTCGGCGCCCAGCTCCTCCGCGGAGGGCAGCTCGGCCGGTTCGGCGACCAGACTGCCGCGGGTCTCCGCCCCGGCCACCGCGTCGTACTGGTGCTCAAGCCCCCGTACCAGCGCGACCAGTTCCTCGTCGCCCTCCGAGATCTGCCGCTCGATCTCCTCCTGCGCCTTCAGCGCCTCGGTGCGCAGTGCGTGGGCGGCGCCCGGCAGCACCAGACCGGTGGCCGCGGTGACCGTCTCGAGCGCGGTGAGCGCCGCGTCCGGATAGGCGGAACGGGCCAGGTAGTGCGGGACATGCGCGGCGACGCCGAGCACGTCGTGGCCCGCCTCGATCAGCCGGTACTCGATGAGCGCCGAGGCACTTCCGGGCACCTGGGCCTCGTCGAAGAGCCCGCGGTGGCCGGGCGTCAGATCGGTGCGGTTGCCGTGCGGGGTGATCCCGACCGGGCGGGTGTGCGGAACGCCCATGGGGATGCCGTGGAAGTTCACCGCGAGGCGCACTCCGAGCCGCTCCACCAGCTGCCGCACGGCCGCCGCGAACCGCTCCCACTCCACGTCCGGTTCGGGGCCGGTGAGCAGCAGGAAGGGCGCCGCAGTGGCATCGCGCACCAGATAGAGCTCGATGGCCGGGGTCTCGTAGTCGGTCCAGCGGTCGCGCTGGAAGGTCAACAGGGGGCGCCGGGCCCGGTAGTCGACCAGCCGGTCGTGGTCGAAACGGGCGACGACCTGGTGCGGCAGCCCGTCCAGCAGCCGCTGGACGATCTGGTCACCGGTCTCCCCGGCGTCGATATAGCCGTCGAAGTGGTAGAGCAGAACCAGCCCGGCCGAGTCTCTGGAGGCGATCGCGTCGACCTCCGCGAGCCCGCTCGACTCCCATGCGTACAAATCCTGCGGATCCAGCACTATGACCGCTCCTCCTTGTGTTCCACACCCAAGAACACCGAACGGGGGCGGGGGCATTCCCGGCCTGGTCCGAACTTCGCTCGCGGCCACTGCCGTTGTGGTCCGCCGTGGTCCGTAGTGGTCCCACCGGCCAATTTCGGTCGCGTACATGCCAGGCAGGGTTGACGCCCCGGTACGCGGACCCTATCTTCGCGAGCCGTCAGCCGTTCGCTATGTCGTCCAATGTTCACTTATCAGAACCTGAACCATGCCTCTCGCGTATATCGGCTCCCCCGTTCGCCCGGCACGCGTCCCCAAGGCCACGGCAGGAAGGCAGCCCTCCCCATGCAGCCACACGGCCCCTCCCGGTTACGCACTCTGACCAGCGCCTGCGCCGCCGCCGTGCTCGCCACGGGCACATTGGTCGCCGCGGGCTCGATCCCACAGGAGGAGGCCGCGGTCACGGCCACGCCGATTGCGGTCTCGGACGCCGATGGACTCAGGAACGCCCTGGCCACCGCCCGGCCCGGCGATACGATCCGGCTCTCCGACGGGACCTACCGCGGCAGCTTCGAGATCACCGCGTCCGGCACCTCCGGCTCACGGATCACCCTCACCGGCTCCCCCAGGGCCGTTCTCACCACCCGGGACGGCTACGGTCTGCGGCTGAACGGGGCCTCGTACTGGACGGTCGAGGGGATCACGGTCAGCGGCGGCCGGGAGGGCATCAAGATCGACAGCGCGGAGAGCGTCACCGTGGACGCGGTGTCGGGCTCGGTCTCGGTCTCGGTCGGCGACCGGCGCCACTCACGAGCCGATGGACCCGGCCGGGCGTGAGCCGAGTCCTGCTGCCGCTGTGCGGGCATGCGTAAGGCCCGCTCCCCCAGGGGGAACGGGCCTTACGTGACATTCAGGCGATCGAGCCCGGGCCGTCAGCCGGTGCGGTCGGTGGCGGATCCGCCGCCGACCGCCTCAGCCGATGGTCAGCTCTGGCCGCCGGCCAGCTTCTCGCGGAGCGCGGCCAGGGCCTCGTCCGAAGCGAGGGCGCCGGAGTTGTCGGCCGACTCCGAGGAGTACGAACCGCCGCCGCCGCCACCGGAGGCCTGCCCGCCCGGCGCCGGAGCGGCGGCGCCGGCCTCGGCGGCAGCCTGCTCGTCGGCCTCGCGGGACTTGATGACCTGCGCCTGGTGCTGCTCGAAGCGCTGCTGCGCCTCGGCGTACTGGGTCTCCCACGCCTCGCGCTGGGTCTCGAAGCCCTCGAGCCAGTCGTTGGTCTCGGGGTCGAAGCCCTCGGGGTAGATGTAGTTGCCCTGGTCGTCGTAGGACGCGGCCATGCCGTACAGGGTCGGGTCGAACTCGACCACGGACGGGTCGGCACCGAACGCCTCGTTGGCCTGCTTCAGCGAGAGGCTGATGCGACGGCGCTCGAGGTCGATGTCGATGACCTTGACGAAGATCTCGTCGTTGACCTGGACGACCTGCTCCGGGATCTCCACGTGGCGCTCGGCCAGCTCGGAGATGTGGACCAGGCCCTCGATGCCCTCGTCCACGCGGACGAACGCACCGAACGGAACGAGCTTGGTGACCTTACCCGGGACGACCTGACCGATCTGGTGGGTCCGGGCGAACTGCTGCCACGGGTCTTCCTGGGTCGCCTTGAGCGACAGGGAGACGCGCTCGCGGTCCATGTCGACGTCCAGGACCTCGACCGTGACCTCCTGGCCGACCTCGACAACCTCGGACGGGTGGTCGATGTGCTTCCAGGACAGCTCGGAGACGTGGACCAGACCATCGACGCCACCCAGGTCCACGAAGGCACCGAAGTTGACGATGGAGGAGACGACGCCGGAGCGCACCTGCCCCTTCTGGAGGGTGGTGAGGAAGGTCTGACGGACCTCGCTCTGGGTCTGCTCCAGCCAGGCACGGCGGGACAGGACCACGTTGTTGCGGTTCTTGTCCAGCTCGATGATCTTGGCCTCGAGCTCCTTGCCCACGTAGGGCTGGAGGTCGCGAACACGGCGCATCTCCACCAGGGAGGCGGGGAGGAAGCCGCGGAGGCCGATGTCGAGGATGAGACCACCCTTGACGACCTCGATGACGGTACCGGTGACGATCCCGTCCTCTTCCTTGATCTTCTCGATGGTGCCCCAAGCGCGCTCGTACTGGGCGCGCTTCTTCGAGAGGATCAGGCGGCCTTCCTTGTCCTCCTTCTGGAGAACCAGGGCCTCGATCTCGTCGCCGACGGCCACGACCTCATTGGGGTCGACGTCGTGCTTGATCGAAAGCTCGCGAGAAGGAATGACGCCTTCGGTCTTGTAACCAATGTCGAGCAGGACCTCGTCCCGGTCGACCTTCACGATGACGCCGTCGACGATGTCGCCGTCGTTGAAGTACTTGATCGTCTCGTCGATCGCGGCGAGGAAGGCTTCCTCGGAACCGATGTCGTTGACCGCCACCTGCGGGGTGGTGCGGGTTGCCTCGGTGCTGCTCGTCATGTGGGAATGGGCTCCGGTACGGACATTGAAGTCGTAGGTACTGCTACGCCGGGACCCTTATCGCACTGCCGAAGCCGGACAGCCTTGGAGGCGTTGACCTTTCCGAGATTTCGAAAAGCGCCTCGACAACCGAGGGGACATACAACAGATACGAGCGCGGCCTGCTCCGTCCGAGGCGCGCAAGCCCGCAGCGCAACTTGTAGCATACGGGGGCAGCCGGGCATGGTCAATGCACGAAGAGCACACGCGGGGCTTATCGCCCCGAACCCGGCATTTTTGCATGGTCCGTACTGCGACGCGGTCACACCGTGCCCCGCAGCCACAGGTCGATACAGAGAGTACGACGACGCGCGCGATGGTCCAAGAACACGAACCCGACGGCCACCCCGGAACAGCGGCGGAACCGGCGGCCACCCGGCGGACCGCGGACGACACGGAGAGCAGCAGGGCCAGCCGCGGATGGTGGGACCGCAACGCGGACGAGTACCAGGAGGAGCACGGCGGCTTCCTCGGCGACGACCGCTTCATATGGGGCCCGGAAGGGCTCGACGAGGCGGACGCCGGGCTGCTCGGTCCGGCGGCGGGGCTGAAGGGGCTGGACGTCCTGGAGGTGGGGGCGGGCGCCGCGCAGTGCGCGCGCTGGCTGGCGGCGCGGGGCGCCCGGCCGGTCGCGCTCGACCTCTCCTACCAGCAGCTCCGGCACGCCCGCCGGATCGACGCCGGGGCCGGGGGCTCCGCCGCGGCCATGGAGCCGGTGGCCCTGGTCCAGGCCGACGCCACGGCGCTCCCCTTCCAGGACGGCTCCTTCGACCTGGCGTGCTCGGCCTACGGCGCGGTGCCGTTCGTCGCCGATCCGGTGCGGGTGATGCGGGAGGTCCACCGGGTGCTGCGGCCGGGCGGCCGCTGGGTCTTCTCGGTGACCCATCCCCTCCGCTGGGCGTTCCCCGACGAACCGGGGCCCGAGGGGCTGTCGGTCGCCGCCTCCTACTTCGATCGCACCCCGTATGTGGAACAGGACGAGCAGGGTCGCGCGGTCTATGTGGAACACCACCGCACCCTGGGTGACCGGGTACGGGACGTGGTGGCCGCGGGCTTCCGGCTGATCGATCTCGTGGAACCGGAATGGCCCGACTGGAACCATCAGGAGTGGGGCGGCTGGTCCCCGCTGCGCGGCGGGCTGATCCCGGGCACGGCCGTCTTCGTCTGCGAGCGGGACCGGGCCGCCCGGTGACCCCTCGCTCCGGCGCGCCCGACGCCCTGGACCGGCTTCCCGTACGGGAGGCCGTCCCGGATCTGCTGCGCGCCCTCGACGAGCGGGGCGCGGCGGTGCTCTGCGCGCCGCCGGGCACCGGTAAGACCACCCTGGTGCCGCTGGTGCTCGCCGGGCTGGTGGGGAACGGGCCGGCGGGTGACGGTCCGGTGGATGACGGGCCGGCGGGTGACGGGCGGCCGGTGCGCCGGGTGCTGGTCGCCGAGCCCCGGCGGATCGCGGCCCGTGCCGCGGCACGGCGGATGGCGTGGCTGCTGGGCGAGCGGGTCGGCGAACGGGTCGGCTTCACCGTGCGCGGGGAGCGGCAGGCGGGCCGCGGGACCGTGGTCGAGGTGGTCACCACCGGTGTGCTGCTGCAACGGCTGCAACGCGATCAGGAGTTGGCCGGGGTCGATGTGGTCGTCCTCGACGAATGCCATGAACGCCATCTGGACGCCGATACGGCCGCCGCCTTCCTGCTGGATGTCCGGGCGACGCTCCGCCCGGAGCTGCGGCTGGTCGCGGCGTCGGCCACCACGGACGCGGAGGGCTGGGCGCGGCTGCTCGGCGGCGGCGAGGGCGCTGCCGCACCGGTGGTGTCGGCCCCCGGTCTGTCCCACCCGGTGGAGGTCGTCTGGGCACCACCGGCCCGTCCGGTGCGCCCGTCGCACGGGATGCGGGTGGACCCCGCCCTGCTGGAGCACGTCGCGTCGGTGGTGCGGCGGACGCTGCGCGAGCGCGAGGGCGATGTGCTGTGCTTCCTGCCCGGTGTCGGGGAGATCGCGCGGGTGGCCGGAATGCTGGGCGGCCTCGGCGGGGCCGAGGTCCTCCAGGTGCACGGCCGGGCCCCGGCCGCCGTGCAGGAGGCGGTGCTCGCCGGGACGGACGGCGGTCCGCGGCGGGTGGTGCTGGCGACCTCCGTCGCCGAGTCCAGCCTGACGGTGCCGGGCGTACGGGTGGTGGTGGACTGCGGGCTGGCCCGCGAACCGCGGATGGACCACGCGCGGGGGCTGAGCGCGCTCACGACCGTACGGGCCTCCCGCGCCGCCGCCCGCCAGCGCGCGGGCCGTGCCGGGCGTGAGGCGCCGGGCACGGTCTACCGCTGCTGGCCGGAGGCGGAGGACGCGAGGCTGCCGCGCTTCCCCTCCCCGGAGATCGCCGGTGCGGATCTGACGGCCTTCGCGCTGCACGCGGCGTGCTGGGGCGCGCCGGACGGATCCGGCCTCGCCCTGCTGGACCCGCCGCCCGCCGGGGCGATGGCGGCCGCGCGCGGGGTGCTGACCGCGATCGGCGCCGTGGACGCGGCCGGGCGGTCCACCGAGCGCGGCACCCGGATGGCCCGGCTGGGGCTCCACCCCCGGCTCGCACGGGCGCTGCTGGACGGCGCGCGGGAGGTCGGCGCGGGCCGGGCGGCCGAGGTGGTGGCGCTGTTGAGCGAGGAGCCGCCGCGGGAGTACGGCGACGACCTGGCGGGCGCCTGGCGCACCGCCCGCCGGGGCGGCGACCCCTATGCCGCCCGCTGGCGGCAGGAGGTCCGCCGTCTGGAACGTGCCCTGTCGTCGGAGGCCGAGGACCAGCGGCAGCGCGGTGGTGGGGGCGCCCGGAGCGAGGACGCGGTGGCCGGGCTGGTGGCCGCGCTGGCGTTTCCCGAGCGGGTCGCCCGGCGGCGCGGGGAGCGGACGTATCTGATGGCGGCCGGGACGGGCGCGGAGCTGGGCGACGGGTCGCGGCTCGGCGGCCCGGACTGGCTCGCGGTGGCCGTCGCCGACCGGCCGGTGACCTCCGCGTCCGCACGGGTGCGGCTCGCGGCCGTGACCGACGAGGCCACCGCGCGGGCCGCCGCCGCGGCGCTCGGCTCGGAGGGCGAGGAGGTGCGCTGGGACGGGGGCGACGTGGTCGCGCGGCGGGTGTCACGGCTCGGCGCGATCGAGCTGGTGACCCGCCCGCTGACCGACCCCGATCCGGAACGGGTGCGCAGCGCCCTGCTGGAGGGGTTGCGCCGGGAGGGCCCGGGGCTGCTGCGCTGGTCGGCCGGTGCCACGGCGCTGCGGCAGCGGCTGGCCTTTCTGCACCGGGAGTTGGGCCCGCCCTGGCCGGACGTCTCCGACGCGGCGCTGGTGGAACGGGCCGACGACTGGCTCGGCGTGGAGCTCGGCCGGGCGCGCGGCCGGGCCGGTCTGGCGCGGGTGGACGCCGGGCAGGCGCTGTCCCGGCTGATGCCGTGGGCGACGGGTGACGCGGCGCGCTTCGAGGAGCTGGCGCCGGAGCGGGTCGAGGTGCCGAGCGGTTCACGGGTGCGGGTCGACTACGGCGAGGGCCAGCCGGTGCTCGCGGCGAAGCTCCAGGAGCTGTTCGGCTGGCAGGAGACCCCGCGGATCGCGGGCGGACGGGTGCCGCTGCTGGTGCATCTGCTGTCTCCGGCGGGCCGCCCGGCGGCGGTCACCGCCGATCTGGCGTCCTTCTGGAAGGAGGGCTACCGCTCGGTCCGGGCGGAGCTGCGCGGCCGCTATCCCAAGCACCCCTGGCCCGAGGACCCGGCCGCGGCCGAACCCACCCGCCGTACCAACCCCCGCCGCTGAGGGGCCGCCGTCCCGGAGCCGGAGCCGAGGCCGAAGGCGTCAGTCGGCTGCCCAGCCGCGGAGCCGACGGGCCGTTTCGCCGAGGCGGTGTCCGGTGGTCTTCCGCATGTCGCGGACCAGTTCGACCATCGCGCCCGGTGGCGGGCTGATGCGTTCCCCGGACTCCTCTATATACATCTGCGCGCAGGCCACGCCGATCGTGGCGTTGTAGTCGGAGAAGGGTTCGAGGATCAGGGAGGTGTGCAGAAAGGTGGCGGCACGGGCGGCGGCCTCCTCGTAGTACGGCTCGCCCGCGAAGCGCTCGTAGCGGTGCCGCTCGGTCATACAGTGCAGCGCACCCCAGTCCCGCACCGGTGTGTTCACCGGGGAGACCGCGACCTGGACGTTGAGCACCCAGCCCGCGTCGACGTACAGGATCACCGCATGCCGTGCGGGAACTCCCGCTCGAATTCGGTCTTGTACTCCAGGGCGAACCGCACGGCGCCCTCGACGAAGCGCTGCTTCTGCCGCCGCCGCACCACGTCCTCGGTCAGTATGTCGTGCGCCAGCCGCTTGATCGCGACGCCCTTCTCCTTGGCCTCCGCCCGCAGCTCGGCCAGCTCCTGCTCGGTGAATTCAATCGTGATGCCCGGCATGGGCGGAATGCTAGCCATGCCCCTGCCCTGATCACTACCGGCTTCGCCACCTCGAGCGAATACCAGGACAGAAGTTGACGCCGCAGATGCTGACCGGTCCGTCCGAACGCTAGGGGGAACCGCTGGCCACCGGCTCGGCGGCGGCCGGTCCGGCCCGGGCCGCGGGGCGCGGGCGGCGGCCACGGGCCTCCAGCCACAGCGCGAGGGCGAACAGCCCGCCCCCCAGGGTGAGCAGACCCCACGGCAGATAGCTGGTGAGCAGCAGGATCAGCTGCCGCTGGGAGGAAACCAGGTCCACGGTGTGCTCGAGGTAGTCCTCGCGCATCTTCACATGACCGGCGAAGACGGTCACCTTGTCCCGGTCGCCCAGCAGGGTGCCGCCGCGCAGCTCCTCGCGGTGGATTTCCTCGCCGTTGACAGGCGCGCCGGTGAGGGGCTCGACCCAGAACATGCGCTTGGTGGTGTACCAGCGGGAGGTTCCGGCCTTGCGGACGGTCTCGGGGGTGACGCCGTCCACGGGCATGGCCTTGGGCAGCGGCACCTTGGTCCAGGGGATGGTCTGCTCGAAGTAGTAGACCTCCAGTCCGCGGAAGGTGCGGGTGCCCTTGTAGTGGATGGGGGCGGAGGTGCGGGTCTGGGCGTCGAAGTAGCGGTAGTCGCGCTTCTCGGTGAGGAACGGCCATTTGAACTCGATGCCGTCGCGGCGCACCGGGTCGCCGTCGACGTGTTCACCGCCGGAGTGCACCGGGTCCTGGGAGTGGGCGTCGAAGACATAGCGCTCGGGGATCCGGGAGACCATCTTCCCGTCGGGCCCCGCGACGTACGACAAGGCATCCCAGACCACCACATCGCGCCCGGTGGTCCGGCCGACCTTCTCGGCGGCCGCCACGTTTCCGCGCAGGGTCTGCACGATGCTGATCTTGGGTACCTGGCGGGGCTTCATGGTCCCGTAGTCGAGGAGGGTGGCGGGCGCGGCTTCGAGTACGGCCGTCTGGTACTCATCCGGCGGGATCTTGGCGAGCCGGGGGAACGCGTACCAGCGCAGCAGGGGGGAGAGGGCGGCGCAGAACACGGCGAAGGCGAGCAGCACCAGGCTGGCGGTGCGGCGCATGGCGGTCCGCCTCCCTCAGGGGTGTTCGGGGACGGTGGTGAGCAGGGGCTCGGGGGAGGTCGTGCCGCCGGGGCCGCCGAGTGCGGTGACGGTGAGGATGAGCGCGAGGGCGGCGGTGAGCCCGATCGCGGCGGCGGCGAGGGCACGCATGGTGGGCCTCCCGTTTGCTCCGGGGTGACGAGCGATATCTGACATAGCGTCAGTTCGGGGCACCGTAGCAACGGGTGGCGCAGATGAGAACACGGGCGCGGGAAAGAAGGGCCCCGGAATAGCACCGCGCCGCCCGCGGGTCCGTCGGGACCCACGGGCGGCACGTATGCGGTACGCGGCCTTACGGCACCCCGGTCATCAGGGAGCGGTGGCCTGAGTGACCTTCAGCTCCACGGTGAGCACCGCGCCGTCGGCCGTGGTCAGCCGGAGCAGATAGCTGCCCGCGTGGTCGTCGGCGACGATCTTCGGCAGGGTGAGCTGTCCCAGGGCGTTGGTCTTCAGCCCGGCCAGGGTGCGGACGGGCTTGCCCTTCTCATCCAGGAAGTACGGGCCCTCGTCGTTCTCCACGGGCTTCTCGGGGTCCGCGGTGACCATGGTCGCGGTGACCGGCACACCCGCGGCGACCTCACCCTTGTAGGTGGCCTTGACGGTGAGCGGATCGGCGAACGCGCCGCCGGTCTCGGCCTCGAGGGCCTTGTCCCCGATCCGGGCCAGCACATCGGCCCGCGGGGCGGGCCGGGCCTTGACGGTGGCCTTGAACTCGACCGGGGTCAGCTTCTTTCCCTCCACCGTGGCGCGCACGGTGAAGGAGCCGGGCCGCTCGCCCGCGGTGAGCTTGGGCGCGGTGGCGGTGCCGTCCGAACCGGTGAGCACCACGGCGGACGTGACCAGACCGACGAAGCGGGCGCCCGTCTCACCACTGATCTCGTAGCGGATCTTCGCCTTGGCCACCGGCTTGCCCTTGGCGTCCACCGCGCGGACGCGGGGCGTCTCGGCGAACTCGGTGCCCGCGGTGGCGGACAGCTCCTTGGCGCCGACCGAGGCGAGGGTGCTGGGCGCGGGCTTCGTGGGCGGCTTCGGCGCGGGGGTGCCGGGCGTCTCGCCGCCCTGCGAGGGGGGCTTGGGGCTGCCGGAGTCGGTGCCGGGCTCGGGCTTGGGCAGCGGGTGCGGACGGCCCTGCTCCTTGCCCCCGTGGTCCTTTCCGCCCTGGCCCTTGCCGCCGTGGCCCTTCCCGGAACCCTTGCCGCCGGTGCCCGGTCCGGAGCCGCCGGAGCGGTTGTCCGAGGGCAGCACCCCGGCGCCGTCGGGCACCTCATGGGTGCCGCGCTTGTAGTACTCGAACCACGACAGGACCGTGTTCAGATACTCCTGCGAGTGGTTGTAACCGAGGATCGCCTGGTGCAACTGGCCCTCGGTGGACAGGTCCCGGCCGCCCGCGCACAGGTAGTGCCCGGCGGCGAGGGCCGCGTCGTAGATGTTGTTGGGGTCCCGGTCACCGTCACCATTGCCGTCACGGCCCCAGTTGGCCCAGGTGGACGGGATGAACTGCATGGGGCCGACGGCCCGGTCATGGGTGGCGTCCCCGTCGAAGGCACCGCGGTCGGTGTCCTTGATCATGGCGAAGCCATTGCCGTTGAGCACCGGGCCGAGGATGGGCCGGGGGGTGGTGCCCTCGGCGTCCACATTGCCGCCGCGGGCCTGGCCGGACTCGACCTTGCCGATCGCGGCCAGCAGCTGCCAGGGCAGATTGCAGCCCGGGCGGGTGTCCTTGAGGGTGCTCTCCGCCCTCTTGTACGCGTCGAGGACGGTGGCGGGGATACCGGCCTCGGCCTTGGCGCCGCCACCGGGGATACCGGGCAGATCGGCCGAGGCGTCCGGCTTGTCGGGCGTCTTCAGGGGTGGCAGATCGGTGTGGTACGACGAACCGCCGTCGATCGGGGTGTTGTCGTCCGCCGCCGGTGATTCGCTCGCCGACTGCTCCCGGTCCCGGTCACGGTCGCCATGGTCCGGACTGCTGGCGAACCCCGGTGCCTGCGATGCGGTGAGCGCGGCCATCGCGGCCGCCGCCACCGCCGTCGTGGCCGCCCCCTTGCGCAGACGTCGGCTGATAAGCGGTGCCATCCGTGTGTCCCTCCCGTCGAACACGATGCGCTCCCCCCGCGCGTCAACCCTCGCGACACTACGGCAACTTATGGCCCGCATCCAGCGATGCACACCTCGCTCCAGGGCTTCTCCGCACTTCCCCGGTAAGGGTTGCCTCAGTGAGCGGCCGACTCCCAGTCCGCACCGGAACCGACCGACACATCCAGCGGGGCGCGGAGCTGGAAGGCGCCCGCCATCTCACGGCGCACCAACTCCTCGACCCGCTCCCGCTCACCGGGCGCCACCTCGAGCACGATTTCATCGTGGACCTGCAACAACATCCGCGAGGAGAGTTCTTCCTTCGTCAACGCCGCGTCCACCTTGAGCATCGCGATCTTCACGATATCGGCGGCGGTGCCCTGGATCGGGGCGTTGAGCGCCATCCGCTCGGCCATCTCGCGGCGCTGGCGGTTGTCGCTGGTGAGGTCGGGCAGATAGCGGCGGCGGCCGAGCATGGTCTCGGTGTAGCCGGTGGCCCGCGCCTCCTCCACGACCCGCTGGAGATAGTCGCGCACCCCGCCGAACCGCTGGAAGAAGTTCTCCATCAGCTTGCGCGCCTCGTCCGGGGTGATGCCCAGCTGCTGGGAGAGGCCGAACGCCGACAGGCCGTACGCCAGACCGTAGGACATCGCCTTGATCTTGCGGCGCATCTCCGGGTCCACCGCGGACTTGGCGACGCCGAAGACCTGGGAGGCGACCGTGGTGTGCAGGTCCTCACCGGAGGTGAACGCCTCGATCAGGCCCTCGTCCTCGGAGAGATGAGCCATGACGCGCAGCTCGATCTGGCTGTAGTCGGCCGTCATCAGGGCCTCGAAGCCCTCGCCGACCACGAAGCCGCGCCGGATGGCCCGGCCCTCGTCGGTGCGCACCGGAATGTTCTGGAGGTTGGGGTCGGTGGAGGACAGCCGCCCGGTGGCGGCCACCGTCTGGTTGAAGCTGGTGTGGATCCTGCCGCCGGGCGCGATGGTCTTGATCAGCCCTTCGACGGTGGAGCGCAGCCGGGCCTGCTCACGGTGGCGCAGCATGATCACCGGGAGCTCGTGGTCGGTCTGCCCGGCCAGCCAGGCGAGCGCGTCGGCGTCGGTGGTGTAACCGGTCTTGGTCTTCTTGGTCTTGGGCAGACCCAGCTCGTTGAAGAGCACTTCCTGGAGCTGCTTGGGCGAGCCGAGGTTGAACTCATGGCCCACGGCGGCATGGGCCTCCTGCACGGCCTGCTGCACGGCGGCGGCGAACTGCTGCTCCATGCGGTCCAGCCAGGCGCGGTCGGCGGCGATGCCCGCGCGCTCCATCCGGGCCAGCAACTCCGAGGTGGGCAGCTCCACATCGTGCAGCAGCCCGGCGGCGCCGACGGCCTCCAGCCGCTCGCCGAACGCCTCGCCGAGGTCGAGGATGGTCCGCGCCTTGATCATCAGGGCGTCCTGCTCGGCCTCGTCGTCGGTGCCGAAGGCGAGCTGTCCGCTGTCCGCGGCGGAGGCCGGGGAGAGCTCACGGCCCAGATACTCCACCGACAGTGCGTCCAGCTCGAAGGAGCGGCGGCCGGGCTTGACCAGATACGCGGCCAGGGCGGTGTCCATGCGCACGCCCGCGATGGACCAGCCGTGCTCGGCGAAGACCCGCATCAGCCCCTTGGCGTTATGCATCACCTTGGGGCGGCCGGTGTCGGCGAGCCATTCGGCGAACGCCCGCTCATCGGCCTCGTCCAGCCCCGCGGGGTCGAAGCAGACGGCCGGGCCCCCGGCGGTGGCCAGCGCGATCTCGCTGACACTGCCGCTGCCCAGCGCCCAGGTGTCGACGGTGGCCAGGCCCAGGGCCGCACCGCCGTGCTGCTCCAGCCAGGGGGCGAGCCCGCCCGCGTCCAGCGTGACGCCGTCGACCTCGACACCGGGGCCCGCGGCCACCGGCTCCTCCTCGGTGGCGCCCGGGTCGGCGGCCATGACGCGGTCCCGGAAGTTCTGATGGCGGAACTCCAGGGCGTCCAGGATCACCGCGAGCGCTTCCCTGTTGTACGGGGCGCGCCGGAGACCGTCCGGTCCGGTGCCCAGCTCCACATCCCGCACCAGCTCGGTGAGCTGCCGGTTGAGCTTGACGGACTCCAGGTGGTCGCGGAGCTTGTCGCCGACCTTGCCCTTGACCTCGTCGACCCGGTCCACCAACTCCTGGAACGAGCCGAACTGGTTGATCCACTTCGCGGCGGTCTTCTCACCGACGCCCGGGATCCCGGGGAGATTGTCCGAGGGGTCGCCGCGCAGCGCCGCGAAGTCCGGGTACTGGGCGGGGGTGAGGCCGTACTTCTCCTGGACCTTCTCGGGGGTGAAACGGGTCAGCTCCGAAACGCCCTTGGTCGGGTAGAGGACCGTGACATGGTCGCTGACCAGCTGGAAGGAGTCGCGGTCGCCGGTGACGATCAGCACCTCGAACCCCTCCGCCTCGGCCTGGGTGGCAAGGGTGGCGATCACATCGTCGGCCTCGAAGCCGTCGATCGCGAAGCGGGTGACGCTCATGGCGTCGAGGAGCTCGCCGATCAGCTCGACCTGACCCTTGAACTCGTCCGGGGTCTTGGAGCGGTTCGCCTTGTACTCGGTGAACTGCGCGGAGCGCCAGGTCTTGCGCGAGACGTCGAACGCCACCGCCAGGTGCGTGGGCCGCTCATCACGGAGCGTATTCGCCAGCATCGAGATGAAGCCGTAGATCGCGTTGGTGGTCTGGCCGGTGGTCGTATTGAAGTTCTCCGCCGGCAGCGCGAAGAATGCCCGGTATGCCATGGAATGCCCGTCCAGCAGGAGCAGGCGGGGACGGTCCTCCCCCGTGCGGTCGGACGCGGGCGCTGCGGTCTTCTTCGATGCTTTCTCTGCCACGTCCCCGATCCTGCCACGCCCCACCGACAATGCTTCCCGCCCCGGGTACCGGACCGGCGGACACCCGGGTGAGGATCAGGGGAAACCGCCCGGTGCCGGATGTCGGTGCCCCATGACAGGATCGGTCACAGCAGATCCCTGCACAGGACACACACCGCCGAGCTCAAAGGGGAGTGACATGGCAGCCAAGCCGCCCACGGGCGACCCGGTCCAGGACGCGCCGGAGGTCACGCCTCCGAAGCACTCCGCCGTGGGCCTGCCCGCCGTCGGCCACTCCCTGCGCATCGCCCACCAGCAGATGGGCGTGCGCCGCGCCGCGCTCACCCTCCTCCGGGTCAACCAGAAAGACGGCTTCGACTGTCCGGGTTGCGCCTGGCCGGAGCCCGAGAAGCGGCACACGGTGGAGTTCTGTGAGAACGGCGCGAAGGCCGTCGCCGAAGAGGCCACACTGCGCCGGGTCACCCCCGAGTTCTTCGCCGCCCACCCGGTGGCCGACCTCGCCACCCGCAGCGGTTACTGGCTCGGTCAGCAGGGGCGGCTCACCCACCCCATGTATCTGCCCGAGGGCGGCACCTCCTACGAGCCGGTCTCCTGGGACCGCGCGTTCGGGATCATCGCCGAGGAGCTGGGCGCGCTGTCCTCCCCCGACGAGGCCGTCTTCTACACCTCCGGCCGCACCAGCAACGAGGCGGCCTTCCTCTACCAGCTCTTCGCCCGCGAGTTCGGCACCAACAACCTGCCGGACTGCTCCAATATGTGCCACGAGTCCTCGGGCTCGGCGCTCACCGAGACCCTGGGCGTCGGCAAGGGCAGCGTGCTGCTGGAGGACCTCCACACGGCCGACCTGATCATCGTCGCCGGGCAGAACCCGGGCACCAACCATCCCCGGATGCTCGCCGCCCTGGAGAAGGCCAAGAACAGCGGCGCGAAGATCATTTCCATCAATCCGCTGCCCGAAGCGGGGCTCGAGCGGTTCAAGAACCCGCAGACCCCGCGCGGTCTCACCACCGGTGTCGCGCTCACCGACCTCTTCCTCCAGATCAGGCTCGGCGGCGACCAGGCCCTCTTCCGCCTGCTCAACCGGCTGATCCTGGAGACCGACGGCGCGGTCGACGAGGCGTTCGTCCGCGAGCACACCCATGGCTTCGAGGAGTTCGCCGCCACGGCCCGCGACGCCGACTGGGACGAGACGCTGCGCGCCACCGGTCTGGACCGCGCCGAGATCGACCGCGCGCTGCGCATGGTCCTCGCCTCCCGGCGCACCATCGTCTGCTGGGCGATGGGGCTCACCCAGCACAAGCACTCGGTGCCCACCATCCGGGAAGTGGTCAACTTCCTGCTGTTGCGCGGGAATGTGGGCCGTCCCGGCGCCGGGGTGTGCCCGGTGCGCGGCCACAGCAATGTGCAGGGCGACCGCACCATGGGCATCTTCGAGCGGCCCGCCCCGGCCTTCCTGGACGCCCTGGAGCGCGAGTTCGGCTTCGCACCGCCCCGCGAGCACGGCTTCGACGTGGTCCGCGCCATCCGGGCGCTGCGCGACGGCCAGGCCAAGGTCTTCTTCGCCATGGGCGGCAACTTCGTGGCGGCGTCACCCGACACCGAGGTCACCGAGGACGCCATGCGCGGCGCCCGGCTGACCGTCCACGTCTCCACCAAGCTCAACCGCTCGCACGTGGTCACCGGCGCCCGGGCGCTGATCCTGCCCACCCTCGGCCGCACCGACCGCGACCTCCAGGCCGGTGGTCCGCAGTTCGTCACCGTCGAGGACTCCATGGGCATGGTGCACGCCTCGCGCGGCCGCCTGGAGCCCGCCAGTCCCCAGCTGCTCTCCGAGCCCGCGATCGTCGCCCGGCTGGCCCGCCGGGTGCTGGGCCCCGGCAGCCGCACCCCCTGGGAGGAGTTCGAGAAGGACTACGCCTCGATCCGGGACCGGATCGCCGCCGTGATCCCCGGTTTCGAGGACTTCAACGCCAGGGTGAGCGACCCCGCCGGCTTCGCCCTGCCGCACGGCCCGCGCGACAGCCGCACCTTCCCCACCGCCACCGGCAAGGCCAACTTCACCGCCGCCCCGGTGGAGTATCCAAAGGTGCCCGAGGGCCGTCTGCTGCTCCAGACGCTTCGCTCCCACGACCAGTACAACACCACGATCTACGGCCTGGACGACCGCTACCGGGGGATCAAGAACGGTCGCCGGGTGGTGCTGATCCACCCCGAGGACGCCGGGGAGCTGGGGCTCGCCGACGGCTCGTACACCGATCTGGTCAGCGAGTGGACCGACGGCAGCGAGCGGCGCGCCACCGGCTTCCGCGTGGTCCACTACCCGACCACGCGCGGCTGCGCCGCCTCCTATTACCCGGAGACCAACGTCCTGGTGCCGCTGGACTCCACCGCCGACACCAGCAACACCCCGGCCAGCAAGTCGGTGGTGATCCGCCTGGAGCCGAGCGCCCCGGCCTAAGCGTTTGCTCAGCCACCTGATAAGAAAGGTGGCTACGAGACAGCACACGATCGGAGCCGGTCCATGGGCGAGCAGTCCAGCGTGAAGTTCCCGCAAGAGGTCATCGACGAATACGCGGCGCTCGGCGTCGACCTTCCCGCGCTGTTCTCCGCCGGCCACCTCGGCGCTCGTATGGGGGTGAAGATCCAGGAGGCCTCCGCCGAGCGCGTGGTGGGCACCCTGCCGGTGGAGGGCAACACCCAGCCGTACGGGCTGCTGCACGGCGGCGCCTCCGCGGTACTGGCCGAGACCCTCGGCTCGATCGGCTCGATGCTGCACGGGGGCAGCGGACGGATCGCGGTCGGGGTGGACCTCAACTGCACCCATCACCGCGGGGTCCGCTCCGGTCTGGTCACCGGTGTCGCCACCCCCGCCCACCAGGGCCGCTCCACCGCCACCTACGAGATCGTGATCAGCGATGAGCAGGGCCGCCGGGTGTGCACCGCCCGGCTGACCTGTCTGCTGCGCGAGATCGACGAGGCCGGCCGGGCCCGGACGGTCGCCGAGATGCGGGAGGCGAAGGAGCGCGCCGCCCAGTGACGCCCTGACGGTGGTGCGGCGCCCCCTCGCCCCGGCTCTCCCCCGCCGCGCCACCGGCCCGCCCCCGCACGGTCTCCGGCTCCCCTGGTGCACGGCCGTTGCCTCTCCCCCGGGCGCGGTCTAACGTTTCTCCATGAGGGCATCGACCCGGGTGCACACGGACCGTGCGGCACAGGAGTTGATCAGACATCAGGCGGCGCGGCGCCATGCGCCCGTCCACCGCGCTCTCCACCGCGTCAGCCGCCCCGCCGCGCACCGGCGGCCTCCGGCATGAGCGCCATCGGGCCGGTCGAACCGGCCGCCCCCGGCGATGAGCCGCGCCCCGCGCTCCCCCGCGCCGCGCCCTTCGCCGAATCCGCCGAAACCCCCGAAACCCTCTCCGGCCGCGCCGGTGACCCCGACTCCCCCGGCGTCCATGGGCGTTGGGCGGCGCTGCCCCGGCGTACGCGCCTGACCACCCTCGCCGTCACCGGTGTCGTCGCCGTCATCGCGACGGGCTGCTATCTCCTGCTGGACCGACACGCTCCGCCCGCACCCCCGCCACCCCCCTGGCCCGCCCAGGCGGTCGAGGTGAGCTACGCGGGCGCAACTGCCCTGGGGAGTGCGGCAGACGACGGTGTCTTCGCATTCCGGATACGGGTCGCCGCGGTCCGGGACACCGCTCTGACCGTGGAGAACATCGCCCAGCCGTATCCCTCGTTGACCCTCACCACCAGCCCTCGCACTCCCATCTCGGTGCCACCCGGGGCCAGTCGTGAGCTCACCGTGCGCATCTCGGTGCGGCATTGTTCGGGGCTTCCGCGCAGCGTCGAACTGCCTCCGCTCGACATCACGCTCCGTAACATTCGCGCAATGCAGGACCAGACTTTTCTGCTCGGCGACGCCTACGCAAACGATCTTTCCACCGCACTGCGTGCACACTGCTCCGCACATCGCTCGCGAGTTCCCCACACTCCTTAGCGGAACTGCAACTTCTCAGCATCCGGACCAAATAATTAATCCGGTTTTGCCCGATTCGTTCGTTCTGTTCCGCTACACGGACGTCCCTGGGTGACGCGCGTCATAACAAGACAGTCACATCATGGCCTGCACCTCTGCCACCCGCGACGCCCCACGCTTAGAGTCACAGCCAGTCACGACCCCGTCGGGTGTACGCCGCACCTGCACGGCTACAACAGGTCTATTCGGCGAGGACACGGCACCCCGGGAAAAGGGGGGCCGGCCAAGAAAGGATTCCTCGTGCGACACCGTTCCTTGCTCATCATGACGACCGCGATCACTGCGGGAGCCCTCACCCTCACCGCCTGCGGGTCGCGCGACGGCAAAGACTCAAGCGGGGACAAGGACCAGAAGACCACTGTGGTCATCGGAGTCGATGCCCCGCTGACGGGTTCGCTGTCCGCCCTCGGCCAGGGCATCAAGAACTCCGTCGACCTCGCGACGAAGATCGCCAACAAGAACAACGAGGTGGAGGGCGTGACCTTCAAGGTCAAGTCCTTCGACGACCAGGCCGTGCCGTCCTCCGGCAAGCAGAACGCCACCTCGATGGTCGACGACGAGGAGATCCTCGGCATGGTCGGCCCGCTGAACTCGGGCGTCGCCCAGTCCATGCAGGGTGTCTTCAACAAGGCCGATCTCGCGCAGGTCTCCCCGGCCAACACCAACCCGGCGCTGAGCCAGGGTGACAACTGGGCCTCCGGCAAGAAGGAGCGCCCGTTCCAGACCTACTTCCGCACCGCGACCACCGACATCATCCAGGGTCGCTTCGCCGCGCAGTACTACTACAACGACGCCAAGAAGCGGAAGGTCTTCGTCGTCGACGACAAGCAGGCCTACGGCAACGGCCTGGCCAAGATCTTCGCCGCCGAGTTCAAGCGGCTGGGCGGCCAGGTCGTCGGCACCGACCACCTGACCGTCAAGGAGACCGACTTCTCCGGGATCTCCAGCAAGGTCAAGTCCGCCAAGGCCGACTCGGTCTACTTCGGCGGCCAGTACCCCGAGGGCGGTCTCCTCTCCGACCAGGTCAAGCAGGCCGGTGCGGACGTCCCGATCATGGGCGGCGACGGCATCTACGACCCCGCCTTCATCAAGGCGTCGGGCACCAGCAACGACGGTGACCTCGCCACCTCCGTCGGCTACCCGGTCGAGCAGCTGGACTCCGCCAAGACGTTCATGAAGAACTACCAGGCCCAGGGGTACAAGGACCCGTTCGCGGCCTACGGCGGCTACTCCTACGACGCGGCCTGGTCGATCATCCAGGCGGTCAAGCAGGTCGTGAACGACAACGACGGCGAGCTCCCGGACGACTCCCGCGCCAAGGTCACCGAAGCGCTCGGCAAGGTCTCGTTCGACGGCGTCACCGGCAAGGTCTCCTTCGACAAGTACGGCGACACCACCAACAAGCAGCTCACCGTCTACGAGGTCAAGAAGGGCGCCTGGAAGTCCGTGAAGAGCGCCACCTTCAAGGACTGACCGGCGACTGCCCCGCACTTCACCCAACGAAACCGCGCGAGGGCGCACACCAGCGCCCTCGCGCGGCGTCATAATCCGACACGCTCATCGGAGGCCCTGCGGTGCACGAACTGCCGCAAACGCTGGTCAACGGCCTGACCCTGGGTGCTCTCTATGGCTTGATCGCCATCGGGTACACCATGGTCTACGGCATCGTCCAGCTCATCAACTTCGCCCACGGCGAGATCTTCATGATCGGGGGCTTCGGCGCCCTCACCATCTACATCTGGCTGCCCAGTGGCACCGCGCTCTCCCTCGCACTGCCGCTGATGCTCGTCGGCGGAGTGGTCGCGTCGGTCGGTATCGCCACGGCGGCCGAACGGTTCGCCTACCGACCCCTGCGTGGCGGACCACGGCTCGCTCCACTCATCACGGCGATCGGTCTGTCGATCGCGTTGCAGCAGGCCGTCTGGGCCTTCTACCCGGACGCCAAGAAGCCCCGCAGCTTCCCGCAGTTCGAGGGCACGTCCTTTGAGATCTTCAGCAATCTGCATATCCAGCGGGGTGACGCGTTCCTGCTGATAGCCGCCCCGATGTGCATGCTCGCCCTGGGCCTGTTCGTGTCCAAGAGCCGGGCCGGCCGCGCCATGCAGGCCACCGCCCAGGACCCCGACACCGCCAAGCTGATGGGCATCAACACCGACCGCATCATCGTGATGGCCTTCGCCATCGGCGGTGCGTTCGCCGCCGTCGCCGCCCTCGCCCACGGGCTCAAGTACGGCCAGATCAACTTTGAGATGGGCTTCATCGCCGGTCTCAAGGCGTTCACCGCCGCCGTCCTCGGCGGTATCGGCAATATCTACGGCGCCATGCTCGGCGGCGTCGTCCTCGGCATCGCCGAAGCGCTGGCGATCAAGTACATCCAGGACATCCCCGGGATGGACCAGCTGGGCGGCGGTGCCTGGAAGGACGTCTGGGCGTTCGCCCTGCTCATCCTCGTCCTGCTGGTCAGGCCACAGGGTCTGCTCGGCGAACGCGTAGCGGACCGGGCGTGAGGGAGTGACCATGAGCACCGACACCACCAAGAACACCGCCCCGAACACCGGCGCCGCCCCCCGCACCACCCTGCTGCGCGCGCTCACCGCCGCCGGCGGACTCGCCGGGGTCGTCTCCACCTTCCTCGCCTGGACCTGGACGGCCGACTTCCCCGGGGACCTCACCGTCTACGGCTATCCCGGCGGACTCCAGCTCCTCACCCTGGTGCTGGCCCTGGCCACCACCGTCTTCGCGCTCGCCGCCCTGGACATCCGGGGGCTGCGCTGGCTCACCCCTGCCGGTTCCACCGCGGCCCTGCGCGCGGCGGCCCTGGGCACCTTCGCCGTCACCTGGTTCACGGTCATCGCCATCGCCGTCGACCTCGACGGCCTGGTCAACCTGGAGCCCGGCGCCTGGGTGGCCGGCCTGGCCACCGCGGTCCCGGTCGCCACCAGCTTCCTGCTGCCGGGGGACGCCCGGCCGATCCGCCGCCCCAAGGAGCTGCCCTCCTGGGCCGAGATCCTGATCATCGCGGGCGCCTTCGCCATCGGTCTGTACGTCCTCAACTACGGCATCCAGACCGACGCCGACCACCCCGAGCCGTTCCTCGGCTATCTCATCGCGGTGATCTTCGGTGCCCTCGCCCTGACGAAGTCGGGTCTCATCACCCGGATCAGCGCGCTCACCACCACCCACCGCTCCACCACCCTGATCGCGGCACTGGTCACGGCGGTCGCCTTCCCCTTCTTCCAGGAGAAGGCCAGCTACACCGAGCTCGGCGTCAACATCGCGATCTTCGCGACCGTCGCCCTCGGCCTGAACATCGTCGTCGGCCTCGCCGGGCTTCTCGACCTCGGTTACGTCGCCTTCCTCGGCGTCGGCGCCTACACCGCGGCCCTGGTCTCCGGAGCCACCGCCTCCACCATCGACGTCCACCTCCCGTTCTGGGCCGCGGTGATCGCCGGAGCCGTGGTCTCCCTGATCTTCGGCGTCATCATCGGCGCCCCGACCCTGCGGCTGCGCGGCGACTACCTCGCCATCGTCACCCTGGGCTTCGGAGAGATCTTCCGCATCACCGTGCTCAACCTCGACGGCACCTCGGGCCCCTCGGTCACCAACGGCCCCAACGGCGTCCCCAACATCCCGCCGCTGGAGGTCTTCGGCTTCAACTTCGACGATGAGCACAGCATCGGGGGGCTCACCCTCGACTCCAACGGCAACTACTACCTGCTGATGCTGCTCGTCACGATCCTCGTGGTGCTGGTCTTCAGCCGGGCGGGCAACTCCCGTATCGGGCGCGCCTGGGTGGCCATCCGTGAGGACGAGACCGCCGCCACCGCGATGGGCATCAACGGCTTCCGGGTCAAGCTGATCGCCTTCGCGCTGGGCGCCACCCTCGCCGGTGTCGCGGGCACCGTCTGGGCCCACTTCCAGACCACCGTCGTCCCCGAGCAGTACGTCTTCGCCGGTCCCGTACCGCCGAACTCCACGTTCCTGCTCGCCGCCGTCATCCTCGGCGGTATGGGCACCATCGGCGGTCCGCTGCTGGGCGCCACGCTGCTCTTCCTGATCCCCAAGAAGCTGGAATTCCTCCAGGACTACCAGCTTCTCGCCTTCGGCCTCGCGCTGATCCTGCTGATGCGCTTCCGCCCCGAAGGAATCATCCCCAACCGGCGGCAGCAGCTCGAGTACCACGAGACGGGCCAGCTCGACGTGCCCGACGGCACGGCGCTCCAGAACAGCACCGTCGGTGTCACCAAGGCGGAGGCGTGACCGAGATGACGACCATCACCACCACCGCTCCCGTGCTCACCGCCACCGGCGTCACCATGCGCTTCGGCGGACTCACGGCCGTACGCTCGGTCGACCTCGCCGTCCACCCGGGCGAGATCGTCGGACTCATCGGTCCCAACGGCGCGGGCAAGACCACCTTCTTCAACTGCCTCACCGGTCTGTACGTGCCCACCGAAGGCACCGTGTCCTACCAGGGGAACGTACTGCCGCCCAAGCCCCATCTGGTCACCCAGGCCGGGGTCGCCCGCACCTTCCAGAACATCCGGCTCTTCGCCAATATGACGGTGCTGGAGAACGTCCTCGTCGGCCGCCACACCCGCACCAGGGAGGGGCTGTGGTCCGCACTCCTGCGCGGCCCCGGCTTCAAGCGCGCCGAGGCCGCGTCCAGGGCGCGGGCCATGGAGCTCCTGGAGTTCACCGGCCTCGCCGACAAGGCCGACCACCTCTCCCGCAACCTCCCCTACGGTGAACAGCGCAAGCTGGAGATCGCCCGGGCGCTCGCCAGCGACCCCGGGCTGCTCCTCCTCGACGAGCCCACCGCGGGGATGAACCCGCAGGAGACCCGGGCCACCGAGGAACTGGTCTTCGCCATCCGGGACCAGGGCACCGCCGTACTCGTCATCGAGCACGACATGCGCTTCATCTTCAACCTGTGCGACCGGGTGGCCGTGCTCGTCCAGGGTCAGAAGCTGGTCGAGGGCACCTCGGACGTCGTCCAGAGCGACGAACGCGTGGTCGCCGCCTACCTCGGTACCCCCTTCGAGGGCGACCCGGGCGAGGAGGAGGCCGCCGAGGTCGAGGCCGCGGAGGCCGGAGCCACCGGGCGCACCGGCGGGGCGGGCCCGACGAAGTCGACGGGCACCGCCGGGGACGCGGAGAGCACCACAGCACGTACGGAGGACGAACAGTGACCGCACTGCTCGAGGTCGAAGACCTGCGGGTGGCCTACGGCAAGATCGAAGCCGTCAAGGGCATCTCGTTCAGCGTCGAGGCCGGCCAGGTCGTCACCCTGATCGGCACCAACGGCGCCGGTAAGACGACCACTCTGCGCACCCTGTCCGGCCTTCTGGAACCCCTCGGCGGCTCCATCCGCTTCGACGGCAAGCCGCTCAAGGGCATCCCCGCTCACAAGATCGTCGCGCTGGGCCTTGCCCACTCCCCCGAGGGACGGCATATCTTCCCGCGGCTGACGATCGCCGAGAACCTCCAGCTCGGAGCGTTTCTCCGGAAGGACACCGACGGGATCGCCGCCGATATCCAGAAGGCGTACGACCTGTTCCCCATCCTCGGTGAACGCCGCGCCCAGGCGGCGGGCACCCTCTCCGGCGGTGAGCAGCAGATGCTCGCCATGGGCCGGGCGCTGATGTCCCGCCCCAAGCTGCTGATGCTCGACGAACCCTCGATGGGGCTCTCGCCGATCATGATGCAGAAGATCATGCAGACGATCGCCGAACTGAAGGCACAGGGCACCACCATCCTGCTGGTGGAGCAGAACGCCCAGGCCGCACTGTCACTGGCCGATCAGGGCCATGTGATGGAGATCGGCAAGATCGTGCTGTCGGGCTCCGGGGAGTCGCTGCTGCATGACGAGTCGGTGCGGAAGGCATACCTCGGCGAGGACTGAGAGCGCCGGGACAGAGGAGAGGCCCGCACCGATTCCCGGTGCGGGCCTCTCCTCTCTGTCTCTCTTCTTGCCCGCGCCTACTGCTCCTTGGCCTTCTTCTCCTCGGCGTCCTCGATGACGGCCTCGGCCACCTGCTGCATCGACAGCCGTCGGTCCATCGAGGTCTTCTGGATCCAGCGGAACGCGGCGGGCTCGGTCAGCCCGTACTGGGTCTGAAGGATGCTCTTGGCCCGGTCCACCAGCTTGCGGGTCTCCAGCCGCTGGGAGAGATCGGCGACTTCCTGCTCCAGCGTCCTCAGCTCGGTGAAGCGGGAGACCGCCATCTCGATGGCGGGCACCACATCGCTCTTGCTGAACGGCTTCACCAGATACGCCATCGCCCCGGCGTCCCGCGCCCGCTCCACCAGCTCGCGCTGTGAGAAGGCGGTGAGCATCAGCACGGGCGCGATCCGCTCACCCGCGATCCGCTCGGCGGCGGAGATCCCGTCCAGCACGGGCATCTTCACATCGAGGATCACAAGGTCGGGCCGGTGCTCCTGAGCGAGCGCGACGGCCCTCTCGCCATCGCCCGCCTCGCCGACGACGGAGTACCCCTCCTCCTCGAGCATCTCCTTGAGGTCGAGGCGGATCAGTGCCTCGTCCTCGGCGATGACGACGCGGGTGGTCTGTGGCGGGATATGCGACTGCTCGTCGACGGGCTCGGTGGCGCTCACGGGGCTCCTCGTTCATGGCAGGTGCTGCACCCCGAGCCTACCTGTGGGACGAGATCGTCTCGCACACGGTAAGCTGTGCGCGCGCTCCAAACACCTTGCCGGGTTGGTGGAACGGTATACACGGAGGTCTCAAACACCTCTGCCCGAGAGGGCTTGCGGGTTCGAATCCCGCACCCGGTACCCATTTCTTGAAACGGCCGACCTTTGTGACACGGCCGACGCACCGAGATCGGGATCTCCCGGGTGCGACGCTCGGTTCACACCTGAGTACGGTCGGCTAGCGCAGATCGTCCGCTCCGATGTAGTGGGCGCGGACCAGGTTGGTGGAGCCGGAGACACCGGGCGGGGAACCGGCGGTGATGATGACGAGGTCGCCCTTCTTGCAGCGGCCGAGGCGCAGCAACTCCTCGTCGACCTGGGCCACCATCGAGTCCGTGGAGTCGACCCTCGGACCGAGGAAGGTCTCGACGCCCCAGGTGAGGTTGAGCTGGGAGCGGGTGTTCGGCTCGGGGGTGAAGGCGAGGAGCGGGATCGGGGAGCGGTAGCGGGAGAGGCGGCGGACGGTGTCGCCGGACTGGGTGAAGGCGACCAGGCAGGCGGCGTCGAGGAAGTCGCCCATCTCGGCCGCCGCGCGGGCCACCGCACCGCCCTGGGTGCGGGGCTTGTTGCGCTCGGTGAGCGGGGGCAGGCCCTTGGCGAGGATGTCCTCCTCGGCAGCGGCGACGATCCGGCCCATCGTCTTGACTGTGGCGATGGGGTACTTCCCGACGCTGGTCTCGCCGGAGAGCATCACCGCGTCGGTGCCGTCGATCACCGCGTTGGCCACGTCGGAGGCCTCGGCGCGGGTGGGGCGGGAGTTGTCGATCATCGAATCCAGCATCTGGGTGGCGACGATCACCGGCTTGGCGTTCCGCTTCGCCAGCTTGATCGCGCGCTTCTGGACGATCGGCACCTGCTCCAGCGGCATTTCGACGCCGAGGTCACCGCGGGCGACCATGATGCCGTCGAAGGCGTCGACGATCCCCTCCAGGTTCTCGACGGCCTGCGGCTTCTCGATCTTGGCGATGACCGGGAGGCGGCAGTCCTCCTCGTCCATCACCCGGTGCACATCGATGACGTCCTTCTCGTTGCGGACGAAGGACAGGGCGATGATGTCGGCGCCGGTGCGCAGCGCCCAGCGCAGGTCGTCGATGTCCTTCTGGGAGAGGGCGGGGACGGAGACGGCGACTCCGGGGAGGTTGAGCCCCTTGTGGTCGGAGACCATGCCGCCTTCGATCACGATCGTGTGCACACGCGGGCCGTCGACATCGACGACCTCGAGGGTGACGCGGCCGTCGTCGACGAGGATCCGCTCGCCCCGGCTGACATCGGCGGCCAGTCCGTCATAGGTGGTGCCGCAGCGGTGCTGGTCGCCCTCGATCGGTTCGACGGTGATGGTGAACTCGTCGCCGCGTTCAAGCAGTACGGGACCTTCGTGGAATCGGCCGAGGCGAATCTTCGGGCCTTGAAGGTCGGCGAGGATGCCGACACTGCGGCCGGTTTCCAGCGAGGCTTTCCGCACCCGCCGGTATCGCTCCTCGTGCTCGGCGTAGGTGCCGTGGCTGAGGTTGAAGCGGGCCACATCCATTCCGGCCTCGACGAGTGCCTTGATCTGCTCGTACGAGTCGGTGGCGGGTCCCAGCGTACAGACGATTTTTGCTCGGCGCATGGCTCGAGCCTATGACTTACCCGTGGGTAAAGGACCGAGAAGTCCATACTCCTCCATGGCAATTGCCTGGCAGGTTATTGACAACTAATGAAACGTGCATGGCTCTGCTCCGATGAGCGACCGAGAAGCGATTTCCGGGCCGGTTCAGAGCTCCGGGCGGGTCATGGTGAAGCGCGCGTTGACATGCGCGTACACGGTCTGGCGCTCCGGTTCCAGATCCAGGGCGGGGGCCTGCTCGGCGCCGCCGTACCCGGAGCGTGACCGGTGGGTGACCGACGCCGCCGGGGACATCGCCGCGCCCTCCGCCTCGAGATCGGCCAGCTCGACCAGGGCGACCAGGGAGGCGCCCACCGCCTCGGCGTACTCGCGGGCGCGGCGTACCGCCTGGCGCACCGCTTCCTGACGGGCCTCGCGGTGGACGGGCGAGTCGGGGCGCAGCGCCCATCGGGGGCCGTTGACGGTGGTGAGTTCGGCGTCGCCGAGCCGGGTGGTGAGCTCACCGAGCACGGTGAAGTCGGCGATCGTCACGGTGAGATGGACCCGGCCGTGGTAGGCGCGGACGCGCTCATGGCGCCCCTTGGCGGTGAGCTCGGGGGTGAGGGTGAAGGCGCCGGTCTCCACGGTCTCGATGGCGTCCCCGTAGGACGTGACGAGGTCGAGGACGTCCTTGTTGCGCCGGGTGAGATCCGCCAGCGCGGCCCGCCGGTCGGAGCCGCGGGCGGCGACGGTGATCCCGAGGCGGGCGGTCTCGGGGTCGACCTCGAGCCGTGCCTCACCGCGGACGGCCAGCCGCGGGGTGTCGGGGGTGCCGTACGGGACGGGGGCCGCGGGCTGGTTCATGGGATGCTCCTGGATTGATGGGGGGGGACGTAGCGGGCCGGAGGGAGGGCTCAGGGGGACGGTGTGGTGAGCCGTCCCCGCGGCGGGCGTTCGGCGTTCAGGGCCAGGGCGATGTCCACCAGCGGCACCCGGTCCAGAGCGGGCACCCGGTCCAGGTCGATCCACTCCGCGCGGTCGGTCGAGCCGCCCGTCTCATGGCGCAGCGCTCCGCCGGTCACCCGGGCCGCGTAGAGCACGCGCACCCCGTGGAAGCGGGCGTCGCGACGGAACCGCCGGGGGGTGCGCTCGCGGACCGTGTCGATACCGAGCAGCCGCTCTATCTCCACCGTATGACCGGTCTCCTCCTCGACCTCACGGTGGACGGCGTCGCAGGGGTCCTCGCCGTGGTGGAGTCCGCCGCCGGGCATCGTCCACCGCTTGCCATCGGGACCGATCCACCGGGCGAGCAGGACCTTGCCGTCGTCGACGCAGACGGCGTACGCGGCGACGCGCAGATGTCGGTTGGCCATGCCCCCAGAATGCCGGAAGCAATCTGATCGCAACCTGTCAAGGCTGTTGCGGAATGGCTGGGTTGGGCCAGAATCTACGCGCGTTGTGCCCGTTCCGGAGGGCGCCACGCGCATCAACTCGCACCAACCGCACCAGGGGAGACACCATGCCGCTCAACCGCAGAACGTTCCTCGGCCGCTCGGCCGCGACAAGCGCCGGAGTGGCGCTGGCCGGGGGCATGGCCGCCGCTCCGGCCGAGGCGGACGACCGGGAGGGCGGGAAGGGCGGCGGACGTACCAGGCGGTACGCCTTCACCGTCATGGGCACCACCGATCTGCACGGCAACGTCTTCAACTGGGACTACTTCACCGACGCCGAGTTCGATGACACCGCCCACAACGACGTCGGGCTGGCGAAGATCTCCACACTGGTGGAGCAGGTGCGCGAGGAGAAGGGGCGGCGCCACACCCTGCTGATCGACGCCGGTGACACCATCCAGGGCACCCAGCTGTCGTACTACTACGCCAAGGTGGACCCGATCACCGGTGCGGGCGGCCCGGTGCACCCCATGGCCCAGGCCATGAACGCCATCGGCTATGACGCGGCGGCGCTGGGCAACCACGAGTTCAACTACGGCATCCCGGTGCTGCGGAAGTTCGAGGAGCAGTGCGACTTCCCGCTGCTGGGCGCCAACGCGCTCGACGCGAAGACGCTGCGGCCCGCGTTCCCGCCGTACTGGATGACCCGGCTGCGCACCCCCTGCGGGCGTCAGGTGAAGGTGGCGGTGCTGGGGCTGACCAACCCGGGCATCGCCATCTGGGACAAGGCCAATGTCCAGGGCAAGATGACCTTCCCGGGGCTGGAGGAGCAGGCGGCGAAGTGGGTGCCGCGGCTGCGTTCGATGGGCGCGGACGTGGTGATCGTCTCGGCGCATTCGGGCACCAGCGGCACGTCCAGCTACGGCGACCAGGTGCCGTACGTGGAGAACGCGGCGGCGCTGGTGGCGGAGCAGGTACCGGGGATCGACGCGATCCTGGTCGGCCACGCCCATGTGGAGGTCCCCGAGTCCCGGGTGGTGAACAAGGAGACCGGCCGTGAGGTGGTGCTCTCCGAGCCGCTCAAGTGGGGCCAGCGGCTGACCGTGTTCGACTTCGAGCTGGAGTGGGCCCGGGGCCGCTGGCGGGTGGAGTCGGTGTCGGCGAAGGTGCTGAACTCGGCCACCGCCGAGGAGGATCCGCGGATCGTCACGCTGCTCGGCGATGAGCACAAGAAGGTCGTCGGCTATGTGAACCAGGTGATCGGCAGCTCCACGGCGGCGATGGCGGCCACCGAGGCGCCGTACAAGGACGCCCCGATCATCGACTTCATCAACCATGTGCAGACCGAGACGGTGAAGAAGGCGCTGGAGGGGACCGAGCACGCCGCGCTGCCGGTGCTCTCGCAGGCGTCCTGCTTCTCGCGGACGGCGTCGGTGCCCGCGGGCAAGGTCACCATCCGGCAGGTGGCCGGGCTCTACCCGTTCGAGAACACCCTGGAGGCCCGGGTGCTGACGGGCGCCCAGCTGAAGGATTACCTGGAGTTCTCGGCGCGCTACTACGTACGGACCCCGGCCGGTGGTGACGTGGACCCGGCGAAGCTGACCAACGCGGACAACACCCCGGACTACAACTACGACGTGGTCGGCGGGGTGAGCTACGAGATCGACATCGCCAAGGCGCCGGGTTCCCGGATCGCGAAGCTGACCTTCGACGGCAAGCCGGTGGCCGACGACGCCCGGTTCGTGCTGGCCGTGAACAACTACCGCGCCAGCGGCGGCGGCAACTTCCCGCATGTGGCCAAGGCCAAGCAGGTGTGGGCCAACTCGGACGAGATCCGGAACACCATCATCGCGTGGGTGAAGGCCCAGGGGACGATCGATGTGGCGCGGTTCGCCTCGGTGGACTGGAAGCTCACCCGCGAGGGCGCCCCGGTGTTCTGAGCGGTTCTCCGAGCGCGGGGCGTATGACCGATGACCTCGCCGCCGCCCCGGGTAGCGATGGCGGAGGGGGCGGCGGCGAGGGCGGGGTCAGGTCCGCGTAGGGGTCAACCGGTCGCGCTGGTCCGGGAGTTGGGGACGTCCGACGACCGGGCAGCCGGGGCCCGAGGGCTGGAGCCCGAAGCTGGTGAAGGCGGTGCGGGACGGCAGGGGGTAGGCGGGCTCCGCCGTCATCGAGTTGAGGATGACGGCGGAGCGCCACGCCGCGAGCCCCAGATCGGGGGTGCCCACACCATGGCTGTGGCGCTCGGCGTTCTGCACATAGACCGAGCCCTTGATCATCGGATCGAGGACCAGCCGATGCTGGGCGTCGACACGGGGGCGTTCGGAGGAGTCCCGGCGGAGATACGGGTCGAGGGCGGCGAGCAGGGTGTCCACCCGGCGCTCGCGGTAGCCGGTGGCGAGGACGACGGCCTCGGTGGTGTGCCGGGCCCGGGTGCCCTGCTGGGCGTGTTCCAGGTGGAGTTCGAGGCGGGCGGCGGCGATCCGGCCCGCGGTGCGGACGGTGACGCCGGGGGTGAGCACGGCGCCGGGCCAGCCGCCGGTGAGCTGGGCGCGGCGGTAGAGCTCCTGGTGGATGGCGTCGATGGTCTCGTGGGCGATGCCCTTGTACAGCTGCCACTGACGGGGCAGGAGCTGGTCCCGTACGGGCTCGGGGAGACCGTGGAAGTAGCGGGTGTAGTCGGGGCTGAACTGCTCGAGCCCCAGCTTGCTGTATTCCATGGGGGTGAACGCGGGGGTACGGGCCAGCCAGTGGAGGCCCTCGGCGCCCAGCGGGCGGTGGCGCAGCAGGTCGAGGAAGACCTCGGCGCCGGACTGGCCGGAACCGATGACGGTCACCTGGCCGGTGGCCAGCAGCCGTTCGCGGTGCTCGAGGTAGTCGGCGGCGTGCAGCACCGGCACGTTGGGGGCCTCGGCGAGCGGCCGCAGGGGTTCGGGGACATACGGCTCGGTGCCCACGCCGAGGACGACGTTACGGGCGTGGGTGCGGCCGAGGGCTTCGGCCTCGCCGTCGGTGCCGATGCGGGTGAAGTCGATTTCGAAGAGGCCGTGGCCGTGGTCCCAGCGCACGGCGTCGACCTGGTGGCCGAAGTGGAGGCCGGGGAGCCGCTCGCTGACCCAGCGGCAGTAGGCGTCGTACTCGGAGCGCTCGATGTGGAAGCGCTCGGCGATGTAGAAGGGGAACAGCCGCTCCTGGGCCTTGAGATAGCTGAGGAAGCTCCAGGGGCTCGCGGGGTCGGCGAGGGTGACCAGGTCGGCGAGGAAGGGCACCTGGATGGTGGCGCCGTCGATGAGCAGGCCGGGGTGCCACTGGAAGGCGGGGCGCTGGTCGTAGAAGGCGGTGCGCAGTCCGGGGACGCGGTCGGCGAGGGCGGCGAGGGAGAGGTTGAACGGGCCGATGCCGACACCGGCGAGGTCCAGGGGCTCATCGAGGGGGGAAGCGGCCGCGGACCGCGGACCGGGCACGGGGGCGGGGGTGCCGGTGGGGGGTGGTGCGCTGCTCATGGGGTGCTGTCGCCTTCCACGAGTTCGAGCAGCCCGCGCAGATCGGCGGGCTGGGTGTGCGGATTGAGGACGGTGGCCTTGAGCCAGAGCCCGTCGGCGGTGGTGGCGCGGCCGAGGACGGCGCGGCCTTCGGTGAGGAGGCGGCGGCGCAGTGCGGCCACGGTGGCGGGTCCCGCTCCGGTGGGGCGGAAGAGGACGGTGCTGATGGTGGGGCGCGCGTGGAGTTCGAGGCGGGGGTGGGCCTCGATGAGGTCCGCGAGCTGGTGGGCCGCGGCGCAGACACGGTCGACGAGGTCGCCGAGGCCGCGGCGGCCGAGGGCGCGCAGGGTGACCGCGACCTTGAGGATGTCGGGGCGGCGGGTGGTGCGCAGGGAGCGGCCGAGGAGGTCCGGGATGCCGGACTCGGTGTCGTCGTCGGCGTTGAGATAGTCGGCGCGGTGGTCCAGGGGGGCCAGCGCCGGTGCGTCGGGGACGGCGAGCAGTCCGGCGGCGACCGGCTGCCAGCCGAGCTTATGGAGGTCGAGGGTGACGGTACGGGCGCGGTCCAGCCCGGTCAGCCGGTGCCGGTGGGTGTCGCTGAACAGCAGCGGCCCGCCGTAGGCGGCGTCGATATGGAGGGCGGCGCCCTGGTGGTCGCAGAGGTCGGCGACGGCCGGGAGGGGGTCGATGGCGCCGGTGCCGGTGGTGCCCGCGGTGGCGACGACCAGCACCGGGCCGGGGTGGCCGGTCAGCTTGGTGAGGGCGTCGCGCAGCCGGGCCGGGTCGAGCACTCCGGCGGGGGTGGGGAGGGTGAGCGGGGCGGGCAGCCCGAGCAGCCAGGCGCCGCGGTGGACGCTGTGGTGGGCGTTGGCCCCGCAGACGATCCGGAGGGCGGCGGACGGGCCGGACGGGACGGCGGTGCGGGCGGCCTCGCGGGCCAGCAGCAGGGCGAGTTGGTTGGCCTCGGTGCCGCCGGTGGTGACGAGCGCGTCGGGCGCGGGGCCGCGGGGGTGGACCAGCGCGGCCAGGGCACGGCAGGTGAGCGTCTCCAGTTCGGAGGCGGCGGGGGCCTGGTCCCAGGAGTCGAGGGACGGATTGAGCGCGGAGACCGCGAGGTCGGCGGCGGCCGCGACGGCCAGCGGCGGGCAGTGCAGATGGGCGGCGCAGCGGGGGTCGGCCGGGTCGGCGGCGCCCGCGGCGAAGGCGCGCACCAGGGTGCGCAGGGCGAGCGGCGCGCCCTCGCCGACGTCGGGGATGAGCGGTTCGGCGACGGCACGGACGCGCCGCGCCACGGCGCCGGGGCCGCCGGCGGGCAGCGGTCCGGAGCGGTCGGCGGCGCCGTGGGCCAGCGCGTCCAGGACGGTGTCGACCATGGGCCGGAGCGCGTCCGGGCCGCGGCCGCCGCCCGCGAGCAGACGGGCGGTCCCGGTGGCGGGCACAGACATGGGTGTGCGCCTCGTCTCGAAGTAGGGGAGGCGAAAGCTGCCTCAACGTACTTCGTGCGCAAGCGGTTCGGCCGGTGGGGCCATGAAGTCCACTCGTACGTGGGACGGCGCCGCGCGGCCCCTTGCCGCCGCCCGCCGGGGCGGCCCGCGGCGCGTCTCAGGCCTCGCTCCCCCGCTCCTCCTTCCGCCGGACGCGCAGGGCACGGCGCAGATCGTCGAGTTGGTCGGCGAGCCGCCGGTGCAGTGCGGGCAGCAGGTCGTCGCGGCGCAGCCACTCCTCCCCCAGCTCCAGGGTCCGGCTGTCCACGGTGGTGGGGAAGCCGTAGCGGGCGACGGCGTCGGCGATGGCGGGGCCGCGGCGGGCGGCCACCTCGGCGGCGGCCGGGAAGTAGCGGGGGAGGTAGTCGGCGAGCAGATCGTGGTGCTCGGGCTGCCAGAATCCGGTGGCGGTGGCGGTGACCAGGTGGTTCGACAGTTCATCGGCCCCGGTGCCGAACAGGGCGTCCCAGGCGGCCCGTTTGGCCTCCGGGTCGGGCAGGGCGGCGCGACAGCGGGCGGCGCCCTCGTGACCGGTGGCGCTGGAGTCACGGGCGAGTTCGGCCTCGATCCCGGCCGGGCCGATGGCGCCGAGGACGGCCAGCCGTCCCAGGATCTGCCAGCGCAGTTCGGGGTCGAGGAGCGGGCCGCCGGGGACGGTGTCGCCGTCGAGCCAGTCGCTGAGCCCGGCCGGGGCGGTGGCGCTGTCGATGAAGGTGCGGACGGCGGCGAGCCGCAGTCCGGGGCCGGAGTTGTCCTCGGTGCGGCGCAGCAGATCGCGGCAGGTGGCGTTGAGGGTGGCCAGGGCGGCGGGGCGGCGGCAGGCGGGGAGGTAGCGGTCGGCGACCTGGGTGCGGGCGAAGGCCAGCACACCCTGGACGATCGCGATGTCGGTCTCGTGCGGGAGGTGGGCGCGGACGGCGTCGAGATAGTCGGTGGGCGGCAGTTCGCCGTCGCGCACCATATCGCGGGCGGCGTTCCAGACGACGGCGCGGCTGACGGCCTCGGGGAGCCCGGACAGCGACCGGACGACGGCCTTCCAGGAGCCGGGGTCGAGCCGGACCTTGGCATAGCTGAGGTCGCCGTCGTTGAGCAGCAGCAGATCGGGCCGGGGCCCGGTGAAGGTGAGGGTGAGGGCCGGTTCGGTGCCGGTGAGCTCGGCCTCGACGCGCTGGCGCAGCACCAGCTGGTGGGCGGCTGCGGGCTCATGGTCGTACAGCCCGATGGCGATGCGGTGCGGGCGGGGTGTGGGGACGGGGCCGTCACCTCCGCCGTCATGGCGGATCTCGGCGGTCCAGCGGTCGCCCTGGGTGGTGACGACGGGGGTGAGGGTGTCGACCCCGGTGGTGCGCAGCCAGCGGTCGGCCCAGCCGGGGACATCGCGGTCGGAGCCATGGGCCAGGGAGTCGATGAAGTCGGCGAGGGTGGCGTTGCCGAAGCGGTGGCGGGCGAAGTGCCGGTTGATTCCGGCGAGGAAGTCCTTCTCGCCGAGCCAGGTGACCAGCTGGCGCAGGGCGGAGGCGCCCTTGGCGTAGGAGATGCCGTCGAAGTTGAGGAGGGCGGCGGCGGTGTCGGGCACCTGCTCGGGCGCGGGGGCGACGGGGTGGGTGGAGGGGCGCTGGTCGGCGTCGTAGCCCCAGTTCTTGCGGCGGACGCCGAAGTCGGCCCAGATGTCGGTGTGGCGGGTGGTCTCGGTGAGCACCTGGTAGCCCATGTACTCGGCGAAGGACTCGTTCAGCCAGAGGTCGTCCCACCAGGTCATGGTGACAAGGTCGCCGAACCACATATGGGCCATCTCATGGGCGATGACCATGGCGCGGGTCTGCCGCTCGGCGTCGGTGACGGCGGAGCGGTAGATGAACTCGTCGCGGAAGGTGACCAGCCCGGGGTTCTCCATGGCACCGGCGTTGAACTCGGGGACGAACGCCTGGTCGTAGGAGTCGAACGGATAGGGCTCCTCGAAGAGCTCGTGGTAGCGGTCGAAGCAGCGCCGGGTGATGTCGAAGAGCTCCTCGGCGTCGTCCTCGAGGTGGGGCGCGAGGGAGCGGCGGACGTGCAGTCCGAACGGCAGTCCGGCGTGCTCGGTGCGCACCGAGTGGTACGGCCCGGCGGCCAGGGCGACCAGGTAGGTGCTGATGGGCGGGGTGGAAGCGAGCTCCCAGCGCCCTTCGGCGGGGTCGCCGACACGGGTGGCGATGCCGTTGCCCAGGACGGTCCATTCGGACGGCGCGGTGACGCGGACGTCGAAGACGGCCTTGAGGTCGGGCTGGTCGAAGGCGGTGAAGACGGCGCCCGCGTCCGTCGAGCAGCACATGGTGTAGAGGTAGGTCTCACCGTCGGCGGGGTCGGTGAAGCGGTGCATGCCCTCGCCGGTGCGGGAGTAGCGCATATCCGTCTCGACGCGCAGCTCGTGCGCGCCCTCGGCGAGGGCGGTGAGCGGGAGCCGTCCGTCGGCGAGGGGCGCGGCGACGGCGGCGAGGTCGAGCTCGTCGCCGTCGAGGACGGCGCGGTGCACCACGGCCGGATCGAGTTCGACGAAGGTGTCCGCGCCGGCCTCGCGCGCGCTGAAGCGGATGGTGGTGGTCGAGCCGAAGAGTTCATCACCGCGGGTGAGATCGAGGTCGATCGTGTAGCGGTGAACCTCGATGAGGCGGGCTCGGATCTGCGCTTCCTCGCGCGTCAGTACGGACATGGGGACATGCTGCCCTACGTCCCTCGGGCGGCACACGGGTGGGAAGCGGTTACGGGGTGCGGGCGGGGGGCGGGGGCGCCGCCGGAGTGCGCCCGCCGGGGCGGCGGGAGCGGTCCGGGCGCCGGGGCTCAGGACCGTGCGATGGTCTCGTGGTGCCGGATGACCTCGGCGATGATGAAGTTGAGCAGTTTCTCGGCGAAGGCCGGGTCGAGTTTGGCGCTCTCCGCGAGCTGGCGCAGCCGGGCGATCTGACGGGCCTCACGGCCGGGGTCGGCCGGGGGCAGCCGGTGGGCGGCCTTGAGGTGGCCGACCTGCTGGGTGCATTTGAAGCGCTCGGCGAGCATATGGACCACGGCCGCGTCGATGTTGTCGATGCTGTCGCGCAGCCGGGCCAGTTCGGCGAGGACGGAGTCGTCGAGGTCCCGGGCGGCTGTGCCGGGGGCGGCCGCGGTGGGGGTTCCGGTTCCGCCGGGGGCGTGGTCCGTACCGGGGGCGCCGCCGCGGTCGGGCTCGTCGGCGCGGTGGGTCTCGCTGTGCGTCATGACCCCCGACCCTATGCCAGGGCGTCGCGGGACCGCCCCGACCCCGGTGGGGGGTTGAGAAGGGGGCGGGGCGGTCCGGACCGGAGGGGCCGCCCCCGGCGCGGCTCCTCCACCGTGGAGGAGCGATCCGCCCCGGAGGAGGTTCCATTTCTTGCCGGACTTTCACGTCCCGGCACCGGACTTTTCGGTCTGTGACCGGGATTTGTCGGCCCTGATCCGCCTGATCCGCGCTGATCCGCCTGATCCGCACTGGTCCGACCTGATCGGGGCTTTCCCGGTCCATGCCGGAATGTTCCGGTGCGGCTCCGGAACGCCGCGGTCCGACGCTGCCCCCGGGGGCTGGGGACACTTAGGGTCGGCACATGATCGCGACGCTTCAGTGCACCGTCATCGACTGTCCGGACCCCGCCGCGCTGGCCGCCTTCTACGGCCGGATCCTCGGCTGGCGGCTGGACGACAGCGACCCCGAATGGGCGACGCTCACCTCCGCGGACGGCCGGCGGCTGGCCTTCCAGCTGGCCCCGGACCACCGGCCGCCGCGCTGGCCGGACCCGGCCCACCCGCAACAGGTCCATCTGGACTTCGACGTGGACACCCGTGCGGACGCGGAGCGGGCCCAGCGGGAGGTGATCGAGCTGGGGGCGGTGTTCCTGCACGACAGCGGGGGCGAGCGGTCGGGGTTCCCGGTCTTCAGCGATCCGGCCGGGCACCCCTTCTGCATCTGTTACGGCCAGGACTGACACCACCGCCGCGGGCCGGGGGCGGGGCGCGGGGACAGTAGGGAACCGGGGCCGGCCGCGGCGGCCGGCCCCGGTCCGGGGTGGGTGGGGATCAGCCGCCGAGCTGGTCCGCGCCCGCCTTGATGTCCTTGGCGAAGGTGCTCACCTCGGTGTAGACGCCGGGCTTGCCGGGCCGTGCGCAGCCCTCGCCCCAGCTGACGATGCCGACCTGGATCCACTGGTCGCTGTCGTCCTTGCGGAACATCGGGCCGCCGGAGTCGCCCTGGCAGGTGTCGACGCCGCCGGTGTCCATCTTGCCGGCGCAGATCTCCTCACCGGGGACGAGCTCGCCGTAGGCGCCCTGGCAGGTGGCGTCGTCCACGAACGGAACGCTGGCCTTGAGCAGATAGCGCTGCTGGCCGCCGCCCTCCTGGGCGGCGCCCCAGCCGGCGACGGTGAAGTCGCCGTTGTTGTAGGCGTCGGTCTCGGCGATCTTCAGGGTGGGCTGGTCGATCGGCTGGGCCAGCTTGATGAGGGCCCAGTCCTTGCCCTGGCCGTTGTAGCCGGGGGCCTGGAGGACCTCGGTGGACTTCACCTTGGTGGCGGCGGAGTCCTGGAGGTCGACGACGCCCGCGGTGGCGGTGATGGAGGTGTTGGGGCCGCTGCCGTCGACGCAGTGGGCGGCGGTCAGCACGATGTCGTTGGTGTAGAGGGCACCCCCACAGCCCATGGACAGCCGGACCATGAAGGGGAATTCACCCTGCGCGGCGGGGGTGCCGCCGACGACGGTGGGGCCGGGCTCGGGGCCGCTCGGCAGGGCCGTCGCCGTACCGGGGGTGAGGCTGAAGGCGGCGAGGGCGACCGCGCCGAGGGCCGTGGCTCTCTTGAGGTGCTTCAGGTGGTTGCGCAACGGATTTCCTCTCGTGGGGGGTTGGTGCGCCAGTGTCAGGCTCATGCCAATCCGGAAATCGGAAACGCCCGCCGAAGCCCAGTGGGGTGAGCCCGCGAAACACATTGCAATTATGTGGAGCGGGTGAACCGTGTGACAAGGGTCGCGTTCCGGCCAGCGCGGCCTACCGGCCAGTGTGAAATACGTCCGTAACGTGGAATTCTGACACGGTCTCGGCTAAACACGGACTCGGGGTGACGGCGTGGCGGCACCGGGCAGTGACATCAAGCACGGATTTCCCCATCTGGAGACCGTCCGGGCCTCGATCACCGCCCTCTACCGGCGGCTGTCCCGGGACTCGGTGGAGCGGTTCGGCCTCAGTGTGGCCCCCGGCGATGTGGCCTTCTCCGACCAGGACGATCTCTGTCTCGGGGTGCAGCGGGTCGCCCGGGTGATGGTGCACCACCTGATGCTTCCCGACGCCCGCATGATCGTGAGTTTCCGCGAGATGGAACACGCCGGCAATGTGGATCTGACCGCCGGTCCGGAGTACTTCATCGAGCTCAACTCACGTTTCAAGGACCACCGGCGGGACATCGGCGCGGCGCTGGCCCACGAGGTGACCCATGTGTATCTGCACCGTCTGGATCTCTCCTTTCCCGGCAGCCGGGACAACGAAATCCTCACCGACACCACCGCCGCCTATCTCGGCACCGGCTGGCTGCTGCTGGACGCCTACCGCCAGGACCGGCTCACCAGCCAGAAACTCGGCTATCTCACCCCGGAGGAATTCGGCTACGTACTGGCCAAACGGGCGATGCTCTTCGACGAGGACCCCCGGCCCTGGTTCACCAGCCCGCAGGCGTACGAGGCGTATACGAAGGGGCTCGAGCTGGCGGAGCTGGACGGGCGGCAGCCGCCGCTGGCCGCGGCCGGATGGACGGGCCGCCGCCGCTACGCCCGGGACCGCCGGTCGGCCCGCTCCCTGGCCGAGGCCGGATCCCGGGCCGGGGCCCCGTTCGAACCGCCGCCCACCGGCGGTGACTACTCCTTCGAGGGGGGCAGTCCGCTGAATGTCTCCTTCCCCTGTCCGACCTGCCGTCAGCGGATCCGCGTACCGGTGCGCGGACGGGTCCGGGCCCGCTGTGGACTGTGCCGTACGGTCCTGGAGTGCGACACCTGACGTAGCCGCCTCGTCGGAATCCTCCCGACCGCGGCCGACCCCGCGTCGTACGCTCGGCGGTATGAGCCCCTCCATCGCCACCAACACCGCTGTCGGCATCGATGAGCTGCTGGAGTTCGTACGCCCGCGCCACCGCGCCCTCCTGATGACCCGCCGGTCCGACGGATCGCCTCAGGCATCCCCGCTGACGTGCGGTGTCGACGACTCCGGACGGATCGTCATGTCCACCTATCCCGAACGCGCCAAGGTCCGCAACGCCCGCCGTGAACCGGCGGTCAGCCTGGTGGTGCTCTCCGACGAGTGGAACGGCCCGTGGGTCCAGATCGACGGCACCGCCGAGGTGATCGATACGCCCGACTCCGTCGAGCCGCTGGTCGAGTACTACCGCAATATCGCCGGGGACCACCCCGACTGGGACGAGTACCGCTCCGCCATGCGCAAGCAGGGCAAATCCCTGATCCGCGTCACCCCCACCCGCTGGGGCCCGGTCGCCACCGGCGGCTTCCCCGCGCGTCTGGTGGAGGACGAGCAGCAGCAGGGGTGAGGGGCGGCCGGTCCCCGAAACCGCATACGAACGCCACGCGGCGCCCGCCCCGGTCGGGTAAAGGGGGGAGGGCGCCGCGCGGCCGGTTCCGTACGCCGTTGTACGGACGGAGACCTGGAGTGTTCGGGGGACTCAGACCATGAGGGACCGGTCGGTGGGACGGATCGGGGCGGGCAGGGCGCTGGTCCCCGCCAGGTAGCGGTCGACCCCGCGGGCGGCGGAGCGGCCCTCGGCGATGGCCCAGACGATCAGCGACTGGCCGCGGCCCGCGTCACCGGCCACGAAGACCCCGTCCACATTGGTGGCGAAGTCGGCGTCGCGCGCCACATTGCCGCGCTCGTCCAGCTCCAGGCCGAACTGCTCGACCAGACCGTTCTCCCGGTCGGTGCCGGTGAAGCCCATGGCCAGGGTGACCAGCTGGGCGGGGATCTTCCGCTCGGTGCCGGGCTGCTGCTCCAGCTTGCCGTCCTTGAACTCCACCTCGATCAGATGCAGCCACTGGACGTTGCCGTCCTCGTCGCCCTCGAAGTGGGTGGTGGAGACGGAGTAGACCCGCTCACCGCCCTCCTCATGGGCCGAGGTGACCTTGTACAGCATCGGGAAGGTGGGCCACGGCTGGCCGGGGCTCCGCTCCTCGCCCGGCTTGGGCATGATCTCCAGCTGGGTGACGGAGGCGGCGCCCTGGCGGTGGGCGGTGCCCACACAGTCCGCGCCGGTGTCACCGCCGCCGATCACCACCACATGCTTGCCCTCGGCGCTGATCGGGGACGTGGTGAGGTCGCCCTCCTGCACCTTGTTGGACAGCGGCAGGTATTCCATCGCCTGGTGGATACCGGTCAGCTCCCGGCCGGGCACCGGTAGGTCGCGGGCCGTGGTGGCACCCGCCGCGATGACCACCGCGTCATAGCGGCGGCGCAGCTTGGCCGCGTCGATGTCACGGCCGATCTCCACCTCGGTACGGAACTTGGTGCCCTCCGCGCGCATCTGCTCGATACGCCGGTTGATGTGGCGCTTCTCCATCTTGAACTCGGGGATGCCGTAGCGCAGCAGTCCGCCGATCCGGTCGGCGCGCTCGTACACCGCGACCGTGTGGCCCGCCCGGGTCAGCTGCTGGGCGGCGGCCAGACCCGCCGGGCCCGAGCCGATCACGGCGACGGTCTTGCCGCTCAGCCGCTCCGGCGGCTGCGGGGTGACATCGCCGGTGTCCCACGCCTTGTCGATGATGGTGACCTCGACGTTCTTGATGGTCACCGCCGGCTGGTTGATACCGAGGACACACGCCGACTCACACGGGGCCGGGCACAGCCGCCCGGTGAACTCCGGGAAGTTGTTGGTGGCGTGCAGCCGCTCGCTGGCCTCCCGCCAGTCCTCGCGGTAGGCGTACTCGTTCCACTCGGGGATGAGGTTCCCCAGCGGACAGCCGTTGTGACAGAACGGGATACCGCAGTCCATACAGCGCCCGGCCTGCTTGCTGATGATCGGCAGCAGGGAGCCGGGAACGTAGACCTCGTTCCAGTCCTTGACGCGCTCGCCCACCGGACGGGTCTCGGCGACCTCGCGGTCCGTGGTCAGGAAGCCCTTGGGGTCAGCCATTGGTCGCCGCCTCCATCATCTTCTCGGTGGTCTCGGACTCGGAGAGCCCGGCTCGCTCGGCGGCGTCCTTGGCGGCGAGCACGGCCTGGTAGGTAGCGGGGATGATCTTGCTGAACCGGGTGAGGGCGGCGTCCCAGTCCTCGAGCAGCGCGCCCGCGACGGTGGAGCCGGTCTCCTCCTGGTGGCGTCGCACCGCGTCGTGCAGCCACCGCTTGTCGGTGTCGTCCAGCTCGCCCACGGCGTCGACGAGCTCGCCGTTGACGTTGTCCGGGTCGAGGTCGATGACGTACGCGATACCACCGGACATACCGGCCGCGAAGTTACGCCCGGTCGGGCCGAGGACGACCGCCCGGCCACCGGTCATGTACTCACAGCCGTGGTCGCCCACGCCCTCGGAGACCACGGTGGCACCGGAGTTGCGGACGCAGAACCGCTCGCCCACCCGGCCGCGCAGATACATCTCACCGCCGGTCGCACCATAGGCGAGGGTGTTGCCCGCGATGGTGGAGAACTCGGCGAGGTGATCGGCGCCGCGGTCCGGGCGGACCACCACCCGGCCACCGGAGAGCCCCTTGCCCACATAGTCGTTGGCGTCGCCCTCCAGCCGCAGGGTGACCCCTCGCGGTGCGAACGCGCCGAAGGACTGACCGGCCGAACCGGTGAAGGTGATGTCGATGGTGTCGTCGGGCAGCCCGGCGCCGCCGAACTTCCGCGTCACCTCATGGCCCAGCATGGTGCCGACGGTCCGGTTGATGTTGCGGATCGCGACCTGGGCGCGGACCGGCTGGGCCGCCTCGGCGGTCTCGGCGTTCAGCGCGTCGGCCGCCAGCTTGATCAGCTCATTGTCCAGCGCCTTGGCCAGCCCGTGGTCCTGTGCGACCGCCTGGTGGCGGACGGCGCCCTCGGGCAGCTCCGGCACATACAGCAGCGGGGCCAGGTCCAGGCCCTGGGCCTTCCAGTGCTGGACGGCGCGGGCGGTGTCCAGCAGCTCGGCGTGGCCGATGGCCTCGTCGAGGGTGCGGAAGCCCAGCTCGGCCAGGATTTCGCGGACCTCCTCGGCGATGAACTCGAAGAAGTTGACCACGAACTCGGCCTTGCCGTTGTAGCGCTCGCGCAGCACCGGGTTCTGGGTGGCGATGCCGACCGGGCAGGTGTCCAGGTGGCAGACGCGCATCATCACACAGCCGGAGACCACCAGCGGGGCGGTGGCGAAGCCGAACTCCTCGGCGCCCAGCAGCGCGGCGATGACCACGTCACGGCCGGTCTTCAGCTGACCGTCGGTCTGCACCACGATCCGGTCGCGCAACCCGTTGAGCAGCAGGGTCTGCTGGGTCTCGGCGAGCCCCAGCTCCCAGGGGCCGCCCGCGTGCTTCAGCGAGGTCAGCGGGGAGGCGCCGGTACCGCCGTCGTGGCCGGAGATGAGCACCACATCGGCATGGGCCTTGGAGACGCCCGCGGCCACGGTGCCCACCCCCACCTCGGAGACCAGCTTGACGTGAATACGCGCCTGGGGGTTGGCGTTCTTCAGGTCGTGGATCAGCTGGGCGAGGTCCTCGATGGAGTAGATGTCGTGGTGCGGCGGCGGGGAGATCAGGCCGACACCCGGGGTGGAGTGCCGGGTCTTGGCCACCCACGGGTAGACCTTGTGACCGGGCAGCTGACCGCCCTCGCCGGGCTTGGCGCCCTGCGCCATCTTGATCTGGATGTCATCGGAGTTGACCAGGTACTCGCTGGTCACACCGAAGCGGCCGGAGGCGACCTGCTTGATGGAGGAACGGCGGGCCGGGTCGTGCAGCCGCTCGGAGTCCTCGCCGCCCTCACCGGTGTTGGACTTGCCGCCCAGCTGGTTCATGGCGATGGCGAGGGTCTCGTGCGCCTCCTGGGAGATGGAGCCGTACGACATGGCGCCGGTGGAGAACCGCTTGACGATCTCGCTGACCGGCTCGACGTCCTCGATCGGGATCGAGGGCCGCTCCCCCTTGAAGGAGAACAGACCGCGCAGCGTCATCAGCCGCTCGGACTGCTCGTTCACCCGCTCGGTGTACTTCTTGAAGATGTCGTAGCGGCGGCCGCGGGTGGAGTGCTGGAGCCGGAAGACGGTCTCCGGGTCGAACAGGTGCGGCTCGCCCTCACGGCGCCACTGGTACTCGCCGCCGATGTCCAGCGCCCGGTGGGCGGAGGGGATCCCGGAGGCCGGGTACGCCTTGGTGTGGCGGGCGGCGACCTCCTTGGCCACCACGTCCAGACCGGCGCCGCCGATCTTGGTGGCGGTGCCGTGGAAGTAGGTGTCCACGAAGGACTCGTCCAGACCGACGGCCTCGAAGACCTGGGCGCCGCGGTAGGAGGCGACGGTGGAGATGCCCATCTTGGACATCACCTTCAGCACACCCTTCCCGAGCGCCTTGATCAGGTTGCGGATGGCGGTCTCGGCCTCCACGCCGGGCAGGAAGGTGCCCGCGCGGACCAGGTCCTCGACCGACTCCATCGCCAGGTACGGGTTGACCGCCGCGGCGCCGTAGCCGATCAGCAGCGCCACATGGTGCACCTCGCGGACATCGCCCGCCTCGACCAGCAGCCCCACCCGGGTGCGCTGCTTGGTCCCGATCAGATGGTGGTGGACGGCGGAGGTGAGCAGCAGCGAGGGGATCGGCGCGTGCTCGGCGTCGGAGTGGCGGTCGGAGAGGACGATCAGCCGGGCGCCGTCCTCGATGGCGGCGTCGGCCTCGGCGCAGATCTCCTCCAGCCGGGCGGCGAGCGCCTGACCGCCACCGCCGACCCGGTACAGACCGGAGAGAGTCGCCGCCTTCAGCCCGGGCATATCGCCGTCGGCGTTGATGTGGATGAGCTTGGCCAGCTCATCGTTGTCGATCACCGGGAAGGGCAGGGTGACACTGCGGCAGGAGGCCGAGGTGGGCTCCAGCAGATTGCCCTGCGGACCCAGCGAGGAGATCAGCGAGGTGACCAGCTCCTCGCGGATCGCGTCCAGCGGCGGGTTGGTGACCTGCGCGAACAGCTGGGTGAAGTAGTCGAAGAGCAGCCGCGGCCGCTCGGAGAGCGCGGCGATCGGCGAGTCGGTGCCCATCGAACCGATCGGCTCGGCACCGGCCTTGGCCATCGGCGCGAGCAGGACGCGCAGCTCCTCCTCGGTGTAGCCGAAGGTCTGCTGACGGCGGGTGACCGAGGCGTGGGTGTGCACGATGTGCTCACGCTCGGGCAGGTCGGCCAGGTCGATCAGACCGGCCTCCAGCCAGTCGCCGTACGGCTGCTCGGCGGCGAGCTGGGCCTTGACCTCGTCGTCCTCGATGATCCGGTGCTCGACGGTGTCCACCAGGAACATCCGGCCCGGCTGGAGGCGGCCCTTGCGGACCACCCGGGACGGGTCGATGTCCAGCACGCCGACCTCGGAGGAGAGCACCACCAGGCCGTCGTCGGTGACCCAGTAGCGCCCCGGCCGCAGACCGTTGCGGTCCAGCACGGCGCCGACCTGGGTGCCGTCGGTGAAGGTGACACAGGCCGGGCCGTCCCAGGGCTCCATCATCGTGGAGTGGTACTGGTAGAAGGCGCGCCGGGCGGGGTCCATGGAGGGGTGGTTCTCCCACGCCTCCGGGACCATCATCAGCACGCTGTGCGGCAGCGAACGGCCGCCGAGGTGCAGCAGCTCCAGCACCTCGTCGAAGGTCGCGGAGTCGGAGGCGTCCGGGGTGCAGACCGGGAAGATCCGGTCCAGCTCCCGCTCCCCGAACAGCTCGCTCATCAGCTGGGACTCGCGGGCCCGCATCCAGTTGCGGTTGCCCTGGACGGTGTTGATCTCACCGTTGTGGGCGACGAACCGGTAGGGGTGGGCCAGCGGCCAGCTCGGGAAGGTGTTGGTGGAGAACCGCGAGTGGACCAGTGCGATGGCCGTGGCGAAGCGGCGGTCGGACAGGTCCGGGAAGAACGGCTCCAGCTGCCCGGTGGTCAGCATGCCCTTGTAGACGAGCGTGCGGGAGGACAGCGAGGGGAAGTACGTCCCGGCCTCGCGCTCGGCGCGCTTGCGCAGCACGAACGCCTTGCGGTCCAGGGCCACCCCGGTGCTGACGCCGTCGGTGACGAAGAGCTGGGAGAAGGCGGGCATGGTGGTGCGCGCGCCGTTGCCCAGCAGATCGGGGGCGACCGGCACCTCACGCCAGCCGAGGACGGTCAGCTCTTCCTCGGCGGCGATCCGCTCGATCTGTTCCGCGGCCGCGGCGCCCTCGGCCGCTCCCTCCGGGAGGAAGGCGATACCCACCGCGTAGGCACCGGCCTCCGGAAGCTCGAAGCCGGTGACGCTCTCCCGCAGGAAGGCGTCCGGGACCTGCACGAGAATGCCCGCGCCATCGCCCGAGTCGGGCTCCGAACCGGTGGCTCCGCGGTGCTCGAGATTGCGGAGAACGGTGAGAGCCTGCTCCACGAGTTCATGGCTGGCCTCGCCGGTGAGGGTCGCCACGAAGCCGACGCCACAGGCGTCGTGCTCATTGCGCGGGTCGTACATTCCCTGGCGGGCGGGGTGGGATGCGGAACGCATCGGCTCTCCCGTCGTCGTCATGGCAGCTGAGTGTGCCGAGGGACGACTTTGGCCCTCCGCGAGAATTTCGTGCAGGTTACATGATGCGGTGATTCTCGGGAACTGGTCATTCCGTTTCATCATGCGGACACCCCTGCACGGGGTGATCAAGGCAATTGGGTACCTGGCGACGACCGTCACCTCGGTGGAGGCGGGCGACACTGCCCGCGCGTTACGGCTTTATGCCCGCTCGAAAAAGGTTCGAAACCGCTGAGTAACGGAATAGTGATGCGGAGGGCCGTATGGCCACGCCCCGGCGCTAGCCTACGGCGGTGCCGAAGAAGGTGCCCAGGGCGAAGGTCACACCGGCCGCCGCACCGCCCAGCGCCAGCTGCCGCAGCCCGCTGTACCACCAGCTCCGGGCGGTCACCCGGGCCACCACCGCACCACAGGCGAACAGCCCGATCAGCGCCAGCACCACCGCGGGCCACAGCGCGACCGCGCCCAGCAGATACGGCAGCACCGGCAGCAGCGCGCCCAGGGCGAACGAGCCGAACGACGACACCGCGGCGACCGTCGGCGACGGCAGATCGTCCGGGTCCACCCCCAGCTCCTCGCGGGCGTGGATCTCCAGCGCCTGCTCGGGGTCCTTGGACAGCTGCTCGGCCACCTCGCGGGCGAGCCGCGGCTCCACCCCGCGCGACACATACAGCGCGGCCAGCTCCTCCAGCTCGTCCACCGGGTGCTTGCGCAGCTCGCGCCGCTCCACCTCCAGCTCGGCCTGGACCAGCTCACGCTGGGAGGCGACCGAGGTGTACTCCCCCGCGGCCATCGAGAACGCACCGGCCGCGAGCCCGGCGAGCCCGGTGATCACGATGGTCTGGCGGTCCGCCGCACCGCCCGCGACACCGGTCATCAGCGCGAGGTTGGAGACCAGACCGTCCATCGCGCCGAAGACGGCGGGGCGCAGCCAGCCGCCGTTCACATCCCGGTGGGTGTGGTTGTCACGGTGGGCGATATGTGGTGACTCGGCGCTGTCGATGACGGACATCTGTGAAGTGCTCCCTTCGCGGAGGGCTCCCCGCCCTCACCCCAACGGTTCGAAGGTACGCGCGAATTCCCCTCTCCCGCCAGCAAGGAAGGCCGAACTTACCTCTCTGACCTGCGAAAACGCGAAAACCGCCGAACCCGATAGGTCCGGCGGCCTTCTGCGGGGCGCTACTTGGAGGGTTCCGCCTCCGCGGACACCGTGCTGTCGGTGTCCGCGGCGGTCCCGGCGTCCTTCGCGGTGTCGGGGCTCTTCGCGGTGTCGGTGCTCTTCGCGGTGTCGGGGCCCCCGGTGGCGTCCTCGCTCGTCGCGGAGGTGTCCGCGCCGACCGCCCCGTCCACGCTCTCCTCCACGGCCGCCGGCTCGACCACGGCCTCCCGGCCCGGAGCCTTCTTCGCGGAGATCACCATGTAGACGACCGCACCGAGGAAGACCACGATCGAGGTCCAGTTGTTGAGCCGCATCCCGAGCACATGGTGGGCGTCGTCCACCCGCAGGTACTCGATCCAGAAGCGGCCCACCGTGTAGCTGGCGACATAGAGGGCGAACGCCCTGCCGTGCCCCAGCTTGAAGCGCCGGTCCGCCCAGATCACCAGCAGCGCGACGCCGACGCACCACAGCGACTCGTACAGGAAGGTCGGGTGGTACGTACCGGCGACCCGGCCCGCGTCCGCGTCCGCGTCGATCTTCAGGCCCCAGGGCAGCGTGGTGGCCTTGCCGTAGAGCTCCTGGTTGAACCAGTTGCCCCAGCGGCCGATCGCCTGGGCCAAGGCGATCCCGGGCGCGATGGCGTCCGCGTAGGCCGGGAGCGGGATCCCCCGGCGGCGGCAGCCGATCCAGGCACCCACCGCACCGAGCGCGACGGCCCCCCAGATCCCGAGGCCGCCCTCCCAGATCTTGAACGCGTCGACCCAGTTCCGGCCGTCCGTGAAGTACAGCTCGTAGTCGGTGAGGACGTGGTACAGCCGTCCGCCGACCAGGCCGAAGGGCACCGCCCAGACGGCGATGTCGGCGACGGTGCCGACCCTGCCGCCCCGGGCGACCCAGCGCCGGCCACCGAGCCAGACCGCCACGAAGACACCGATGATGATGCAGAACGCATAGCCGCGCAGCGGGATCGGGCCGAGATAGATCACGCCGGAAGACGGGCTGGGAATGTAAGCGAGGTCCATGACAGGGTCGACGCTACCGTGCCGGGCGGCGAATACCACAACCCACCCGGCACAACGGCTGCATAACGGGCTCAGCCCCGGGCCGCCGCGGCGACCATCCGCTTGAGCTTGTTGGGGCTCAGCGGCTTGTTCGGGTCACCGTAGACCGACTTCCCGTTGAGCAGCACGGTCGGGGTCGAGGCGAAGCCCGAGCGGTTGAAGGTCTCACTGGACTTCTTCACCCAGCCGTCGTGGCGGCCGTCCTTCACACAGGAGCGGAAGGCGGGGGTGTCGAGCGCCGGGACCGTGCCCGCGAGCTTGATCAGCCGGTTCTTGCTGGCGTAGCTGTCGCGGGTCTCCTCCGGCTGATGCTTGTAGAGCACATCGTGGTACGCCCGGAACTTCCCGGCGTCCTGGGCGCAGGCGGCCGCGTTCGCCGCGTGCAGCGACCCGATACCGCCCATATTGCCGTCGATGATCGTCACCAGGTGGTACTGGACCTTCAGCCGCCCGGTGTCCTGCAACGCGTGCAGCGTGGGGCGGAACGCGTCCTCGAACTGCTTGCAGCCCGGACAGCGGAAGTCCTCGTAGACGGTCAGCGTCGAGGGTGCGGGCCGTCCCGGCTTCATGGACTTCCCGGTCTCGATCACCATCCGGCCCTTGCCGACCGCGCCCCGCGGCGGCTCCACCGAGCCGCCGGACTTGCCGGAGTCCTTGTTGGCCTTGGACGCGAACACGCCCACTCCGGCGGCCACCGCGAGCGCCACGACCACCGCCCCGACGGCACCCATCGTCCGCTTCCTCTTGTCGCGCGCCCTGTCCTTCTCGCGCTGTTCCCGCAGTCGCTCCCGGGCGCTGCGCTTTCCCTCACGGTTTTTCTGGCTCACGCCCACGCCTAACGAGGCGGAGGAGCACCGTCGGGCTCCTCCGCCCCGCGATTCCCTCTAACGAGCGACGCGAACGCCCTCGGCGAGCTCACCCGCCAGTTCGCGCACCGCCCGGAGCCCGGACGCCTCGTCCTCGGCGTCCAGCAGCCGCTTCACGAACGCCGAGCCCACGATGACCCCGTCCGCGAACGCCGCGACCTCGCCCGCCTGCTTCGCGTCGGAGACCCCGAGGCCCACGCAGACCGGCAGCCGGGTGGTGGCGCGGGTGCGCTCCACCAGCTCACGGGCCTCCTGTCCGACCGATTCCCGGGTGCCGGTGACACCCATCAGGGAGGCCGCGTAGACAAAGCCGCTGCCCGCCGCCGTGATCTTCGCCAGCCGCTCGTCCCGGCTGCTGGGCGCCACCACGAAGACGGTCGCCAGACCGTGCTGCTCGGCGGCCTTCCGCCACACCTCGGACTCCTCGACCGGCAGATCGGGCAGGATGCAGCCCGCTCCCCCGGCCTCGGCCAGATCGGCGGCGAACCGCTCGGGGCCGTAGCGGTCCACCGGGTTCCAGTACGTCATGCACAGGATCGGCGCACCGGTGGCCGTGTGCACCTCGCCGACGGTCCGGATGACATCGCGGATCTTCACCCCGCCGCGCAGCGCGATGTCGTCGGCGGTCTGGATCACCGGTCCGTCGAGCACCGGGTCGCTGTGCGGCAGCCCGACCTCGACCACATCGCAGCCGCCCTCGATCATGGCCGTCATGGCGGCCACTCCGCCGTCCACGGTGGGGAATCCGGCGGGCAGATAGCCGACCAGCGCGGCGCGCCCCTCGCTCCTGGCGTTCGCCAGGACCGACGACAGCAGCTCCAGATTTCCGGCCATCACTTCGCTCCCTCGTCGTACAGCCCGAAATACCGCGCCGCGGTGTCCATGTCCTTGTCACCGCGTCCGGAGAGGTTGACGACGATCAGGCCGCCCTCGCCCAGCTCCCGGCCGAGGTCCAGCGCCCCGGCCAGGGCGTGGGCGCTCTCGATCGCCGGGATGATGCCCTCGGTCTGCGACAGCAGCCGCAGCGCCCGCATCGCCTCGTCGTCGGTGACGGCCCGGTACTCGGCGCGGCCGACGTCCTTGAGATAGGCGTGCTCGGGGCCGACGCCGGGGTAGTCCAGACCGGCAGAGATCGAGTACGGCTCGGTGATCTGGCCGTCCTCGTCCTGGAGGACATAGGACCGGGAGCCGTGCAGGATGCCCGGCTCGCCCTGGCTCAGGGTCGCGGCGTGCTCCCCGCTGTCCACGCCGTGTCCGGCGGGCTCGAAGCCGACGATCCGCACGCTCTCGTCCGGCAGGAAGGCGTGGAACAGCCCGATCGCGTTGGATCCGCCGCCCACGCAGGCCGCCACGGCGTCGGGCAGCCGTCCGGCGCGCTCCAGGATCTGCCGCCGCGCCTCCACGCCGATCACCCGGTGGAAGTCGCGCACCAGGGCGGGGAAGGGATGCGGTCCGGCCACGGTGCCGAAGAGGTAGTGGGTGCGGTCCACATTGGCGACCCAGTCGCGGAACGCCTCGTTGATGGCGTCCTTCAGGGTCCGGCTGCCGGACTTCACCGCGATGACCTCGGCGCCCAGCATCCGCATCCGGGCCACGTTGAGGGCCTGCCGCTGCGTGTCCACCTCGCCCATGTAGATCGTGCACTCGAGCCCGAACAGGGCGCAGGCGGTCGCGGTGGCCACCCCGTGCTGTCCGGCCCCGGTCTCGGCGATGACCCGGGTCTTGCCCATCCGCTTGGTGAGCAGGGCCTGGCCCAGCACATTGTTGATCTTGTGCGAGCCGGTGTGGTTGAGGTCTTCCCGCTTGAGGAAGATCCGGGCGCCGCCCGCGTGCTCGGCGAACCGCCCCACCTCGGTCAGGGCGCTGGGCCGCCCCGTGTAGTTGACCAGCAGGTCTTCGAGTTCGGCGGCGAACGCCGGATCGGCCTTCGCCTTCTCGTACTCGGCGGCGACCTCGTCCACCGCGGCGACCAGCGCCTCGGGGATGAACTTGCCGCCGAAGGCGCCGAAATACCCCTCGGCGCTGGGGACCTGACCCTCGGGGTCCGGAATGAAGAAATCAGAGGACATTCGCTGTACTCCGCATGTCTCGATGGATGACGACCACAACGCGGGACGGGCACACCGCGGCCGGGGCGAGGCCGTAGGGCCGTCTGTCACCGGTCCGGAGGGCCGCGGAATCGACGGACCGCGGGGAGCGCTGGGGTCCCCGGGGTCCGGACGGTCTCACGGCCGCGGCACGGTACGGCCTACGGCATCTCCGCCGGTGTCAGCGGCGCGCCGCGTGCCGCCATCGGCGCCCGTTGATCTGTCCCGGTTCGCATCCGATGTGGTAGCGCACGCGCCGCCCCCGCACCCGCCGTGCGGGCGCGCGGCAGCCCCGGGGACGGCACCCCCGGGCCAAGCGTGCGTATGTCTCCATGATCCGTCAGTCCCGCCCGTGCCGCAGCGCCGGATGGGCTCCGGCCGCCACCAGATCGGCGACGGCGCCCTTGGGGTCGCGCCCGGTCACCAGGGACTCGCCGACCAGCACGGCGTCCGCGCCGTCGTTGGCGTAGGCGATCAGGTCATGCGGGCCGCGCACCCCGGACTCGGCGATCTTCACGATGTTGTCGGGGATCTCCGGTGCGATCCGGGCGAAGTTGCCGCGGTCCACCTCGAGGGTCTTCAGGTTGCGCGCGTTGACGCCGATGAGCTTCGCCCCGGCGTCCACGGCCCGCGCGACCTCCTCCTCGTCGTGCACCTCGACCAGCGGGGTCAGTCCGATCGACTCGGCCCGCTCGATGAGCGAGACCAGGGCCTCCTGGTCCAGTGCGGCGACGATCAGCAGCACCACGTCGGCGCCGTACGCCCGCGCCTCCCACAGCTGGTAGGAGGTGACGATGAAGTCCTTACGGAGCACCGGGATGTCGACCCTGGCGCGCACGGCCTCCAGGTCGGCCAGCGATCCGCCGAAACGGCGCTGCTCGGTCAGCACGCTGATGAGGGCGGCGCCGCCCGCCTCGTAGTCGGCGGCGAGCCCGGCGGGGTCGGCGATCGCGGCGAGCGCGCCCTTGGACGGGCTGGACCGCTTGACCTCGCAGATCACCTTGACGCTGTCGCCCTTGAGGGCCGCGACACCGTCCTTGGCCGGGTGCGCCTTGGCCGCCCGCTCCTTGAGCTCGTCGAGGGTGACGCGCGCCTGCCGCTCCGCGAGGTCGGCACGGACTCCGTCGATGATCTCGTCGAGCACACTCACGCGAGCGGCCCCCTTCCCGGGTGGGCATGAAGCGGATGGTCGGCGCCGGTGGGGCGGAAAACCGCTGCACCAGGCACTGCGATGGTAGCTGTCAATGGCCTCAGGTCTCGCATCCGGTTGACGCCGAGTCCCACCACATGGACATACACCACATCGGTCATGGGGTGAGCAGTCCCCCGAACGGGAAGTTCCGGACGATCGTGAAGATCACCACGAGTCCGAGGAACGACCGGACCTGCCAGCCGCGCGGGGTGTACGGCCGTCCCCGCGCCAGGGCCGGGAACCGGCCTCCGGCGACGGACCGCCCCGCGGTCACGGACCGTGCGCACCACAGCAGCCAGCCCACGGCGAGCAGGGCGTAGCAGAGGACCGCGAGGGCGTTGTCGCGCAGTGCGGCGGGCAGATCGCCGTGGGCGAGGGCATGGGCCCCGCGCAAGCCCCCGCAGGCCGGGCAGTACAGCCCGGTGAGCCGCAGCAGCGGGCAGACCGGATAGTGGCCCGGCTGATGGGGGTCGACGGCGCCGACGTAGCCGAAGGCGGCGACGGTGCCCGCGAGCGCCCCGAGGGGCGCCAGCAGCCGCCGCACCGCGCCGTACGGGGCGGTGGACGGGACCGGATCCGGGGCGGCCGGCGAGGAAGCGCTCACACGCCGAGTGTGCGCCCGGATCGACGAAGGCGCAGCTCAGGGCCGTCTGCCTGGCGCCGTACGGGTCACGGCCATGGATCGGCCACCGCAGGCGTCGGACCGGGCCCCGGGCCGCGCCCGGTGTCTCGCCTACTGCTGGGTCTGCGCCTCGGGGCGGGGCTGCGGGGTGGGCCGCGGGTGGGTCTGCGCCTTCGGCATGCCGAGTCCGGCCGCGCGCATCGCCATGCCGACCACACCACCGAGCGCGATGATGACGATGCCCGCCCAGAAGCCGAGCGGGTTGGCCAGCACGGTGAAGGCACCGGAGACACAGAAGCCGATGAAGGTGATGGTGACACCGGTCCAGGCGGCCGGGGTGTGTCCGTGGTTATGACCCGCCATGAATACTCCTCGTAGCTGTACTGCGCCTGGTCCGGGCGCCCGGGGCGAACGCTCCCACGCCATTGTCCCCGACGCGCGGAGTTCCCTTGAGCGGGGGTGCCGCTGGACCTCCCCGGCGGGCACCCGCGCCGACGCGCCCGGGGTTACGCCCCCTGCTGGGCCGTCGGGTCCTCGCCCCGGTCCAGGGCCTTCCACAGCTCCTCGGGGCGGTCCGGATCGGGGGCGGGGCGGGCGCCGCGGCGGGCCCGGGTGCGCCCCTCGGTGCCGGAACGCTCGTACCGCCCGGACATCGCGGGCCAGTGGCGGCCGTAGCCGAGCGCGAGCAGCCCCGCGAGCAGCAGCAGCGCCCCGCCCGCCAGCGCCACCCAGGGCCAGGGGGTGTACGCCACGTCGTGGATGGCGCTGTCGGTGAAGCCGGTCGCCTTGGACGCCTTCTCCTCCAGCGCCGCCTTGTCGGACGCGCCGAGCGCCGAGGCGACGACGATGCCCGCGCCGGTGAGCGCGAGCAGCCCGGAGACGACGACCCGGCCGACCCGGCGCACGGCGAAGACGGCGACCAGCGCGGCGAGCCCGACGACCGCGAGCGCGCCCGGCAGCCCGGTGATGTCCTCACCGTTCGCCCGCTGGGGCAGGGTGCCCTGGGCGACCGAGGCGGTGCCCTCGGCCCAGGTGCGGCTGGTGGCCAGCAGAACGAGTGCGGCACCGAGCGCCCCGGCGAGCAGGGCGACGGCAAGGCTGATCCGGCGGCCGCGCGCGGCGCGGGCGGAGGGCTCGTTCTCGGCCCGGGGCTGGGGTTCGGCTGCTGCACTCACGCGTACCACTATCCCCCACGGCGCGCGGAGCCCGGATCCCGGGGATACGGGATGACCCGTTCCGCGCCGGTACGCCCCGTCACGACCAGGGAATCACCCGGGGCGCGCGGGCCCCGCCGAGCGACGCACGGTCCGCGCCGATCGACGTCCGGGCCCGCTCCGATCAGTGGTGGAGGCGGTTGGCCGAGTGGACCGCCCGCAGCACCGCCGCCGCCTTGTTCTGGCACTCCGCGTCCTCGGCGGCCGGTTCGGAGTCGGCCACCACGCCCGCGCCCGCCTGGACGTAGGCGGTGCCGTCGCGCAGCAGGGCGGTCCGGATGGCGATGGCGGTGTCGGAGTCGCCCGCGAAGTCGAGATAGCCGACACAGCCGCCGTACAGCCCCCGGCGGCTGGGCTCCAGCTCCTCGATGATCTGGAGGGCGCGCGGTTTGGGGGCGCCGGAGAGGGTGCCCGCCGGGAAGCACGCGGTGAGCACGTCGAAGGCGGTGCGGCCGTCGGCGAGGGTGCCGGTGACCGTGGAGACGATGTGCATCACATGGCTGTAGCGCTCGATCGACATGAAGTCGACGACCTCGACGCTGCCGGGTTCGCACACCCGGCCCAGATCGTTGCGGCCGAGGTCGACCAGCATCAGGTGCTCGGCCCGCTCCTTGGGGTCGGCGAGCAGCTCCTCGGCGAGCGCCGCGTCCTCCTGCGGGGTGGCGCCACGGGGGCGGGTCCCGGCGATGGGGTGCACCATCGCCCGCCCGTCCTCCACCTTGACCAGCGCCTCCGGGCTGGAGCCCACCACATCGAAGCCCTCGAACCGGAACAGGTACATATAGGGGCTCGGGTTGGTGGCCCGCAGCACCCGGTAGACGTCGAGGGCGGAGGCCGTACAGGGCGTCTCGAACCGCTGCGAGGGCACGACCTGGAACGCCTCGCCCGCGCGGATGCGCTCCTTGATGTCGTCGACCGCCGCCCTATAGTCCTCGCCACCCCACAGCGCGGTGTACACGGGGAGTTCGGAGGCGGGCAGCGCGGTGGGGTCGGTGGCCGTCGGGCGGGCCAGGTCGGCGGCCATCGCGTCGAGCCGCGCCACGGCGTCCGCGTACGCCTCGTCGACCCCGGTGTCGAGATCATTGTGGTTGATCGCGTTGGCGATCAGCAGCACGGTGCCGTCCCAGTGGTCGAGCACCGCCAGGTCCGAGGTGAGCAGCATGGTCAGCTCGGGCAGCCGCAGATCGTCGCGGCCGTGCTCGCCGACCTTCTCCAGACGGCGGACGATGTCGTAGCCGAGGTAGCCGACCATCCCGCCGGTGAACGGCGGGAGATGGACCAGACCGCCGAGGTCACGGGGGGTGTGCAGGGCCTCGACCGTGGCGCGCAGCGCCCGCAGCGGATCGCCTTCGGTGGGGACGCCGACGGGCGGGGTGCCCAGCCAGTGGGTGCGGCCGTCGCGCTCGGTGAGGGTGGCGGCGCTGCGGACGCCGATGAAGGAGTAGCGGGACCAGGAGCGGCCGTTCTCGGCGGACTCGAGGAGGAAGGTGCCGGGGCGCTCGGCGGCCAGTTTGCGGTAGAGGCCCACCGGTGTGTCACCGTCCGCCAGCAGCTTGCGGGTGACGGGGATGACGCGGCGGTCGGCCGCCAGCTTGCGGAAGGTCTCGAGATCCATGGTGGCAGCGTCCTGGGTCATGGCTGAGGAGCCTAGTGGGGCCGGGCCGGGGCCCGGCTACTGGCCGAGCGGGAGGACGTCGGCGTCGAAGCAGGTGCGGTCGCCGGTGTGGCAGGCGGCCCCGACCTGGTCGACCTTGACGAGGATGGTGTCCGCGTCGCAGTCGAGGGCGACGGACTTGACCAGCTGGACATGGCCGGAGGTGTCGCCCTTGACCCAGTACTCCCGGCGGCTGCGGCTCCAGTAGGTGCAGCGGCCGGTGGTGAGGGTGCGGTGCAGCGCCTCGTCGTCCATCCAGCCGAGCATCAGCACCTCGCCGGTGTCGTACTGCTGGGCGATGGCGGGCACGAGCCCGTCGGCGCCGCGCTTGAGGCGGGCGGCGACGGCCGGGTCGAGGGCGGAGGGGCGGTCGGAACCGGTCATGTGACCATTCTGCACGGCCGGGCGGGTGGTCCCGCGAACGGTCTCATGTGGTGATCAGCCGACGGCCGGCCCAGGGGACGGTACGGACGGCGGGCGGGGCGGCCCCGAGGACCGGCGCGAGCGTGCGGCTCCCCGGTGCGGCGGTGAGCATGGCCGGTATCACCGGGGCCGATGGCCGGAATGTCGGCGGGATGGGGCATGCTTCGGACATGACGTTTCCGCCGCCGAACGACGCCAACCGGCCTGGAAACGGCGGGGGGTTCGGTCCGCCGCCGCAGCAGGACCCGCAGCAGCAGCCACAGCCGCCTCAGCAGCAGCCGCAGGGCTTCGGCCCGCCGCCGCCCCCGCCCCCGTCCGGCCCGGCGGCGCAGCCCGCGCTGCCGCCCGGCGGCGGCTTCGGCGCGTTCGGCCCGCCGCAGTCCGGTGGCCCGCTGCCCGGCGGCTTCCCGCCTTCCCCGCCGCCTCCGCCGTCGCGCGGCGGCGGCAGGGTCACGGCGATCGTGGTCGCATCGGTGGTGGCCATAGCGGTGGTCGTCGGCGCGATAGCCCTCGGCTCCCAGGGCGACGACGACGGTGACCGGGCGGCGGCCGACGAGACGCCGTCCGCCTCGGCCTCCCGGAGCGCCACGGCGACCCCGTCCGCCCCCTCCGCCTCGCCCTCCGGCCCCTCGGGTTCGGAGGACCCGGGCCAGGGCGCGCCGTTCGACGATGTGCCCAAGGGCGACCCGGACTCCGGGACCTCCCCGGAAGCCTCCGAGTCCGCCGAGCCCGGGGCGCGGGTGCCGTATGTGGCCCTCAAGCCCGGCACCTGTTTCGACCACCCGGCCATGGACAGCAGTGTCAGCAAGATCGAGAAGCGCTCCTGCTCGGGCGGGCACGACGGCGAGGTGATCGCCAATGAGACGCTGACCGGTGACTTCTCCTCCGAGAAGGCGATCCAGCAGAAGGCCCTCGCGCTCTGCGCGGTGGATGCCAAGAAGCGGCTGCGGAAGATCCCCAACGACGGGCGGAATTACTACTACTACGCGCTCTACCCGGCGCTGGGCACCTATTCCGTCCAGGGCGAGGACACGGTCTCCTGTGCGCTGACGCTCAGCTCGGGCCTGGACGGCACCAAGCTGCACAAGCCGCTTCCGAAGTAGCCCCGGCGCCCGCGCGTCCGGCGCGCCGGTCGGCCGTTGGCGTGGCGGCGCCCGGACGGCGGTCGTAGGGTGGGCGTTATGTCCACTCACGCGAAGCGCGAACGTCTGCTCCTCGCCGACCTCTTGGAGAGCGCGGGCCCCGACGCCCCGACGCTGTGCGAGGGCTGGACCACCCGCGATCTGGCGGCCCATCTGGTGGTCCGCGAGCGCCGCGCGGACGCGGCCGGGGGCCTGGTGATCAAGCCACTGGCCGCACGGCTGGCCCGGGTGCAGGCCGAGTTCGCCGCCAAGCCGTACGAGGAGCTGCTCCAGCTCTTCCGCGCCGGTCCGCCGCGGATGTCGCCGTTCGCCCTCAAGCAGGTGGACGAGGCGGCCAACAGCCTCGAGTTCTTTGTGCACGCCGAGGACATCCGCCGGGCCCGGCCGGACTGGGCGCCGCGCGAGGTGGACCCGGTCTTCGCCAATGTGCTCTGGTCCCGTATCGAGCGCGCCGCCCGGGTGTTCGGCCGCAGGTCCCCGGTGGGCCTGGTGCTGCGCCGCCCCGACGGCCGCACGGCGGTGGCGCACCGCGGCACCCCGGTGGCCACGGTCACCGGCGAACCGGGTGAGCTGGCGCTGTTCCTCCACGGCCGCCAGGACGCGGCGCGGGTCGAGCTCGACGGCGACAAGGCGGCCGTGGAGACGGCACGGTCCGCCCCGCTCGGTATCTGAGCGGGTGCGCTCGTCGGCTCCCGCCCGAGGGGCGGCGGGCCCCGGGCGCCGCATAGGGTGACGCGATGTCGCGGAGCTACTGGAACCACAACGTTCACTACCACCCGCTGGTGCTCGGCGCCGTCCCGGACGGCTGCGGCGCGGCCCTGGACGTCGGCTGCGGTGACGGTCTGCTGGTGCGCGAACTGGCCGCCCGCGCGGCCACGGTGACGGGTGTGGACCGCTCCGCCGAGATGATCCGCACGGCCCGCGAGGCCGATCCGCCGGGCACCCCGCCCCGGGTGACCTATCTCGAGGCGGACTTCCTCGACGCCGCCCGGGGCCGGCTGCCCGCGGGCGGCTACGACTTCATCAGCGCCGTCGCGGTCGTCCACCACCTGGACTTCGCGGAGACGCTGCGCGCCATGGCGGGGCTGCTGGCGCCGGGCGGACGGCTGACCGTCGTCGGCCTGGCCACCAATCGCACCCCGCTGGACTGGATCATCAGCGGCGCCGGAGTCCCGGCCGCCGCGATCCTCCACCGGCGCCACGGCGGGGTGCGCGATCCCGCCGGTATGCCGGTCCGGATGCCCGCGATGAGCTGGGGGCAGGTCCGCCGGGAGGCCCGCCGGCTGCTCCCCGGCTGCCGCTTCCGGCGCCACCTCCTGTGGCGCTATTCGCTGCTGTGGGACAAGCCCTGATCGTGCCCCCGCGCCCCGCCCTCGGCCCGGGCCCGGACGGTCGGTTCCGGGCGGTCAGCTCCGGCAGGTCTCGCGCAGGTGGTCGCCGTCGCCCCGCGGGGTGACATCGAGGTCCCGGCGTACGATGCTCAGCCGGTCGCCCCACTCGGCGCAGCCCTTGGCGAGCCCCTTGGCGGTGTACTCGACCACGACCACATGACGGCCGAAGGCGTCCACATAGCCGCCGCATTCGTCATAGGCGCCGCACTCCTCGGCCACGGCGAAATCCAGCCCCGTCCGCCCACGGCTGTCCGCGAGTTCCACGGTGTTCTTCTGGCCGATGGCCAGGCCCCGGGAGTGTGCGTGCGCGGACAGCAGGGTGATGAACGCCTTGGCGTCGGCCGCCGACAGCCTGCCGCCGGAGCGGGTGTAGCTGTCGTAGTTGTCCGGCTCCACGGCGTCGTAGCCCTTGTCGGCGCAGCCGTCGATCCACCCGTCGACCCGGTCCGCGATCCGCTCGCGCTTGGCGGGTGTGCCGATGTCCAGCAGCGGTTCGTCCCAGTCCTTGTCGAGGACGACCTTCCCGCCGTCATCGCGCAGCAGCAGATCGGCGGGCCACCGCTCGCGCTCCTCCGGCTGGGACTGGAAAGCGTTGACGTAGCAGATGTTGTACAGCCCGTCCGCGGGCTCGGCCTTACGGTCGCGGCTGACGATCCGGACACCCTTCGCAGGGGGGTACGCACCGCCCAACTGGTAGTCGAATCCGGCGTGGACGGGCGGCAGCGTCACCGAGGAACGGCCCTCGCGCCCGGACTCGGAGGGCTTGGCGGACTCCGTGGACCCGGAGGACGACGTACAGCCGGTCAGGGCGAGCAGGACGGCGGCCGCGACGGCGGCGGACCGTACGGCGGGGCGGCTGGCGGGCATGGCGCGGTGCTCCAGCGTTCGCGGGTAGCGGCCCCGCCTCGGACCCGTCGGGGCGGATCCTGGCGACTGGGGCCGGGCTGGGGAGCGGATCCCGTACCGGCTGGGCGCACCTCTGGGCTCCGGGCGGTCTCCCCGGGCCGACTGCCGCGATCCAAGCGCTCCCGGGAACACGGCGTCAAGTCCGCCCGGTCGCCCCGGGGCCACCGGCGGGTGGTCAGCGCACCGGGTGCCCCGCCGCCCGCAGTTCGTCCTTCACCTGGCTGATCCGCAGATCGCCGAAGTGGAAGACCGACGCGGCCAGTACCGCGTCCGCGCCCGCGGCGACGGCCGGGGGGAAGTGGGCGAGCGTACCCGCGCCACCGCTGGCGATGACGGGGAGGGTGACGTGTTTGCGGACGGCTTCGATCATGGCGGTGTCGTAGCCGTCCTTGGTGCCGTCCGCGTCCATGGAGTTGAGCAGGATCTCGCCCGCGCCCAGTTCGGCCGCGCGGTGGGCCCATTCGACGGCGTCGATACCGGTTCCGCGGCGGCCGCCGTGGGTGGTGACCTCATAGCCGGACGCGGTGACCGCGGCCGGTTCGCCGTCGGCGGCGGGGGCACAGCGGCGGGCGTCGACCGAGAGGACCAGGACCTGGCTGCCGAAGCGCTCGGCGATCTCCCGGATCAGCTCGGGGCGGGCGATGGCGGCGGTGTTGACGCCGACCTTGTCCGCTCCGGCCCGCAGCAGCTTGTCGACGTCCTCGGTGGTGCGGACGCCGCCGCCGACGGTGAGCGGGATGAAGACCTGTTCGGCGGTGCGGCGGACGACGTCGTAGGTGGTCTCGCGGTTGCCGGAGGAGGCGGTGATGTCGAGGAAGGTCAGCTCGTCCGCGCCCTCCTCGCCGTAGACCTTGGCCATCTCGACCGGATCGCCCGCGTCGCGCAGGTTCTGGAAGTTGACCCCCTTGACGACCCGGCCGTTGTCGACGTCCAGGCAGGGGATGACTCGGACCGCGAGGGTCATGTCTTTCGGGCTCCTCGGAATGCTTCCAGTTCGACTTCGACCAGGACCCGCGAGTCGACGAAGCCGGAGACCACGACGAGGGTCGCGGCCGGGCGCACGGCGTCGAAGAGCTCCTTGTGGGCGCGGCCCACCTCGTCCACGTCACGGGCGTGGGTGAGGTACATCCGGGTGCGGATCACGGATTCGACGCCCAGCTCGAACCTGGCCAGCGCGTCCAGGGCATGGCGGAAGGCGGCGAGCGTCTGCTGGTACGGATCGCCCTCGCCCTCCAGGACGCCGCGGTCGGCCAGCGGCATCGTCCCGGCGACGACCACCAGGTCACCGGCCTCGACGGCCCGTGCGAAGCCGATGGACTCCTCCCACGGACTGTCGGTCTGGACCCGTCGTGCGATCTCGGGTGAGGTCATGCGGATACCGCCTCCAACGCCTCTTCCAGGGTGAACGCCTTGGCGTAGAGCGCCTTCCCGACGATGGCGCCTTCGACGCCTTCCGGTACCAGAGTCGCAAGGGCGCGCAGGTCATCGAGGGAGGAAACGCCGCCGGAGGCGACGACCGGCTTGGGCGTGGCGGCGCAGACATTGCGCAGCAGCTCCAGGTTGGGGCCCTGGAGGGTGCCGTCCTTGGCGATGTCGGTGACGACGTAGCGGGCGCAGCCCTCGGAGTCCAGCCGGGCCAGGGTCTCGTACAGATCGCCGCCGTCGCGGGTCCAGCCGCGGCCGCGCAGGGTGGTGCCGCGCACATCGAGGCCGACCGCGATGCGGTCGCCGTGCTCGGCGATGACCTTGGCGACCCACTCGGGGGTCTCCAGCGCGGCGGTGCCCAGGTTGACCCGGGTGCAGCCGGTGGCGAGGGCGGCGGCCAGCGAGGCGTCGTCGCGGATACCGCCGGACAGCTCGACCTTCAGCTCCATGGCGGCGGCGACCTCGGCGATCCGCGCGCGGTTGTCGCCGGTGCCGAAGGCGGCGTCGAGGTCGACCAGATGCAGCCACTCGGCGCCCGCCGCCTGCCAGGCGAGGGCCGCCTCCAGCGGGTCGCCGTACGACGTCTCGGAGCCGGACTCGCCGTGCACGAGACGGACGGCCTGACCGTCCCGGACATCGACGGCGGGGAGGAGTTCGAGGCGGTGCGTTGGCATGCGGGGAACCTTACGGTGAGTGCTGGGCTGGTGCGGGCCGGTCAGAGCGTGTCGAGCCAGTTGCGGAGCAGCCGCGCCCCCGCGTCGCCCGACTTCTCGGGGTGGAACTGGGTGGCCCACAGCGGGCCGTTCTCCACGGCGGCGACGAACGGCTCGCCGTGGGTGGTCCACGCGACCTTGGGGGCGGGCATGGCCGGGTTGGCCACCTCCAGCTCCCAGGTGCGGACCGCGTAGGAGTGGACGAAGTAGAACCGCTCGCCCTCGTCCACGCCGTCGAACAGCCGGGAGTCGGCGGGGGCCTTGACCGTGTTCCAGCCCATGTGGGGGACGACGGGGGCGCGCAGCTGCTCGACGGTGCCGGGCCACTCGTCCAGGCCCCCGGCCTCGACACCGTGCTCGATACCGCGCCCGAACAGGACCTGCATCCCGACGCAGACGCCCATCACCGGACGGCCGCCGGAGAGACGGCGGCCCACGATCCAGTCGCCGCGGGCCTCGCGCAGCCCCTTCATACAGGCGGCGAAGGCGCCGACACCGGGGACCAGCAGACCGTCGGCGGTCATGGCCCGGTCGTAGTCACCGGTGATCTCGACCTCGGCGCCGACATGGGCGAGGGCGCGCTCGGCGGAGCGGACGTTGCCGAAGCCGTAGTCGAAGACGACGACCTTCGGGGACGTGCTCAATTCCAGACCTCCAGCCGCATGACGCCCGCCACCAGGGCCATCGAGGCGCCCAGACCGAGCAGCACGATCACGCCCTTGGGCAGCCCCTGCTTCACGAAGGAGAACACCCCGCCCAGCAGGAAGAGTCCCAGGACGATGAATGCGGTCGCCGTCCCGTTCACAGCGCGCCCTTCGTCGAGGGGAGAATCCCGGCGGCCCGCGGATCGCGCTCACTGGCGTAGCGCAGGGCCCGTGCCAGGGCCTTGAACTGGCACTCCACGATGTGGTGGGCATTGCGCCCGTACGGCACGTGGACATGCAGGGCGATCTGCGCCTGCGCCACGAACGACTCCAGTATGTGCCGCGTCATCGTGGTGTCGTAGGTGCCGATCATCGGCGCGATGTTCTCCGGCTCGGTGTGCACCAGGTAGGGGCGGCCGGAGAGGTCGACGGTCACCTGGGCCAGCGACTCGTCGAGCGGCACCGTGCAGTTGCCGAAGCGGTAGAGGCCCACCTTGTCGCCGAGCGCCTGCTTGAACGCGGCGCCGAGCGCGAGGGCGGTGTCCTCGATGGTGTGGTGGGTGTCGATGTGCAGGTCGCCCTCGGTCTTGACGGTGAGGTCGAAGAGGCCGTGGCGGCCCAGCTGGTCGAGCATATGGTCGTAGAAGCCGACACCGGTCGCCACATCGACCTGTCCGGTGCCGTCGAGATCGATCTCGACGACGACCGAGGTCTCCTTGGTGGTGCGCTCCACGCGTCCCACGCGGGTCATGCGCTCGTCTCCTTCATCAGCTCGCGTACCGCGTCGAGGAACGCGTCGTTCTCGGTGGGGGTGCCCGCGGTGACCCGCAGCCACCCCGGTACGCCGTTGTCACGGACCAGCACACCCCGGTCCAGCAGGCCCTGCCACGCCGCGTGGGCGTCCTCGAAGCGGCCGAACTGGACGAAGTTGGCGTCGGAGTCGGTCACCTGGCAGCCGATGCTGCGCAACTCGGCGACCAGCCGGTCGCGCTCGGCCTTGAGCGCCTCGACGTACCCCAGCAGCGTATCGGTGTGCTCCAGGGCGGCCAGCGCGGTGGCCTGGGTGACGGCGGACAGGTGGTAGGGCAGCCGGACCAGCTGGACGGCGTCCACCACGGCCGGGTGCGCGGCGAGATAGCCGAGCCGCAGCCCGGCGGCGCCGAACGCCTTGGACATGGTCCGGGAGAGGACCAGCCGCGGACGGCCCTCGATCAGCGGCAGCAGCGAGGGGTGGTGGCTGAACTCCCCGTACGCCTCGTCGACCACGACGATCGAATCCCCGGCGGCCTGTGCCGCCTCGTACAGCGCGAGCACCGTGTCCGCGGCGACGGCCGTCCCGGTGGGGTTGTTGGGGGAGGTGATGAACACGACATGCGGCCGGTGCTCGGCGATGGCCGCGCGGGCGGCGTCCACATCGATGGTGAAGTCCGCGCTCCGCGGACCGGAGATCCAGCCGGTGCCGGTGGAGCGGGAGATCAGCGCGTGCATCGAGTACGAGGGCTCGAAGCCGATCGCGGTGCGCCCGGGACCGCCGAAGGTCTGGAGCAGCTGCTGGAGCACCTCGTTGGACCCGTTGGCCGCCCAGACGCCCGCCGTCCCGACCTGGTGGCCGGTGGTGCGGCTGAGATAGCGGGCCAGCTCGGTGCGGAGCTCGACCGCGTCCCGGTCCGGGTAGCGGTTGAGTCCGCGGGCCGCCTCGGCGACCCGCTCGGCGATCCGGGCCACCAGGGGCTCGGGCAGCGGATACGGATTCTCGTTGGTGTTCAGCCGTACGGGGACATCGAGCTGGGGAGCGCCGTACGGGGACTTGCCACGGAGCTCTTCCCGGATCGGAAGATCGTCAATGTCGGTCACTTGCTCGGTGGCACCTTCCAGTCGAACCTTGCCTTCACCGCGGCGCCGTGGGCGGGCAGGTCCTCCGCCTCGGCGAGCGTCACCACATGGCCCGCGACCTCGGCCAGCGCCTCCCGGCTGTAGTCCACCACATGGATACCGCGCAGGAAGGACTGCACGGACAGACCGGAGGAGTGGCAGGCGCAGCCGCCGGTGGGCAGCACATGGTTGGAGCCCGCGGCGTAGTCACCGAGGGAGACGGGGGCGTAGGCCCCCACGAAGACCGCCCCGGCGTTCCGCACCCGGGCGGCGACCGCGGCCGCGTCCTCGGTCTGGATCTCCAGGTGCTCGGCGGCGTACGCGTCCACCACGGCCAGGCCCTGGTCGACGCCGTCGACCAGCACGATGCCGGACTGGCGGCCGGTGAGCGCCGGACGGATGCGGTCCTCGACGTGCTTGGTGGCGGCGAGCTGGGCCTCGAGCTCCTTCTCGACCGCGGTGGCCAGTTCGTCGGAGTCGGTGACCAGCACCGAGGCGGCCAGCGGGTCGTGCTCGGCCTGGCTGATCAGGTCCGCGGCGACATGCACCGGATCGGCGGTGGCGTCGGCGAGGATGGCGATCTCGGTGGGCCCGGCCTCGGCGTCGATCCCGATCCGGCCCTTGAGCAGACGCTTGGCGGCGGCGACCCAGATGTTTCCGGGCCCGGTCACCATCGCGACCGGGCGGCACTCCTCGGTGCCGTACGCGAACATGGCCACCGCCTGGGCGCCCCCGGCCGCGTAGACCTCGTCGACGCCCAGCAGGGCGCAGGCCGCCAGGACGGTGGGGTGCGGCAGCCCGCCGAACTCGCTCTGCGGCGGGGAGGCGACGGCCATCGAGCCGACCCCGGCCTCCTGCGCGGGCACCACGTTCATCACGACGGAGGAGGGGTAGACCGAGCGGCCGCCGGGCACGTACAGCCCGACCCGCTCGACCGGCACCCAGCGCTCGGTGACCGTGCCGCCGGGCACGACCTGCGTGGTGTGGTCCTCGCGCCGCTGGGCGCGGTGGACCAGCCGGGCCCGCCGGATCGACTCCTCCAGGGCGGCCCGCACCGCCGGGTCCAGCTCGGCGAGGGCGCGCTGGAGGGCCTCGGCGGGCACCCGCACCCGCTCGAGGGTGACGCCGTCGAACCGCCGCGCGTAGTCGATCAGCGCCGCGGTGCCGCGATGCCGTACGTCCTCGCAGATCGGGCGCACCTTCTCCAGGGCGGCCTCGACATCGAGCTCGGCACGGGGCAGCAGGTCACGGTCGATGCCGCCCTCGGGAAGGGCGGCGCCGCGCAGATCGATACGGGAGATCACGCGATCAATTGTCTCAGACGCGATACGGCCGCCCGTCCCCCGTATCAGCCAGTGATACGGACCCCCTAAGTTGACCCTGACCGTTGGCGTTCAACCGGTTACTCAGCGGGAATGTGGTCCGTACGGGGATACGGAGAACAGGAGGGGACACGGCTGTGACCGAGCCGCACGATGGCGATCCGCCCCCGGGCCTCGATCTGACCACCGCCGAATGGGGCATGTGGCAGGCCTTCCGCAACGGCAGCACCCACGATCTGCGCACCTCCCATCCCCAGCGGAACGATCCGTCCGGCCCGTACGCCTGGGGCCCCGAGCGCAGTGTGCGGGCGCGGGTGGTGGCGCTGCTGCTGCTGAACGGGCCGCCCGCCCAGCCGGGCCGGGTCGCGGCGCTCAAGCTGAACGGGGTGCATATCACCGGCACCCTGGATCTGGCCGGTGGCGTCATCACCCCGTACGTCGAGCTGAAGAACTGCCGCTTCGAGCGGGAGGTGCTGCTCCCGGAGTCGCATTTCGCCACGCTGCGCCTGGTGGGCTGTGCGCTCCCCCGGCTGGAGGCGGCCCGGCTGCGCACCGAGGGCGATCTGCATCTGCCCCGGTGTGTGGTGGAGCACGGGATCCGGCTCACCGACGCCCATATCGGTACGGATTTACTGCTCAACCAGCTCATCGTGCGCCGGGACCGCCGGGGCATGTCGATCAGCGCCGACGGGCTGACCGTCGCCCAGGACTTCCAGGCCGACATGATCGAGTCGTATGGCGAGCTGAGTCTGCGCGGGGCGCAGGTGGGCGTATCGCTCAGTCTGCGCGGCTCCCGGCTGCGCAATCCGTACGGGCGGCGGGCGCTGAACGCACCGCAGCTGACCGTCGAGCGGAGTCTGTATCTGACCGGCGGCGGGATAAGCACCTACGCCCCCGGCTCCACCCCGCCGTACAGCACCACCGACACCCCGACCCGCGGCACCCGGATCCAGCGCTTCGAATGCGAGGGCGGTATACGCCTGGACGACGGGCGGATAGGTGACGCCATCGACTTCGACCAGGCCCGCTTCATCATGGAGAACGACCAGGAGCTGTCGCTGCGCCGGGTCCAGACGCCCGAGCTGCGGTTCATCGGGGAGCGTCCACAGCGCGGCCGGGTGATCCTCTCCGGCGCCCGGGTGGTGAACCTCGTCGACAAGTCGGTGAGCTGGCCGGGGCCCGGCGGGCTGACCATGGCGGGCTTCTCGTACGAGTGCCTGATCCCGCGCGGCCACTTCCCGCTGGCCCGGCGGCTGGAGTGGGTGGCCGCCGCGACCCCGGAGTACGCGCCCGAGCCGTACGAGATGCTGGCCAACTCGCTGCGGGCCAGCGGTGAGGACGCGGACGCGCGGGAGGTGCTGCTCGCCAAGCAGCGGCGCCGCCGGGAAACGCTGCCGCTGGCCGGGAAGATGTGGGGCTACCTCCAGGACTGGACGGTGGCCTACGGCTATCGCCCCGGCCGGGCGGCGGTGTGGATGGCGGTGCTGTGGGCGGTGGGTTCGGTGTTCTTCGCCCACAACCGCCCCGAGGCGCTGAACCCGGAGGAATCCCCCCACTGGAACGCCTCGCTGTACACGCTCGATCTGCTGATCCCGGTGGTCAACCTGGGCCAGGACGGCTATTGGAAACCCGGCGGGGCGCTCCAATGGGCGTCCATCGTGATGATCCTGCTGGGCTGGGTGCTGGCGACCACGGTCGCCGCGGGCGCCTCCCGGCTACTGCGCCGCCAGTGAAGCGGGACGCGCGGGGCCATTAGGCTTACGCCCCGTGACCTCCGCGCGCCTTCCGCTCTTCCCGCTGAACACGGTGCTGTTCCCGGGGCTCGTCATGCCCCTGAACGTCTTCGAGCAGCGGTACCGCTCCCTGATGCGCGATCTGTCGGCGCTCGCCGAGGACGCGCCGCGCCGGTTCGGGGTGATCGCGATCCGGGACGGCCATGAGGTGGCCCCCAGCGCCCTCGGGCTCCCGGAGGCCGTCACCCTGCCCGACCGCGGCCCCGCGGCGGGGTTCGGGCCCGACCCGGCGAAGTCGTTCTACCCGGTCGGCTGTATCGCGGACGCGGCCACCATCCGGGAGCAGGAGGACGGCACCTTCGAGGTGCTGGCCACCGGCACCACCCGGTTCGAACTGCTCTCGGTGGACTCCTCCGGCCCGTATCTGACCGCCGAGATCAACGAGCTGGAGGAGGAGCAGGGCGACGGCGCCGGGGCGCTGGCCTCCGGGGTGGTGCGGGCGTTCCGCACCTATCAGAAGCGGCTGGCGGGGGCGCGGGAGCGCACCCTGTCCACCGAACAGGACCTGCCGGGCGAACCGTCCGTCCTCTCCTACCTGGTGGCGGCCGCCGCGGTGCTCGACACCCCGTCCAAACAGCGGCTGCTCCAGGCGCCGGACACGGCGAGCCGGCTGGCCGAGGAGCTGAAACTCCTTCGCGCCGAGAGCGCGGTCATCGGTAAGCTCCCGTCGCTCCCCGCCGTCGATCTGACCCGCCGCCCGACCAGCCCCAACTGAGGCGCGAAAGCATGGCCAAGAAATCCAGGAAGAACTCCGCCGGGACCCCGGCCACGACCGCGCTCACCGCGGCGGGCACCCCGTTCACCCTGCACTCCTACACCCATGACCCGGCGGCGCCGTCCTACGGCGAAGAGGCCGCGCGGGCGCTGGGGGTGGAGCCGGGCCGGGTGTTCAAAACCCTTGTCGCCAGCGTGGACGACCGGCTGACCGTGGCGATCGTGCCGGTCTCCGCGTCGCTGGACCTCAAGGCCCTCGCGGCGGCGGTCGGCGGCAAGCGCGCGGCGATGGCGGACCCCGCGGCGGCCGAGCGCACCACGGGCTACGTCCGCGGCGGTATCTCCCCGCTGGGCCAGCGCAAACGGCTGCCCACGGCCCTGGACGCCTCGGCGGCCGGATACGAGACGGTGTGCGTCTCGGCGGGCCGTCGCGGTCTCGAGGTCGAGCTGTCCCCCACGGATCTGGCCGCGCTCACCGAGGCCGTAGTGGCCCCGATCGCGCGTCACGAGGGGTGAGGGGAAGCCCGGTGTCAGGCGGGGGTGAGGCCCGAGTCCGGCAGCGGGGGCTCGGGGTCACGCGGGCCGAACAGACCGGTGAGCGCGAGATGCACCACCATCGCCGCGACCGACCAGGCCAGCAGCGCGCCCTTGGCGCGTAGCTTCAGCGGTCCGTCGAAGGCGACACCCTTGCCGACCTCCTTGGCGTGGGCCGCGATATCCGCGCTGGGGCCCAGCCAGACGCCCAGCCGCCAGGCGATCACCGAGGCGATGACCCCGCCCACGGCCAGTCCGATGACCAGCGCGATCCCGCCGTGCCGGAAGAACAGGAAGACCACGACCGCCGATACGGCGCCGAAGGCCAGACCGAGCAGCGCGAACATCCCGTCCGCGCCGATGGCGTCCTCCGCCTCGGAGTTCTTCAGATAGACGGCGTTGTCCCCGGCCCAGATCAGCGGGACCCGAGGGGCGAGCCACAGCCACAGCAGCCCCAGCAGCACCCCCGACACCGCCACCGCGATGGCCACCAGCGACGCCTGCACCAGCTCCGCCCGCAGTTCGGGTCCCGGCTCGGAGTACTCGCCCTGCTCGGTGTATTCCGGATGTTCGGGGTGTTCGGGGTGGTGCGGTTGTCCTGAGTGAGGCGCCTCGGCGGACTCGTCGTGCGGCGAGGGCTGATCTTGTGGCGTCAACGGTGCGGTCACCCCGTCATCGTGCCAGGCGGACGGCGTACTTCGGTCAGCGGGAGGTCCGCTGCGGCGCGTCACCGCACGGCCGCCCGCCGGTAGGCCCAGGTGGCGGCGGCGAGCGACACCACGGCCACCCCGGCGCACACCCCGAGGTCGGTACAGACGGCGAGCCAGTCGGGCCGCGCGTCGAAGGACCGCGCCAGGGCCTCCACACCGTACGTCGACGGCAGCAGATCACGCGCGTACGACACCACCTCCGGCATCCGCTCGGCGGGCAGCACCCCCAGCAGCAGCGCGGCCGACATCCCCAACTGCCCGCAGAGGGTGGCCAGTTCCTGGCGCGGGGCGAGCAGCCCGAGGGCCGCGCCGAGTCCGGCGAGGGCGGCGCCGGAGAGCGGGATCACCGCGGCGAGGATCCATAGATGCGCCATCGGGAGCTGGAAGAGCGCGCTGCCGACGACGGCGGTGACCGCCGTTCCGGGCACGGTGAACGAGGCGTACGCGGCGGCCGCGCCGAGCACCACCGCGGACGGCGGGACCGGCAGGGTCGCGTAGTGGTCGAGTCCGCCGCTCGCCCGTAGCTGCCCGAAGTACTGGGCCAGCAGATTGAGCGCCACGAACGCCACGACCAGCACACTGGACCCGGCGACCACGGAGCGGGCCTCCGCCCCGCCGTCCACCACCCCGCGCATCAGGACCATGATCCCGACGGACTGGAAGGTGGCCACGAACAGCAGTGGGATCCGGGCCACCCGGGCCCGGCTGAGCTGGGCCCGGTAGACCGCGACGAGGGCGGGGAAGAGCCGCGCGCCGGCCGCCAGCGGGGCGGGCGCGTCGGCCGCACCGGCCGGCGCGGCGGCCTTCGCCGGGGCGCTTCCCCCGGTGATGCCGGACGGCATGGCCTGCGCGGGCACGACACTCACGTTGTGCTGCTCCTCTTCGCCTACGACTTCGCCTACGACGGCTTCGGCCGCTTCACGGACTTCACTACGGACACGGTCACGGATGCGTTCACGCCTTCACCAGTCCCTGCGTCCCCTCCGCACGGCCGCCCAGCGCGAGGTACACATCCTCCAGGCTGGGGGTGGCGAGAGTGAAATCGTCCAGTGCCGCGAAGGCGGGGCCTCCGGTCACGGTGGCGATGGCGGCGCGCGCCTCGTCCGGGGCGAGCCGCAGCGTCCAGCGGCGCCCGGAGACGGAATGGGCGGCGTCCCGCAGCGCGGCGATCCCGGGGACGTCCAGCGGCGGCTCGGCGCGCCACACCAGCTCCACCCGGACCTCTTGGGCGACCCTCGCCTTCAGCCCGGCGGGGGTGTCGCAGGCGATCACCCGGCCGCGGTCCAGCACGGCGACCCGGTCGAGCACGGTCTCGGCCTCGATGACGTTGTGGGTGACGAGCAGCACCGTGACGCCGCGCTCGGCACGCCGCCGGTCCACCGCCGCCCACACCGCCCGGCGGGCGACCGGGTCCATACCGGTGGTGGGCTCGTCCAGCACCAGCAGCGGCCGCTCGCCGACCAGCGCGGCGGCGACACAGGCCAGCCGCCGCTGACCGCCGGAGAGCTTCTTCAGCGGCCGTCCGGACAGCTCGCGGAGGTCCAGCTCGTCGATCACGGCGTCCCGCTCGGCGCGGGCCGCACGGGCGTCGAGGCCGCGCAGCCGCGCCGTGGTCTCCGTGGCGAGGGCGACGGTCAGCTCGTCCAGTGCGCTGGAGTCCTGGCCCAGGTAGCCCAGCAGCCGGGCGGCGCGCTCGGGGTGGCGGACCAGATCGTGGCCGAGCACCCGGACGGTGCCCTCGTCGGGCCTCAGCAGTCCGGTGAGCTGGCGCACCAGGGTGGACTTCCCGGCACCGTTGGGTCCGAGCAGCCCGAAGACCTCACCGCGCGCCACATCCAGGTCGATGCCGTCGCTGGCGCGTACGGCGGGGGTGGCGGGTCTCCCGCGGCGTGCGCGCACGGCGGGATAGGTCTTGACCAGGCCGCGCACGGTGCACACCACATCGCCACCCGTCGCCTGTTTCGCGCCCGTCCTCACGAGCTATGAGGGTACGCGCCCAAACACCCGCTCCCGTCCTCGGGTCCCTCGCGGGCGGTCCGGGCGGCCCGCGCCGGGACCCCGGGGTCACCCGCCCTCAGAGGATGATGGTGACGGAGGGTGGTGTGGCGGTGTCCGTACCGCCGGGGGTGGTGACGAGGATCTGGTAGGTGCCCAGCGACAAGGAGGGGACGACGGCGAGGAGCTGGGTCGCGGAGATATTGCTGAAGAGGGTGGGGGTCTGGGTGACCCCGTTGGTGAAGACCACCGAGGTGGTGTCGGCCAGGCAGGTGCCGGTGATGGTCACGTTCCGCCCCAGCACCTGGAGCGCCGGGGTGGCCGAGACCGCGTCGGGCACGTCGTGGTACGTGTACTGGCCGCCGTCGGACGGGGTGCTGGTGCCGCCCAGCGAGGTGACGGTCACATCGACGGTGTCGGTGCAGCCGGCGATGGGGGTGGCGTGGGCGGGGGCGGTGACGGTGAGCGCGGTGTCCGTCGGGGGCGGGAAGGTACCGGTGGCGGCGCCCACCGCGCCGAAGGTGACCCCGGTCGCGGTCAGGAAGCCCTCGCCGATCAGGGTGACCGAGGTGGCCGCTGCCGGTCCTGAGCTGCTGCTCAGCCCGGTGACGACCGGCACCGGCACCAGGAAGAACGGCAGCGCGTTGCTGGTGGAGTTGGCCGCGGTGACGCTGACCGGATGCTGTCCCGCGCACAGCGCCGGGACGATGGCGGTGACCGTGCCGGGGGCCACGCTCGACGGGGCGACCGCCGCGCGGCCGATGTTCACCCGGGTGGTGCCGCCGAGACCGGAACCGGTGAGGACCAGGGTGTCCCCGGCCTTGCCCCGGTCCGTGCCGGTTGCCGCGTCGACCAGTGAGGTGAGAGTCGCCATGACCGTCCTCCGTGGTGTGCCCGCTGGGCCACCGCGCCGGCCGGGCGGTGAGGCCGATTAAAGCAATCGGGTGAACCATGGCGGCAGGCGTACGGAAGGACGACCGGGAGGAGACGGACGTCCCGGGGCGCGGGGCCGCTCCCCGTCGCTCTAATCGGGCGCCGGAGTGTGTTCCGCCGCCGTACGGACATCGATCTCGCGCCAGAACCCGGCCCGGATCGCATAGCGGTCGTGCTCGTCGATCTGGTCGTCCTTGTGGGCCAGCAGACCGAAGCGCGCGGCATACCGCAGCAGTTCGCCGTCGATGCGGTGCGGGATGCGCGGGTACTCGGTGGAGAGCTGCGGGAGGTGGCCGGGTTCGGAGAGCCGCTCGATCCACCGGCGGGCGAAGACCTGGCCGACCTCGAAGGGGTCGCCGCTGACCGTGGTGATGTCCTCCTCGCGATCGGCCCAGCGCTGCTCGGCGCTGGTGAGCTGGGCCAGCATCGGGAGGTTGGCGGTCTCCGGCGGCTCGCCCACCCCGGCGCTCGGCCCCCGGTCGATCCAGCCCTTGTCGGAGGACCAGCGCAGGGTGGCATTGGGGACGGGCTGCTGTGCGGCACCGCCGTGGGTCCGGCCCAGGCCCGCGAGGTCCTTGGGGGTGGGCACACCCGCCTTGGCGGCGTGCGTCGCCGCGTCGGCGGCCGCCCCGGATCCGGTGGCGCCCGCGCCCCCCGTGCCGTCCGCCGGACCGCGGGGGATGGCACCCGCGCCGGGCCGGGCGGTGCCGTTGCGGCCGGCGGGGGCGTCGGCGCCGCCGGACCCCGCTGCCGCCGCCGCGGCGGCGGCAGCGGCCGTCTCGGGCAGCGGGGCGGACAGGATGGCGGCGATCTCCGGGCGCGGCGCGGCGGTGGGGGCGCAAGGGCCGGGCGGCTCCTTGGCGCGGACCGCCCCGGTGATCCAGGCGCGGTCCAGCACCCGCCGCTCATCGGCCTCGGCGACCAGGTCCTCGGACTGGTTGTAGTCGCCGTCCGCGGCCTGGACCGCCCAGAGATGGACGGCGACCCCGTGCTCCTTGGCCGACATCAGCCCGGGCAGCAGATCGCCGTCCCCGGTGACCAGCACGATGTCCGAGCAGGCGCGGTTGCGGGCGAGTTCGGTGAGTTCGGCGTGCATGGCGGCGTCCACGCCCTTCTGTGCCCAGCGGCCGTCGCTGCGGGTCAGGGCACCGAGCCGGACGGTCACCCGGGGCATCACCCGCAGCCGCCGGTGCTCGGGCTGGGGCACCCGGTCGGGGGCGCCGTCGAACCAGTAGATACGCAGCAGGGGGCGCTCGGTCTCGGCCTCGGCGCGCTCCCGCAGGCCCTGGATGAGGGTCGCGTGGTCGACGGAGATACGGGACCGGGCGGGTTCCCCGGCCAGCAGGCTCGCGGCGGCGCCCAGCAGATAGCCGGCGTCCACCAGGACGACGCAGCGGTCCACGTTCCACCCTCTTTCAGACAGTCCAGTCCTCGGTCGCCCCCGTACACAGCCGTGCCCCGGAATTTCACTTGGCTTTCTCTCGAGTCTGCCCGACCTTGCGAGGGTTATCAGTCCGAACTGGATCACCGGCGTGGCGGATACGGCCTACCCGCGAAGACCCTCCTTCTCACTCACGGTAATTGCCCGAAATGCACCTGTAGCAGAGCCATGTCACTGTTCTTGCCGGAGGGCTTCCTCTCCGGAGGGCCCTGCACCGGGGGGCTGATCCCAACTGGAGGCACACCACCATGGGCAAGAACAAGAACCGCGATCGCAAGCAGCCGCAGGCGCGCCAGAACCGCGGCATGGACGAGCGCCCCGCCGAGCAGACGCAGGGGTCCTCGTCGGAGACGCAGTCCCAGGCGATGCGACCGGAGGGCGCCCCGGCGGCGGGCCGCAAGGACCGGCAGAAGAGTTTCGGCCATAACTGACCGCGGCCGGTGAGCGGTTGAGGGGCGCGCCCGGACCGGGCGCGCCCCTCATATGGGTACGGGGCCGGGCGTCACCCGGCCAGACAGGACGCTCCCAGCAGCACCTTGAGGTCGCCGAACAGCGCCGGATCCGCGGTGACCCGGTGCCGGTCGAGCCTCAGCACCGTGGTCTTACGGGCCCCTTGCAGCTTGATCCGCACCTCGGTGGAGCCGCGGTGGTGGCTGAGCACCTCACCCAGCTTCTCGACCAGCGGCGGGGTGACCTTGACCGTCGGAATGGTGATCGTGACCGGGGCGTTGGCCGAGGCCTCGGACAGATCGGGGACCATCAGCTCCATCGCGACCAGCCGCGGGACGTCCTCGCGCTTGTCCAGCCGGCCCTTGACGAAGACCACCGCGTCCTCGACCAGCTGGGTGGAGACCAGCTGGTAGGTGGCGGGGAAGAACATGCACTCGATGGAACCGGCCAGATCCTCCACGGTGGCGATGGCCCAGGCGTTGCCCTGCTTGGTCATCTTGCGCTGGAGACCGGAGATGATGCCGCCGATGGTGACGATCGCGCCGTCGGCGTGCTCACCGCCGGTGAGCTGGGCGATGGCGGCGTCCGCCTTCTCGTTGAGGACGTGCTCGATACCGAAGAGCGGATGGTCGGAGACATAGAGACCGAGCATCTCCCGCTCCTGGGCGAGCAGATAGGTCTTCTCCCACTCGATATCGGAGAACTCGACGTCCAGACCGAAGCCCGGGCCGCCGTCACCGCCGCTGTCGTCGCCCATACCGCCGAAGAGGTCGAACTGCCCCTCGGCCTCCTTGCGCTTCACCGCCACCACGTTGTCGATCATCGTCTCGTAGTGCGCGGTGAGCCCCTTGCGGGTGTGGCCCATCTCGTCGAAGGCGCCCGCCTTGATCAGCGATTCGGTGGTGCGCTTGTTGCAGACGACCGCCTCGACCTTGTCCAGGTAGTCGGGGAAGGTGCTGTACTTCCCCTTGGACTTGCGGCTGCGGATGATCGCTTCCACCACGTTCTGACCGACGTTCCGCACGGCGGTGAGGCCGAAGAGGATCACATCGTCGCCCTGCGCGGTGAAGTTGGCCTCGGACTCGTTCACATTGGGCGTGAGGACCTTGATGCCCATACGGCGGCACTCGTTGAGGTAGATCGCCGACTTGTCCTTGTCGTCGCGCACCGAGGTGAGCAGCGCCGCCATGTACTCGGCCGGGTAGTTGGCCTTGAGATAGGCGGTCCAGTAGGTGACCAGGCCGTACGCGGAGGAGTGCGCCTTGTTGAACGCGTATCCGGCGAACGGGACCAGTACGTCCCACACGGCCTGGATGGCCTCGTCGGAGTAGTTCCGGTCCCGCATGCCCTTCTGGAAGGGGACGAACTCCTTGTCGAGGACCTCCTGCTTCTTCTTGCCCATCGCCCGGCGCAGCAGGTCGGCCTGGCCCAGCGAATACCCCGCGAGCACCTGGGCGGCCTTCTGCACCTGCTCCTGGTAGACGATGAGGCCGTAGGTGATCCCGAGGACCTCCTTGAGCGGCTCCTCCAGCTCGGGGTGGATCGGGGTGATCTCCTGCTGGCCGTTCTTCCGCAGCGCGTAGTTGATATGCGAGTTCATGCCCATCGGGCCCGGCCGGTACAGGGCCGAGACGGCGGAAATGTCCTCGAAGTTGTCGGGCTTCATCATGCGCAGCAGGGAGCGCATGGGGCCGCCGTCGAACTGGAAGACGCCGAGGGTGTCACCGCGGCAGAGCAGTTCGAAGGTCTTGGGGTCGTCCAGGGTCAGGTCGAGCATCGTGAGATCGACGCCCTTGTTGGCCCGCACCATCTTCACGGCGTCGTCCATGATGGTGAGGTTCCGCAGGCCGAGAAAGTCCATCTTCAGCAGGCCGAGCGACTCACAGGTGGGGTAGTCCCACTGGGTCACGACCTGGCCGTCGTTCTTCGGTGAGAAGACCGGGACATGGTCGGTGACCGTCTCGCTCGACATGATCACGCCCGCGGCGTGCACGCCCATCTGGCGCACCAGGCCCTCGATACCGCGCGCGGTATCGATGACCTTCTTCACATCCGGCTCGTTCTCATACATCCCGCGCACCTCGCCCGCCTCGCTGTAGCGGGGGTGCTTCTCGTCGGTGATACCGGACAGCGGGATGCCCTTGCCGAGGACGTCGGCGGGCATGGCCTTGGTGATGCGGTCGCCCATCGCGTACGGATAGCCGAGCACCCGGGCCGAGTCCTTGATCGCGTTCTTGGCCTTGATGGTGCCGTAGGTGCCGATCTGGGCGACCTTGTCATGGCCGTACTTCTCGGTGACGTACCGGATGACCTCACCGCGCCTGCGCTCGTCGAAGTCGATGTCGACATCGGGCATGGAGACGCGCTCGGGGTTGAGGAACCGCTCGAAGATCAGCCCGTGCTCGACCGGGTCGAGGTCGGTGATGCCCATCGCGTACGAGACGATGGAACCCGCCGCGGAGCCGCGGCCGGGGCCGACCGCGATGCCGTTGTTCTTCGCCCACATGATGAAGTCGGCGACCACGAGGAAGTATCCCGGGAACCCCATCTGGATGATGACGTCCATCTCGTACTCGACGAGCTTCTGGCGGTCCTCGGGGACGCCACCGGGGAAGCGGCGGGCCATCCCCTTGCGGACCTCCTCCTGGAACCAGGTGACCTCGGTGAACCCCTCGGGGACGTCGAACCGCGGCATCAGGTCGCGCTTGTCGAACCAGCCGGTGGCATCGACCTGCTCGGCCACCAGGAGGGTGTTGCGGCAACCCTCCTGCCAGGCGTCCGAGGAGTCGATGGCGTACATCTCGTCGGTGGACTTCAGGTAGTAGCCGGTGCCGTCGAAGCGGAAGCGGTCGGGATCGGAGAGGTTCTTGCCGGTCTGGACGCACAGCAGGGCGTCATGGGCGGTGGACTCGCGGGAGTAGGTGTAGTGCGAGTCATTGGTGACCAGCGGGGGGATGCCCAGCTTCTTGCCGACCTCCAGCAGCCCGTCCCGGACCCGGCGCTCGATCTCGATGCCGTGGTCCATCAGCTCCAGGAAATAGCGGTCCTTGCCGAAGATGTCCTGGTACTCGGAGGCGGCCTTGACGGCCTCGTCGAACTGGCCGAGCCGCAGCCGGGTCTGGAGCTCGCCCGAGGGGCAGCCGGTGGAGGCGATCAGCCCCTCCGACCACTGGGCGATGGTCTCCTTGTCCATCCGGGGCCACTTGACGAAATAGCCCTCCATATAGGCGTCGGAGGAGAGCCGGAAGAGATTGTGCAGACCGGTCTTGTTCGCCGCCCAGATCGTCTTGTGGGTGTAACCACCGGAACCGGAGACGTCATCGCGCTTCTGGTGCGGCTGGCCCCACTGCACCCTCCGCTTGTAGCGGCGGGACTCCGGAGCCACATACGCCTCGATGCCGATGATCGGGGTGACCCCGGCGCCCGTCGCCTGCTGATAGAAGTCATACGCGCCATGGAGGTTGCCATGGTCGGTCATGGCGATATGGGTCATGCCCATCTCATTGCACGCGTTGAACATGTCCTTCAGCCGCGCGGCACCGTCCAGCAGCGAGTACTGGGTGTGAACGTGCAGGTGCGTGAAGGGCGGCTTGGTCACGGTGGCAGACCTCCGGAGAACGGTCGATGACGGCAGGGCGAGCCAGCTCCGAAGGTTACCCCTCCGCACTGACAGCGGACGGGCACTCGCGAGTAGCCTCAGGCGTTGATCCGGACAGGCCGTCCTCTCCGGCGGGCGCCGATGCGCGCGCCGGGGCGTGACGGCACTTACCCTGTCGGTTCCTGTTCGGTTCCACTCACCCCGGCCAGATCCCTCATGCCCCAGGAGGCGTTCCGCATGTCGACCCAGCAGACCCAGGCGGAACAGCGCGGCGAGCACATCCTCGCCGTCTTCGACACCGCCTTCGGCGAGCTGCTCGCCGCCGACCCGGCCGCCTTCCGCGTCAAGTTCCGGAAGATGGCCGCCTCGGCGTTCGCGTTCTACCGCGGTACGGCGTGTCTGTTCTACTCGGATGTGGAGCGGGAGCGCTCGGGCGGTCCCTATCTGGACGAGCGCACCAGCCGGGTGTGGATCCACGGCGATCTCCACGCGGAGAACTTCGGCACCTACATGGACGCCAACGGTCGGCTGATCTTCAATGTGAACGACTTCGACGAGGCGTACGTCGGCCCCTTCACCTGGGACCTCAAGCGCTTCGCCGCCTCGGTCGCGCTGATCGGCTACACCAAGGCGCTCAGCGACGAGATGATCTCCGACCTGGTGCGGACCTACGCCGCCGCGTACCGCGAGCGCGTCCACGCCCTGGCCACCGGCGCCAAGGACGACGAGGTGCCGCCGTTCACCCTGGAGACCGCCGAGGGCCCGCTGCTGGACGCGCTGCGCGACGCCCGCTCGCTGACCCGCTTCGGACTGCTGGACTCGATGACCGAGATCCGCGACTTCGAGCGCCGGTTCGCCGCGGGCGGCGGCTCCATCGAGCTGGACGCCGCCACCCGTTACAAGGTGCTGGCCGCCTTCGACGGCTATCTGGAGACGCTGCCGGAGTCCAGCCTCACCCGCCCCGACTCCTACCGCGTCAAGGACGTCGTGGGCCGCCGGGGCATCGGCATCGGCAGCGCCGGGCTCCCCTCGTACAACATCCTTCTGGAGGGCAACAGCGACGCCCTGGAGAACGATGTGGTGATCTATATGAAGCAGGGGCAGACCCCGGCGGTCTCCCGGCACATCACCGATGAGCAGGTGCGCGCGTACTTCCACCACGAGGGCCATCGCACGGTCATCTCCCAGCGCGCCCTCCAGGCCCACGCCGACCCGTGGCTGGGCTGGACCGAGCTGGACGGCGCCGGGCAGCTGGTCGCCGAGATCTCGCCGTACGCGGTGGACCTCGACTGGTCCGATATCGACGACCCGTCCGAGATCGCCGCGGTCGTCGCCGACCTGGGGCGGGCCACCGCCACCATGCACGCGGCCGCCGACGACCAGAGCGGTCACTCGCTGGTGCCGTTCTCCACCGAGCGCGCCATCGACGCGGTGATCGCGGCCGACGAGGACGGCTTCGCGGAGCTGCTGGTGGACTTCGCGCACTCCTACGGGGCGCGGGCGCGGGCCGACCACCAGATCTTCGTGGACCTCTTCCGCAACGGGCGCATCCCCGGTCTCTGACGGCCCGGCACCCGGGCCACGGGCGGCCGTTGGCGCGGTCGGCGGGCAGGACCCGCCGGCCCCCGTCCACCGGCCCGCCCTCTATCGTTGCGGTCATGTGGCCTGGACAGCACGGACAGCAGCCGCCGGGGGGCGAGCCGGACCCGCAGCACAACGGTCAGCACCAGCCGTTCCCGCCGCCCGGGACGACTCCGCCGGGGTCGCCCCCGCCGCCCCCGGGGCCACCGCCCGCCCAGCCACCGGGTTTTCCGCCCGGCCCGCCGCCGCCACCGGGCGGAGGCGGCGGCGGGGGCTGGGGCCCTCCCCCGCCGCCGCGGGACCGGCAGCGCCGGGCCGCGCTGACCACGATCATCGGGGTGTCGGCCGCCGCCGCGGTGCTCGCCGCCATCCTGGTGATCACCGATGACGACGCGACGGACCCGGGCTCCCAGGGCTCCGCGGACCAGTCGCAGCCCTCCCTGCCGGGCCCGGCGGGCTCCGCCCCCTCGGGGAGCACGGATGACTCTTCCGGCTCCGGAGCCGCCGGAGCCAGCAACAGCGGAGGCGGCGGCGGAAACAGCAACGGCGGTGCGGACGGCTCCGGCTCGGGCGCACTGGTCAAGCCCGCACACACCTCCGGCCCCCACGGCACCACCGTGCTCATCGGCACCAAGGGTTCCGGGCACACCCTCGATGTCTACGAGGATCTGCGCTGCCCGCCCTGCGCCCGGTTCGAGCAGAAGGTCGGACCCACCGTCCGTAAGGACATCAAGAACGGCACGTACCAGGCGTCCTTCCACTTCGCCACGTTCCTGGACAAGAGCCTGAAGGGCAGCGGCTCCAAGAACGCACTCAGCGCGCTCGGGGCGGCACTCAACGTGAGCACCGACGCCTTCCTCGACTACAAGGCCGCACTGCTGTCCGAGGAGCACCACCCCGAGGAGGCCGAGGACTCCTTCGCCGGCGACGCCTTCCTGCTGGACATCGCCGACGACGTACCCGCCCTCGAGAACAGTGCCGCCTTCCGCGAAGCCGTCCGCAAGGGCACCTACGACCGCTGGGCGCAGGAGATGGCCTCGGCCTTCGACCGGTCCGGGGTGGGCGCGGCCCCCACCGTGAAGCTCGACGGCACCGCGCTCACCGGGAGCGGCGGAAGCGCCCCGCTCACCGCGACCGAGTTCACCGAGGCGGTGAACGACCAGCTCAAGGGGTGACCGGAGCCGGGCACCGGCTCTTGATGTCGCCCATACGGCCGAGCATGGCAAAATTTGAGGTCATGGACGGCACCGGACCCGCACTGAGGACCGTGCGCGCGGCGCTCTTCACAGCGCTGTGCGTCACGCTGTCGTCGGCGTCCCATGTGGTGCTGTCGCACACACCTCTGCCGCTGGCCACGCTCGCCACGCTGGCCGTCGCCGTCTTCGCCGTCGCCTACGCCCTCGCGGGCCGGGAGCGCGGCTTCTGGAGCATCGCCGCCCTGCTCGTCCCGCTGGAGCTGGCCGCCGACACCGTCTTCACCATCGGCCAGGACACCTGTTACGGACCGTCCGGCGGCCCCGTGACGGGCTCCCTGCGCTCCATGGGCGTCACCGTGCTCTGCGGCGGCGGTGATGTGGGCTCACCGCTGGCCCAGGTGACCCATGCGGGCGGCGGCACCCCGCTGACGGACGCGGTCGGCTCCGCCACGCCCTGGCTGCTGCTGGCCGCGCATGTCGCGGTGGGGCTGGTCGCCTCGGCCTGGCTGCGCCGCGGCGAGACCGCCGTCGGCCGGCTGCTGGCCTCGCTGGCCTGGTTCGCCTTCCGGCCGCTGCTGCTGGCCGCCGCGGCGGCCGGTGCGGCACCGCGGCCGCTCGGCCCGGCTCCGCGCGTGGTGCGCCCGGTCCGTCCGGCGCCCGCGCTCCCCCTCCTGGTGCACTCCGTCGTGCGTCGTGGACCGCCCCGCTCGGCTCTGGTCTGAGCACAGCGATCCACCCACCCGTACGCAGTACTGACGCATTCACGACGGAGATCGATCACATATGAGCAACCGCAATAGCCATCAGAACAAGCAGGCCGCACGCGAGCGGCTGCGCGCCGAGCGCGAGCGCCAGGCGAAGAAGGACCGGATGCGCCGCCAGCTGTTCGTGGGCGGGGCAGTCGTCACGGTCCTGGCGATAGCCGGCGGCATAGGTTATGCCGTCTCCAATATGAACAGCGACAACGCCAGCCAGAAGTGGACGGCCGCCGCCGAGAAGACCAAGCTGGTCATACCCGCGAACGCGACCGGCCCCAAGGGCACGACGGTGATCATCGGCAAGAAGAGCGCCAAGAACACCCTGCATGTCTACGAGGACATGCGCTGCCCGGTCTGCTCCCAGTTCGAGCAGTTCACCGGCAAGACCGTCGAGAAGGACATCAAGGACGGGAAGTACAAGGCCCAGTTCACGATGGCCGCCTTCCTGGACGACGCCCAGCAGATCATCGGCGTGGGCTCCAAGAACGCCCTGAGCGCGCTGGGCGCGGCGCTCAACGTCAGCCCGGACGCCTTCCTCGAGTACAAGTCCGCCCTCTACTCGGCGAAGAACCACCCCACGGAGACCGACGACGCCTTCTCCGAGGACAAGAAACTGCTCGCCGTCGCACAGCAGGTCAAGGCGCTCAAGGGCAACAAGGAGTTCGAGCGGGCCGTGGAGAAGGGCACCTACGACCACTGGGCGGTCGAGATGTCCAAGACCTACGACGACGCCAGGAAGTACGGGATCGACGGCACCCCGGCCTTCCAGATGAACGGCCATCTCCTGGAGGTCAACAAGAACCCTCCGATGACTCCGGAGCAGTTCACCCCGCTCGTCAAGCAGTACCTGAAGAAGTAGCCACGCCCTTCCGGACCTTCGCGGGGCCGGTGCGCGCCGGAAGCGGCCCGCGCACCGGCCCCGTCGGTGTCCTCGCGCGGTATCTAGGGATACATGTAGGCGAACTTCCCCCTAGGGCCTGTCCCCTGGGATTACTTACCAGTAATCTGCTCGGCCGTGACCCCCCATGACAACCACCACATATCGCGCCGCAGCGCCGTCACGGCCGTAGCCGCGACCGCCGCCCTGCTGCCCCTCGCCGCCGGCCTCCCGGCCCATGCCGCGCAGGGTCCGTCCTTCGAGCACGGCATCGCCTCCGGTGACCCGCTGCCCGACGGAGTCCTGCTGTGGACCCGAATCACTCCCACACCGGAGGCGGTGCCCGGCTCCGGCCGCGGCCCCGCCGTCGACGTCCGCTGGGAGGTGGCCTCCGACAAGGAGTTCCGCTCGGTCGTCGCCCATGGCACCGTCCGCGCCACCGCCGCCTCCGACCACACCGTCAAGGCCGATGTGCGCGGACTGAAGCCCGCCACCGACTACTTCTACCGGTTCAGCACCGACGGCGGCGCCACCTCGGCGGTGGGCCGCACCCGCACCACCCCCGCCCAGGACGCCGCCACCGACGGGGTGCGCTTCGGCGTCGTCTCCTGCGCCAACTGGGAGGCGGGCTACTTCTCGCCGTACCGTCATCTGGCGGGCCGTACCGACCTGGACGCCATCCTCCACCTCGGCGACTACATCTACGAGTACAAGAGCGGCGAGTACCCGGAGGCCGAGTACGTCGTCCGGCCGCACCGGCCCACCCACGAGATCATCACCCTCGCCGACTACCGCGTCCGGCACGCCACCTACAAGACGGACGCCGATGTGCGGGCGATGCACGCCGCGTTGCCGATGATCGCCATCTGGGACGACCACGAGTTCGCCGACAACGCCTGGTCGGGCGGGGCGGAGAACCACACCCCGGCCGGCGAGGGCTCCTGGTCGGCCCGGATGTCCGCCGCCAAGCAGGCGTACTTCGAGTGGATGCCGGTGCGCCCCTCCACCCAGGGCACCACCTACCGGCGGCTGCGCTACGGCACCCTGGCCGACCTCCATCTGCTGGACCTGCGTTCATACCGCGACCAGCAGGCGTCCACCGGCAGCGGTGCGGTGGACGACCCGAACCGCACGGTCACCGGGCGCGCCCAGCTCGACTGGCTCAAGTCCGGTCTGTCCGGCTCGCAGACCACCTGGCGGCTGGTGGGCAACTCGGTGATGATCTCGCCGGTGGCCTTCGGCGCCATCCCGGCCGATCTGCTGGGCCCGCTCGCCGAGCTGCTCGGACTGCCCAAGGGCGGGCTGACCATCAACACCGACCAGTGGGACGGCTACACCGACGACCGGCGCGAGCTGCTGGCCCATCTGACCGACAACTCCATCGACAACACCGTCTTCCTGACCGGTGACATCCATATGGCGTGGGCCAACGACGTACCGGTGAAGGCCGCCACCTATCCGCTGTCCCGGTCCGCCGCCACCGAGTTCGTGGTCACCTCGGTGACCTCCGACAACATCGACGACATCCTCCATGTGGCGCCGCACACGGTGTCCCTGCTGGCGGCCGCCGCCATCAAGGCGGCCAACCGCCATGTGAAGTGGGTGGACATGGACTCGCACGGCTACGGTGTGCTCGACATCACCGCCGAGCGGGCCCAGATGGACTACTACACGGTCTCCGACCGCACCGATCAGCAGGCCACCTCGGCCTGGGCCCGGTCGTACCGTACGCGCTCGGGCACCCAGAAGATCGAGCGCGTGGACGCGCCGGTGACCTGAACCCGCCCCTGAGGGCCGGGAGTTCGCCGGATCAGAGCTCGTCGAGGAAGCCGAGGGCCACCCGCCAGGTGGCCTCGGCCGCCTCCTTGTCGTAGTCCGGCAGCTCGGGGTCGGTGTACAGATGCCCGGCCCCGGCGTAACGGAAGACCTCCACCTCGGCGCCCGCCCGCCGCATCCGCAGGTACCAGGCGCTGAGCCAGTCGTGCGGCTCGAACGGATCGGGGTCGGCGACATGCAGCTGCACCGGCAGCTCGTCGACGGCCGCGTCATCGGCGATATCCGAGGTGCCGTGCAGCAGGAGCAGCCCGCGCGCCCTGGCGTCGCCCAGGGCCAGGTTCTGCGCGACCGAGGCGCCGAGCGAGAAGCCCGCGTAGACCAGCCCGCGCTCGGAGTGGGGCGCGGCGGCGGTGACGGCCCGCCTCAGCAGTTCCTCCCGGCCGATCTCGTCCTTGACGGCCATTCCCTCCTCGACGGTGTCCGCCGTCCGCCCCTCGTACAGGTCGGGCACGATCACCTCGTGCCCGGCCCCGCGCAGCCGCTCGGCCGCCGCGTGCACGGCGGGGCGCAGCCCGTACGCGGAGTGGAACAGAACGACCGTCGACGCTTCCGCCACCGCTTCACTTCTCCTCTTTCGTGGTACGCGCTCTCTGTGGTTCGCGCTCCTCCCATCGTGCCAGTTACGTTCCGGAGGAGGTGGATCCGGGAAGACGGGACATCCAGGACTCGCGAAGGAAGGATGAGGTAGGTGTCCATGGAGGACGTACTGCGTCCGCTCGTCGTCATCGGCGGTTCGCTGGCCATCACGATGTGCATCGGCTGGGCCGTCGACTGGTTGCTGCGGAGGGCCGACGCCCGGCACCCGGAGACCCCGCTGTGGGGTCTGCTGCGCCGCTGTCGGCTCCCCCTCCAGGTGACCGTGTGCACGGCGCTGCTCAGCGGTTCGTACGACGAGACACGGGCCGAGGTCGTCAAGGAACACGGCGACGCCATCGGCCAGCTCCTGGCGCTGGTGCTGATCGCGGCCACCGCCTGGCTGGTGGTGAGGGTCGCGTCGGCCGTGGTGGAGTCCACCTACTCGCGCTACGCCGCCAGCGCCCATGACGCGGCCCGGGTGCGCCGGGTGCGCACCCAGGTGACGCTGATCCAGCGGGTGGTGACGGCCGTCGTCGGAGTGGTGGCGATCTCCGCGATGCTGCTGACCTTTCCGGCGATGCGCGCGGTGGGCACCTCGATGCTGGCCTCGGCCGGACTCGTCGGCATCGTCGCCGGTATCGCCGCCCAGTCGACCCTGGGCAACCTCTTCGCCGGACTCCAGATCGCCTTCGGCGACATGGTGCGCATCGGCGACACGGTGGTGGTCGACGGCGAGTGGGGCACGGTCGAGGAGATCACCCTGACCTTCCTGTCCGTACGGACCTGGGACGAGCGCCGGATCACCATGCCGGTCTCGTACTTCACCTCCAAGCCGTTCGAGAACTGGTCGCGCGGCGGCACCCAGAAGACCGCCACGGTCCTGTTCCACCTGGACCACGGCGCGCCGATCGAGGAGATGCGCGACCGGCTGCGGGAGATCGTGCAGAGCTCCACCGCCTGGGACGGCCGGGACTGGAACCTGCTGGTCACCGACACCACCCCGAGCACCATCGTGGTGCGGGCGCTGGTCACCGCCCGGGATCCGGACGACGCCTGGACGGTCCGCTGCGAGGTGCGCGAGCAGATGATCGCGTTCCTGCGGGACGTCCATCCGTACGCCCTGCCGAGGATCGCCACCGCGGCCGCGCCGATCGCCGCCCCCACCCCGCAGCCGCGGCGCCGCACCGAGCGCGAGGACCACTTCACCCGCTTCGACGACAAGCTGACCAAGTAGCGACCGCCCCGGGGAGTGCGCTAGAGCGCCCGCCGCATGGCGCGGTGGGGGATACCGCTGCCCTCGTCGAACTCCGGGCCGAACGCCTCGTAGCCCAGCCGCTGGTAGAAGCCGAGCGCAGAGGTCTGGGCCTCCAGATAGACCGCGGTGAGCCCGCGGCGGCGGGCCTCGGCCTCGACGGCCCGTACCAGCGCGGCGCCGAGCCCGGTGCCACGGGCCGCCGCCGTCACGGCCAGTCGGCCGAGGGCGGCGGTGGTGGCGCCGTCCACCCCGGCGTGGCCGTACTTCTTGTCGGCCGCGGCGCCGTGCAGAAAGCGGACCGTGCCCACCGGACGCCCCTCGGCGCCGGTCGCCAGGAGGTGGACGGCGGCGCTGTCGTACGCGTCCATCTCCTCGGTCTCGGGAATCCCCTGCTCGCCCACGAAGACCTCGCGGCGGACCGCGAAGCAGCCCGTCAGATCGCCGTCGGTGATGACGCGGAGGATGTGGGCGGTCACGCGCTCTCCGCCCGGACGATGTCCAGCGCGCGCTGGAGGTCGTCGGGGTAGGCGCTCTCGAACTCGGCCCAGCCGCCGTCGGCCGGGTGCTCGAAGCCCAGCCGGACCGCGTGCAGCCACTGCCGGGTGAGCTTCAGCCGCTTGGCGAGCGTCGGGTCCGCGCCATAGGTGAGGTCGCCGACGCAGGGGTGGCGGTGGGCGGCCATATGCACCCGGATCTGATGGGTGCGGCCGGTCTCCAGCTTGATGTCCAGCAGGCTGGCGGCGCGGAACGCCTCGATCAGGTCGTAGTGGGTGACGCTCGGCTTGCCCTCGCTGGTCACCGCCCACTTGTAGTCGTGCTGCGGATGGCGGCCGATCGGTGCGTCGATGGTGCCGCTCAGCGGGTCCGGGTGACCCTGCACCAGCGCGTGATAGCGCTTGTCCACGGTGCGCTCCCGGAACTGCTGCTTGAGCAGGGTGTACGCGCGCTCGGACTTGGCCACCACCATCAGCCCGGAGGTGCCCACGTCCAGCCGGTGGACGATGCCCTGCCGCTCGGCGGCGCCGGAGGTGGAGACCCGGAACCCGGCGGCGGCCAGTCCGCCGATCACGGTCGGACCGGACCAGCCGGGGCTGGGGTGGGCGGCGACGCCGACCGGCTTGACGATCACCACGATGTCGTCGTCGTCATGGACGATCTCCATGCCCTCGACGGGCTCGGCGACGATCCGCACCGGCGGCGCGGCCTGCGGCATCTCGACCTCGAGCCAGGCGCCGCCGGAGACCCGGTCGGACTTACCGGCCACGCTGCCGTCGACCTGCACCTTCCCGGCGGCGGCCAGTTCGGCCGCCTTGGTCCGCGAGAAGCCGAACATCCTGGCGATCGCGGCATCGACCCGCTCGCCCTCCAGGCCATCGGGTACGGGCAGGGTGCGGATCTCGGGAATCGTACTCACCCGTCGAGTATGCCGGACCGGACGGACCGGTTCGTACGGCAGTCGCACACCGGACCCCGCGCACCGGCACCGGCACCGGCACTGGAGGACCGGACTCCGCTCAGTCCTTGTGGACCGTGCCGTCCGGGTCCAGACCGCGGAAGGAAAGGATCACGATCAGGAAGCCGCCGCACACGATGGCCGAGTCGGCGAGGTTGAAGACCGCGAAGTGGGCCGGGGCGATGAAGTCCACCACCGCGCCCTGGAGGTGCCCGGGCGCCCGGAAGATCCGGTCGGTGAGATTGCCGAAGGCCCCGCCGAGCAGCATGCCCAGCGCGATGGCCCACGGCAGGCTGTAGAGCTTGCGGGCCAGCCGCGCGATCACCACGATCACGGCGGCGGCGATCACCGTGAAGACGATGGTCATCGCCTCGCCGAAGCCGAAGGCCGCGCCCCGGTTCCGGATCACCTCGAGCTGGAGCAGGGTGCCGATCACCTCGATGGGCGCATGGTGCTCCAGCTTGGCGACAACGGCCAGCTTGCTGACCAGATCGAGCAGGTAGGCGAAGGCGGCGACGGCCAGCAGCACCCCGACCCGCCGCTTACCCCTGTCCTGGGTGCCGGCCGGGTCGGCACCGGCCCCGGCGTCCTCCTCGGCCTTCCCCGCGTCTGGCGTACCGATGGCCTGCTCCGCCTCTGTCACGTGAGTCCCTCAACGTCGTCCGGGCCAGTCTCCCCCTGGCTGAGGACGAGGGTACGGCACACGCGTACGGGCGGTCAGCGGCGCTCCTGGCGCTGCTTGCACTCGACGCAGAGCGTGGCCCGCGGAAACGCCTGCATCCGCGCCTTCCCGATGGGGTTGCCGCAGTTCTCGCAGATCCCGTACGTCCCGGCGTCCAGCCGCTCGGCGGCGCGCTCGGTCTGGAGCAGCATCTCCCGGGCGTTCCCGGCGAGGGCCATCTCGTGCTCACGGGTGATGTTCTTGGTGCCGGTGTCGGCCTGGTCGTCGCCCGCGCCGTCGCCGGAGTCGCGCATCAGTCCGGTGATCGCCTCCTCCGAGGCGAGGATCTCGGTGCGCAGCCGACCCGCCTCGGTGAGCAGCCCGGCGCGTGCCTCGGCCACCTCCTCGGCCGACCAGGGGTCCTCACCGGGGCGTACCGCGAGCTCGCCGGGGTCGACGGGGGCGCCCGCGGCCCGGGCCTTGGGCACGGGGTGGGCGGTCGTCGTGGCCTTCTTCGCACTCGGCGCACCGGCCGGGCTCTTCTTCGCAACCACTTTCCTGGCTCCCGTCTTCTTGGCGGGCACCGCCTTCTTGGCCGGTGCGGCCTTCTTGGCTGTGGCCTTCTTGGCCGGTGCGCTCTTCTTGGCAGCCTTCGCGGTCGCCTCGGCCGTGGACGTGGCCGCCGCGGCGGTCTTCTTCGTGGCCTTCTTGCCCGATGCGCGCTTCTTGGCGGGCGCGGCCTGCGTCGCCTTCGCCGCGCTGTCCTGCGCGGCGGTCTTCCTAGCCACCATGGCCGCGGCCCCTTCACATATTGTGATCTTGCTCGCGAATCGTTCCGGAACGATAAATCGACTCCGGGCACGCGGCAACGGGGCACGCCGCCCGATTCGCCCGGCTTGCCCGTACGACAACCCGGTCTCCACCGTTGTGCCCCACTCCGCGCCCGGTGAATCCGGCCGCGACCGGTACGGGAGGGTGACCCGGCGCTCCCCCGGCCTCCAGCACCCGGCGTATCGGCATTCGGGTCATCCCCGGGCTCCCGGTACCTCACTCGGCGCAGCCGTACGGCGACGGCGGGAGGAAAACTCGGTCGGCCGCGGTCCGTCCGGCCCCGTACACTGGGCGCAGCGAAAGGCGTGGATGGGGACGAGTAGCGTCGTACGCGGCCATGAGCGACCCGGGGACGGTGAGAGCCCGGGGGCGAGCGCGATGCGAAGGATCACCCCGGAGCCGCCGGAAGAACCCCCGTCCAGGGCCAGTAGAACCGGCATCGCGACCCCAATGAGGGGGCTGGGAGCGCAGTGCCCCCGGCCAAGGAGGGTGGTACCGCGGGAGCGCACGGCTCTCGTCCCTCCGACGGAACGACGAGCGTGTGTCCGCCGGAGGAAGATTCCCGATGACGTTGTACCGCCAGGTGCCCGCCCAGGTCGACCTGCCCGCCCTCGAGCACGCCGTGCTCGACTTCTGGCGGGAGAACAAGATCTTCGCCCGCACCCTCGAGCAGTCCGAGGGCCGGCCGGAGTGGGTCTTCTACGAGGGCCCGCCCACCGCCAACGGCATGCCGGGCGCCCACCACATCGAGGCCCGCGTCTTCAAGGACGTGTTCCCGCGCTTCCGCACCATGCGCGGCTACCACGTCGACCGTAAGGCGGGCTGGGACTGTCACGGCCTGCCGGTGGAGCTGGCCGTCGAGAAGGAGATGGGGTTCAACGGCAAGAAGGACATCGAGGCGTTCGGCATCGCCGAGTTCAACGCCAAGTGCCGCGAGTCGGTGACCCGGCACACCGACGCCTTCGCCGAGCTCACCACGCGGATGGGCTACTGGACCGACCTCGACGGCGCCTACTGGACGATGAACCCCGAGTACATCGAGTCGGTGTGGTGGTCGCTCAAGGAGATCTTCACCAAGGGGCTGCTGGTCCAGGACCACCGCGTCGCCCCCTGGTGCCCGCGCTGCGGCACCGGCCTCTCCGACCATGAGCTGGCCCAGGGCTACGAGACCATCGTCGACCCCTCGGTCTACGTCCGCTTCCCGCTGACCTCCGGCCCGCTGGCCGGTGCGGCGTCGCTGCTGGTGTGGACGACCACCCCGTGGACGCTGGTCTCCAACACCGCCGTCGCCGTCCACCCCGAGGTGCGCTACCTGGCCGCGACCAACGGCGAGGAGACGCTGGTGGTGGCCGAACCACTGCTGGAGAAGGCGCTCGGCGAGGGCTGGACGCCGACCGGGCAGTCGTTCACCGGCGCCGAGATGGAGCGCTGGACCTATCAGCGCCCCTTCTCCCTGGTGCCGCTCGAGGACGCGCACTACGTGGTCAACGCCGCGTACGTGACCACCGAGGACGGCACCGGTCTGGTCCACCAGGCCCCGGCCTTCGGCGAGGACGACCTCAAGATCTGCCGCGCCTACGGCCTGCCGGTGGTCAACCCGGTCCGCCCGGACGGCACCTTCGAGGAGGGCCTGGAGCTGGTCGGCGGCCAGTTCTTCAAGAAGGCCGACGAGGCGCTGACGGCGGACCTCAAGGAGCGCGGCCTGCTCTTCCGGCACCTGCCGTACGAGCACAGCTACCCGCACTGCTGGCGCTGCCACACCGCGCTGCTCTACTACGCCCAGCCGTCCTGGTACATCCGCACCACCGCGGTCAAGGACGCGCTGCTGCGGGAGAACGAGAAGACCAACTGGTTCCCCGACTCGGTCAAGCACGGCCGCTTCGGCGACTGGCTCAACAACAACATCGACTGGGCGCTCTCGCGCAACCGCTACTGGGGCACCCCGCTGCCCATCTGGCGCTGCGCGGAGGACCACCTGACCTGTGTGGGCTCCCTCGCCGAGCTCTCCGAGCTGACCGGCAGCGACCAGTCAGGTCTGGACCCGCACCGCCCCTTCATCGACGGGATCACCTTCACCTGCACCGCGGAGGGCTGCTCGCTCACCGCCCGGCGCGTGCCCGAGGTGATCGACGCCTGGTACGACTCGGGATCGATGCCCTTCGCGCAGTGGGGCTACCCGTACCGCAACAAGGAGCTGTTCGAGAAGCGCTACCCGGCGCAGTTCATCTCCGAGGCCATCGACCAGACCCGTGGCTGGTTCTACACGCTGATGGCGGTCGGCACCCTGGTCTTCGACAAGTCCTCGTACGAGAACGTGGTCTGCCTCGGTCACATCCTGGCCGAGGACGGCCGGAAGATGTCCAAGCACCTGGGCAACACCCTCCAGCCGATCCCGCTCATGGACCAGCACGGCGCCGACGCGGTCCGCTGGTTCATGGCCGCGGGCGGCTCGCCCTGGGCCGCCCGCCGGGTGGGCCACGGCACGATCCAGGAGGTCGTCCGCAAGACGCTGCTGACCTACTGGAACACGGTCGCCTTCCAGGCCCTGTACGCCCGTACCTCCGGCTGGTCGCCCGGCGCGGACGACCCGGCCCCGGCCGACCGTCCGCTGCTGGACCGCTGGCTGCTGGGCGAACTGGGCACCCTGACCGAGCAGGTCACCCAGGCCATGGAGGCCTACGACACCCAGCGCGCCGGAAAGCTGCTGTCGTCGTTCGTGGACGATCTGTCCAACTGGTATGTGCGCCGTTCGCGCCGCCGCTTCTGGCAGGGCGACGCCGCCGCGCTGCGCACCCTGCACGAGGTCATCGAGACGGTCACCCGGCTGATGGCCCCGCTGGTGCCCTTCATCACCGAGCGGGTCTGGCAGGACCTGGTGGTGCCGGTGGACCCCCGGGCGCCGGAGTCCGTCCACCTGGCGGGCTGGCCGGAGGCCGACCAGGCTATGATCGACCCCGCCCTGTCGACCCGGATGGCGCTGGTCCGGCGGCTGGTCGAACTGGGCCGGGCCACCCGGGCCGAGTCCGGCGTGAAGACCCGCCAGCCGCTGTCCCGCGCGCTGGTCGCGGCAACCGGCTTCGAGCTGCTCTCCACTGATCTGCGAGCGCAGATCGAGGAGGAGCTGAATGTCTCCTCCCTCGCCTCGCTGAGCGAGGTGGGCGGTTCGCTGGTGGACACCACGGCGAAGGCCAACTTCCGCGCGCTCGGCAAGCGCTTCGGCAAGGGCACCCAGCCGGTCGCCAAGGCCATCGCCGAGACGGACGCCGCGGCGCTGTCGCTGGCCCTGCGCCAGGGCACGGCCTCGGTGGTGGTGGACGGTGAGACCGTCGCGCTCTCCCCGGACGAGGTGATCATCACCGAAACGCCGCGCGAGGGCTGGTCGGTGGCCTCCGACGCGGGCGCCACCGTCGCACTCGACCTGGAGATCACTCCGGAGCTGCGCCGCGCCGGACTGGCCCGTGACGCGATCCGGCTGATCCAGGAGGCCCGCAAGAACAGCGGCCTGGACGTGGCCGACCGGATCGCACTGCGGTGGGAGACGGCGGACGAGGAGCTGCGGCAGGCGCTCACGGATCACGCGGGCCTGATCGCGGACGAGGTCCTCGCGACCGACTTCGCCACCGGCGAGGCCGACGCCGCCTACGGCCCCCCCTTCGAAGACGCCCCCCTGGCCCTGACCTTCCGCCTCCGCAAGGCGTAACCCCGGCCGGGGGGCGAACGCCCTCCGGGCGTGCCCTCGATCGCCGGACGGGCTGGTTCCAGCCCGTCCGGCGGTTGAGGACCGGGGTCCGGGGCGGAGCCCCGGTTACGGGAAGGGGCGGGTAGGGGAAAGCCCCCCACAGCCGCACACACGACGAAGGGCCGGGCCCCAGGAGAGATCTCCCGGGACCCGGCCCTCGTGATTGCCGAACGCTCCGCGCTAAGCGGCCCGCCTCAGTTGTCGTCCTCGTCGATCAGAAAGCCCCGCATCGGGCTGGGCGCCTGCTGCATCGGCTGCGGACTCTGCGGCCGCACCGGTGCCATCGGCTGTGTCATCGCGGGCGACATCTGCTGCTGCCCACCGTAGGACGGCGCGCCACCGTTCTGCCCGTGGCCACCCATGGACTGACCGCCCATGGACTGGTTGCCACCCATGGTGTGGCCGCCCATCGTGCCGGCACCGGCCGAGGCCATGGAACCGCTCATCGAGGGGGACGGCGGCAGCGAGGCGGTGGCCGGGGTGCGCGGCGGGGCCAGCGAGTCATCGGCCTGGTTCTCCAGCTGGCGCAGCTGGCTCTCCAGGTACGACTTCAGCCGCGTGCGGTACTCGCGCTCGAAGCCGCGCAGGTCCTCGACCTTGCGCTCGAGCGTGGCGCGAGCGGACTCCAGGGAGCCCATCGCGACACGGTGCTTCTCCTGGGCGTCCCGCTCCAGGGCGTCGGCCTTGGCGCGGGCGTCCCGCTCCAGGCCCTCGGCGCGGCTACGGGCCTCGCCGACGATCTTGTTGGCCTCGGAACGGGCCTCCGCGATCGCCTGGTCGGCGGTCTGCTGCGCGAGCGAGAGCACGCGCGCGGCGCTGTCGCCGCCCGGGCCCTGCCCCGGCTGCGGCAGCTGGGGACCGCCGGGACCACCGGGACCGCCCATCGGGCCGGCCATGGGTCCACCGGGTCCCATGGGGCCGTTCTGGCCCATCGGGCCGTTCTGACCCATCGGGCCGTTCTGACCCATCGGGCCGTTCTGACCCATGGGGCCGTTCTGACCCATCGGGCCGTTCTGGCCCATCGGGCCGGGTCCGCCCTGCTGCATCGGTCCGGGGCCGTTCTGGCCCATCGGACCGGCCGGCAGCTGCGGGGCACCGCCCGGAAGTTGGGGCGGGCCACCCATCTGCTGCTGGCCGGGCGGCACCGGCTGCGGTCCGGATATGGCGGCGGGGACAGGTGCCCCGGGCCTCTCCTGCTGTTCTGGAGGCTTGCGCATGCCTTGTTGCTGCTGGCTCTGCGCGGCGGCCCTGGTGGCGGCCGCCAGCTTGGCGCGCAGGTCCTCGTTCTCCCGCAACAACCGGGTCAGTTCGGCTTCGACCTCATCGAGGAAGGCATCGACCTCGTCCTCGTCATAGCCTTCTCGGAGGCGGACGGTCGTGAACTGCTTGTTCCGCACGTCCTCGGGGGTCAACGGCATCTCTACTTCACCTCAACGTAGTCGTCGGCAATCGGCAAGACCGTATCGTTCACACGCTGCTCGCAAAATTGCTCACGACGGTGATCAGGATCCAGACGATGATCATCAGCACGAAGAAGGACAGGTCGAGCGCCACACCCCCGAGACGCAGCGGTGGAATGAACCGCCGCAAGAGCTTGAGTGGCGGATCGGTCACAGTGTAGGTGGCCTCGAGGATGACCACCATCGCCCGACCGGGTTGCCACGAGCGTGCGAACTGGAAGACGTAGTCCATCACCAGCCGGAAGATCAGCACGATCAGGAAGCAGTACAGCGCGATGTAGACCACCTGTAGTGCGATGCCCATCCCGCGCGTCCCTCTCCCCTGGCTCGTACTCGGCCTCGCGGCCTCGGATGACTCGATGTTGCCGTGTTGCGTCTCAGCTCTGGTTGAAGAACCCGCCCTCTGCGATACGGGCCTTGTCCTCCGCCGTGACATCGACGTTAGCAGGAGACAACAGGAACACCTTCTGCGTCACCCGCTCAATGCTCCCATGGAGACCGAAGACGAGTCCGGCGGCAAAGTCGACAAGTCGCTTCGCGTCCGTGTCGTCCATCTCCGTCAGATTCATGATCACCGGAGTGCCCTCACGGAAGTGTTCCCCGATAGTACGGGCCTCGTTGTAGGTCCGCGGGTGCAGTGTGGTGATGCGGTAGGGCTCCCGCTCGGACACGACCTTGGGCATGATCACCGGTGCGTTCTTCTCCAAGTTCTGACGTTCAGGTGTGATGGACGCCACGGGGGCAATTCGCGCGGGTCGTCCGGTTTCCACCGCTAGCGGAGCGGGTTCACGCTGTGCGGGGGGATGGACGACTCGCATGGATTCGCCCCTTTCCGGGCGAGGTTCGGTCTCCACCACCTGGTGCCGCCGACGGTCCCGCTCGGGCTCCGGCTCGGGCTCGAAATCGTCATCGGGGTCGAACCCCCGGCCGTCGTACCCATCGTCCTCCACGAGGCCGAGGTAGACCGCCATCTTGCGCATCGCGCCGGCCATTCTCTGCGTCCTCCGCTCTGTGGTGGATCGGCTCCGCCACCGGCTGCCATGGATCCACGTGGCCTGCCCGCCTTTTGACGGGAATGACCATATTTTCTACTGTGGTCCGACTTCTTCGCGACGTTACCGGAGCGGGGGTCGGACTCCGAGTACCGCAGTGCCGACGCGCACATGTGTCGCCCCCGCCGCCACCGCTTCCTCCAGGTCCGAGCTCATTCCCGCGGAGACCATGTTGGCAGCCGGATGGGCCGCGCGCAGGCGGGATGAGATTTCCAGCAGCCGGTCGAAGGCCGCCCGCGGCCGCCCCTCGTAGGGACCGGCCAGCGGTGCGACGGTCATCAGACCGTCCAGCCGCAGCCCTTCGGCCGCGATCACGGACTCGGCCAGCGACTCCACTCCGTCCGGGCCGACCCCGCCGCGCGCTCCCCGCTCACCGGAGTCCGCGTCGAGGGCGACCTGGATCAGGACGCCCATCTCCCGGGCGGTACGCACCGCCGCCGCGGAGAGAGCGTCGACCAATCGCTTGCGATCGACAGATTGCACCACGTCGGCATAACTGGAGACGGAACGTACCTTATTGGTCTGCAATTGCCCGACAAAGTGCCAGATCAGCGGCAGATCCGCGTATTCGGCTGCTTTGGGTGCCGCCTCCTGGTCACGGTTCTCGGCGACATGCCGTACGCCCAGTTCCGCGAGCAAACGGACATCGCTCGCCGGGTAGGTCTTGGTGACCACGATCAGGGTCACCTCTTCGCGCTTGCGACCGGCGGCGGCACAGGCGGCGGAGATACGTTCCTCTACCTGGGTCAGATTCGCGGCCAGTTCCGTCTTGCGATCCGTCACAGCTCAGCCGTCCAGCCACACATAGCTCGCGAGCCGCCCGGTGGTGTGCTCGCGTCGGTAGGAGAAGTGGTCCGCCGATTCCAGCGTGCAGATGTGAGATTGTCCATCCATCTCGACACCGGCACAGGCCAGTTGGGCCCGTACGCCCGCGGCCACATCGACCGCCGGGGTGCCCCAGCCGGTCTCGGCCCAGGACTCGGGGACCGTCCGGGCGACCTCGGCGCGCATCGCGGCGGGCACCTCGTAGCAGCGTCCGCAGACCGAGGGGCCGGTGCGGGCGATGATCCGGGCGGGGTCGGCGCCCTGCGCCGTCATCGCCTCGACCACCGCCGGGACCACCCCGGCGACCAGACCCGGCCGCCCGGCGTGCGCGGCCCCGGTGACACCCGCCACCGGATCGGCCAGCAGCACCGGGGTGCAGTCGGCGGTGAGGACGGCGAGGGCCAGCCCCCGACGCCGCGTCACCAGGGCGTCCACCGAGGGGATCCGCTCGACGTCGGTCCACGGGCCGTCGACCACCGCGACATCCCGGCCGTGCACCTGGTGCATCCAGACCACCGCGGCCGGGTCCAGGCCCAGCGCCTTGGCGGCCAGCTCGCGGTTGGTCCGTACGGCCTGAGGGAGGTCGCCGACCGCGCCGCCGAGATTGAGCTCGTCATACGGAACGGCGCTCACCCCGCCCCACCGGTCGGTGAAGGCGAAGTGCGCGCCGCTCGCGTCGTGCTGTTGCCCTATCACTGCTCGATCACTTCAGGATTGCCGGGGAACCATCTCACCGGGCTCACTTGAGGAAGTCCGGCACGTCCAGCTCCTCGGCCTGGCTCTCCGGGTAGGGCCGGGCCGGGGGAACCTGCGGGGTGGCGACCGGGGGTGCCGGGACCTCGGCCACCGGGGCGGGGTCCGCCGGGGCGGGCTCCTCCTCGCGCGGGGTGACGCTGCCGAGTCCGCCGAAGGACGGGCGGCTGGGCTCCTGGGTGGCCGGGCGGTTCGAAGAGCTGCTCGAGCCCTCCTCGCGGGGGCCGCTCCCGTTGTACGCGCCGAGCACCTTGTCGCGGTTCTTCGCGGGCGGCTGGCCGCCGTCGAATCCGGCGGCGATCACGGTGACCCGGACCTCGTCGCCGAGCGCGTCGTCGATCACGGCGCCGAAGATGATGTTCGCCTCGGGGTGGGCGGCCTCGCTCACCAGCTGGGCGGCCTCGTTGATCTCGAAGAGACCGAGGTCGGAGCCGCCGGAGATGGAGAGCAGCACGCCCCGGGCGCCGTCGATGGACGCCTCCAGCAGCGGCGAGGAGATGGCCATCTCGGCCGCGGCCACCGCGCGGTCGTCGCCGCGCGCCGAGCCGATGCCCATGAGCGCCGAGCCCGCCTCGGACATCACGGACTTGACGTCGGCGAAGTCGAGGTTGATCAGGCCCGGGGTGGTGATCAGGTCGGTGATGCCCTGGACACCGGACAGCAGCACCTGGTCCGCCGACTTGAAGGCGTCGAGCACACTCACCTGACGGTCCGAAATGGACAGCAGGCGGTCGTTCGGGATCACGATCAGGGTGTCGACCTCGTCGCGCAGGCCGGCGATACCGTCCTCGGCCTGGTTGGCGCGGCGACGGCCCTCGAAGGTGAACGGGCGGGTCACCACACCGATCGTCAGGGCGCCCAGGGAACGGGCGATGTTGGCGACGACCGGGGCACCTCCGGTGCCGGTGCCGCCGCCCTCGCCCGCCGTCACGAAGACCATGTCGGCCCCCTTGAGGACCTCCTCGATCTCCTCGCGGTGGTCCTCGGCGGCCTTCCGGCCGACCTCGGGGTTGGCGCCCGCGCCGAGGCCACGGGTGAGCTCACGGCCGACGTCCAGCTTGACGTCCGCGTCACTCATCAGCAGGGCCTGCGCATCGGTGTTGATCGCGATGAACTCGACGCCCTTGAGCCCGACCTCGATCATCCGGTTGATGGCATTCACGCCACCGCCGCCGATGCCGACGACCTTGATGACTGCGAGGTAGTTCTGCGGTGCTGCCACGTCGAAGGCCTCTCGCCTCGAGTTACGTGTCGTCACCCCGCCGTTGAAGCGGTGCGCCGACTGATGCCGAATGGGACGGTTCCGATTGCCGACCCCAACCCTAACGCTGAAGTTTAGGGTTACCAGTGCCTCTGTTTCCCGGACTCTTCGGAACAGGACACTAAGTCGACAAGTGGCGCGCGTTCAATGAACACGCCGAACCTCCCGTTTTTCTTTTCACCCTATGTGATCACCCAGTGGGCAAGCCAACCAGGGTGCTGGCCAGGGTCGATCAGGTCAACTGCGAGACACCGCGGGGGCGCTCGGCGCGCTGACGTCGAAGTGGTCCGCGTCCGGCCTCGCTTTCATGAGCGCCGTCAGGGTCCGCGCCTTCGCCGTACCGCGCTCCCCACTGCCCCAGGCGACCGTACGCCCACGGGTGAGGACCACCGTGATCGAATCGTACGAGCGGACCCGGAGGGAACGGGTGTCCCGGCGGACCGCGGCGGGGAGTTGGGTGACCACCCGGACCGCCTCCCGACGGAGCCTGGTGGCACCGAAATGGCGCGAACTCGGCGACCGGTCCGGCTCCATTTCCAGCAGCGGAACACCCTTCGGACGCTTGGCCGAGGTGGCGAACCGTACGCCATGGGCGTCCACTTCGCGGAACTTCCCGCCCTCTTCGACAATCGCTTCGGCCTTGCGTTCCGTCACATCCAGACTGATGGTGTGCGGCCATGACCGGGAAACGTTCACTTTCGCTATCCTCGGCAGCCGCTCCCGCAGCCGATGTGCGATCCCGGCGGTGTCCACGGTGACCAGGGGGGTGTCCAGGGGAACGTCCGCGGCCTCGCGGATCTCGCCGGCGGTCAGCTCCCGGGCGCCGGTGACCGTCACCCGCTCGGCGCGCAGCCAGCTCGAGCCGTAGAGCAGCCAGACGGTCGCGGCGCCCAGCACGGTCAGGGCCGCCGCGAGCGCCAGCACGGTGCGGCGGCTCGGCAGCCGCGGCCCGCGGCGGGTGGTGAAGACGCTCGGGGGCGGGCCGGACGGCGACGTCCGTCGGGAGCCGCTCTTGGCGGTCGTCGGTCCGGCCACGCTCCCTGCCTTCTCACGCCTGGCGGCGTGCCGCGATTGCCTCGTACACCATGCCGACCAGCAGCTCGTCGGCGTCCCGGCGGCCGAATTCGGCGGCGCGCCGCGACATGTCGTACAGCCGGTGCGGGTCGCCGAGCACCGGGAGCACATGGTTCTGCACCCACTCGGGAGTCAGCTCGGCGTCGTCCACCAGCAGCCCGCCGCCCGCCTTGACCACCGGCTGGGCGTTGAGCCGCTGCTCACCATTGCCGATGGGCAGCGGCACATAGGCGGCCGGAAGCCCGACGGCGGACAGCTCGGCGACGGTCATCGCGCCCGCGCGGCAGAGCATCATGTCCGCCGCGGCGTACGCGAGGTCCATCCGGTCCACGTACGGTACCGGGATGTAGGGCGGCATTCCGGGCATGTTGTCCACATGCGGCATTTCATTTTTCGGGCCGACCGCGTGCAGTACCTGAATCCCGGCCCGCTGGAGGAACGGGGCGACCGTCTGGACCACCTCGTTGAGCCTGCGGGCGCCCTGCGAACCGCCGGAGACCAGCAGCGTCGGCAGGTTGGGGTCGAGGCCGAAGGCCGCGCGCGCCTCGGGCCGGACGGCGGCCCGGTCCAGGGTGGCGATCGAGCGGCGCAGCGGGATGCCGACGTAGTGGGCGTTGCGGAGCTTGCTGTCCGGGGTGGAGACCGCGACGTACTTGGCGTAGCGGGAGCCGATCTTGTTGGCGAGGCCGGGCCGGGCGTTGGCCTCGTGGACCACGATCGGGACCCCGAGGCGCTTGGCGGCCAGATAGCCGGGCAGCGCCACATAGCCGCCGAAGCCGACCACACAGTCGGCCTTGGTGCGCTCCAGGATCTGCTCGGCGGCCTTGATGGTGCCGCGCAGCCGCCCGGGGACGGTGATCAGCTCGGGGGTGGGCTTGCGCGGCAGCGGCACGGCGGGGATCAGCCCGAGTTCATAGCCACGCTCGGGCACGAGTCGGGTCTCAAGACCCCGCTCCGTGCCGAGCGCTGTGATCCCCACGGTCGGATCCTGCCTGCGCAGGGCATCCGCGAGGGCGAGCGCGGGCTCGATGTGGCCGGCGGTCCCCCCACCGGCGAGTACGACATGCACCGAAATTCACCGCTCTCCGGACGGCCGCTTCTTGACGGGCCGTCTCATCGTCTTCCGTCTCACCCGAGCCAGCTTCTTCCGCAAAGCAGGCTGCCGCATGGCCAGCGCCGCCCGCGCGGCGGGCTCGGCCCGTGCGAAGGCGATCAGCAGACCGACGGCGAACATGGTCGGCAGCAGGGCGGACCCTCCGTAGGAGAACAGCGGGAGCGGAACCCCGGCGATCGGCAGCAGACCGAGCACCGCACCGATATTGACCACGGCCTGGGCCGTGATCCAGGTGGTCACACCTCCCGCGGCGTACCTCACGAAGGGGTCCTCCGTGCGTCCGGCCACGCGGATACCCGCATAGCCTAGAGCCGCGAAGAGGACGAGGACCGACAGCGTCCCCGCCAGGCCGAGTTCCTCCCCGGTAATGGCGAAGATGAAGTCGGTATGCGGTTCAGGTAGTTCGCCCCATTTCTCCATGGATGCTCCGAGTCCGGAGCCGAACCAGCCGCCGTTGGCGAGCGCGTAGATCCCGTGCACCGCCTGCCAGCACTGATCATGGTCTCCGGGCTCGGTGGCGCCGATACAGGCGAGCCGGGACATCCGGTTGGCGCTTGTCTTGATGAGCAGCACCCCGACGGCCCCGGCGAACGCCAGCACGCCGACGAACAGCCGGGTGGGGGCACCGGCCAGCCAGAGCAGGCCGAACAGGATCGCGGTGAGGATGATCGCGGTGCCCATATCGCCGCCCAGCATGATCAGGCCGAGCAGCATCGCCGTGGCGGGCACCAGCGGCACCAGCAGGTGCTTCCACTGGGCCAGCAACCGCTTGTCCTGTTTACGGGCGAGCAGATCCGCTCCCCACAGCACCAGCGCCAGCTTCCCGAACTCGCTGGGCTGGAGGAGGAACGGACCGCCGAAGGAGATCCAGTTCCGGTTGCCGTTGACCGAGATGCCCATCCCGGGCACCTGGACCAGACACATCAGGAAGACCGAGACCGCCAGCAGCGGATAGGCGAAGGCGCGGTGCAGTTTGATGGGCATGCGCACCGCGAGCAGCATCAGCGAGCCGCCCAGCGCCGCCGCGAAGAGCTGCTTGCGGAAGAAGTACGACGGGGACAGACCGGACTGCAACGCCTTGATCTGCGAGGCCGAGTAGACCATCACCAGACCCAGCACCGTGATCAGCAGCGCACCGCCGAGGACCAGGTAGTACGCGGTGAGCGGCCGGTCCCAGGCCCGCCGGACGCGCGCCTGCGTCCGGCGCAGCGACTCCAGCACCGAGGAGCGGGTGGGGCGGCGCGGCAGCTTGGGGCCGCCGCCGCGCGGGCGCGCGAGGACCGCCGCCCGCCCTCCGGCGCGCACGGCCGCCCGCACACGCGGCGCCGCGCCCGCGCGGGGCGTGGTGCGGCCCGCGCCGGGGGCGCTCTGCCGGGACCGCGGGGCGGCGGGCTGCTCAGGCGTCATCTCGTATCCCCTCCGGATTCCCCGCGCGAGCGGTGCACGGGCGGGGACCGGTGGGCTACCGGTCGTCCGGGACCGGGCCGGAGGCCAGGTCGTGGACCGCCGCGGCGAAGGCGTCGCCCCGCTTGTTGTAGTTGACGAACATGTCCATCGAGGCGCAGGCGGGTGCCATCAGGACGGTATCGCCCGGCCGGGCGAGCCGGGCCGCTTCGCGCACAGCCGCCGCCATCGCCCCAGTGTCGGTCCGCTCGAGGTCCACGACCGGGACATCCGCTGCGTGTCGCGCGAGCGCTTCCCGGATCAGCGCGCGGTCGGCGCCGATCAGCACCACCCCGCGCAGCCGCTTGGCGGCCGTCACCACCAGCTCGTCGAAGGTGGCGCCCTTGGCCAGCCCGCCCGCGATCCACACGATGCGCTCGTAGGCGCCCAACGACGCCTCGGCGGCGTGGGTGTTGGTGGCCTTGGAGTCGTCGACGTAGGCGACCCCGCCGACGTCCGCGATGTGCTCCACCCGGTGCGGGTCGGGACGGAAGGCGCGCAAGCCGTCCCGTACGGCCGCGGGCGGCACCCCGTAGGCGCGGGCCAGGGCCGCCGCGGCGAGCGCGTTGGCGATGTTGTGGGGCGCCGGGGGGTTCACATCGGAGACCTCGGCGAGCTCCTGCGCCTGCTTCTGCCGGTTGGTCACGAAGGCCCGGTCGACGAGGATGTTCTCCACGACGCCGAGCTGGGAGGGGCCGGGGGTGCCGAGGGTGAAGCCGATCGCCCGGCAGCCCTCCTCGACATCGGCCGCGCGCACCAGGTCCTCGGTGGCCGGGTCGGCGGTGTTGTAGACACAGGCCACCTGGTTGCCCTCGTAGATCCGGCCCTTGTCGGCCGCGTAGGCCGCCATGGAGCCGTGCCAGTCGAGGTGGTCGGGGGCGAGGTTGAGCACCGCCCCGGAGTGGGCGCGCAGCGAGGGCGCCCAGTGCAGCTGATAGCTGGACAGTTCGACCGCCAGCACGTCGTACGGCGTCTCGCCCAGCACGATGTCCAGCAGCGAGACGCCGATGTTGCCGACGGCCGCGGTGCGCAGCCCGGCCGCCTCCAGGATGCAGGCCAGCATCCGCACCGTGGTGGTCTTGCCGTTGGTGCCGGTGACCGCGAGCCAGGGCGGTGCGTCCGGGGCGCGCAGCCGCCACGCCAGCTCCACATCGCCCCAGACCGGTACCCCGGCCTCCGCGGCGGCCAGGAAGAGCGGGCTGGAGGGCTTCCAGCCGGGCGTGGTGACGACCAGTTCGGAGGATTCGGGCAAGGTGTCGCCGTCGCCGAGCCGGACGGTGATGCCCAGCGGCTCGAGCTCGGCGGCCTGGGCGCGCTGCGCCTCGCCGTCACTGCCGTTGACCACGGTGACGAGGGCCCCGAGTCCCCGCAGCGCACGCGCCGCGGGGACGCCGGAGACGCCGAGCCCGGCGACGGTGACCCGTCGCCCGGCGAGGTCGCCCACATCGGGGCCGGTGGCGGGGGATGTCACTGGGCCCGCCAGCCCGCGTAGAACAGGCCGAGTCCGACGATCACGCACATGCCCTGGATGATCCAGAACCGGACCACCACAAGGACCTCGCTCCACCCCTTGAGTTCGAAGTGGTGCTGGAGTGGCGCCATCCGGAAGACCCGGCGTCCGGTGAGCCGGAAGGAGCCGACCTGGATGACCACGGACAGGGTGATCAGAACGAACAGACCGCCCAGGATGGCCATCAGCAGCTCCGTACGGGAGCAGATGGCCAGCCCCGCCAGCGCGCCGCCGAGGGCGAGCGAGCCGGTGTCCCCCATGAAGATCTTGGCCGGTGAGGTGTTCCACCACAGGAAGCCGAAGCAGGCACCCATCAGCGCCGAGGCCACGACCGCGAGATCGAGCGGGTCACGGACCTCGAAACAGGACGAGGGGTTGATGAGCGTTTTGGCGTTGGCGCAGGACTCCTGGTACTGCCAGACGCCGATGAAGGTGTAGGCGCCGAAGACCATCACCGAGGCGCCGGTGGCCAGACCGTCCAGACCGTCGGTGAGGTTCACACCGTTCGACATCGCGAGGATCATGAACAGCGCCCAGATCGCGAAGATCACCGGGCCGAAGGACCAGCCGAAGTCCTGGACGAAGGAGAGCCGGTCGGAGGCCGGGGTCTGCTGGCGCGCGTCCGCGAAGTTCAGCGAGAGGATCGCGAAGGCGATGCCGACGATGAGCTGTCCGGCCATCTTCGCCTTGGCCCGCAGCCCCAGGCTCCGCTGCTTGACGATCTTGATGTAGTCGTCCAGGAAGCCGACCAGGCCCATGCCCGCGAACAGGAAGAGCACCAGCACACCGGAGAAGGTGGGCTGGCTGCCGGTGATCACCTTGGTCACGGCGTACGCGATCAGCGTGGCCAGGATGAAGGCGATACCACCCATCGTGGGGGTACCGCGCTTGGAGCCGTGGGTCCTCGGGCCGTCGTCCCGGATGTACTGGCCATAGCCCTTGCGCGCGAGCAGCTTGATCAGCAGCGGTGTGCCGATCAGCGTCAGAAAGAGCCCGATGGCTCCGGCGTAGAGGATCTGCCTCATCGCGGGTACGTGTTCTTCTCCCTGGCCTACAGCGACGGCTCCGGCCAAGAGCGTCTGCCCCATGCTCATCGGCCGGTGACCTCACCCTCGAGCAGCGCCTGCGCGAGCTTCTCCAGACCGACCGACCTGGACGCCTTCACCAACACGACGTCCCCCGGTCGCAGCTCGCCGCGCAGCAGATCGACCGCTGCCCGCACGTCGGACACGTGCACCGACTCCTCACCCCACGAACCCTCGTTCTTGGCGCCCATATCCAGCCAGGCGGCCTCCTGGCCGCCGACCGCCACGAGCTTGCTGACGTTGAGCCGGACGGCCAGCCGCCCGACCGCGTCGTGCTCGGCGAGTGACTCCTCGCCCAGCTCGGCCATCCGGCCCAGCACCGCCCACGTACGACGCCCCGGTGTAGCGGCGCCCATGGCGACCAGCGCCCGCAGCGCGGCTCTCATGGACTCGGGGTTCGCGTTGTAGGCGTCGTTGACGACCGTCACGCCGTCCGAGCGCTCGGTGACCTCCATCCGCCAGCGGGAGAGCTGACCCGCCTCGGAGAGCGCCACGGCGATCTCGTCGACGGACATGCCCAACTCATGGGCGACGGCGGCCGCGGCGAGCGCGTTCGACACGTGGTGCTCACCGTACAGGCGCATGGTCACTTCGCTGCACCCGGTGGGGGTGTGGAGCGTGAAGGCGGGCCGGCCGCCGTCGGCGAGCCGGACGTTCGCCGCGCGTACGTCGGCGCCCTCGCGCTCTCCGAACAGCACCGTGCGGGCCGTGGTGCGGGACGCCATGGCGCGCACCAGGGGGTCGTCGGCGTTGAGCACCGCGACTCCGCCGTCCTCGGCGGACGGCAGCGCCTCCACCAGCTCGCCCTTGGCCTCGGCGATCGCCTCCCGGCCGCCGAACTCCCCGATATGGGCGGTGCCGACGTTGAGGACGAGGCCGATCCGGGGCGGGGTGAGGTCCGTCAGGTACCGGATGTGGCCCTTACCGCGAGCACCCATCTCCAGCACCAGGTGCTGGGTGGTCTCGTCGGCGGTCAGCGCGGTCAGCGGCAGCCCGATCTCGTTGTTGAGCGAGCCCGGCGTCCACACGGTCGGACCGTGACGCTGGAGCAGCTGCGCGATGAGGTCCTTGGTGCTGGTCTTGCCCGCGGAGCCGGTGAGCGCCACCACAGAGGTGCCCAGACGGCGCACGACGGCACGCGCCAGCGCCCCCAGGGCGGCGATGACGTCGGGTACGACGATCGTGGGGACCGGGGCGTCCGGGGTGGAGACCGGGCGGGTGGCCAGGACCGCCACCGCGCCCGCCTCGACCGCGCCGCGCGCGAAGTCATGGCCGTCCACGCGCTCTCCGGCGAGCGCGGCGAAGAGGCTGCCTGACCGCACCTCGCGGGAGTCGATCACTACCGGGCCCGTGACCTTCAGATCAGGGTCCGGTATGTCGTGCGGCTGTCCACCGACGAGGCCGGTGATCTCGGTGAGGGACAGTGGGATCACTGATCACCTCCGGCCGTGCGGGAGAGCTGCCTGGAGGGTGCTGGTGCGCGCATGGCGGTCTGTCATCCCTGGTTGTCTTGAGGTGTGTCCCGGTGCTGTCCGTTCGCCGCGGGGCGATCGGATTCGCGCTGTCTGGTCTGCTCGCTCAGCTCGATGGCCTCGCGGAGGACCTGGCGGTCGTCGAAGGCGCGGATCACTCCGGCGATGTCCTGGCCGAGTTCATGGCCCTTGCCCGCGACGATGACGGTGTCACCGGGCTCGGCGCGGGCCACGGCGGCGGCGATGGCGTTCGCCCGGTCCTCCTCGACCAGTACGTCGCCCCGCTCGTGCGTGGGCACCTCGGCGGCGCCCGCGAGCATGGCGGCGAGGATCGCGAGCGGGTCCTCGGAGCGGGGGTTGTCGGAGGTCAGTACGGCGGTGTCGGCGTACCGGGCCACCGCGGCGCCCATGGGCCCGCGCTTGAGCCGGTCGCGGTCGCCGCCGCAGCCGAGGACGGCGTGCAGCTTGCCGTCGGTGACCCGGCGCAGGGCGCGCAGCACCGACTCCACGGCGTCGGTCTTATGGGCGTAGTCGACGACGGCGAGGTACGGCTGGCCCGCGTCCACGCGCTCCAGCCGCCCCGGCACCCCGGGGACGGCGGCCACACCGTCGGCCGCCGTCTGCGGGTCGACCCCGGCGACGACGAGGGCCACGACGGCGGCGAGCGCGTTGGCCACGTTGAACGGGCCGGGCAGCGGGGCCGCGGCCCGTACGGATTCGCCGTCGGGGCCGAGGGCGGTGAAGGTCGAGCCGAGCGGGCCGACCTCGACGCCGTCGGCACGCCAGTCGGCGTCGGGGTGGCCCTCGGCGGAGAAGGTGGTGACCGGGACCTCGGCCTGCTCCACCAGCCGCTTGCCGTACTCGTCGTCGTAGTTGATCACCGCGGCCCGGCTGCGGGCCTTGGTGAACAGCTGCGCCTTGGCCTGGAAGTAGTCCTCCATCCCGGAGTGGAACTCCATGTGCTCCGGGCTGAGGTTGTTGAAGACGGCGACGTCGAAGACACAGCCGTCGACGCGGCCGAGGACCAGCGCGTGGCTGGAGACCTCCATGACGACCGAGCCGACCTCGCGTTCGCGCATCACCGCGAACAGCGCCTGGAGGTCGGTGGCCTCCGGGGTGGTGCGCTCGGACTTGATCCGCTCGTCGCCGATCCGTGTCTCGACGGTTCCGATGAGACCGGTGAGGGCGCCCTTGTCCTTCGCGGCGGCCCGCAGACCGCCCTCGATGAGGTACGCGGTGGTGGTCTTGCCTGAAGTACCGGTGATGCCCAGCTGCAACAGGGCACGGCCCGGCTCGCCGTAGATGGTGGCGGCCAGCGCGCCCATCCGGCCGCGCGGATTGTCCACGACCAGCACCGGCAGACCGGTGGCGGCGGCGCGCTCGGCGCCCGCCGGGTCGGTCAGCACGGCCACCGCGCCGAGATCGGCGGCCTGGGCGGCGAAGTCCGCACCGTGCAGCCGGGCGCCGGACAGTGCGGCGTACACATCGCCGGGGCGTACGGCGCGCGAGTCATGGGTGATCCCGGTGACCGCGGCGCCGGCCGGCGCTTCGGGGACATCGACGCCCAGCTGATCCGCCAGCTCCGCCAGTGGAACCGGACGGACCTGGAAGGGGCGCGGCGCTCCTGGATATTCCACAGAAACGTCCTTCTGAGGCGTTTGCGACTGATCAGCGTGGGGCACGGCGGTGAGCGTACCCGGGACACCCGGTCCCCCGCGAAATGAGCGGGCGAACCGGGGCGGTACCGGCCCGCGGTTCCCGGGGTCCGGCGTGATCGTCGTCACGGCTGGTTCCGCTCACTGACCCGGGCTGTAGCTCACGGGGAGCTGCTTGCCCTTGGTGCCGCTGGGGGCCGCCTGGAGGCTCTTGAGCCCGAACTCCATCACCTTCTTGTAGACCGGACCGCAGACCTGGCCGCCGAAGTAGCTGCCCCTGGTCGGGTTCTGCACGGCGCAGTAGACGGTCAGCCGGGGCTTGTCGGCGGGGGCGAATCCGGCGAACGAGGCGGTGTAGCCGCGGTAGCGTCCGGTCTCGGGGTCCACGCGGTTGGAGGTGCCGGTCTTGCCCGCCACCCGGTAGCCGGGGATCTTGGCCTTGATACCGGTGCCCTGTTCGTCGTCGACGACCGATTCGAGCATCTCGGACAGTGTCCGGGCCGTCTCCTTGCCCACCACCCGGGTCTTCTTCGGCTTGGGCGCGGCGGTGTAGTCGCCGCCGGGGCCCTTGGAGCCGCGGACGAGGGTGGGGGCGATCCGCTCACCGCCGTTGGCGATGGTGGAGTACACCGAGGCCGCCTGGACGGCGTTGAGCGAGAGCCCCTGTCCGAACGGGATGGTGTACTGCTGCGAGGCGCTCCACTTCTCCGGTTTGGCCAGGATGCCCGGGGTCTCGCCGGGGAGGCCGAGTCCGGTGGGCCGGCCGATCCCGAACTTCCGCAGATAGGAATAGAGAATCCGGTTCTTCTGCCGCTGGGTCTTGGCGAGCTGCTCGGTGGCGAGGATGGTGCCGATATTGCTGGACTTGGCGAGCACGCCGTTGAGCGTCAGGTACCAGGTGGGGTGGTCGATGTCGTCGGCGAAGGCACGGTCCGCGCGCGGCAGCCGGTTGGGGACCTCCACATGGGTGTCCCAGCGCGCCGCGCCCTCCTCCAGGACGGCGGCCATGGACATCAGCTTGCTGACGCTGCCCGGCTCGTAGGCGTCCGAGACGGCCGCGTTGCCCAGGGCGTCCGCCTTCTGCCGGGAGAGGTCGTTGGGATCGAAGCCGGGGGCGTTGGCCAGCGCCAGGATCTCGCCGGTGCGGGTGTCCTGGACGACGACGTAGCCGCGGTCCGCCCCGGACTTGGCCACCTGGGAGGCGATGGCGCTCTGGGCCGCCCACTGGAGGTCCCGGTCGATGGTCAGCTCCACATCGCTGCCGGGCACCGCGGGCTGTTCCTTGACGTCGCCGGTGGGCACCTGGTGGCCGCCGGACTGGGCGTATACGCGTTTGCCGTCCTGGCCCGCCAGCTTCTTGTTCAGCTGCTGCTCCAGCCCCGCGGAGCCCCGGCCGTCGGCCCCCACGAAGCCCAGCAGCCCGGCGGCGAGGTCGCCGTTGGGGTAGATCCGCTTGCTGTGGGCCTCGCGGTTGACCCCGGCCAGCACATTGGTGCCCTTGCCCTTCCCGGCCGCCCCGTCCAGGGCGTTCTTCAGGTCCTTGATCTGCTTCCAGACCTGCGGGGACTGCTGCCGGGCCAGCACCACGTACTTCGACTTCGGGTTGTCGGTGAGCTTCTTCTCCAGGTCCGCCCGGTCCTTGCCGAGGATCGGCGCGAGGAGGGCGGCCGCCCGCCGGGGCGCGTCGTTCGTCCTGGCCGTCTTGGGCGTCAGCAGGTCGGGGGCGGCGGTGATGTCGTACGCGTCCACGGTGGTGGCCAGCTCGACACCGTCGCGGTCGGTGAGGGAGCCGCGCTCGGCGGCCAGGTTCACCGGGATGTAGCGGTTGACGTTGGCCTTGGCGGCGTACGCGTCGGCGTCGACGGCCTGCACCTGGAGCAGCCGTACGACGAAGACCAGCATCACCAGGGTGAGACCGAGGCTGATCAGCCGCAGCCGGGGGCGCGGGCTGCCGAGCCGGAGCTGCTGTGGCGCCCCGGAGCGGGGGCGCTGGCCCGGGCGGTCACCGGGGCGCCGCGGCGCCCCCTGGCGCGGGCGCCGCTCGGCACGCGGATCCGCCGGGCCGGGCACCCGGCGGCGGCGCGGTCCCTCGGGCGCGGTCACGCGGCGGCCTCCCTCATCGGCCCCGCGGGGCGGGAGCGGTGCGCGGACGGACGGGGCCGGGCGCGGGCAAGGGATCGCGTCACCGTGTCACCTACTGGGGAGCCGGGGTGGAGTTCGCGGAGGCGGCGGCCGCGGGGGAGGGCGTGGCCGGGGTGGTCGGCGTGGTCGGCGTCGGGATCAGCGGCGCCGCGGGGGTCGGGTCCAGCGCGGGCGGCACCCAGATGCCGGTGGTGCCGAGGGTGGTGGGCTGCGCCGTGGCCGGGGCGGGCACCCCGCTGACGGTGCCGTCCGGCTTGAGGAACGCCGGGCTGCCGCCCGGCACCATGCCCAGCTCGCGGGCGCGCCGCTCCAGGGCTCCGGGGGCGGAGAGCCGGTCCACGTCCTGTTCGAGCGCCTGTCGGTCGTCGGTGAGCTCGTCGGTCTGCTTCTCCAGTCGGCTGACCTCGAACGAGCCCTGGTTGAGGGAGGAGTTCAGCACCAGCAGCCCGATCAGGCCGGAGCCGAGCAGGACGACGACGAGCAGGACGAAGGGCGTACGCCGTGCCGTCGTGGACCCCGGCACCGACCGCCCTTTGGGCACCGCCCCGGACCCTGCTCCGCTCATCGCCCCTCCCCGCTGGTGTCCCTCACGGCGACTCCCGGCGCACGGCCACTGCGCCCACGCGGCGCAGCAGCCAAGCCATCGTCGCCATCCGCGGCCCGGCGGCCGCGCGCGCGTCGCTCACAGTGCCACCCCGTTCGCTTCTCCGCCCACACGGCGCAGCAGCCACGCCACCGTCGCCATCCGCGGCCCGGCGGCCGCCCGCGCGTCGCTCACAGTGCCACCCCGTTCGCTTCTCCGCCCACACGGCGCAGCAGCCACGCCACCGTCGCCATCCGCGGCCCGGCGGCCGCGCGCGCGTCGCTCACAGTGCCTCCTCGCGGATGCGTTCCGCGCCGCGCAGGCGGGCCGGGGCCGCGCGGCGGTTCTCCGCGATCTCCTCCTCGGTGGGCAGCTCCGCACCGCGGGTGAGCAGCTTCAGCCGCGGCTGGTAGCGCTCGGGGACGACCGGGAGGCCCGGCGGTGCGGTGTTGGTCGCGCCCGCCGCGAACACATGCTTGACCAAGCGGTCCTCGAGCGAGTGGTACGACAGGACGGCGATCCGGCCGCCGACCGCGAGCGTCCCCACGGCCGCCGGAATGGCCCGTTCCAGGATCGCCAGCTCGCCGTTGACCTCGATGCGCAGCGCCTGGAAGGTGCGCTTGGCCGGGTTGCCGCCGGTCCGCTTGGCGGCTTGCGGCAGCGCCTCGCGGATCAGCTCCACCAGCCGGGCGCTGGTGGTGAACGGCTCCTTGGCACGCTCGCGCACCACCGCGTCCACGATCTTCTTGGCGAACTTCTCCTCGCCGTAGTTGCGCAGGATGCGCACCAGATCGCCCGGCGGGTAGGTGTTGAGCACCTCGGCGGCGCTGATCCCGGTCGTCTGGTCCATCCGCATGTCCAGCGGGGCGTCCTGCGCGTAGGCGAAGCCACGTTCGGCCTCGTCCAGTTGCATGGACGACACGCCGAGGTCGAAGAGGACCCCCTGGACGCGGGGTACGCCGAGGCGATCGAGCACCTCGGGCAGTTCGTCGTAGACGGCGTGCACGAGCGTCGCCCGATCGCCGTAGGGGGCCAGCCGCTCACCGGCGAGCCGCAGGGCGTCCGGGTCGCGGTCGAGGGCGATGAGGCGGGCCGCCGGGAAGCTGCTCAGCAGCGCCTCGCTGTGGCCGCCGAGGCCGAGGGTGCAGTCGACCACTACCGCGCCGGGCTGGGCGAGAGCGGGGGCCAGCATGTCCAGACAGCGCTGGAGCATGACGGGAACATGGAGAGCGTTGCTGCTCATTGCGCTGCTCGTGCGCCCTTCTGAGGGTCGGGCGAGGAGGGTACGCACCTCCGGGTCCCCGCCCGCTCTGAAGGGGAAGCGGCCTACTGGCGCCGGGGAAGTGACGTCAGGCGACCGGAGCGGGAGGAGGCCGAGGGGTACGTACGCACCGCGCTCACGCGAAAAACCGGAATCCAAGGGGAGCGTCACGCCTCCCACTTCGCGCCACTTTAGTCCACTCGTCCCTTCGGTCAACCAACCGGTCAGCGCGTCCCGCCCCCCGTTGCGATCGGCGTCGGCGACCGCGCGCCGGGAGGGGGCGCGAGGGTGTGGATCGCATCACAATCACTCCTTCGGCGCACCCGATGCCCTCGTTTGCGCAGGCTAAAGAAAGGACAAAGACCGCTGGTGGGCTTACCGTCGTCACCATGTCGATATCCGCGCCGCAGCAGCAGTCTCAGCCGTCCGCAGACCGCGACGCCCAGCCGTCAGGTTCGGTCACCGACCGCCTCGTCGAGGCCAATCGGCGGTACGCCGACACGTTCGAGGACCCCGGCATGGACGCCCGCCCCGTGCAGCGGGTCGCCGTGGTCGCCTGTATGGACGCACGCCTGGACCTGCACGAGGCGCTCGGCCTGGAGCTGGGTGACTGCCATACGATCCGGAACGCGGGCGGTGTGGTCACCGACGACGTCATCCGTTCCCTGACCATCAGCCAGCGCGCGCTGGGCACCCGCAGCGTGGTGCTCATCCACCACACCGGCTGCGGTCTGCTGAACCTGACCGAGGACTTCCGGCACGACCTGGAGAACGAGGTGGGCCAGCGGCCGTCGTGGGCGGTCGAGGCGTTCAAGGACCTCGACGGCGATGTACGCCAGTCGATGCAGCGGGTGCGCACTTCTCCGTTCCTGCTCCACACCGACGATGTCCGCGGCTTCGTCTTCGACGTCAAGACGGGTCTGCTGCGAGAGATCGAGCCACGCGACTGAGGGGGATTTACCCCCTGAACTCGTACAGACGTGACAAATAACCCTGGGTTATCCACAGCCGAGTGACGCGAGGCCGCGAAGACCGCAAGAATGCGTAGGTGACATCGCCCCCCGCAACCCCGCGGGGGGATTCGATGCCAGCGTGTGCGGTGGGCCGGTCCGTTTCCCAGGGCAACGGCCCTGAGAACGGGCCGAGGAGGGCCGGGTGACGACCTATGACGAGCGAGCGAGCCTCAGCGATCTGACCACGACAGCGGAGCGTGTCCGCCAGTCGGTGGAGGGTGTGATCGAGGGCAAGCCCGAGGTCGTGCGGCTTTCGCTGACCGTGTTGCTCGCCGAGGGACATCTGCTGATCGAGGATGTCCCGGGCGTGGGAAAGACCATGCTCGCCAAGGCACTGGCGCGGTCCATCGACTGCTCGGTGCGGAGGATCCAGTTCACCCCGGATCTGCTGCCGTCGGACATCACCGGGGTGAGCATCTTCGATCAGCAGCGCAAGGAGTTCGAGTTCAAGCCTGGCGCGATCTTTTCGCAGATCGTGATCGGTGACGAGATCAACCGCGCCTCCCCCAAGACCCAGTCGGCGCTGCTGGAGTCGATGGAGGAGCGGCAGGTCACCATCGACGGCGAGACCTATGAGCTGCCCAGCCCCTTCATGGTGGTGGCCACGCAGAACCCGGTCGAGATGGAGGGCACCTATCCGCTGCCCGAGGCGCAGCGCGACCGCTTCATGGCGCGGGTGTCCATCGGCTATCCCAGTCCGCAGGCCGAGCTGGAGATGCTGGATGTCCACGGCGGTGTCTCCCCGCTCGACGACCTCCAGCCGGTGGCCCACGCCCATGACATCGTGAAGCTCGTCGAGGCGGTGCGCTCGGTGCATGTGGCCGAGCCGGTGCGCCGGTACGCGGTGGACCTGGTGTCCAGCACCCGTAACCACCCCGATCTGCGGCTGGGTGCCTCGCCCCGCGCCACCCTGCATCTGCTGCGGGCGGCCAAGGCGGCGGCAGCGCTGGCCGGGCGGGAATACGCGCTGCCGGACGATGTGCAGGCGCTGGTGGTGCCGGTGCTCGCGCACCGGCTGCTGCCGACGGCGCAGGCCCAGCTGAACCGGCGCACCTCCGAGCAGGTGGTCACGGAGATCGTGCAGCGCACCTCGGTGCCCACGGCGGCTCCGCGCGGCGCGGGCCCGGTGCCGCAGTCAGGTCCCCTGTCGCCGTCCGGACCCGTGCCGCATTCCGGCCCCATGCCGCCGGTGCCGCCCATGCCGCCGACCGGTTACGGCCAGCAGCAGCCGGGCGCGCGGAGGCTGTGATGGTCCCCGGGGGGATGAGCGCGGATCCCGACGGCTCCGGTGAGGAGGAGAAGGGAGCGCTCCGGACCGCCCTCGCCGGGCTGACCACCCGCGGCCGCTCCTTCCTGGCCGCCGGAGTCGCCGCCGCGGTGTGCAGCTATGTGCTGGGCCAGGGGGATCTGCTGCGGGTGGGGCTGCTGCTCGCCTCGCTCCCCCTGGTCTGCGTGGCCGTGGTCTACCGCACCCGGTACCGGGTGGCGGGCAGCAGACGGCTGTCGCCCGCCCGGGTCCCGGCCGGTTCCGAGGCCCGGGTGCATCTGCGGATCGACAATGTCTCGCGGCTGCCCACCGGGCTGCTGATGCTCCAGGACCGCGTCCCGTATGTACTGGGGCCGCGCCCCCGCTTCGTGCTGGACCGGGTGGAGGCGGGCGGGCGCCGCGAGGTGTCCTACCGGGTCCGCTCGGATCTGCGGGGCCGCTATCCGCTGGGCCCGCTCCAGCTCCGGTTGAACGACCCGTTCGGGATGTGCGAGCTGACCCGTGCCTTCAGCGCCTACGACACCCTCACGGTGGTGCCGCGGGTCGAGCCGCTGCCCGCGGTGCGGCTCACCGGCGAGGCCGCGGGATACGGGGACGGGCGCCACCGTTCACTGGCGCTGGCCGGTGAGGACGATGTGATCCCGCGCGGCTATCGGCACGGCGACGATCTGCGCCGTGTCCACTGGCGCTCCACCGCGCGCTACGGCGAGTTGATGGTCCGCCGGGAGGAGCAGCCGCGGCGTGCCCACTGCACGGTGCTGCTGGACACCCGGTATGTGGCCCATCAGGGCTCGGGGCCGGATTCGGGCTTCGAGTGGGCGGTATCCGGCGCGGCCTCGGCCGCGGTGCATCTGCTGGAGCGCGGTTACGCGGTGCGGCTGCTGACCGACACCGGAAGCTCGGTGCCCGGCCCGGACGGCGGGGGCGGATTCTCCGGTTCCTCACATGACTCCGCGGAGACGGCCGGACTGATGCTGGACACCCTCGCGGTGGTGGACCACTCCGACGATGTCGGCCTCTCCGCCGCCTACGACGTGCTGCGCGGCGGCAATGAGGGGCTGCTGGTGGCCTTCTTCGGCGATCTGGACGAGGAGCAGTCGGCGCTTGCCGCCCGGATGCGGCAGCGCACCACCGCGGCGGTGGCCTTCGTCCTGGACGGCGCCGCATGGGCGCGCGGGGTCCCGGGCGCGGGGCCGCAGCCGCTGGAGGAGCGGCTGCGGCGGCTGCGCGAGGCGGGCTGGACGGCCCTTCCGGTGGGCCCCGGCAGCTCGTTGGCACAGCTGTGGCGGCAGGCCGACGCCATGGGCATGGCCGGGACCGACGCCGGGCCGTCGGTGCTGGGCGGTAAGACAGGGAGCTGGGCATGAGTGACGCGGGCGCGGCGGCGCGCATGGGCAGTCGCCCCGGCGCGGCTCAGGCGACGGAGGGGGGCGCGGGATGAGTGGGAGCGTTCGGCTCGCGATATGCGCGACCCTCGCCACGGTGGCGGCCGGCTGTGCGCTGCTGCCGCTGGTGGACGCGTCCGGATGGCTTTTCCAGGCACTGCTGTTGCTGGCGGTCCAGAGCGCGGTGGGCGTGGCCGCCCGCCGGGTGCCGCTGGCCCGTCCGCTGACGGTGGCCGCCCAGGCCCTGACCTCGCTGGTGCTGCTCACGCTGGTCTTCGCGCAGGGTCAGGCGCTCGGCGGGCTGCTGCCGAGCCCGCAGGCCCTTCAGGAGTTCGCGCTCCTGCTGCGCTCGGGCGCGGACGACGTCGGGCGGTACGCCATCCCGGCGCCGCTCACCGACGGCATCCGGCTGCTGCTGATCGGCGGAGTGCTGGTGATCGGTCTGGTGGTCGACGCCCTGGCGGTCACCTACCGCAGCGCGGCCCCGGCCGGGCTGCCGCTGCTCGCCCTGTATTCGGTGGCCGCCGGGCTCTCCGACGACAGCGGCGACTGGCTGTGGTTCCTGGTGGCCGCGGCCGGATATCTGGTGCTGCTGCTGGCCGAGGGCCGGGACCGGCTGTCCCAGTGGGGCCGGGTGTTCAGCGGTGGCGCCCGCCACCCCGGCGGCGCACCGCCATCGGGGCTGGCCGGGGCCGGTGGCGGCCAGGCACTCGCCCCGGTGCGCAACGGCCGCCGGATCGGTGTGCTGGCCCTGGGCATCGCCCTTGCGGTGCCCGCGGCACTGCCCTCGCTGGACGGTGGGCTGCTGGACGAGAAGAACGGCGGCAGTGGCTCGGGCAGCAGCGGTGGCACCATCTCGGCGGTGAATCCGCTGGTGTCGCTCCAGGACAGCCTGAACCAGCCGGAGAACAAGGAGGTGCTGCGGTACCGCACTTCCTCACAGACCACCCAGGACCTCTATCTGCGGATCGTCGCGCTGGACAAGTTCGACGGCACCTCGTGGAAGTCCTCGGAGCGGCATGTCACGGATGTGCCGGACCAGATGCCGTCGCCGGCCGGGCTCGGCCCCTCGGTGCGGGTCTCCTCCGTCGACACCACCATCACGGCCGCGGACTGGTACGCGCAGAACTGGCTGCCCCTCCCCTACCCGGCCACCAAGGTGGAGATCGACGGGCGCTGGCGCTATGAGCCGGAGGGCCGCACGCTGGTCGGCGACCGCGGCCAGACCACCCGGGGCGAGCAGTACCGGGTCTCCAGCCTGCTGGTGGAGCCCACGGCCGAGCAGCTGGCCGGGGCCCCGGCACCGCCCAAGCGGCTGCTCCGCGAGTACACCCAGGTGCCGGACTCGCTGCCGCCCGTGGTCTCGCGCACGGCGCGGCAGATCACGAAGGGCGCGGACAACGCGTACAAGAAGGCGGTGAAGCTCCAGGACTGGTTCGCGGTGAACGGTGGGTTCCGTTACGACACCCAGGTGCAGTCCGGCAGTGGTTCGGCCGCCATCGTCCGCTTCCTGAAGCAGAAGGAAGGCTTCTGCGTCCATTTCTCCTTCTCGATGGCGGCGATGGCCCGGACGCTGGGCATCCCGGCCCGGGTGGCCGTGGGCTTCACTCCCGGCACCACCCAGGCGGACGGTTCGGTGTCGGTGGGGCTCAAGGACGCGCACGCCTGGCCCGAGCTGTACTTCGAGGGCGTCGGCTGGACCCGCTTCGAGCCCACCCCGAGCCGTGGCACCCAGCCCGACTACACGATGGAGCAGACGCCCACCGGCGAGCCGAGCGACGAGCCCTCGGACGAGCCCAGCGCCTCCTCCGAGCCGTCGGCCGCGCCGACCGCCTCGGACACCTGCCCCCCGCAGATGAAGAAGGAGGGCAGCTGCGACGGCCCGGCGGCCCAGGTGCCGGACAGCGGCTCCTCGGGCGGCGGTTGGTCCGCGTCCAAGGTCACCGGCTGGAGTGCACTGGCGGTGCTGCTGGTCGTGGTTCCCCTGCTGCCGATGGTGTGGCGGCGCCGGGTCCGGTCCCGCAGACTGGGCGGCTCCGCCGGCCGCACCGATCAGGACGCGGCCGACCGCACCCTCGCCGCCTGGCGCGAACTGGTCGACTCGGCCTGGGACTTCGGCGTGGTGCCGGACGACTCCCAGACCTCGCGCAACACGGTGGCCCGGATCGTGCGGATCGCCGGACTCGAGGACGGGACGGACGAGGCGGCAGAGGCGGCTCGCCGGGTGGCCACGGCGGTGGAGCAGGTGCTCTACGCGCCGCGGCCGCATCCGAGCGCGGGTATCGCGGACGATGTCCGTCAGGTGCTGGCCGGTCTCCGGTCCCGCGCCACCCGCTGGGAGCGCCTGCGCGCCCTCCTGCTCCCGCGCTCCGCCGCCCGCCTGGTCTGGGCGGCCGCCGACCGCCGCTCCGCCCTGCTCAACCGCTGGACCACCCCCCGCTGGGTCACCCGCCTCCGCAACCAGCGAGGCTGACCGGCCCCCGTTCCCGGCCCGGGCCCAGCCCGGACCGGGAACGACCACCTGGGCCCGGCGGCTCCAGGGCACCCGCCGAGCCCCGTGCGGGCCCGCTCAGGCGGCGCAGGCTGGACACGGCCGCTCCCCGGCAGACACCGAGCGACGCGACCCCCGGCGGACACCGGATCCCGGGGACCCGCTCAAGCGACCGCAGGCTGGGACACGGTCCTCCCGGGGCGGGTGCCGGGCCCGCCGGTTGCTCCGGGGTCGGCCGGGGCGGCCGGTTCGGGCAAGGGCGGGGCTCAGTGGGTCCAGTCCGGCCCGGGCGCGCCGGGTGCGGCAGGCTCAGGCGGCGCCCCGGCCAGCCCATGGGCGGAGACAGGCGATCAGGGACGGGGCAGGCGAGCGCGGCTCGGGCCGGAGGCCGGAGAGGGGCGATCGCGGCCCGGGGCGGCCCAGCTCGCATCGGGCCCGCTGCCCGCCCCTGGCGGGAGTGGAGAGCCCGGTAGCCAGCCGTCCGGGCCGCGGGACGCGGAAAGCGCCCCGCGGCGCGGGGACGGGTGAGGGGCGACCACCCGGCGGTGGTCGCCCCTCGGCGTCTCAGACGTGCTCAGTGGCCCTGTTCATCGCGGCGGCGCTGCCACCGCTCCTCGATACGGTTCATCATCGAACGGCGCTGACGGCTCTGACGGCGGGGGGCCGCCGCACCGGCACCGGGGCGCTGTGCCTCACCGGGCTTGGGCGCCTTGCGCCAGCCCGTCACCGCAAGCACCGCACAGCCCAGCATGATCAGGAATCCCACCACGCTGATCCACGTCTTCGGGAGGATCACTCCGACCATCAGGAGCGCGATGCCCAGCAGAAAACCCGCGACCGCCAGGTAGACCCGTCGCCGGGTGTACGTGCGCAGGCCGCTTCCCTCAAGCGCTGTCGCGAACTTGGGATCTTCGGCGTACAGCGCTCGCTCCATTTGCTCGAGCATGCGCTGCTCGTGCTCCGAGAGCGGCACGGAGTCCTCCTACTCGTCGGTCGCGGGGGGCGACCGGGTGCGACCCTTTCAGGATAGGCAGGGAATCGCCCCCGTGAAACCCGCCCCTCAGCGCCAATTCGCCCACCGTTCCCTCAGTAGCGAAAGTTGACGCTGAGACGTCCATTCCCCTCCCGCCGATTCGCCATGCCGGACGGTGTACCCCGATCATACGGGGCCGAGGGGCCAGTCGGGGGGCCTGTGGCCTACTCCACCTGGTCCGTCCCTCAGGCGGCGGTGCAGGTGGGAGGGTCAGTCACGCTCGGCGAGCACATGCAGCTGGGTCGCGACGGAGTGGAAGGCGGGCAGCTCGGCGGCGGCGGCCTCCAGCTGCAACAGCGCGTCCATGGCTCCGGGCTCGGTGTCCACCAGCACCCCGGGCACCAGGTCGGCGAAGACCCGCACCCCGTGCACCGCACCGACCTCCAGCCCGGCCCCCGCCACCAGCCCGGTCAGCTGGTCGGCGGTGAAGCGGCGTGGCATGGGGTCTCCGGTGCCCCAGCGGCCCTCCGGGTCGACCAGCGCCTGCCGGGCCTCGGTGAAGTGTCCGGCCAGCGCACGGGCCAGCACGGCGCCGCCCAGGCCCGCGGCGAGGACGCTCAGCGTCCCGGCCGGGCGCAGTGCGGCGACCGCGTTCCGCAGGCCCTCGGCGGGGTCGTCGACGTACTCCAGGACGCCGTGGCACAGGACCGCGTCATAGCCGCCCCGCTCCACGACGTCGAACAGACCGTGGGCATCGCCCTGCACCCCGCGCACCCGCTCGGCGACCCCGGCCTCGGCGGCCCGCCGCTCCAGGGCGAACAGCGCGTTGGGGCTCGGGTCGACCACTGTGACGCGGTGGCCGAGGCCGGCGACCGGAACGGCGAAATTGCCGCTGCCGCCGCCGGTGTCCAGCACGTCCAGCGCCCCGTCCCGGCCGGTGGCCTTGGCCCGCCGGTCCAGGGCGTCTTCCAGGACCTCCCACACCACGGCGGTACGGAGGGACGCTCGGGGGCGCTGTGGGTCTGACACGGCGGGTGGCTCCTCGGCGCGGTGCCGCCACCGCCCGGGGGCGATGACGACGACTTACTGACGTCGGGCCCAGCCTATTGCCTCGGGAGCCCCGGGCCGCCCACAGGCGCCGGGCACATTCCGCCCACCGGCGCCGGAAGCCCCCCGACGGCACCCCCGCCGTCCCACGGCACCCCCGCCCGCCGGGGGCTCACCGCCCCGGTGGCGCCTGTTGGGGCAGGGCGGGCTGGAGCTGGAGCATCCGCTCCACCAGCCGCACGAACATGGCCGCGTCACGCAGCAGATCATCGGCGTCCCGGCGGGTGGCCGCGCCCGGTATACCCGCCTCGGCACGGGCCCGGCGGTCGGCGCCGGAGGCGAACAGCCCGCACCACTCGGTGAGTTCGGGAGCGACTTCCGGCAGCACCTCCCAGGCGCTGCGGATACGGGCCCGGCGGCGGGCGGAGGGCTCGGGCCGGCCGCGCACCGCGAGCACGGCCGCAGCCGCGCGCAGGGCGGCCAGGTGGGCGGTGGCGTAGCACTCGTTGGGGGTTTCGAGCCCGGTGGCCTCCTCCAGGCCCTGGTGGGCCTGGCCGAGCAGATCGAGGGCGGCGGGCGGGGCGGCGGCGCGGCGCAGCACGGGGTGGACATCGCCCGCGGGGCCGGTCAACGAAGGGGCGGGGACGGCGGCACGGTGCCGGCGCGCTGCGGCGGTACTGGCCATGACGAACCTCCTGTCGTCGCGTGGCGGTCGGTCGTGTGGTAGAGCGACCGCCGTATGGGCCCATCGTGGGGCACACCACTGACAATCGGCTCTGACCTGCGCATCCGACCCCGGTGCGGCAACCGGGACGAGCTTCCCCTATTCTTCATTTTGAACTGACCGGTCAGTTCAATTTTGTAGGGACTCCAGCATGCGAACGAGGGAGTGGTTCTTGTGGAGGGCACCCCGGACCCGGAGACCGGGGCCGCGGTGACGGCCGAAGGACTCGGCGTCAAGGGCTCACGCGGCTGGGCGTTCCGCGATCTCACCCTCGGCGCCGGACCCGGCGCGCTGATCGCGGTCGAGGGGCCCTCCGGCTCCGGCCGCACCTGTCTGCTCCTCACACTCACCGGGCGGATGCGCCCCGCCGAGGGGCAGGGCAGCGTCGGTGGCTTCCGTGTTCCCCAACAGATGGCGCGCATACGCCGGATGAGCGCCCTGGCCCACGTACCGGGTGTCAGCGAACTGGATCCGGTGCTCAGCGTCGCCGAGCACCTGCGGGAACGCGCCCTGTTGCAGCGCCGGTTCGGAGACGCCCCGCGCGGGCTGCTGCGGCCCCGCCGCGAACGGGCCGCCGCCTCCCGCGCCGCGATCGACACCGCCGTAAGGGCCGCGGGACTCGACCTGGACACGCTGCCCAAGGGGCCGCGCACGGCCGTACGGGACCTGGAGCGGCTGGAGGCGCTGCGCCTCTCGATCGCCCTCGCGCTGATCTCCCGGCCACGGCTGCTGGCCGTCGACGACACCGATATGAAGCTCTCGGACGCCGAACGCGACCAGGTGTGGGCCCTGCTGCGGGAGATCGCGGCGAGCGGCACCACCGTGCTCGCGGTGTGCAGCCAGGCCCCGGAGGACGCCGTTGTCGTCCCGACCCGGCCCATCGAGCACGCGGACGCGGATACGGACGCGGATAAGAACGCGGCCGAGAACGAAGACCACGAGAACGAAGAGGGGGCGGAGGATGCGCTCGCCGAAACTGGCCGCGCTTGAGCTGAAGCGCTTCGGCAGGGGGAAGATGCCCCGGGCGGCGCTCGCCGCCCTGCTTCTGCTCCCGCTGCTCTACGGCGCGCTCTATCTGTGGTCCTTCTGGGACCCCTACGGCAAGCTGGACAAGATCCCGGTCGCACTCGTCAACGCCGACGACGGCGCCACCGTGAAGGGCAAGAACCTGCACGCCGGTGACGACATCACCGGCAAGCTGCTCGACAGCGAGACCTTCGACTGGCACACCACCAGCGCCGCCGACGCCCGTGACGGGGTGGCGGACGGCCGGTACTACCTCTCGCTGACCGTGCCCCCGGACTTCAGCGAGCAGATCGCCTCCAGCTCCGGGAAGTCCCCGGAGACCGGCGCCCTCCAGGTGCGCACCAACGACGCCAACAACTACATCGTCGGCCAGATCTCCCGCTCGGTCTTCACCGAGGTGCGCGCCGCGGCGTCCGCCAAGGCGTCCCGCGGCTTCTACGACAACATCTTCATCTCTTTCTCCGACCTCCACGGCAAGACGGAGAAGGCCGCCAAGGGCGCCGACAAACTGGGCAACGGCATCTCCAAGGCCAAGAAGGGCGCGGGCGACCTGGCCAAGGGGCTCGGCAAGGCGAAGAAGGGCACCAAGGACCTCAACTCCGGGCTCGGCAAGCTCAACAAGGGCGCCGACAGCCTGGAGAAGGGCTCGGGCAAGGTCGCCGACGGCACCCAGACCCTCTCCGACAAGGTCAACGACGTCTCGGTCAAGGTCGGTCCGTTCCTCAAGGCGCACGGCGCGGAGATCGGCAAGGTCTCCCGGCTGGTCGCCGACGCCGCGCAGAAGGCGTCCGACCACCTGGACACCCTTCCGGAGACCACCTCCAGCGCGGCCACCAAGGCCCGTACGGCCTCCGACGACCTGGCGGCCGACTACCGGACGCGCTGCAAGGGGGTGGTGACCCTCGATCCGGACTGTCCGGCGCTGAAGAGGTCGGTGGCCGCCGCCGACACCGCCGCCGATGTGGCCGAGCAGGTCAACAAGCTGGTCAAGGACAACACCGGTCAGCTCGACCGGCTCGGCACCCACCTGGACGATCTGCACTCCAAGGCGACCTGGCTCGCCGACAACGCACCGCACCTCGGTAAGGACCTCGACACCGCCGTAAGGAAGATCAACGCCCTCAACTCCGGGGCGCACAAGGTCGCCAAGGGCGCCGGAACCCTCCACACCGGTCTGACCACCGCCAAGACCGGCGCGTCCGACCTCAACAGCGGGGTCGGCACGCTGCACACCGGCGCGAACACGCTCAGCGGCGGGATGTTCAAACTGGTCGACGGCTCCGGCAAGCTCTCCGGCGGACTGCACGACGGCGCCGCGAAGATCCCCGACTACGACAAGCACGACCGGGACGCGCGCACCGATGTCATGTCGGACCCGGTCCAGCTCGTCAACCAGGCGATGCACAAGGCACCCAACTACGGCACGGGTTTCGCGCCGTACTTCATCCCGCTCTCCCTCTGGGTGGGCGCCATGGTGGCCTACATGCTCATCCAGCCGCTGAACCGGCGCGCGCTCGCCGCGGGCGCCAACTCCTGGCGGGTGGCGCTCGCGGGCTGGCTGCCGGTGGCCGCGATCGGGGTGCTCCAGACACTGGCCCTGATGGCCGTACTGCACTGGGCGATCGGCCTCCAGATGGACCGCGCGGCGGGCACCATCGGCTTCCTGATGCTGGTGACGGGGTGCTTCGTGGCGATCGTGCAGTGGCTCAACGCACGGTTCGGACCGGCCGGGAGAATCCTCGTCCTGGCGCTGCTGATGCTCCAGCTGACGTCGGCGGGCGGCACCTATCCGGTGCAGACCAGCCCGCACTTCTTCAACGTCATCCACCCCTTCCTGCCGATGAGCTATGTGGTGGACGGGCTGCGCCGGCTCATCACCGGAGGCGGGCTCGGCCCGGTCTGGCTGGCCTGTGCGGTGCTGGTGGGCTACAGCGTGGCCGCCCTGGCCCTCACCGCCTGGTCGGCCCGGAGCAAGCAGGTGTGGTCCGTCGACCGGCTGCACCCGGAGCTGACCCTGTGAGCCCCGGACCGGTGACGGCGGCCCCGGGCCCCCGGCCCGCGCGCGGCACCACATACCCAGCGGGCACAATCGGCGCCATGGACAGCAGCAACACACGTCGCCGGGCCACCCGTCAGAAGCTCTTCGAGGCAGCGGTCACCCTCATCGCGGAACAGGGCTTCTCCTCCACCACCGTGGACGAGATCGCCGAGCGGGCGGGGGTGGCCAAGGGCACGGTCTACTACAACTTCGCGAGCAAGACCGTCCTCTTCGAAGAGCTGCTGCGGCACGGTGTCGAGCTGCTGACCACCTCCCTCCAGCACGCCTCCGACGAGAACGCCGAACGCGGCGGCAGCCATGTGGACGGTCTGGACGCGATGGTCCGCGCCGGGCTGGGCTTCATCTCCCGCTATCCGGCGCTCACCCAGCTGTACGTGGCCGAGCTGTGGCGGACCAACCGCGCCTGGCAGTCCACCCTGATGATGGTCCGGCAGCGCGCCATAGCGGTGATCGAGACCGAGCTGCGGGACGGGGTGGCCGCGGGTGAGCTGAGCGAGGACCTCGACATCCCGCTGACCGCCTCGGCGCTGTTCGGCATGGTCCTGGTGGCCGCGCTCGACTGGCAGTCCTTCCAGCCCGAGCGGTCGCTGGACGATGTGCACGCGGCGCTCTCGCTGCTGCTCCAGGGGCGGGTGGGCGGCGGGAGCACGGCCGAGGGCACCCCGGCACCGGGCTGATGACGGCACCGGGGGCCGGGCGCCGGGCGCAGCAGAAGGCGCTGTCCCGGCACGGTTTCGACCTCGATCGGTCCCGTGCCGGAACAGCGCCTCCCCCCGTAACTCCCCCGTAAGAGCCACCGTGGCAGCGGTGGCTCCCCCGTACACCCCCGGTATGTCCGGGCCCCCGCCGTTCCGCCGCCCCGTGTCGGCGGTCCGGCGAGCGGCCCTTCCGTGTGCTCCACTCTTCCGTCCGGACGGGCTCCCGCCCATCCGCGCGGCTACTCATCTCCCCGTCTGAGTACGCGTACTCAGACCCCCGCGCTCCTCCCCACTGCCGTACCGCGGACCGCCGTCCGCGGCTGTCGGTGGCGGCGGATAAGGTCGCGGTCATGGCACGGATTGCGGTGATCGGCGCGGGGATGGGCGCCATGGCGACGGCGGCCCGGCTGGCCGTCGCGGGCCACCGGGTGGTGGTGTACGAGCGCGGCCCGGCGCACGGCGGCGCGGTCGGGCTGTTCGAGCGGGGCGGTTTCGCCTTCGACACCGGCCCGGGTCTGCTCCATCTGCCCGCGGTCTACCGGGATCTGTTCGTGAAGACCGGCAAGGAGACGCTGGAGCGGAGCGTCGAGCTCAGCCAGGTCGATCCGGCCGCCCGTCATCTCTTCGCCGACGGCACCGAGGTGCTGCTGCCCAACGCCTCGCACGGCGGGGTGGGCCAGGCGCTGGACGGCGCGTTCGGCGCGGGCGCGGGCGAGCGCTGGAGCGATCTGCTCACCCGGGCCCGCGAGGCGTGGGACGCCACCCGCAGACCGCTGCTCGAGGAGCCGCTGCGCGCCGACTGGCAGGCCCTGGGCCGCGATCCGTATCCGGCCGCCCCGGTGCGGCGCTGGTTCGGCGGCCGCCGCCCGGCCACCCTCGCCGAGGTGGCGCGCCGCGAGCTGAAGGACCCCCGGGCGGTCGCCCTGCTGGAGAGCCACGCGCTGGCCCATGGCATCGATCCGCGCTCCGCCCCCGCCTCCGCCACCGTGCTGCCCTATCTGGAGCAGACCTTCGGCACCTGGTACGTACGCGGCGGGACGCGTGCGCTGGCCGACGCGCTGTATGAGCGCTGCCGTCAGCGGCGGGTGGAGTTCCGGTTCGATGCCGAGGTCACCGGCATCGCGGTGCGGGACGGCCGCGCGGCGGGCCTGGCACTGGCCGACGGCACCGCCGTCGAGGCGGACGCGGTGGTCGCGGCCGTCGACCCGGCGCTGCTGCCCCCGCTGCTCGGCGGAGCGCGCCCCTGGGGCGATGGCGACGTCGCCCCCGACCCTGACCCCGGGCACGGCTCCGCGGGCCGTCTCACCGTCCATCTGGCGCTGCGCGGCGCCCGCCCCGAGGGCACCCCGCACCGGACCGTGGTCCACGCCCCGGACCGGGCCGCGGAGTTGGCCGGTGTCTTCGGCGACGGCCACCGTACGCGCCGCCCCTGTCTGCGCCCCACCGTGACCGTGCTCCGGCCGGGCGACCCCACGGTGTGCCCGGACGCGGACCACGAAGGGGTCACCCTCACCGCGGTGGTCGCCCCGCACGGTCCGGTGGACTGGGCCGACCGCGAGGCGGCCGAGGACGACGCGGACGGGCTGATGACGGCGGCCAAGGCGGTCATCCCGGACCTGGCCGACCGGGTGCTGTGGCGCGAGGTCCGTACGCCCGTCGACACGGAGGCGGAGACCGGCGCGCGCGGTGGCGCGGTGCCCGGCCCGGCTCTCGCGGGCGCCGGGGGCCGCCTGCTGCGCCCGGCCAATCTCACCCGTCTCCCGGGCCTCTATCTGGCGGGCGGCTGGGCCCACCCGGGCGGCGGACTGGCTCACACCGGAATGTCCGGTGCGCTGGTCGCCGGGCTGATCGTGGAGGGCGAGGACTTCCGCGGCTCGCGGTGACCAGCGGCCCCCGAACCCTGCACGGGCTCAGTAGCGGTACTGCTCGTCGTAGCCCTGCTGGAAGCCCTGCTGCTGGTAGGGGTACGGCTGCTCGGCCGGGGGCTCGGCCTCGCCGTCGCGCTGCTGCGGCACCCAGGTGCCGCCGGGCTGCATCGGGTCGCCGCCCGGGGCGTACTGCCCCTGCGCGGGGTACGAGCCGCCCGCCGCCCAGTGGTCGCCGGAGAGCGGATCGCCGCTGAGCGGGTCGGTGCCGTAGGGGTCCTGCCCATAGGCGGCGTACGGATCGGCGTACGGCTGCTGCTGGCCGTAAGGCTGCTGCGCCGCGTACGGCTGCTGCTGGGCGTACGGATCGCCCTGGGGCTGCGGCTGGGCGGTGCCGTAGGGGTCGCCATAGGCCGCGTACGCCGCGTTGCCGTAGTCGTACTGCCCCTGCTGGCCCGCCTGGCCCGCGTCGGCGTACGCGTCCTGGCCGTACGCGTGGCCATGGCCCTGGCTGTCGTCCTGCGAGCCGTAGCCGCCGTAGGTCTCGTACGCGCTGTAGCCGTCGTTCACGCCCCCGCCGCCGTACGCCGCCGCCCCGGCGGGCGGGGCGGACGGGAAGGGCGAGTTGCTGTCGTAGACGCCGTACTCACCGGTGTCGTCGGGCATCGGCTCGGGCCGGTACATGGGCGGTTCGGCCGGGGCGGCCGGGACGTCCTCCAGGTCCGAGACCTGGAGGATCGGTTCCGGCTCGGACGGCCCGTCGTGCTCCTCGTCCCGGCCCCGGCCCAGCCCCGGCAGTCCGCCGCGCAGCGCCCATCCGGCCGCGAAGCCACGCCGGAAGGAGAGCGTCACATAGGTCTGGCCGACCGCGAACGTGATCGCTCCGATCACGATCACCAGCACGGACGGGACGAGCACTCCGGCCACCACACCGAGGAAGCCGACGAAGGCCAGCAGCCGCCAGCGCAGCCGCGCCTTGTACTGGAGCAGGACCTCCCCCAGCAGCCATAGCGCGACGACGCCGAACGCGATGTAGAGGACCGTCCAGCCCATGCCCGCCCCTCTCAAGTGCGGCCGCCCGTCGGCTGCCGTTACGAGGACCGCTGATGCAGTCCCAGGTTCTCGTAGATTTCCAGCGTCGCCGTGGAGTGGTTCAGGGTAATGAAGTGCAGCCCGGGGATCTCCTCGGCCATCAACCGCGCACACAGCTCGGTGGCGTAGTCGATCCCGATCGAGCGTACAGCGGCCGCGTCGTCCTTGACGGCCAGGATCCTCTCCGCGAGCTCGGGCGGAAAAGCCGCGTTGCTGAGCTTGGCGAACCGCTCGATCTGCCGCACGTTCGTGACGGGCATGATTTCAGGGATGATCGGCGTCGTACAGCCCGCCGCCGCCACTCGGTCGCGCAGCCGCAGATAGTCCTCCGGGAAGAAGAACATCTGGGTGATGGCGAAATCCGCGCCCGCGCGGCACTTGTCCACGAAGTGCCGGATATCGGTGTCCCAGTCCGTGGAGCGCGGGTGCATCTCGGGGAAGGCGGCGACGCCCACACAGAAGTCGCCCGACTCCTTGATCAGCCGGACCAGCTCGACGGCGTAGTCGAGGCCCTCGGGGTGCTGGACCCACTCCCCCATCGGGTCGCCCGGCGGGTCGCCGCGCAGCGCGAGCATGTTCCGGATCCCGGCGTCGGCGTACTGGCCGATGATGTTGCGCAGTTCGGCCCGGGAGTGGTTGACCGCGGTCAGATGGGCGACGGGGGTCAGGGTGGTGTCGGTCGCGATGCGCTCGGTGGCGCGCACCGTGCCCTCGCGGGAGGAGCCACCGGCGCCGTACGTCACGGAGACGAAGGTCGGGGAGACGGCCTCCAGTCGGCGGATGGCGTTCCACAGTGTGTGCTCGCCCTTCGCCGTCTTGGGGGCGAAGAACTCGAAGGAGTACGACTGCTCGCCCGAAGCGAGCAGGTCGCGCACGGTACGGGCGCGGTCGGTCCTGGTGGAAGCGGTGCCTAGGGCCATATTGGGAAGGTTAGCCAGCGGGGTGGGCCGCGCCCACCCGAGCGGGCGATATTTACCTTTTGCCGGGGGCGCGTCCCGCAGTGCGGACACCCGGAGCGCCCGCCCTCACCTGCGCCGAAGCACTCGGAGAGCCCGGTGCGGCCAACCCGTCCTGCCGGCGGAACCGTGCCGCCCAGCGGAACTACGCCGCCCGGACCCGCTTGGCCAGCCCCGCCGCCGCCTCCGCCGGGTCGGCGGCGGCGGTGATCGCCCGGACCACCACGATCCGGCGCGCCCCCGCCTCCAGCACCTCGTCCAGGTTGGACGCGTCGATACCGCCGATGGCGAACCAGGGGCGGGTGGGGCGCAGCGCGGCCGTATGGCGCACCAGGGACAGCCCCGGGGCGGGGCGGCCGGGCTTGGTGGGGGTGGGCCAGCACGGGCCGGTGCAGAAATAGTCCACACCGGGCTGGGCGACCGCCGCGGCCACCTCCGCCTCCGCGTGGGTGGAGCGCCCGATCAGCACGTCCTGGCCGAGGATCGCGCGGGCCGCCGGGACGGGAAGGTCGCCCTGGCCCAGATGGAGGACGCCGGAGCCGATGGCGTGGGCGACGTCCGCCCGGTCGTTGACCGCCAGCAGCGCGCCGTGGCGGCGGCACGCCTCGGCGAAGACGGCCAGGTGGTCCAGCTCCTCGGCCGCCTCCATGCCCTTGTCGCGGAGCTGGACGATATCCACTCCGGAGGAGAGCACGGCGTCCAGGAACTCCGGCAGATCGCCCTGGCGTTTCCGGGCGTCGGTGCACAGATACAGCCGGGCGTCGGCCAGCTTCTCGCGAGCGGACGAACCGGCGGACGAGCCCGCGGACGGGGCGGCCGACGAACTCGCGGACGAGCCCGCGGACGGACCGGTCTGCGGACCGGTGGACGGGCTGGTGGCGGCCATGGTGCGGCGGTCCCCCCGGGTCGGCGGCGTACGGGCGGGGGACGCTGCCCCCGCCCGCACGCCGAGGTGGTGGTGCGGAATGCGGTCAGACGGCCAGTGCCTGCGCCCGGCGCTTCACTTCCGTGCCGCGATTCTCCCGCAGGGCCCGCGCCGGGGTGCCGGGCAGGGTGGGGTCGGGGGTGAAAAGCCACTCCAGCATCTCTTCATCGCTGAAGCCGTCGTCCTTCAGAAGCGTCAAGGTCCCCATGAGGCCCTTGACGACCTTGCCGTCACCGATGAACTCCTCGGGCACCTGAAGCACCCGGTTCTCGCCACGGCGCACCGCGATCAGCTGGCCCTCCTTGACCAGCTGCCGGACGCGGGTCACCTCGACGCCGAGCCTCTCGGCGGCGTCGGGGAGCGTGAGCCAGGCGGGGACGAGAGCATCGATCTTTGCGTCAATCTCGGTCACGGCACAAGCCTGCCATCTGGGACTGACAGTGGATAGCCGGGCGTCCGCCGCGCGGGCGGTCCCGCCCCGTCCACCGGGCCCCCGCCCCGCGCCCCCGGCGCGGGCCCGAGCGGTCGGGAAGGGTCAGGAAACGGCGGACTTCAGCGGCACCGAGGGGTCCGTGGCCCGCGCCCGGTCCAGCCGGGAACCGCGTTCGATCAGTTTGCGGCCCTGGGCCAGATCGCGCGGACGGCCGACGGCCAGCAGGGCGACCAGCACCCCTTCGCGCAGCCAGCAGACCGCCCACGACGCCCCGGCCGGATCGCCCCGCCACACCAGTTCGTCGGCGGCCGCGTGGTGGCCCGCGTACTGGACGAACCGGCCGAACTGCTCGGACCAGAAGTACGGCACCGGGTCGTAGACCGAGCCGCCGGTGTGCGCGGCCGTCCGGCTGCCCACGACGTCGGCGGCCACCGTGCGCGGCCCCTGGAGCGCGTTGTCCCAGTGGTGCACCAGCAGCCGGGTGCCGTAGCGCGCGGAAGGGAAGGAAGCGCAGTCGCCGACCGCGTAGACGTCCTCCACCGAGGTGCGCAGCCGCTCGTCGGCCGCGACGGACCGGTCGTCCGCCAGCTCCACGCCCGAGCCCGCCAGCCAGTCGGTGGCGGGCCGCGCCCCGATCCCGACGACCACCGCGCCCGCCCGCAGCCGGGTGCCGTCGCCGAGCAGCAGCCCGCTCTCGTCCACCCCGTCCACCCGGGCGCCGGTGACCAGGGTGGCGCCGTAATCCGCGTACCAGTCGGCCATGGGGGCGGCGACCTCGGCCGGGAGGGCGCCCGCCAGCGGCCGGTCGGCGGCCTCGACGACGGTCACCACGCAGCCCGCCTCCCGGGCGGCCGTGGCGAACTCCGCGCCGATCCAGCCCGCCCCCACGACCACGATCTCGTGCTGCCGGGCGAGCACCGGGCGCAGCCGCTCGGCGTCGTCCAGGGTGCGCAGCAGATGGACGCCGGGGACGCCCTTGCTGCCGGGCAGGGCGATCGGCTCGGCACCGGTGGCGATCACCACCACGTCGTACGGCACCGGCCCGGACTCGGTCTCCAGCCGTCGCGCTTCGCCGTCGAGCGCGGAGACCGTGACGCCGAGCCGCAGCTCGATGCCGAGCGCGGGGAAGTCCACGTCGAACGCCGACCCCTCGGCCTTGCCGAGCAGTACGGCCTTGGACAGCGGCGGCCGGTCGTACGGCTGGTGGGGTTCCGCGCCGAGCAGCAGGATCTCCCCGGCCCAGCCCTCCTCACGCAGCGCGACGGCGGTCTGCACCCCCGCCATGCCCGCGCCGACGATCACCACCCGCTGCCCGCTGCCCACCGTGGACACCGGCGCCGCCGCCGTCACCGTACTCGTCGTCTGATCGCTCACACGATCACTGTATGGCGGGGCGCGGGGCGGACCGCAGAGCGCGGGGCGAGATCTCCCATACAAGATCGATGCAAGGCATACGGCAGGTTGTTGCCGTGATTCCCGGATCGCCCGGATCGCCCTTCCGGGCTCTTCGGGGCTCGTACTAGGGTGGCGCCTCAGAGCACTCGCGGGAGTTCGGACGCACCGGGCTGAGAGGGAGGCTGGGGCGGCCTCCGACCGTATGAACCTGATCCGGGTCATGCCGGCGAAGGGAGGGGCAGCATGCCCATGCGCACATCGGGGATCCATGCGAGCACCAAGGGGACGCAAGGCTACGACGCCCTCGTGATCGGGGGCGGCATCATCGGCCTGGTCACCGCCTGGCGGGCGGCCCAGCGGGGGCTGCGCACCGCGCTGGCGGACCCGGCGCCGGGCGGCGGGGCGGCCATGGTGGCGGCCGGGATGCTGGGATCCGTCGGCGAGTTCCAGTACGGCGAGCACGCGCTGCTCGATCTCAACCTCGCCTCCGCGGCCCGCTATCCGGAGTTCGTGGCGGAGCTGGAGGAGGCGGGCGGCCAGGAGGTCGGCTACCGCGACAGCGGCACGCTCATGGTGGCGCTCGACGCCGACGACCGCGCCCATCTGCGCGACCTCCATGAGCAGCACCAGCGCTACGGGCTGGACGTGGAGTGGCTCACCGGGCGCGAATGCCGCCGTCTGGAGCCGATGCTGGCCCCGGGCGTCCGCGGCGGTATGCGGGTCGACGGCGACCACCAGGTGGATCCGCGGCGGCTGACGGCGGCGCTGCTGCGCGCCTGCGAGCGGGCCGGGGTGGTCATCCACCGTCTGCTCGCCGAGCGGCTGACGGTCGGCGGGGACCGCGCCACCGGCGCCGAGCTGGCCGACGGCACCCGGGTGTCCGCCGGGCAGACCGTGCTCGCCGCCGGAAGCCTCAGCGCGCGGCTGGCGGGTGTGCCCCCGGAGGTGCTGCCGCCGGTGCGCCCGGTCAAGGGCCAGGTGCTGCGGCTGACCGTGCCCGCCCCCTACCGGCCCTTCCTGTCCCGGGTGGTGCGGGCCGTGGTGCGCGGCACGGACGTCTATCTCGTACCGCGTCTCGACGGCGAGCTGGTGATCGGCGCGACCTCCGAGGAGCGCGGCTGGGACACCACGGTCACCGCGAGCGGGGTCTACGAACTGCTGCGCGACGCCCATGAGCTGATACCCGGCATCACCGAACTGCCGCTGGTGGAGACCTGTGCCGGGCTGCGTCCCGGCTCCCCCGACAACGGCCCCTTCCTCGGGCCGACGTCACTGCCGGGGCTCCAGATGGCCACCGGCCACTTCCGCAACGGCGTCCTTCTCACCCCGATCACGGGCGATGTCATGGCCGAGGCGCTGACCGGCGGAGAACTCCCGCCGGTGGCGCGCGCGTTCACCCCGCACCGGCTCGACGGCACCGCCCGGCCCCCGATCAACGCAGCACAGGAGCAGCCCGCATGACCGTCTCCGTAAACGGGGAGCCCCGCGAGATCGTCGAGGGCACCACCCTCGACCGGCTGGTGGCCACCCTCACCCAGGCGCCCTCGGGCGTCGCCGCGGCCCTCAACGAGACGGTGGTGCCGCGCGGCCAGTGGCCGGTGACGGCGCTGGGCGAGGGCGACCGCGTCGAGGTCCTCACCGCGGTCCAGGGAGGCTGACCGATGGCCACCACCACGGATACGACGGCGCACACCGCGACGGCCGGTACGGCCGGGCCCGGAACGGCCGAGCCCGCGCCCGCCGCCGACCCGCTGACCATCGCCGGGACCGCGTTCGGCTCCCGGCTGGTCATGGGCACCGGCGGGGCGCCCAGCCTGGAGATCCTGGAGCGCGCCCTGCTCGCCTCCGGCACCGAGCTGACGACCGTCGCCATGCGGCGGCTGGACCCCACGGTGCAGGGCTCGGTGCTCTCCGTACTGGACCGGCACGGCATCCGCGCCCTGCCCAACACCGCGGGCTGTTTCACCGCCGGTGAGGCCGTGCTCACCGCGCGGCTCGCCCGTGAGGCGCTGGGCACGGACTGGGTGAAGCTGGAGGTGGTGGCCGATGAGCGCACCCTCCTCCCCGACCCGGTGGAGCTGCTGGACGCGGCCGAGACCCTGGTGGACGACGGTTTCACGGTGCTGCCGTACACCAATGACGACCCGGTGCTCGCCCGCAAGCTGGAGGATGTGGGCTGCGCCGCGATCATGCCGCTGGGCTCGCCCATCGGCTCCGGCCTCGGTATCCGCAATCCGCACAACTTCGAGCTGATCGTCGAGCGGGCCACTGTGCCGGTGATCCTGGACGCGGGTGCGGGCACCGCCTCCGACGCCTCGCTCGCGATGGAGCTGGGCTGCGCCGCGGTGATGCTGGCCTCGGCCGTCACCCGGGCCCGGGAGCCGGTGCTGATGGCGGCGGCGATGCGGCACGCGGTGGCGGCGGGGCGGCTGGCCCGCCGGGCGGGCCGGATCCCGCGCCGCCACTTCGCGGAGGCGTCGTCCCCGGCGGAGGGGATGGCGGCGTTCGACCCGGAGCGCCCCGCGTTCTAGGCCCTGTCCGGCGGGCCAGGCCCTGTCCGGCGGGATCTTCGAGGGCCCGGTGGGACCCACCGGCCCACCGGCCAGGGCCCAGGGGCTCAGCCCGTCACAGGGCGGGGCTCACCACGTCATGGGCCGGGGGTCCCGCCTACCGTGGAAGCCGGAGGTGGTCGCCGTGACCGTGACCGTGGCCGACCGGATCGAGCGCGAGGTGTACGTCCCCGCGCCCGTCGACCGGGTGTGGCGGGTGCTGACGACGCCCGAGCACATCCGCACGTGGTACGCCTTCGCGGGCTGCGAACTGGACCTGCGCCCCGGCGGCACGCTCCGCTTCCGCTGGGACGAGCACGGCGAGTTTCACGGCCGGGTGGAGAAGGCGGTACCGGACGCCCTGTTCCGCTTCCGGCTGGCCCACCAACCGGACCGCCCCGGCACCGAGGCGGCCACGGCCACCCTGGTGGAGTTCCGGATCTCCCCCGAGGGCGAGGGCACCCGCCTCCGCCTGACGGAATCCGGTATCCGCTCTCTGGAGGTTTCCGACGAGTCCAAGGCCCAGCACGCCGAGTACGCCGCGCTGGCCTGGACCTCTGCCCTCGAGGAGCTCGCCGCCCTGGCCGCGGCGTCGCACAACTGACCCGCGGGTGTCACCGTTCGGCTTCAACTCCGCTGCCGCCCGGACGGGCGGTCGGAGCGCTCCGGGACGGTCCGTAGACTGCTCTCTCGTGGATACGACGCTCCAGGACCCCCTTGTCGGGCAGGTGCTCGACGGCCGCTACCGCGTGGAGGCCCGCATCGCCGTGGGCGGGATGGCGACGGTCTACCGCGCCGTCGACACCCGGCTCGACCGCGTCATCGCCCTGAAGGTGATGCACCAGAGCCTCGCCACGGACGCCGCCTTCGTCGAGCGCTTCATCCGCGAGGCGAAGTCCGTCGCCAGACTCGCGCACTCCAACGTGGTCGGCGTGTACGACCAGGGCACCGACGGTGTGCATGTCTATCTGGCCATGGAGTACGTCGCGGGCTGCACGCTGCGCGATGTGCTGCGCGAGCGCGGCGCCCTCCAGCCGCGCGCCGCCCTCGACATCCTGGAGCCGGTGCTCGCCGCGCTGGGCGCGGCCCACCGGGCCGGTTTCGTCCACCGCGATATGAAGCCGGAGAACGTGCTGATCGGGGACGACGGCCGGGTCAAGGTCGCCGACTTCGGTCTGGTGCGGGCGGTGGACACCAACACCAGCGCCTCCACCGGCACCGTCCTCGGCACCGTCTCCTACCTCGCGCCCGAGCAGATAGAGAACGGCACCGCGGATCCGCGGGCCGATGTCTACGCCTGTGGTGTGGTGCTCTACGAGATGCTGACCGGCTCCAAGCCGCACGGCGGCAGCACCCCGGCGCAGGTCCTCTACCAGCACCTCAACGAGGACGTCCCGTCGCCGTCCGTGCTGGCCCCCGAGGTGGCGCCGGAACTGGACGCCCTGGTGGCCTCCGCCACCGCGCGCGAGATCTCGCTGCGCCCCACCGACGCCGTCGCACTGCTCGGCCAGGCCCGCTCGGCCCGCGCCGCGCTGACCAACGCCCAGCTGGACGCGGTGCCGCCGCAGGCCAGGGAGACCGGCGGGGACAGTGGTTCGGAGAACCGTACGACGGTGATCCCGCGGCCCGCCGCCGCGGCGGCCGATCAGGACCAGCTCAACCGCACCAGCCGTCTGGAGCTGCCGCAGGACCCGCCCGAGCGGCGGGGGCGCGGCCGCGGCCGGGGCGGCCGGATGTCGCGCCGCGGGGTCGTGACCATCGTCGCCGCGGTCCTGCTCGCCCTCGGGATCGGCGCCGGTGTCTTGTACATCAGCTCCGGTCAGTTCACCAAGGTCCCGCCGGTGCTGAAGATGAGCCAGTCGGCGGCCGAGAAGAAGCTGCACGGCTCCGGCCTGGACGTGAAGGTCGTCTCGGAGTTCAGCGAGGTGGTCGACAAGGGCCATGTCATCAGCACCAAGCCCGGCGTCGGCGAGCGCATCCGCGACACCGGCACCGTGACGATCAGCGTCTCCCAGGGGCCGGAGCGGGCCACGATGCCCAATGTGGTCGGCAATTCGCTCTCCGAGGCGAAGAAGAAGATCGCCGACCAGGGGCTCTCGGTGGGCAGGATCACCCGGAGCTTCAGCGAGGAGACGCCTCAGAACGCGGTGCTGTCCACCAGCCCCCGCGAGGGTGCCGTACGCCGCCCCAACACCCCCGTGTCGATCGTGGTCAGCAAGGGCCCCAAGATCGACATCCCCGACGTCATCGGCGACACGGTCGACGACGCCCGGTCGAAGCTGGCCGACGAGGGCTTCAAGGTCAAGATCGCGAAGCAGCGGGTCTTCTCCGACGAGGACAAGGGCGCGGTCGCCCGGCAGTCCCCGGGGGACGTGGGCGCCAAGGGCGACACCGTGACCCTGACGCTCTCCAAGGGCCAGGAGATGATCGAGGTGCCGGATGTCGAGGGCATGAGCATCGACGACGCCACCACCGCGCTGGAGGAGAAGGGCTTCGAGGTCGACGTCGACAAGCCGCTGTTCGGCGGGGACACGATCGACGACCAGTCGGTGGACGGCGGGGACAAGGCGCCCAAGGGCAGCACCATCACGATCGAGGTCAAGGGCGTCTTCTAGGGGCGTCTCTGAGACGGCACACGGCCACCATGTACGGCAGGCGACGCCCGGGACCCCGGCGGTCCCGGGCGTCCGTCCCGCCTGGGACCCTTGACCCGTGAGTACGCACCGCACCCGCAACCCCGTCGGCGGCCATATCCGTGTCGCGGGCGGTCTGGCCACCGTCGGCCTCGCCCACGCCCGGGACATCGGCGCCGAGACGGTCCAGGTCTTCGTCGCCAATCCGCGCGGCTGGGCCACCCCGACCGGCACCCCCGCCCAGGACGAGGCGTTCCGCACCGGCTGCGCCGAGCAGTCGATGCCGGTCTATGTGCACGCCCCGTACTTGATCAACTTCGGCTCGCACACCGAGGCCACGGCCGACCGCTCGGTGGACTCCCTGCGCCATTCGCTGCGCCGCGGGCGGGAGATCGGGGCGCGCGGCGTTGTCGTCCACACCGGCTCGGCCACCGGCGGCCGGGAGCGCGGCACGGCGCTCGCCCAGGTGCGGGAGCGGATGCTGCCGCTACTGGACGAGCTGACGCACGATGACGACCCCTGGCTGCTGCTGGAGCCCACCGCGGGACAGGGCACCTCGCTCTGCGCGCTGGTGGAAGACCTCGGGCCGTACTTCGAGGCGCTGGACCGGCATCCACGGCTGGGCGTCTGCCTGGACACCTGCCATGTCTTCGCCGCGGGCCACGACCTCGCCGCCGCGGGCGGGATGAAGCAGACCCTGGACGAGTTGGTGGCGGTCACCGGGCCGGGGCGGCTGAAGCTGATCCACGCCAACGATTCCAAGGACGTGGTCGGCGCCCATAAGGACCGGCACGCCAACATCGGCGCCGGGCATATCGGCGCGGAACCGTTCCGCGAGCTGTTCGGGCATCCGGCGACGGAGGGCGTACCGCTGGTGATCGAGACGCCCGGCGGTACGGAGGGACACGCGGCGGACGTGGCACGGCTGAAGGAGCTACGGGGCGGATAGGCCCGTGAGCCCCCCCCCCGCTGCCCGCGAGGCGAGGGATCACCGCCGGGCAGACGCTCCCCAGGAGGATTCCGATGGCGCCACGGCGCGTCCGCCACCGTGAGCTGGCCCCTGGCCGCGCGGGCCACCGTGGATGATCGGGCGCGGCAGAGGACATGCGGTACGCACCAGCACCGCTGAGCGACGCGCACGGAGCGGCACGCACCGGGCAGCGCGCCGACCGCCCCTCAGAGCTCGGGGCCGTCCCCCGGCACTTCCTGGTAGGAGTAGCGCTGCTCCTTCCAGGGGTCGCCGAGGTTGTGGTACCCCCGCTCCTCCCAGAAGCCCCGGCGGTCGGCCGTCATGTACTCCACGCCCCGGACCCATTTGGGCCCTTTCCACGCGTAGAGATGCGGAACGACCAGACGGGCCGGAAATCCATGCTCCGCCGTCAGCAGTTCGCCGTCCTTGTGCGTGGCGAAAATGGAGGTCGAGGCGGTGAAGTCCGACAACCCCATATTTGAGCTGAAGCCGTATTCCGCCCACACCATCACATGGGTGACATCCGGCGCCGGGGGCGCCAGATCCACGATCGCCTGCGTCGAGACCCCGCCCCATTCGGCGCCGAGCATGCTGAATTTGGTGACGCAGTGGAGATCGGCCACAACCGTCGAGTACGGCAGCGCCGAGAACTCCTCATGCGTCCAGCAGTGCTTTTCGCCGTCCGCCGTCGCACCGAAGACCCGGAACTCCCAGCGCTCCGGCCTGAACTTCGGCACCGGCCCGTAGTGCGTAACCGGCCAACCGCGTTGCAGTCGCTGACCCGGAGGCAGCTGCGCGAGCTCCCCCTCGCGGCTTTCCGACTGACCCATGGACTCCATGGTCTCAGACCGCCGGGGGTGGTTGTGACCAGGGGATCATCCGCAGGGGCAACTCGCACTAAGCGTGCACTTACTGGACGCCCCACCAGCGACGATGCGACGATGCGCGCAACCTGGCATTCCCCGTACTGATGGGAAGGAGCCCCTTCGATGCAGGGCGACCCCGAGGTCCTTGAGTTCCTGAACGAGCAGCTGACCGGTGAGCTGACCGCGATCAATCAGTACTTCCTGCACTCGAAGATGCAGGACAACTTTGGCTGGACACGGCTTGCCAAATACACCCGGGCCGAGTCGTTCGACGAGATGAAGCACGCCGAGATCATCACGGACCGGATCCTGCTCCTCGACGGTCTCCCCAATTACCAGCGGCTCTTCCACGTCCGCGTGGGTCAGACCCTCACCGAGATGTTCCAGGCCGACCGGCAGGTCGAGGTCGAGGCCATCGACCGGCTCAAGCGGGGCATCGAGCTGATGCGCAGCAAGGGCGACATCACCTCGGCCAATATCTTCGAGGACATCCTCGCCGACGAGGAACAGCACATCGACTATCTCGACACCCAGCTCGCGCTGATCGAGAAGCTCGGTGAGGCGCTGTACATCGCCCAGCAGATCGAGCAGCCGAGCGACTGACCCGCCCGGACCCGCCCATATTCCGGGCCCCAGCGCTCAGGCGGCCTCGGCCGCGGGCAGCTCGACGACGGCGGACACCTCAGCGGCCGCCGGGGTCAGCACCACCGGATCGAGGTTCTCGCGCCGCGGGCAGGAGCCGCGCCCGAGCAATGCCTGGATCTTGCGGACGCAGGAGCCACAGTCGGTGCCCGCCTTGCAGGCGCCGGCGATCTGGCGCGGTGTGCAAGCACCCGAATCCGCGTGCTCGCGCACCTGCTTTTCGGTGATACCGAAGCATGAGCAGACGTACACGCGAACTCTCCAGCGTTGACCAGCATGATCAGTGAGGTAACCCTTACCTTACCTGCCATAGCTGTACCCCACAACGCCGAGGGGCACGGATCCATGTGATCCGTGCCCCACTCATCTTTCAGCGATCTTGCGGCGGCCCCACCGGGCTCACCGGGCTCACCGGCTCACTGGTCCCGGTACATCTCCGCCACCAGGAACGCCAGGTCCAGCGACTGGCTGCGGTTCAGCCGCGGGTCGCAGGCCGTCTCGTAGCGCTGGTGCAGATCGTCGACGAAGATCTCGTCGCCGCCGCCCACGCACTCCGTGACATCGTCCCCGGTCAGCTCCACATGAATACCGCCCGGGTGGGTGCCCAGCTCCTTGTGGACCTCGAAGAAGCCCTTGACCTCGTCGAGCACATCGTCGAAGCGCCGGGTCTTGTGGCCGGACGCCGCCTCGAAGGTGTTGCCGTGCATCGGGTCGCAGACCCAGACGACCTGCGCCCCGGACGCCGTCACCTTCTCCACCAGGTTGGGCAGCTTGTCGCGGACCTTGTCCGCGCCCATCCGCGTGATGAAGGTCAGCCGGCCCGGCTCGCGGTCCGGGTCGATCCGGTCGATCAGCGTCAGCGCCTCTTCCGGCGTGGTCGTCGGGCCGAGCTTCACACCCACCGGGTTGCGGATCTTGGACGCGAACTCGATATGCGCCCCGTCCAGCTGCCGGGTGCGCTCACCGATCCACACCATGTGCCCGGACACGTCGTACAGGTCGCCGGAGCGCGAGTCCGTACGCGTCAGCGCCGACTCGTAGTCCAGGATCAGCGCCTCGTGCGAGGAGAAGAACTCCACCGTCTTGAACTCCTCCGGGTCCACCCCGCAGGCGTTCATGAAGTTCAGCGCCCGGTCGATCTCGCGCGCCAGCGCCTCGTAGCGCTGACCCGACGGAGACGACTTCACGAAGTCCTGGTTCCAGGCATGCACCTGGCGCAGGTCCGCGTAGCCACCGGTGGTGAAGGCGCGCACCAGGTTCAGCGTGGACGCCGACGCCTGGTACATGCGCTTGAGACGCTGCGGATCGGGGATCCGCGCCGCCTCCGTGAACTCGAAGCCGTTGACCGAGTCACCCCGGTACGTGGGCAGGGTGACCCCGTCCCGGGTCTCGGTCGGCTTCGAGCGCGGCTTGCTGTACTGCCCGGCGATCCGGCCGACCTTCACCACCGGCACGGACCCGGCGTAGGTCAGCACGGCGCCCATCTGGAGGAGCGTCTTCAGCTTGTTGCGGATCTGGTCGGCACCCACGGCGTCGAACGCCTCGGCGCAGTCCCCGCCCTGGAGCAGAAACGCCTCACCCCGCGCCACGGCCCCCAGGCGGTGCCGCAGCGCATCGCACTCGCCCGCGAAGACGAGCGGCGGATAGGACTCGAGCTCAGCGATCACATCGCGCAGAGCCGCTTGGTCCGGCCAGTCAGGCTGCTGCGCCGCGGGAAGAGACTGCCAGGTGTTGCCACCGGCGTGGGATTCAGCGTTCACGGTCACGCCGCCAAGGTTACGGGGTCTTTACGGTGGTCCATTCCGACGCCCACAAGGTGAGACATCTCCGGTCACGTCCCGTCACGCCTTGAACTCGAACCAGACCGTTTTCCCGGGCCGGGCCGGGGTCCGGTCGACGCCCCACGCGTCCGTGATCAGATCCACCAGATCCAGCCCCCGGCCGCTCTCCTCCCACGGCCCCGCCGCACGCCGGGCCGGTAACGGCGGCCAGTTGTCCCCCACCTCCACCCGCAGCCGCCCCTCCTCCGCGATCAGCAGCACGGTGCAGGACCGGCCGGGCACATGCCGGATCACATTGGCGAGAAGCTCACTCACGGCCAGCTCGGCCGCCTCCGCGATGTGAGGCATCTCCCACATCACGGCATACGTGCGGACGATCCGGCGGATGTGCCGGACGGCGTGCGGCGACATGGCGGCCAGGGTGAGGTGGTACTGCGGCGGGGGTACGCGATGTCTTTGTTCACGCCACAAGGGTGGATCCGGTCGATTACGCTCGGCTACGCCGTGAACACAACGGGCAGGTAGTTGGGGGCCGTCATGCCGAACATCCGAAAGCTGGACCCGACCACGTCACCGATGCACCACCTCGGCGCGGAGTTGCGCCGGTACCGGGAGGCGGCGGGCCTCACGCAGGACGAGCTCGGCGGCAAGGTGTTCTGCACGGGATCGCTGATCGGCCAGTACGAGACGGCCAGGAAGATCCCTACCAACCGCTTCACCATGCAGTTGGACGACGTGCTGAACACGGGCGGCTCGCTGCTACGGCTGCTGGAGATGGCCATGTGCTTCGGCGTGCCCCTCAAATTCAAGGATCACAGTGAGCTGGAGGCCGAAGCCACCCAGAAGTTCGTTTTCGAGATGACCGTGGTGAACGGCCTGTTGCAGACCAAGGACTACGCTCGGGCGGTGCTCGGCGTGCTCCACAAGGACGAGATCGAATCACGGCTGGAGCAGCGACTGTCACGCCAGCACATCCTTCACAGGAAGCGCCCGCCGCTACTGTGGGCCGTGCTTGGCGAAGGGGTGCTGTGCCAGGGAATCGGCGGCCGGGATGTCATGCGAGCCCAACTGGCGCACCTGTTGGGCTTCCGCGACCACCCCCAAGTGCACATCCAGATCCTGCCGTTCACGGCCGGAGCACATGCTGGCTTTCAAGGCGCTTTCTCGTTACTGCGCTTCAAGAACAGCCCTGATCTCGCATACGACGAGACCTACAGAGCGGGACATATGTCCGCCGATCCAGAGTACGTCGCGGACCTCAGCCTTCGTTACGCTCATCTCCAGGCTGCCGCCCTCTCCCTACAGGAATCGACGGATCTGATCGCGCACGTGATGGAGGAACGCTATGGAACGCAGTCCTGAGTGGCGCAAGTCCAGCTACAGCGGGGATGTCGGCAATAGCGAATGCGTGGAGTGCGCCCCTCTCGGCGGTCTCACCTGGCGCAAGTCCAGCTACAGCGAGGACCAGGGCGAGTGCGTCGAGGTCGCGGAGACCGCCAACCACCGGGTGGCCGTGCGGGATTCCAAGAACCCCCACGGCCCCACCCTGCTGCTCTCCCCCGCTGCCTTCGCCGACTTCGTCACCGCGACAGCGACCGGCACCCTCTGAAGGTCAGAGCCTGTCACGAGGCCGAGGGGCTGTTCACGCCGCTTCCGGAAGAAGAAGCGGCACGCCGAGTGCACCTCGCGGGCTGCCTCCCGCAGGGCGGCCTGTTGAAGAGCCTTGACCACGTTGGCAGTCGTCGCGCCATGGCGGGGAACGTTTGGTTCGACGTCCTCGACGCCGACGGTGCCACCATGGGGTCCTACTTCGTCAACGAGGTCACAGTCGTCGACGTCAAGCCCTCCGCCCGCGGAGCCGACCTCGTCGACGTCACGGTGACGTTGTGGTGCGAGAACGCCCTGCCTGGGGCGGAATGGGTATGGGACCTGATTCGCACGGGTCACCTGAACCGCGCGGGCATATGGCACGAACTCGCCTCCGAGGACAGGCGAGCGTGGCTGTCGGTGGCGCTGTGGTCCCGGGAGTACCAACGTCAGGGACGGCCCGACGCTCCCGCGGGCCAGGTGTTCGCGCTGGACGGCCGGGACATCGTTGACAGGGACACCTGGGATTCCTCGGCCGAGGCCAGAAGGGACTACAGCAGGAGTTCCGGAGAGCGAGAGCCCGCTCCGGTCTTCCAGGCCGTTGCCCCCGACGACATCGCCGCCGATATCCGGGCCGTCTGGGACGATGCCGTTGCGGCCCACGCGTGGGAGGGCCCGCGGGTGTCAGTGTGCTCGTCACGCCTGTCCAGCCCGCATCACAGGCGTGACAGGGGTGGTGCGACGAAGCCCCGCACCTCATGTGCGGGGCCGCGGCGGCGGGTGCCGGGCGTCAGCCGGCCAGCTTCTCCATGCACAGGGTGTACTGCGCCCGGCCGTTCCTCGTGACCTGGTACTGGCTCAGACCCGCCTCGCAGGCGTGGTCCAGCGGCCAGTCCTCCTTGACCTTGTAGTCGGCCGTCGCGGCACCGCAGTCGACCTTCGTCAGGTCCGGGTCGCCCTCGGTGCCCTTGTTCTGCACGCAGTCGCCCGTGTCGATGGTCTGGCTGGCCACCTTCTTCTGCTGCTCCGGGCCGGTGGTGTTGCCGCGGCTGTTGTAGTACCAGACACCCGCGATGATCAGAGCCAGCGGGATGGCGATGATCTTGACCTTGGTCTGATGGCTGAGCGTGGACATGGCGAATTACCCCCGTGGTGGTGGTGTGCTGTGCACATCAATACGATGCGCGGCCCTGAAAGTTAGCCCACCCCTCTGACATGGCAAAAACGCGGTTCGCGGGCGCCCCGCCCACAAGAGCGACGATCCCGGGCATCTCGGGACGGCTGGCGACCGCCCCGTGAAGAACCCCTCACCGAACCGTGACACACACGACAGCCAGCCCGGCCGATGACCGCTCGTGTAGGGTTCCGGACATGCGCGCGCGACGGAACATGAACTGGTGGTGGACCGCTCATCCGGCGGCCCACTGATCGCGCGTACTCCCAGACACCACGCGAAGGCCGCCCGAGGGGCGGCCTTCGGCGTTTGTGCGGGCCGTTCCTCCTTCCCGGAAGGAACACACCGTCATGCGCGACGCCACACATCCCGCGACCCGCGACGTCATCGCGCGGCTGCTGGCCGCCGACTCCCCGTTCGCCCTGCTCCACCGCCGTACCCCCGGGCACGCCGAGGACACCGTGGAGGTCCTGGTCGGCCCGGTGGGCGAGGTGGAGCGGCTGACCGACATCCCGTTGCCGACCGGTGCCCCGGAGAGCGGGGCACCGGTGCCGGACGCGCTGGCGCTGGTGCCGTTCCGGCAGATCCGGGAGCGGGGGTTCGACGTACGGGACGACGGGACACCGCTGGCCGTGCTGCGGCCGGAGGAGCGTTACGAACTGCCGCTCGGCGAGGTGCTGGACGCGCTGCCCGCGCACCGGGTGAACGTCGAGGGCGCGGCCTTCGACGTCGACGACGACACGTACGCCGGGATCGTACGGCGGGTCATCGCGGAGGAGATCGGCACCGGCGAGGGCGCCAACTTCGTGATCCGACGGACCTTCCGGGGAGAGATCCCGGAATTCGGGAGTACCGACGCGCTCGCGCTCTTCCGACGGCTGCTGGCGGGTGAGCGGGGCGCGTACTGGACGTATGTGGTGCGGCTGGCGGACGGCCGGACGCTGGTGGGGGCCAGCCCCGAGGTGCATGTGCGGATGTCCGGGGGCACGGTCGTGATGAACCCGATCAGCGGGACGTACCGCTACCCGGCCGGTGGGGCCGACGCCGACGGGCTGGTGGCCTTCCTCCACGACCGCAAGGAGGTGGAGGAGCTGTCCATGGTCGTGGACGAGGAGCTGAAGATGATGTGCACCGTCGGCGACCGGGGCGGTGTGGTGGTCGGCCCCCGGCTGCGGGAGATGGCGCATCTCGCGCACACCGAGTACGAGCTGCGCGGGCGGTCCTCGCTGGATGTGCGGGAGGTGCTGCGGGAGACGATGTTCGCGGCGACGGTCACCGGATCCCCGGTGCAGAACGCCTGCCGGGTGATCGAGCGGTACGAGCCCGGCGGGCGTGGCTACTACGCGGGGGCGCTGGCCCTCATCGGACGGGACGGCGGCGGGGCGCAGACCCTGGACTCACCGATCCTGATCCGTACCGCCGACATCGACGGGGCGGGTGCGCTGCGGGTGGCGGTCGGCGCGACGCTGGTGCGGCACTCCGATCCGCGGGGTGAGGTGGCGGAGACACACGCCAAGGCGGCGGGGGTGCTGAGCGCGCTGGGGGTGCTGCCGCGGCCGGTGGTGCGGGACGAGGCCGTCGCGCGGCCCCGGCTCGCCGACGATCCGCGGGTGCGGGCGGCGCTGGACGCGCGGCGGGCCGATCTCGCGCCGTTCTGGCTGCGGATGCGGACGGACGCCGCGGCGGGCGGGGTGCCGGGGCACGCGCTGGTGATCGACGCCGAGGACACCTTCACCGCGATGCTCGCCCATCTGCTGCGGACGGCCGGACTGACCGTCACCGTGCGGCGGTACGACGAGCCGGGCGTACGGGAGGCGGCGCTCGCGCACGAGGGGCCGGTGGTGCTGGGCCCCGGGCCGGGCGATCCGAGGGACACCGCCGACCCGAGGATGCGGTTCCTGCGGGGACTGGCCGCGGAGCTGGTGGCCGGGCACCGGCACGGGCTGCTGGGGGTGTGTCTGGGACATCAGTTGATCGCGGCGGAGCTGGGGCTGGAGATCGTACGGAAGGACGTGCCGTTCCAGGGGGCGCAGGAGCGGATCGACTTCTTCGGGCGCGAGGAGACGGTGGGCTTCTACAACACGTTCACGGCGCGGTGTGACGAGGCGGTGGAGGCGGAGTTGGCGATGCACCGGGTGGAGCTCAGCCGGGACGCGGGGAGCGGGGATGTGCACGCGGTGCGGGGGCCGGGGTTCGCGGGGCTTCAATTCCATCCGGAGTCGGTGCTGACGATGGATGGGGTGGGGGTGGTGGCGGAGCTGCTTGCCGCCGTGCGGGTGTGAATCCTCGGGGGCCCGGCCCGCCCCCGGGCCCCCGGTCGGGCGTCAGGTCAGGCGTCAGTACCGGCCGATCGTCAGGCTCCAGCGAACGTGCGCGGGGGCCTTGATGACCACGGACCGGATCGTCCGGGACTCGGGACCGTGCTCGCTCCCCGCCATGAAGTTGACGTCACCGCCCCCGCACGGACCCTCCTGTTCTTCAAGGGCGGAGCCCATGGAAATGGAGATGTCTCCCTCGCCCTGACAGTTCAGCTGCCACGACAGGCCGTTGACGGTCACGGGCTTCACCTTGATCGTCCGACTCCCCTTGGCCGAGTCGACGCTGACCAGCACCTCTTTCGCGTCCTTGCGCTTCGGTGCCCTGGTGATGCTGAGGTCCTCGTCGTCGTCGCTCCAGCCCGTGCCGTCGTCGCTCCAGTCCGAGCCGTCGTCGCTCCAGTCCGAGCCGTCGTCACTCCGGTCCGCGTCCTCCGTCGCGGGCGGTGCCTCGGTGTCCGGCGCGGGCGGCGTGGCCGAGTGCGAAGCGCTCGCCTTCGAGTCCGGCGTGGCGGAGGGCCTGGCGGTGGACTTGGCGGAGGACTCGGCGGAGGGCTTGGCGGTGTCCGACTCGCCGTCTCCGCCACACCCGGACAGCACCAGAGCGAGCAGACCGGCTGACGCGATCAGGGACCGTCGGTACGTGGGACGTGACTTTCGCATGAGTCCAACGAAGCACGTCCCACGGACACCGAACGCCCCTCAGCCCACTCCGGCCCCACAATGCTCACGTCAGATGAGCGCTCCGGCCGTGGGCGGACGCGGTTCAGCCGAAGAAGACCTCCGCCTCCGCGTACAGCGACGGATTCACCGTCTTGAGACGGGCCGTCGCGTCGGCCAGCGGGACGCGGACGATATCGGTGCCACGAAGGGCGACCATCGTGCCGAAGTCCTCGTCCCGCACGGCGTCGATCGCGTGCAGTCCGAAGCGCGTGGCGAGCCAGCGGTCGAACGCGCTGGGGGTGCCGCCGCGCTGCACATGGCCGAGCACCGTCGTACGGGCCTCCTTGCCGGTACGGCGTTCGATCTCCTTGGCCAGCCATTCGCCGATCCCGGAGAGCCGGACGTGCCCGAAGGAGTCGAGCGTGTCGTCCTTCAGCACGGCGTCGCCCCCCTTCGGCATGGCGCCCTCCGCCACCACCACGATCGGCGCGTAGCGGATCTTGAAGCGGGATTCGACCCAGCCGCAGATCTGGTCGACGTCGAAGCGCCGCTCGGGGATGAGGATGGCGTTGGCGCCGCCCGCGAGCCCGGAGTGGAGGGCGATCCAGCCCGCGTGGCGGCCCATCACCTCGACGACGAGGACACGCATATGGGACTCGGCGGTGGTGTGCAGCCGGTCGATCGCCTCGGTGGCGATGTTGACGGCGGTATCGAAGCCGAAGGTGTAGTCCGTGGCGGAGAGGTCGTTGTCGATGGTCTTGGGGACGCCGACGCAGCGGATGCCGTAGTCGCCGGAGAGCCGGGCGGCGACGCCGAGGGTGTCCTCGCCGCCGATCGCGATCAGCGCGTCGACCTCTTGCTTGGCGAGGGTGTCCTTGACCCGGCGGATACCGTCCTCGCTCTGGAGGGGGTTGGTACGGGACGAGCCGAGGATGGTGCCCCCGCGTGGCAGGATGCCGCGCACCGCGCGGATGTCGAGGGGAATGGTGTGGTTCTCGAGAGGGCCTCGCCAGCCGTCCCGGAAGCCGATGAAGTCATAGCCGTATTCCTGTACGCCCTTGCGGACGACGGCGCGGATGACCGCGTTGAGTCCGGGGCAGTCGCCGCCACCGGTCAGCACTCCGACCCGCATCGTTTCTTCCCTTCTGCCGTGGAATCCCATGAGGGGCCCGGTACGGAGGGGCCACGCTAACGGTGATCCAGGTCACAGGGGATGGGGCCGCGGTCGATTCCCGCACCTGCCAAGGGAGTTGACTTTGAACTTCACCCGTACGAGGGGCGGGCCCGCCGCCAAACCTCAGGCGTCGTCCAGGCCCCGTTCGATGGCGTACCGCACCAGCTCCACACGGTTGTGCAGTTGCAGCTTGCCGAGGGTGTTCTGCACATGGTTCTGCACGGTGCGGTGGGAGATGACCAGCCGCTCGGCGACCTGCTTGTACGAGAGCCCCTTGGCGACCAGCCGCAGCACCTCCGTCTCACGCTCGGTCAGCTGCGGGGCGACCGGCTGGTCGGCGGCGGTGGGGGCGGGTTCTCCGGCGAGCCGCCGGTATTCGCCGAGCACAAGACCCGCGAGACCGGGGGTGAAGACCGGGTCCCCGGCGGCGGTGCGGCGAACGGCGTCGATGAGTTCCTCGGTACTGGCCGACTTCAGCAGATAGCCGGTGGCGCCGGACTTCACCGCCTCCAGGACGTCGGCGTGCTCACCGCTGGCGGAGAGCACCAGCACCCGCGGCTGGGGGTGGGCGGCGACGACCTCCTTGCAGACCTCGACACCGGGCAGCCCGGGGAGGTTGAGGTCGAGCACCAGGACGTCGGGCTCGGCGGCCTTGGCCCGGCGGACGGCCTGCGGGCCGTCCCCGGCGGTGGCCACCACATCGAACCCGGCCTCGGACAGATCGCGGGCCACCGCGTCGCGCCACATCGGATGGTCGTCCACCACCATCACCGTCACCGGGCGGTCCTCGTGGTGATCGGTCATCGTGCTGCCTTCCCCTTGTCGTCCGCGGACGGGTCGTCCGCCGACGGCGCGTCCGTCGAAGCCGAAGTCCCGGACGGCACGGGGGCCTTCGGGACGGTGAGTTCCACTTCGGTGCCCTGGCCCGGGGCCGAGATCCACTCGGCCGTACCGCCGAGGTCGCGCAGCCGTCCCCGGATGGACAGGGCCACCCCGAGGCGGCCCTCCCGCTCGGCGTCGGCGAGCCGTCCCTCGGGGATGCCGGGGCCGTCGTCCCGTACGGTCACCATCACGGCGCCCGGTTCGTCCTCCACCAGGATCCAGGCGCGGGCCTCCTCGCCCGCGTGGGCCCGTACGTTGTCCAGCGAGGCGCCGACGGCGGCCGCCAACTCCCGGGCGGCGTGGGCCGGGAGGAACACGGGGGCGCCGGGTTCGGAGAGGGTGACCTTGGCTCCGGTACGCGGCGCCAGCAGGGCCCGCAGATCGCATGGCTCGGCATCGGCGCCCTCGGGGTCGTCGTCCGGGGCGAGGGCCGCGGCACGCCGGTCGGGGGCGGTGCGCGGCGGGGTCACCAGACCCGTGGAGACCAGGGTGCGCAGCGCGACCTGCTGTTCGCCCGCCATCCGGCCCAGTTCGGCCGCCTCGCCGCCGATCGCGGCGCCACGCCGCTGCACCATGGCGAGCACCTGGAGCACGCTGTCGTGGATGTCGCGGGCCAGCCGCTCCCGTTCGCGGGTCGCGGCCTCGATCTGGAGCGCGCGGGCGAGGGTGCGCTCACTGGCCCGGGCCACCTCGACGATATAGCCGATGGCCACGCTCGCCACCCAGACGAGCAGCAGCATATGGACGGTGTCCTGGGCGAAGCCGCCGCGCTCGATGATGTTGGCGGCGCAGACCACGGTCGAGGCCCACGCGGCCCAGCGCCAGCCGCCCTTGATGGCGAATCCGAGGACGGCGCCCGCGGTCCATATGGACGGCAGGGTCGGGGTGCCCTCGGCGATCCGGTCGTGGGTGTCGACGAGCGGGGTGAGCAGGATGCCCACCACCGCCACGCTGAGGTCGCCGACCAGGAAGCGGCGGGTGCAGCGCTCGGCCGAGGAGACCATGCGGAAGGTCAGCGCCGTCCACACGGTCAGCACGGCCATATAGGCGCCCGCGCCCAGCGGATGGTCGTAGTGGTGGAAGGAGAGGACGTAGAGGGTGAGGGCGTACAGGAGGGTGAGCATGCGGTAGGCGGTCAGCGCCTGCCACAGCGGCTGCTCGACGGACATCCGCACCACGCGCTCGCGTCTGGGCCGCTCGGCCGGGCGCTCCCGACCGTGGCCGGATTCTCCCGCCGTGTGCCCGTGCCCCGACTCCCCCGGCGCACGCGTGTGCTCGGGCTGCTGCGCCACGATCCCCCACCCCCGGGCCGGCCGCGCGTTACGCCCCGGCCTTGTCCTTGTGCTTCTCCCTCTCGGCCTTCTCCGCCTGCTTCCTGGCCGCCTCGGCGTCCGCGATCTGCCGCTTGGCGGCGGTCGCGTAGATGTCGACGTACTCCTGGCCGGAGAGCTTCATGATCTCGTACATGACCTCGTCGGTCACCGAGCGCAGGATGAAGCGGTCACCGTCCATGCCGTGGTAGCGGCTGAAGTCCAGCGGCTTGCCGATCTTGATACCGGGCCGCATCAGCTTGGGCATGACCTTGCCGGGCGGCTGGATCTTCTCGGTGTCGATCATGGCGACGGGGATCACCGGCGCGCCGGTGGCCAGTGCCACCCGGGCCAGGCCGCCCGGCTTGCCGCGGTAGAGGCGGCCGTCGGGCGAGCGGGTGCCCTCGGGGTAGATACCGAAGAGCTCACCGCGCTTGATCACATCGATGCCCGCCTTGATCGCGGCCTCACCGGCGCCGCGGGAACCCGAGCGGTCCACCGGGAGCTGGCCGACGCCCTTGAAGAAGGCCGCCGTCAGCCGCCCCTTGACGCCCGGGGTGGTGAAGTACTCCTGCTTGGCGATGAAGGTGACCTTGCGGTTCAGCATCGCGGGCAGGAAGAAGGAGTCGGAGAACGAGAGGTGGTTGCTGGCCAGAATGGCCGGCCCCTCGGCGGGGATGTGCTCCAGTCCCTCCACCCAGGGCCGGAAGGCGAGCTTCAGTGAGCCACCCACCGACAGCTTCATCGCACCGTAGAACAACCGAGAACCTCCTGTATCCGACGAGGAGACCTTAACCTGCCTACCCCGTGTGCGGCGCGCCGCGTACGCTGAGGTGCCGGGCCGCCTGGTCCCGAACACCGGTTCCTCCCCTGCCCCACTCACCATCGAACGGAGATCCGTGGTGCCGCTCCTTCCCGGAGCCGAGCCGTTCCGCCACGACGGCGGGCGGATCGGCGTGCTCGTCTCGCACGGCTTCACCGGTTCTCCGCAGTCGGTGCGTCCCTGGGCCGATCATCTCGCGGCGCGGGGCTTCACCGTCTCACTGCCGCTCCTTCCCGGCCACGGCACCCGCTGGCAGGATCTCGCGGTCACCGGCTGGCAGGACTGGTACGCCGAGGTCGACCGGGAGCTGCGGGCGCTCACGGAGCGCTGTGAGCGGGTCTTCGTCTGCGGTCTGTCGATGGGCGGGGCGCTGGCGCTGCGGCTGGCCGCCCAGCACGGTCCGGCGATCAGCGGACTGGCCCTGGTCAACCCGGCGAACAAGATCCATGATCCGCTGGCGGTGGCGCTGCCGGTGATGCGCCATCTGGTGCCGTCGGTGAAGGGCATCGCGAGCGATATCGCCAAGCCCGGTTCCCACGAGCTGGGTTACGACCGCACCCCGCTGCACGCGGTGCACTCGCTGCGGCGCTTCTTCCGGCTGGTCGACGCCGAGCTGCCGCAGGTCACCCAGCCGCTGCTGGTGATGCACAGCGCGCAGGACCATGTGGTGCCGCCCGCCGACTCCGAGCGCATCCTCAGCCAGGTGTCCTCCCGGGACACCACCGAGCGGCTGCTGGAGCGGAGTTATCACGTGGCGACCCTGGACCACGACGCCGAGTTCATCTTCGAGGAGACGGTCGCGTTCATCACCCGCCTGACGGCGGGTATGGAGGAGGAGACCGGGACGGGCACCGGAAGGGAGGGGGCGGCGGCCAGTGGCTGAGCGCGACTCGAACGAGAACGAGGCGGATGCGCGGCGCGACGACGCCGCCTTCGCCGAGATCGTCGCGGCGTACGGGGAGGAGCCGCCGGACCCGCCGGAGGCGGAGCGCTGGCCCGTCGCGGAGAACCTGGTCGAGCGGTGGGGGCGGGAGCATGGCCCGGCCACCGATCCGGCCCACGAGGACGGCGCGCCGGGCACATCCGACCGTGCCGAGGACGAGAGCGCGGACGGCACCGGCCCCGAGGGCAAGGGCCTGGAGGGCAAGAGCGCCGACGGCCCGGGTCCGGACGACGTCACCAAGCCGGTCACCGGCGCTCCGGGCGACGGAGACAAGCCGGTCGGCAGCTTTGTCGTCTACGCGCCGGGCGTCGGTCCGCGTGACTGGGAGGCCGACGAGCCCTCCGAGGACGACTTCGACGAGAGCGACGAGGGCCATTTCGTCCCGCCCGAGCCGCCTCCGCTGCCCGAGTCCGACACCACCTCCCGCTTCGCCTGGCTGGGTGTGCTGGGCGGACCGCTGTTGCTGATCGGTGTGGTGGTGTTCAGGGTCGAGATGACCTGGTGGATCACCACCCTGGGCATCGGCGGCTTCCTGGGCGGCTTCGCCACTCTGGTGATGCGGATGAGGGACGGCGACGACGAGGAGGACGACGACCCGGGGCGCGGCGCGGTCGTCTGACCTCGGCATACGCGCCAGCGGCGGTAAAAGGGAACTCGATTCCCGCGAACGGCGAAGTACGGGTGAACAACAAGCCCACACCTTCGAAGAGTTCGTAGGAACGAGAGGAGCCCCGATGACCGTCGAACCGGGCGTCCGCGTCGGCCAGTCACAGGACACCGACGCCTCGCTGATCGAACGGTCCCGGGATGAGCCCGAAGCGTTCGCCGTGCTGTTCGACCGCCATGCCGAGGCGGTGCACCGCTACGCGGCCCGCCGTCTGGGCGCCGAGGCGGCGGACGACCTGATGGCGGAGACCTTCACCACCGCGTTCCAGCGGCGTCATGGGTACGACCTCGCGCGGGACGACGCCCGCCCGTGGCTGTTCGGCATCGCGACCAATCTCATCAGCCGGCACCGCCGGGCGGAGGCACGGCGCTTCAGGGCGCTGGCCGGCCTTCCGGTGCCCGCCGAGCACGAGGAGGCGGTCGCGGACCGGGTGGCGGCGCGGGTCAGCGCGCAGGGGGTGCGCCGGGAGTTGGCCGCGGCAGTGGCCCGGCTCTCCGCCCGCCACCGCGATGTCCTGCTGCTGGTGGCCTGGGCCGACCTCGGGTACGAGGAGGCGGCACTGGCGCTGGGGGTCCCCGTCGGCACGGTCAGATCACGGCTGCACCGGGCTCGCAGCAGACTGCGCGAAGCGCTGGGCGGATCCGATCCATCGGCTCTCCGGGAGGACTCCGGCCATGCATGACAAGCCCAGGAATGACATCGAACTGCTGCGGGAGTGGGACACGGGCGAACCCCCGCTGTCCGGCGAGGCCCGCGACCGGGCCCGCGACCGGCTGCTCGCGGCGATGGACCAGCAGGCGGGCGGCCCGGTCAGGACCGTGCCCGCCGCGGTCCGGCCGCGCCGCCGTCCGGTACTGCGGATCGCGCTCGCCGCGTGCCTCGCCGCGGCGGCGACCGCAGGGGTGCTGGTCGCCGCGGACCACGGCTCCGACAGCGGCGGCGCCAAGGCCCGGCCGGGCGGCGTCCAGCCCCGGCTGGCGAACGTGAGCGCGGCGACCGTGCTGCGCGGCGCCGCGGTGGCGGAGCGCAAGCGGGAGAAGGATCTCGCCCCCCGCGACGACCAGTTCGTCTACACCAAGGAGATCATCAAGGAGACCTCGAAGCGGAGCGGCGAGACGAAGTCCTACACGGACGAGACCTGGCGGTCGGTGGACGACTCCAAGCGCTCCTGGATCATGGAGATCGGCCACGGCTGGTGGTCGGATCCGGTCAAGGAGAACGAGTCGGTCTGGCCGCCGCAGGACTGGACACGGCTCGAAGCCCTTCCCACCGACCCGGACAAACTGCTGATCGCCGTCCGGGACTGGATGTTGTACGACAAGCCGCGGTACGACAAGCCGGTCGGCAAGAAGGACTGGGGCGACATCGAGTTCGGCCTCGCCGGGCTGCTCTACCGGGTACCGGTGATGCCCAAGGGGCTGCGGCCCGCCGCCTATGAGGCGCTGGCCAAGATCCCCGGGGTGAAGGCGACGCCGGGCGAGAAGGACGCCAACGGCCGCGAGGGGATCGCGATCTCGTACAAGGGGGAGGCCGGCCTGTCCGCGGTGTTCATCTTCGCCCCGGGCAGCTATGAGTACCTGGGGATGCGCGACACCCGCACCTCGGGCGGGAAGGTGTTCGTCCAGCGTTCATACCTGGCGGACTACGCCGTCGTGGACAAGGCCAAGCAGCGCCCCCAGCGGCGTGGCTGAGGGCGGCTAGCGGCCGGAACGGCCCCGGTCCGGGGAGACGGGGGAACGCCCCTCGGGCCGGGGCACACGCGGGAGCCTGAGGGCGGCCAGGACCGGGAGATGGTCCGTGGCCGCCCTCAGGTCCGTGTCGGTGACACCGGGCAGCCCGACGGGGACCCCACAGCCGATGATCTCCACCCCCTCCGAGGCGAAGACCGCGTCGATACGGCGGCGGGGCTCATCCACGGAGAAGGTGACCTCGCTCCCCCAGGGCTCGGTGGCCCAGCCGTCCCGCAGCCGCCCGGCGATCCTGCGGAAGGCCCGGCCGTAGGGTCGGTCGTTGATGTCCCCGGCGGCGACCGCGTACGGCACGTCGAGGGCCGCGACCCGGTCCAGCAACATCCCGGCCTGGTCGTAGCGCTCGGCGGCGGACAGGCTCAGATGGCAGCTGACCACGCCGAGCCGCACCCCGTCGGTATCGCGGTGACCGGCCCCGAAGCGCAGCACGGCGGTGGCGAAACCGCGCCGGTGCAGCCCGGGGACCCGGGGCAGCAGGATGTCCTCGGTCCGCTCCACCTGGGCGCGCAGCGAGGTGAGGATCATCGGGCCGGTGGCGGTGGCCCCGCCCGTGGTGTAGGCGAGGCCGGTCTCCCGGGCGAGCCAGGCGGCCGCCTTGCGCCAGCGGAAGAAGCGCGGCGCCTCCTGGACGCACAGCACATCGGGGGCGCAGGCCCGGATCACCCGGACCAGCGCCTCACGGTCGTCGCGCAGCGAGCGGATGTTGTAGCTGAGCACGCGCACCACCGCCGCGTCCGGGCCGGTGGAGGATCCGGGCAGATCCGCGAGGGCCACGGCGGCGGCCCGGTCAGCCCTGGCGGGCCAGGTCGGCGGCTCCGACGAGCCCGGCCTTGCCGCCGAGCTGGGCGGCGAGCACCTGGGCGTGCGGACGCCACTGGTTGCCGACGAGCCAGCGGCGGAAGGACTTGCGGATCGGCTCCAGGACCAGATCGCCCTCGTCGGAGACTCCGCCGCCGACGATGAACGCCGAGGGGTCGAAGAGCGAGGCGAGGTCGGCGAGGCCCGCCCCGGCCCAGCGGGCCAGCTCGCGGAAGGAGTCGATGGCGACCGGGTCGCCCTGGCGGGCGGCGTCGCTGATGTGCTTGCCCTGGATGCCCTCGGCGGTGCCGTCACCGAGGCCGAGCAGCGCCTCGGCGTTCTCCGGGGTGGCGGCGGCGCGCTGCTTGGCGTAGCGGACCAGCGCGCGGCCGGAGGCGTACTGCTCCCAGCAGCCCTGGCTGCCGCAGCCGCACAGCAGACCGTCCGGGACGACCCTTATATGGCCGAACTCGGCGGCGACGCCGAACCGGCCGCGGTGCAGCTTGCCGCCGATGATGATGCCGCCGCCCAGACCGGTGCCGAGCGTGATGCACACGACGTCGTCATGGCCGGCGCCGGCGCCGAAGCGGAACTCGCCCCAGGCGGCCGCGTTCGCGTCGTTCTCCACCACCACGGGCAGCCCGACGCGCTGTTCGACCTTGTCCTTGAGCGCCTCGTGCCGCCAGTTGATGTTGGGCGCGAAGAGCACCGTGGCGCGCTTGTCGTCCACGTATCCGGCGGCGCCGATGCCCACGGCCTCGACGTCGTATCCGCTGCTCACCTTGCGCACCGCGTCCGCGATGGCATCGACGACCCCCTCCGGGGTCGGTGGGGTCGATACCGTGCTCGTTTCGAGAATCGAGCCCTCTTCGTCGACCACGCCAGCCGCGATTTTCGTGCCGCCGATGTCGACGCCGATGGTGAGTCCCATGAGTCCCTCAGTTATTTGGTCGAACCCCGCCGCCGCTAACGGTACCGGAGGAGCGCTCAATCGAGGTCGATGTGTTCACTACTCGAACTCTCTCCTCCCTCATCACGACCCTTGGCACCACTGTCGGTGTCCTTGGTCCAGCGCTGCTCCTGGCCCGCAACAGCGGCGCGATAGGCGGCGAGCAGCTCCGTTCCGGCGCTGGCGAGATGGTCAAATACATCCGGGTTGCGCTCCATGACCGGTTCCACAGCGGCCTTGGCCTGTGCGATCAATTGTTGTACGGCCCCATGGACGGGGGTGCCGGCGAGCGGGGACTGTGTGCCGGTGAACCGGTCGGCCAGCGCCTCGGCCAGCTTGCGCAGCTCCTCGGCGGCGCTGCCCGGCTCCTCCGCCGACTCCCGGGTCCGGCGGGCCCGCTCGGCGGCGAGATCCTCGGCGCAGGCCCGCTCCCAGGCGTCGGGATCGATTTCGGCGACCGGGATCTCGGTGTCCGGGTCTGCGGGGCGCTCGGTGGCATCGCTCATGGCGAACTCCTGCGGCGGGGAGGCTCTGGCGGTCCGGTGCGTATCTCCGGGCTTGCCACCGACGTTACCGGAACGGCGGAGCCCGGTCAGAGCCCCAGGTGCGCGGCCGGGGTCAGAGCCCCTTGGGCCATAGATCGGGGTCGGGGGTGAAGCGCACCTGGAGCGCTCCGTCGCGCAGTCCGGCGCCGGAGACGGTGCAGCGGCGCAGCGCGGACGGCAGGGACAGCACCCGGTGGAAGGAGCCGACGGTGACGATCAGTTCATCGCCGCGGCGGACCAGGGCGAGGGCGTCACGCTCGGCGCCGGGCAGCGGCAGCCGCCACAGCAGGACCCCGTCGTCGGCGAGCCGGTCCTCCACGGTCCAGGGGTCGGCGGCGGGCCGGTCGGGGCGGGGCTCCGGCGCTCCGACGGCCCCGGCGAGGGCGGCGAGCCCGGCGGGCCGCGGACCGTCGGCGTCATCGGGTCCGGGGGCGGACGCCTCGCCGGGGTCGGACGCCTCGCCGGGGGCGGAGGCCTCGCCGGTGGCGGGCCGGTCGCCGGTGGCGGGCTGATCGCCGAGGCCCTGCGGATCGCGGCCCAGATGCGGCAGCTCACGCACCGGTACGGCGGGCGCCCACTGCTCGTACAGCTCCTTGAGCGCGGCCTGCTGCTGGCCGGAGAGGGCGGCGAGCCAGGGGTCGGCGGTGCCGGTGGGCAGCAGCCGGTTGGCGATGACCGCCTCCACCCGGCAGCCGTGCAGGGCGAGCCCGGCGCGGGCGGTGCGCAGCGCGCGGTCGGCGAGCGGACCGGGGTCCACCACCAGCCGTACCGTGGTGGCCTCGGAGTCGATCACGCTCTGCACCGCCGCGAGCTCGTGCTCCCAGCGCTCGGCGGTCTCATAGAGCTTCTGCGCGGGCATCGGCACCCCGGCGAGCTGGGCGAGCATCGGACGCAGCGCGCGGGCCGCCTGCCGCTCGGCGGGCAGCAGCCGCCGCAGATAGCGCCGCAGCTGCTCGGGCAGGGCCAGCATCCCGACCGCCTCCGGGGCGGGCGGCATATCGACGACGAGGACGTCCCAGCCGGTGCCGGGCGAGGCGGCCCCGGCCAGCCGCAGCGCGCGCAGCAGCGCGAAGGACTCCATCCCGGGGAGGGCGGTCAGCTCCTCGCCGTCCAGCGGGCTGGCGCCCAGCATGTCGAGGGCGCTCCGGCCGCGCTCCTGGAGCGCGGTCAGCTCGTCGCGGAACCAGTGGTCGGTGACGATCCGGGCGGCCCACAGCCCCGGGGTGACCTCGACGGGCACGGACCACGGCAGCCGGTCGGCGTCCCGGCCGGGGGCCGGGCGCAGCGGACCGGTGCCGAGCAGGGTCTCGGGGGTGCCGTCCGGGTCGGCGGTCAGCAGCAGCGCCCGCCGCCCCTCGCGGGCGGCGGCCAGGGCGGTCGCGGCGGCCACGGTGGTGCGGCCCGCCCCGCCGGTACCGGTGACGAGGACCGTACGCATGAAAGGAGCCTCCGGGCGGGGTGGTACGGGGTGCGCGTGTGCGGGCGGTACGGCGGGCCGGCGGACCGGCGGCTCAGCGGGTCGTCCTTCCGGCCCGGGAGCCGCCCGGCCGGTCTCAGACGGTCTCGACGCGCTTCTTCAGACCCGCCAGGGCGCGGTCGATGATGACCTTCTCGGCCTTGCGCTTGATCATGCCGAGCATGGGGATCTTGACGTCCACGGTCAGCTGGTACGTCACCTCGGTGCGCTTGCCGCCGTCCACCGGGGCGAGCCGGTAGGAGCCGTCGAGGGCGCGCAGCATCTGGGACTTGACCAGGGCCCAGCTCACCTCGTCCTCGCCGGTCCAGGTGTAGGCGAGGGTGTAGTCGTCCTTGATCGCCCCGGCGTCGAGAACCATCCGTACCTGCTCGGCGCGGCCGCGGTCGTCCTTGGTGAGGATGTCGGCCTCCTTCACCTCTCCGGACCACTCGGGGTAACGGTCGAAGTCGGCGATCACCTCCATCACGTCGGCCGGTGCCGCATCGATCGTGATGCTCGAGCTGGTGTGTTCCGCCATCGCCGTGGCTCCTCCGTACCGGTCCGCCGCATGGGGTGTCTGCCGGTGAAGGCTACCGCGCGCCGCTCACCACTCCAGGCTCCAGGGGGTGCCGGAGGAGGCGAAGTGTCCGACGTTGACGCACTCGGTGGCGCCGATCCGCATCCGGCGGGCGAGCGGTTGATGGACATGGCCGAAGAGGGCGTACCTGGGACGGACCGCGTGAATCGCCTCCAGCAGGGCCGAACTGCCCCGCTCGAAGCGGCGGGCCACGGTGTCGTAGCAGAGCTCGGGAACATCCGGCGGAATGTGGGTGCACAGCACGTCCACCCCGTCACCGAGGGCCGCGATCTTGGCGGCGTAGGTCTCGTCGTCGATCTCGTACGGCGTGCGCATCGGGGTGCGCAGCCCGCCGCCGACGAAGCCGAAGACCAGTCCCCCGATCTCCACACGCTCACCGTCGAGGACGGTGAGACCGGGACGGCTGTACTCCGGCCATAGGGACGGTATGTCGACATTGCCGTAGGTGGCGTACGTCGGGGTGGGAAACGCGGCGAACAGCTCGGCGTACTGGCGGCGGACGGCGGACTCGATGGCGGTCCGGCGGTCGATACCCGCCCACAGCCGGTTGCCGAACTCCCGTGCCTCCTCGAAGCGGCGGGCCGTGCGCAGCTCCACGATGCGGTCGGCGTTCTCGACGCCGAACAGATCGGGGAAGATGCCGCGGGAGTGATCCGCGTAGTCGAGGAAGAGCACGAGGTCACCGAGGCAGATCAGGGCATCGGCTCCGTCACCGGCCTTCCCCAGGTCCTCACTGTTGCCATGCACGTCGCTCACCACGTGGACTCGCATGCGTGTCACCCTAAGACCTGCGGCCACCGGGCCGTAAGGTGTTCTGTCCCCGCCGCCCCGCGTCTACCTGCGGTTACTTATCAGCAGTCGGTCCGGTCGACTAGTCTGCGGGCAGTAAGAAGGCGGTGTGTGACGCATAAAACATCTGGGCAGAAACCCCTATCCCGGAGCCCGTACCGATGGGTAACGTCCGGGCCGTCCAAGCCACCCCCCTTGCCCTGTAGCGGCGTCGGCGCCCACGAGGAGCAGCAGTCTTGCGCGAGTTCAGCCTTCCGGCCCTGTACGAGGTTCCGGCCGACGGAAATCTGACCGACCTCATCCGCCGCAATGCCTCCCAGCATCCGGATGTCGCTGTGGTCGGCCGCAAGGTCGACGGCCGTTGGGAGGACGTCACCGCGACCGAGTTCCTGGCCGAGGTGCGCTCCGCCGCCAAGGGCCTGATCGCGGCCGGGGTGCAGCCGGGCGACCGGGTGGGGCTGATGTCCCGCACCCGCTATGAGTGGACGCTGCTGGACTTCGCCATCTGGAGCGCGGGCGGCGTCACCGTGCCGGTGTACGAGACCAGTTCACCGGAGCAGGTCCAGTGGATCCTGAGCGACTCGGGAGCGGTCGCGGCGCTGGTGGAGACCGGGGTGCACGAGGCGGCCGTGGAGGCCGTCCGGGACTCCCTGCCCGCGCTGGAGAACGTCTGGCGGATCGAGGGCGACGCCATCGGGACGCTGCGCAAGCTGGGGGCGGACGTCCCCGAAGAGGTGGTCGACGAGCGCGGCTCGCTCGCGAACGCGGACTCCCCCGCCACCATCGTCTACACCTCGGGCACCACCGGCCGTCCCAAGGGCTGTGTGCTCTCGCACCGCAGCTTCTTCGCAGAGTGCGGCAACGCGGTGGCCCGGATGAAGCCGATCTTCAACACCGGTGAGTCCTCGGTGCTGCTGTTCCTCCCCGAGGCCCATGTCTTCGGGCGTCTGGTGGAGATCGCGGCGGTGCTGGCGCCGATCAAGCTGGGCCATGTCCCGGACATCAAGACGCTCACCGATGAACTGGCCGGGTTCCGGCCCACCTTGGTGCTGGGCGTGCCCCGGGTCTTCGAGAAGGTCTTCAACTCGGCGCGGGCCAAGGCGCAGGCCGAGGGCAAGGGCAAGATCTTCGACAAGGCGGCCGACACCGCCATCGCCTACAGCAAGGCGCTGGACACCCCCTCCGGGCCGTCGCTGCGGCTGAAGTTCACGCACAAGGTCTTCGACCGGCTCGTCTACAGCAAGCTGCGGGCGGTCCTCGGTGGCCGGGCCACCCACGCGATCTCCGGCGGCGCCCCGCTGGGCGCGCGGCTTGGCCACTTCTACCGGGGCATCGGCTTCACCGTGCTGGAGGGCTACGGCCTCACCGAGACCTGTGCCGCCACCACCTTCAACCCCTGGGACCGGCAGAAGATCGGCTCGGTGGGCCAGCCGATGCCGGGGTCGGTGGTGCGGATCGCGGACGACGGCGAGGTGCTGCTCCACGGCGACCACCTCTTCACCGAGTACTGGAACAACGAGGCCGCGACCGCCGAGGCGCTGTCCGACGGCTGGTTCCACACCGGGGACGTCGGCACCCTCGACGAGGACGGCTACCTCACCATCACCGGCCGCAAGAAGGAGATCATCATCACCGCGGGCGGCAAGAACGTCGCCCCGGCGGTGATCGAGGACCGGATCCGCGCCCATGCGCTGGTGGCCGAGTGCATGGTGGTCGGCGACGGCCGTCCGTTCGTCGCCGCGCTGGTCACCGTGGACGAGGAGTTCCTGCCCCGGTGGGCCGCCGAACACGGCAAACCGGAGGATGTCACGGTGGCCGAGCTGCGGGACGATCCGGAACTGCTGGCGGAGATCCAGACCGCGATCGACGATGGCAACGCGGCGGTGTCCAAGGCGGAGTCGGTGCGCAAGTTCCGTATCCTGCCGACCCAGTTCACCGAGGACTCCGGGCATGTCACCCCGTCGCTGAAGCTGAAGCGGAATGTGGTGGCGAAGGACTTCGCGGCCGAGATCGAGGCGATCTACCGGGGCTGAGCCGCCCAAGCGCTCTGTGTTCTCATGGCCGCCCGCGGGCCGCGGGGCGGCCATGAGAACAGTCTCAGAGTGAGGGGAAGTCGCGGCGGGTCACAGCTCACAGCAGTGACATCAGCCGCTCGGCGAGCAGATCCCAGCGCCAGCGCTCCTCGACCCACGCCCGGCCCCGCTCCCCCATACGGCGCCGCAGCTCCGGGTCCTCCAGCAGGGCCACGATCCGCTCCGCGCAGCTCTCGGCGGAGCCGCCGGGCACCACCCAGCCGGTCTCGCCGTCCAGCACCGCGTCCGGGGCGCCGCCGGAGTCCCCGGCGACCACCGGGAGTCCGGTGGCGGACGCCTCCAGATAGACGATGCCGAGCCCTTCCACATCCAGTCCGCCGCGGCGGGTGCGGCAGGGCATGGCGAACACATCGCCCGCGCCGTAGTGGGCGGGCAACTCCTCCCAGGGCACCGCGCCGGTGAAGCGCACCGACCCGGCCACCCCGGCGGTCTCCGCAAGCCGCCGCAGCTCCTTGGCGTACGGGCCGCCGCCCACGATCAGCAGCACCGCGTCCGGCACCCGCCGCAGGATCCGCGGCATCGCCTCGATCAGTGTGTCCTGCCCCTTGCGCGGTACGAGCCGGGAGACGCACACCACCACGGGCCGGTCGGCGAGGCCCAGCCGGGCCCGGATCGCGTCCCCGCCCGACCCCGGGTGGAATGTCTTCTCGTCCACCCCGGGCGGCAGCTGGACCATCCGGGACGCGGGCTCGGGGCCGACCGCCGCGGCGATCCGGGAGCGGGTGTACTCACCGAGGTAGGTGAGGGTGTCGGTGCCCTCGCCGATCCGCCGCAGCAGGGTGCGGGAGGCGGGCAGCTGCGCCCAGGCCGCCTCGTGCCCGTGGGTGGTCCCCACCAGCCGCCGGGCCCCGGCCTTCCGCAGCGCCGGGGCCATCAGCCCGAGCGGCGCGGCGGCGCCGAACCACACCGAGGTGCAGCCGTGTTCGCGCAGCAGCGCCCCGGCACGGCGGGTGACGCGCGGGGTGGGCAGCAGCATCGTCGTACGGTCGCGGACGACACGGTACGGCTGCTCGGCGTCGAAGCGGGCGGTGGCCTCGGCGCCCTCCTGGCCGCGCTTCCAGGTGGAGGCGTAGACGACGATCCGCTCCGGGTCCAGCCGCAGCGCGATGTTGTGCAGGAACGCCTGGATACCGCCGGGCCGGGGCGGGAAGTCGTTGGTCACGAGCAGGGTCTTGTCCATCGCCGCCGACAGTACCGGTTCGCCGCGTCCGCCCGGGGCGCGTCAACCGCCCCCCGCGCCGACCCCTTCGCCCAGCTCCTTCTTCATATACGTACGCCAGTCCGCGGTGAACTCCGCCAGGTCCACGTCCAGCACCCGGCGCAGCGCCGACTCCACCGCCCCGGACCGCCCCGGCGCCTCGCCGACCTCGCGGTAGAACTCGACCAGCTTGCGGCTGCCCCACCGGTCGGCGATCAGCCGACAGGCCAGCCAGCCCTGCTCGTACGCCTGGGAGAGCCGGTCCGGCTCACTGCCGAAGCGGAAGGCGTCGTCGGGCGGGAGGGCGCGCGGCAGTCGGCCGGAGGCCACGGAGTCGGCCAGCTCCGGGGCGACTTGGCCCGGGGTGCGGCCGGGGGTGCGATAGCCGACCCAGTCGGCGAACCCCTCCGAGAGCCACAGCGGGGTGGACGCGGTGGTGGCGGCGCGGGTGGCCACATGGGCGGTCTCATGGGTGATCACGACCTGTCGGCCGAAGTCGCCGAGCACCTGGTACGCCTCGGGGTTGACGATCACGCGGTCGGCGGGCGACGGATTGCCGTCCCGCCCGCCGACCTCGCCCGTGGTGACGGCCGCGATCCCGCGGTAGCCGTTCGGGGAGGCGCCAAGCAGCGCGGCCATCCGGTCCAGATCGGCGGGCACCTCGACCACCACCCGCCCGGCCCAGGCACCCGGCCACACCCTGCCGAGGGCGGGCACCGCGCGGTCCGCGGTGTCGGCCACCTCATGCAGCAGCCCCCGCCGCTGCCCGACGCCGAGCACCAGGCTGTGGGCGCCGCGCACCACCTCGACCCGGCCCTGGTCCCACAGCTGTTCACCGGAGCGCTTGCCGTCGACCACCCCGTCGTCGGCGGCCACGTACCAGCGGCTGCCGCGCTGCGCGAGCGTCAGATGCTGGGCGGAGACCACCGGCGCGGTGTCGTATCCCGCCAGCCGGTAGCGGAGTTCGATCTGCGCGGCCAGGCGACGGCCGGTGCCCAGCGCGGGCTGGAAGCCGCCGGTGCGCACCAGCCGGTAGCTCCAGGAGCGCAAGGGGACGGCGGCCAGCTGCCGGAACACCCGCCCCTGCTCCTCCCGGTAGCGCCGGGAGCCGTGGTCCACGGTGGCCAGGAAGGCGGCGGCGTCCCGCTCACGGACGGCCTCGGCCCGCCGGTCGAGCAGATGCTGTACGGCCCGGCCGTCCCGCCCCACGGCGTCGTCCGGTCCGGTCACCGGACCGCATCCGGTCAGTGCCGCCAGCGGCAGCGCCCACACCAGCGGCAGACACAGCAGCGCCCGCCATCCACCCGACCTCCACCGACCCGCCACGCCTTAGATCGTACGAGGCCGCGCGCCCGGGTTCAGACGCGTGTGATGGATGAGATGGGCATCATGCCGACGGGGTCGTAGCGGACCCGGGCCCCGGGGTGCGGGGCGTGGATCACCTGGCCGCCGCCCGCGTACATCGCCACATGGCTGCCGTCGGCGCGGTAGACGACCAGATCGCCGGGGCGGGCCTGGGAGAGCGGCACCCGCTGTCCGGCTCCGGACTGGGCCTGCGAGGTACGCGGAATGGCCACCCCGGCACGGGCGTAGGCCCACTGGGTCAGCCCCGAGCAGTCGAAGGCGGTGGGTCCGGCCTGGCCCCAGGCGTACGGCGTGCCGAGCGCGTCCCTCGCCGCGCCGAACGCCGCCGCGGCCCGCGGGGAGGCCGGCGGGAGGGATCCGGCGAGGGCGCCGGGTACGCCGTAGGGGGCGCGGCCCTCGCGCGAGACCCGCGCGTACGCCTCGCGCTCGTCCGGGGACAGGTCATTGACCAGCCGCCGGGCGATGGCCAACTTGCGCTGTACCTCCCGCTTATGACGGGCCACGGCTTTTCGGCTGTGTTCCAGCCGCACCAGTTTGACGGCGGCCGCGGCGCGCTGCTGGCGCAGGGTGCGCTGGGCGCCCTGGACCACCCGCAGCTGGGCGCTCCGGCGGTGGCCGATGCGCTCGAGGGTGGTGGCCTTGGCGAGATAGGCGGCGGGCTCCTCGGAGAGGAGCAGGGCGAGGCCCGGGTCGATACCACCGCTGCGGTACTGCCCGCCCGCGAAGGCCCCGAGGGCCACCCGCATCCGGTTGACCCGCTCCTGGCCGCGGGCGACGCGGTCCTGGATCCGGTCCACCTCACGGCGCAGGGTGTCGGTGCGCGCCTCCGCCGCGTTGTAGCGCTCGGTGGCCCGCTCCGCCTCCGTGTAGAGCCGCTCGATCCGGTCGCTCAGCAGCCGGGCGGCGGGATGCCCCGCGGCGGGGTCGCGCGGCTCGGCACCGGCGGTACCGGCGCCCAGTGCGGCGGCGGATGCCGCGGCCGTGGCGGCGGCGGTCCAGACGGTCGCCCGGCCGAGGCCGGACTTCGGGACGCGGCGACATGACGCCATGAAAGCCGCACTCCTTCCGCGGTGCGGCGCCCCGCTGTGCCGGGTTCCGCAGTGTCGGGTTCCGTAGAGCCGGAACGAACTGCGGGCAGACAGTAGCCGGGTGACTACACGGGGTCCAAACGCGGGAAGCGGGGGCACATCCGAGCACCCCGCCGGAGACGCAGGTCACCGACGGGGCGAGGGCCAGGGGGAGTGAGGGGGATTCGCCCGAACGGACGGCTCTCCCGACGTTTCGCCCCCTGGTTCCGGAGGATGGTGAGCGGAGCGCCGCTCAGCGGTTCATATCCGCACGCCGAACTGGAACGGCATGTTGTCCATCGACTCGTAGCGGACGTTGGCGCCGGGCTTCGGAGCGTGCAGCACCTGTCCGTTGCCCGCGTACAGACCTATGTGGTGCATATCGCCGTAGAAGAGCACCAGGTCGCCGGGCTTGAGCTCGCCCCGGCCGATCCGGGTACCGGCGTTGGCCTGGTCCTGGGAGATACGGGGCAGCTGCACCCCGGCCTGCTGGTAGGCCCATCCGGTGAGCCCGGAGCAGTCGAAGGAGGAGGGACCGGTCGCACCCCACACATACGGGGAGCCGATCTTGGTCTTGGCGGCGGCCAGCGCGGCGGCGGCACGCTGCGAGTCGGGCACATCACTGCCCAGGTCCACACGGCTGCTGGAGCGGTTGGCGCGCTCCTGCTCCTTGGCGGCGAGCGCGGCGCGCTCCTTGGCCGTGAGGGTGTTGAGGAGCTTCTGGGCCTTGGAGAGCTTGCCCTGGATCTCCGTCTTCTTCTTGCCCAGCGCCTGACGGGTGTCCGCCAGGTCGGTGAGCTTGGTGGACGCCTCCTCGCGCTGCTGCTTGAGGGTGCGCTGCTTGTCGCCGATCTTGCGCAGCGACTCGGCCTGCTTACCGCTCAACTGGCTGAGGGTGGACGCCTTGTCGAGGTAGGTGTCCGGGTCGGAGGAGAGCAGCAGCTGCACGGAGGGGTCGATCCCGCCGGAGCGGTACTGCGCGGTGGCCATCGAACCGAGGCCGTCGCGGAGCTTGTTGAGGTCCTCCTGGCCGCGCGCCACCTTGTCCTGGAGGTCGCCGACCTGCTTCTCCAGCTTCTTCTGCTTCTCCTTGGCCCCGTTGTACTTCTCGGTGGCCTGCTCCGCCTCTTCGTAGAGCTTGTCGACCTGCTCCTTGACGTCCTTCTTGTCCTGCTTGGGAGCAGCCTGGGCGGCCTGGGAGGTGAGGGCGACAGCCGCGGCGGCCGTCGCGGTGAGGACGGTCACCCGAGTACGGCTCGGCTGCTTGGGTCGACGGTGGGACGCCACGAAGGCGAGCTCCTTCTTCCTCCAGCCGCCTACCGGGTGGTGAGTGGGGGTCGAGACCCCGGCTCCGCAAAAGGGACTTACGGACTCGGCGGTACCTCCGCTGCCATCCCCGATGGATGATCAACCGCGCGGAGGTTCGAGGCGACGATAGTGACCCTGCCGTGATCCGTTCAAATCCCAACGGCAAAAAAGTGCCCCTCAGAGCACATCTTTTACAAACATCACACGGGCAGTGACGGTCAATTGACACTGCGCTGATAATCAGACTTCACTCAGGTCCGAGCAAGTCGCTTCAGCAACAGGGCCGATGCCACCGGCCGCGCTCCGGCGCGTGCCACCCCGTCCGCCACCTCGCGGTCGGTGGACACCACGACCACCGGCCGGCCCGGCGGTTCGGCCCGCACCAGCTGCCGGATCAGCTCGTCCGCCGTCACCCCCGGCTTGCTGAACAGCACCCGCACCCCGCGCGGTGGCGCCAGCAGCACCGGAGCGGCCAGCTCCGCCCCGTCGAAGACACAGGTCATCTCCGCGCCGGTACGGGCCGCCAGCACGGCGAGACCGCCCAGCAGCCGCAGCCGCTGCTTCTCCAACGGCATCGTCGGATAGCCGGTTTTGGTGACGTTATAGCCATCCACCACCAAATGTGCCTGCGGCAGCGCGAGCAACTGGTCCAGCAGCGCGGGATCGGTTTCGGACAGCGCCCTGGTCGCTATGTCCTTCGGCGTCATCCGGCCCGGCTCCACCGCGTCCACCGTCTCGGCGGGGCGCATCGAGGCGGGCGGCAGGGCCAGTTCGCGGCGCAGGCCCTGCGCCGCGTCCAGCACCGTGTCCAGCAGCAGCCGCACCCGCATGTCCTCCACGCTGCGGCCCTCGCGCACCGCCCGGCGGCTCGCCTCCAGCGCCGACTCGGTCTCCGCGAGCCGGGCCCGCAGCCGCCGCGCCTCACCGTCCGCGGTCGCCTGCCGCGCCGCCGCCTCGGACCGTACGGACTCCAGCTCGGCCTCGGCCTTGCGCAGCGCCGCCGCGCCGCGCTTCACATCGCTCTGCGCGCTGCGCAGCTTGCGCTGGAGCGCGTCGCCCTCCTTGCGCGCCGTCTCCAGCTCCCCGCGCACCCGTTCCGCCTCACCGCGTGCCGCGCTCCTGGCCTCCGACAGCTCCTCACGCAGCCGCTGGAGCTCCCGCGCGGCCTCCTCACCGGCCCGCTCGGCCGAGGCCCGCTGCGCCTCCTCACCGGCCGCCTCGACCAGCTTCACCCAGCCCGTCGGGCGCAGGACGTACGCCACCGCGGCGACGTCCACCGGATCGGCCGCGGCGGGCGGCGAACCGCCCTCGATGGCCTCCGACAGCTCCGGCTGGGTCTCGCGCAGCCGGGCCGCGATCCGCTGCCGGAACACCGTGTCGCCCGCCACCGCCGCGGCCATCGCGTTCCCCGCGAACTTGGCCCGGCGGGTCGGGGTGAAACGGGCGTACTGCCGCAGCTGGGGAGGCAATTCGGTGACCGTCAGGCCGCCGAAGGCGTCCGCGACGAGCGCGACGACACGCCGCCGCACCCCTTCCGGCAGGGGGCGGTCGAGCGTCTCGGTGACACCCTCGGCGTCACCGGCCGCCCCGGGGCCGCCCGTCCGCTCCACCACCTGTCATCGCTCCGTTCTCAGGCGCTCGCACCGGTACTCGGCCGGTCCACCAGCTCGATCTGATCGACCGCGTTGCACCAGCGACAGCGCACTGACTCAATGGTCTCACTGACCACCTCGCGCTCCTCGACCTTGGGTTCCCCGGCAAGGTCGAGATGGACATACTCCACGGCCTTCGTCGAGCGGGTCACATCAAATCGGGTGAGGTTGCCGCAGAGCGTGCAACGCCAGCGGGTCTCGGCAGTCGGCGTGGGAACGGCCATCGTTTCTCGCGTCCTCGCTTCTCGGCTTGTGTCTCGGCGTGTCTCGGCGGCTCAGAGGGTGTCCTGTCACCCTACGGCCTGAGCACTGGCCCGTGCCGGGCCCGTACCGCCCCTCGGGCCAGCGCGGCGAGGCGCTCTGGGCAGGTTGTGTCCGGTACGCGATGATCTGGCCATGATCGATACGTCTGAGGGTTCCGGTGAGACGTCCGGCCGCCCCCTGATGACGTACACCTTCATCGTCATCTGCTGCGTGATCTTCGTCCTCGGACCGGCCTCCGGTCTCAATCCCGAGTACGGCACGGGCGGGGAGCTGCTCCAAGCGCAGTCCGCGTACTTCGAGCGCTGGGGGGTGATTCCCAGCGCCCTGTGGACCGGCGGGCCCGATCAGCCGCTGACCCCCCTCACCGCGCTTTTCGTCCACGGAAACTGGCTGCATCTCCTCGGGAACATGCTGTTTCTCTACGTCTTCGGTGCGATGACCGAGGAGCGCATGGGACGAGTGCAATTCGCACTCTTCTACCTCGCCACCGGCTATCTGGCGCTCCTGGGCTACGCCGCCGCCCACGCCGAGTCCGGGCAGACCCTGGTCGGCGCCTCCGGTGCCATCTCCGGGGTGCTCGGCGCGTTCCTGTGGCTCTTCCCCCGGGCCCGGGTGACCAGCCTCTTCCCGTTCCTGTTCTTCATGCCGCTGCGCTTCCCCGCCTGGGCGGTCCTGGTCTTCTGGGTCGCCCTCCAGTGGCTGGCCGCCCGGCAGGCCGACGACCGCCCGGGAGTCGCCTATCTGGCTCATCTGGTGGGCTTCACCCTCGGCTTCCTCTACGCATGGGCCCGCTTCGGGCGGACGGCTAGAGTGGGCGGCGCAGCCAGGCCCAGCGAGGGAGAAAGCCAGCCGTGATCACTTCGATCGTGCTCATCAAGACCAGCGTGGACCGGATCCCGGAGATCGCCGAGAAGATCGCCTCGCTGGAGGGCGTGAGCGAGGTCTATTCGGTCACCGGCGCGCATGACCTGATCGCGATGGTGCGGGTGGCGGAGCACGACGACCTCGCGGACATCATCCCGGGCCAGATCAGCAAGGTCCCCGGGGTGGCCGCCACGGAGACCCACATCGCCTTCCGTACGTACTCCCAGCACGACCTGGAAGCGGCCTTCGCCATCGGCCTCGACGGCTAGCCCCACCCGCCGCGGACCGGGCGACGGCAAAGCCGCGCCTCTCCGGCGGCCCCGTCCGCTGGCCTCTGGTGTGCACCGGTCGCGGGCCCGGACGCGGCCGCGTCGTATCCGGCGGCCCGCCCGACCGGCTGCGGCGTTCCTGGCCGGGAGCCCCGTCTCGGCCCCACCGCCCGCTGGGCGCCCGTCGCCCCGGCGCCCGAGCGCGGATGACCCCTTCGCGGACTGGCCGCACCGCGCGCACCCCGCACGGTGCGGGCGCCGGGCCGCGCTTCCGGCGGGCGTCCCGCCGAAGCCGCTCGCGCGGCGGCGGGGTCAGTCGCGGGCGGGGACGCAGCGGCCGTCTTCGGTGCGGTAGGTCCACCGGGCGCCGTCACGGACCAGTTCCTTCACCGCGCGGACGAAGCGGTCCACATGCTCGTCCGGGGTGCCCGCGCCGAAGCTGACGCGGATCGCGTTCAGGGAGCGCTCGCCCGGGGCGGCCTCGGGGGCGCCGCATTCGCCCGGCTCCTCCGGCTCGCTGCCCAGCAGCGTACGGACCAGCGGGTGGGCGCAGAAGAGGCCGTCACGGACGCCGATGCCGTATTCCGCGGAGAGCGCGGCGGCGAAGTGCGAGCTGTTCCAGCCGTCCACCACAAACGACAGCACCCCCACCCGCGGGGCGTCGTCCCCGAACAGCGAGAGCACCCGCACCTCAGGCACCTCGGCCAGACCCTCCCGGACCGCGGCGATCAGCTGCCGCTCACGGGCGACCAGCCCGTCGAACCCGGCCTCGGTCAGCGCCTTGCAGGCGGAGGCGATGGCGTAGACGCCGATGACGTTCGGCGAGCCCGCCTCGTGCCGGGCGGCGGTGGTGTGCCATTCGACGTCCACCCCGCCGTCGTCCCGCCGGGCGACCTTACGGCTGGCGCCGCCGCCCGCGAGGTACGGGCGGGCCTCGACGAGCCAGTCGGCCCGTCCGGCCAGCACTCCGGCGCCGAAGGGGGCGTACAGCTTGTGCCCGGAGAAGGCGACCCAGTCGACGTCCGACGCCGCGATGTCCACCGGGTGGTGGGGGGCGAGCTGGGCGGCGTCGAGGACGATACGGGCGCCGTGGGCGTGGGCCGCGGCGCCCAGTTCCCGCACCGGCCACAGCTCACCGGTCACGTTGGACGCACCCGTCACACACACCAGCGCCGGGCCCCCGGCCCGCTCCGCGAGCGCCCGCTCGAGCGTCTCCACGGCCTGCCGCGGAGAGCGCGGCGCGCTGAGGTAGCGCACATGGACGTCCTCGCGCTGCTCCCACGGCAGCAGCGAGGCGTGGTGCTCGGTCTCGAAGACGAAGACCTCGGTGCCGGACGGCACCGCGGCGGCCAGCAGATTGAGCGAATCGGTGGTGGAGCGGGTGAAGACGACCTGGTCGTCCTCGCGGCAGCCGAGGAAGGCGGCGACGTCCTGGCGGCTGTTCTCGAACAGATCGGTGGACAGCTGCGAGAGGTACCCGGCGCCGCGGTGGACGCTGCCGTAGTACGGGGCGTAGGCGGCGATGTCGTCCCAGACCCGCTGGAGGGCGGGGGCGCTGGCGGCGTAGTCGAGCGCCGCGTAGGTCACCTCGCCACCGGTGACCAGTGGCACCCGGACATCGGCGCCCAGCACGGGCAGCGGCCTACAGACATCGGCGGGGGCGGCGGAGGAGGCATGGGCAACGGGGGCGGCAGGGGCGGCAGGGCGCACGGACATGGCGAAGTCTCCCGGAGGGTGAAGGCGTGAATGCGTCACACGCGGACCCGGCGGCTCACCGCCGGTGCGGGCGTGGAAAATCGCTCAACGCACGGACAAGGGCGCCGTACGGAGGCTGGGGGATACGGGCCGACCGGCCCTAAAGCATTCGCTGCGTCACGGAAGAACTCCCTCGACCACCAGGACCCCTAGTGCGAGGGGTCCGCGCTTGCCGCAGACCTCGCTGCCTGCGGCCTGGTCATCACCCGGGGCACCCCGCCACGGACGGAGGGTTGCCGGACAGCGGGCCGGGGCCGTAGTCGCTGTCGCTCGTGACCTGGCCAGGAGTATGCCATACCGGAAAACGGCGCACCGCCCCTGTCCGGCATCCGGGCAGGGGCGGTGCGCGACAGCGGCAGGGGCTACGCGTTGCTGGCGCGCACCCATCGCTCCAGGGCGTTCCGCGCCGCGCCCGAGTCGATGGACTCCGCCGCGCGCGACAGCCCCTCCCCGATCTGCTCGGTGAGGGTCCTGGCGCCCGGGTCGGGCTCCAGGGCGGCCAGCGCGGCAGCCGAGTTGAGCAGCACCGCGTCCCGGATCGGGCCGGTCTCCCCGGCCAGCAGCCGGCGTGCCACATCCGCGTTGTACGAGGCGTCCGCACCGCGCAGGGCCTCCACCGGGACGAGCTCGATACCGACGTCCCGCGGGTCGAAGGTCTCCTGCCGCACGGTGCCGTTCCGCACCACCCAGACCTGGGAGGTCGCGGTGACGGTCAGCTCGTCGAGCCCGTCGTCACCCCGGACGACCAGCGCGGACGAACCGCGGTCGGCCAGCACACCGGCGACGATGGGCGCCATCCGGGCGTCCGCCACACCGGTCGCCTGGGTGCGCACCCGGGCCGGGTTGGTGAGCGGGCCGAGGATATTGAAGGTGGTGGCGATGCCCAGCTCCCGGCGGGCGGCGGCGACATGCCGCAGCGACGGGTGGAACTTCACCGCGAAGCAGAAGGTGATCCCTGCCTCCTCGGCCACCTCGACCACTCGCCGCGGGGTCAGCTCGAGATTGACGCCCAGTTTCTCCAGCACATCGGACGCGCCGCTGGCGGAGGACGAGGCGCGGTTGCCGTGCTTGACCACCCGCGCTCCGGTACCGGCCACCACCAGCGCCGACATCGTCGAGATATTGACGGTCCTGGCGCGGTCGCCACCGGTGCCGACGATATCGACGGTGTCCCCGGGGACCTCGATCACCGTGGCGTGGTCATACATGGTCCGGACGAGTCCGGACACCTCTTCCACGGTCTCGCCCTTGGCCCGCAGCGACACGATGAATCCGGCGATCTGGGCGTCGGTGGCCTCACCGCGCATGATCCGGTCCATGGCCCAGGCGGTGTCATCGGCGGTGAGGTCCTGGCCGCTGAGCAGCGAGGTGAGGACGTCCGGCCAGGTGCGGGCCGTCGCGGTGCTGTCGCCTCCGGCTGGGGTCACAACGTCCATGGTCCGCTCCTGGATCCGTGGGGTGGGCAGGGGAAAAGGGGTCCGCGCGGGCGGCGGCGGGCCCGTCCACAGCCTATCGGCGCCATGACCCCGGATGCCGCGCGCCCGTATGGCGGACACCATGTGACACCGGGCAACGCCGTCCGTACCAACGACCAGGGCCCCGGCCGGACCGTGGTGGTCCGGGCCGGGGCCCTGGTCTGTGGGTGGCGTCAGCGGATACCGAGTGGATCAGTGGTGGCCGTGGCCGCTGGTGATCTCCTGGTACTCCTCGCGGGTCGGCTTCGGAATCATCGCCTGCTCGCCGTAGTAGCCCTTGGAGAGCTTCGAGCGGAGCTTCTGCGAACGCTTTATCTTCCGCGCGACCCCGTTCTCGTCGACCTCCGGGCCGACCTCGTAGGGCTTCGGCTGCTCGTGCTGGGTCAGCATGTGCAGCTGCTCCTGCGAGAGCGGCTCATGGACCTCGACGAACTCACCGTGCGGCAGCCGCTTGATGATGCCGGTCTCACGGCCGTGCAGCACCTTGTCGCGGTCGCGGCGCTGGAGGCCGAGGCAGATCCGCCGGGTGACGATGAAGGCCACCACCGGGCCGGCGAAGAAGCCGATCCGGACGAACCATGTGATCGAGTTGATCGACAGATGGAAGTGGGTGGCCCACAGGTCGTTTCCACCACCGACCAGCATCACGAAGTACGCGGTCAGCCACGCCACACCGAAGGCGGTACGGGTCGGGGCGTTGCGCGGGCGGTCCAGGATGTGGTGCTCGCGCTTGTCGCCGGTGATCCACGACTCGATGAACGGGTAGACGCCCATCGCCACCAGCACCACGGGGAACAGCACGATCGGGATGAACACGCCCAGGACGAGCGTATGGCCCCAGGCGTTGATCTCCCAGCCTGGCATCACACGGACCAGACCCTCGGCGAAGCCCATGTACCAGTCCGGCTGGGCACCGGTGGACACCTGGTCCGGCCGGTAGGGGCCGATGGTCCAGATCGGGTTGATCGTGGCGACCGCGGAGAGGATCGCGATCACGGCGAAGACCAGGAAGAAGAAGCCGCCCGCCTTGGCCATGTAGACCGGCAGCAGGGGCATGCCGACCACGTTCTTGTTGGTCTTTCCGGCCCCGGGGTACTGCGTGTGCTTGTGGTAGAAGACCAGGATCAGGTGGGCCACCAGCAGACCGAGCATGATGCCCGGCAGCAGCAGGACGTGGACCGGATAGAGCCTGGCGATCAGGTCCGTGCCCGGGAACTCGCCGCCGTACACGAACATCGTGATGTAGGTGCCGACGACCGGGACCGACAGGAACACGCCCTCGATGAACCGCAGTCCGGTACCGGAGAGCAGGTCGTCGGGGAGCGAGTAGCCGGTGAAGCCGGTCAGCATGCCGAGGAAGAACAGCAGGAAGCCGAAGAGCCAGTTGATCTCACGCGGCTTGCGGAACGCGCCCGTGAAGAACACCCGCATCATGTGCACGAACATCGCGGCGAGGAAGATCAGCGCGGCCCAGTGGTGGATCTGCCGGATCAGCAGACCGCCGCGCACCTCGAAGCTGATGTCGAGCGTGGAGGCGAACGCCTCCGACATCCGCACGCCCTGCATGGGCTCGTACGGGCCGTGGTAGACGACCTCGCCCATGCTGGGGTGGAAGAACAGCGTCAGATACACACCCGTGAGGATGATGATGATGAAGCTGTAGAGCGCGACCTCACCCAGCATGAAGGACCAGTGGTCCGGGAAGATCTTGCGCATATTGGCCTTGGCCATGCTGTAGATGCCCAGCCGGCCGTCGGCCCAGTCGGCAACGCGCTCGCCCGCCGACGCTTTTCCGCGCCGCTGCGCGTCATTGGTCTGTGCAGTACTCATCCGCGCTCCCAGAAAGCAGGACCGACGGGCTCCGGGAAGTCGCCCATGGCCTCGAGGTATCCCTCGTCGTTCACCGTGATGTGCAGCTGCGGCAGCGCATGCCCGGCGGGACCGAAGATCACTCGGCCGCCGTCGGCGAGGTCGAAGGTCGACTGATGGCAGGGGCACAGCACGTGGTGGGTCTGCTGCTCGTACAGGTTGATGGGGCAACCGACGTGCGTACAGATCTTGGAGAACGCCACGATGCCGTCGTGCGACCAGTCCAGCTCGCGCTTGTCCTTGATGTTCTCCGGCTGGAGCCGGACCAGCATCAGGGCGGCCTTGGCGATCTCGGTCTGGAAGTCGTGCTGGTCCTCCTCCATGCCCTCGGGCATGGCGAAGGTGAGCGAGCCGACGATGATGTCCTCGGGGCGCAGCGGCTGCATGGTGTTCTGGTTCATCAGCAGCTTGCCCTTGGCCCACTTGGTGTGCCGCAGCTTGGTGCCGGGCAGCGGGCCGAGGTCGCGCAGCAGCACCAGACCGGAGAGCGGCACCAGCGCCAGGGCGCCGAAGAGGGTGTTCCGCGCCAGCTTGCGGCGGCCGAACCCGGACTCCGAGGCACCGGCCCGGAAGTCCTCCATGACCTTGGCCTTGACCTCGGGGCTGGCCTCGATCGGGTGGCGCTCGTCGGCGATCTCCACATCGGACATCAGGGTGCGGGCCCAGTGGACCGCGCCCGCGCCGATACCGAAGAGGGCGACGGCGAGCGTCATACCGAGCGCGAAGTTGAGCGCGCTGATGTGACCGATCGGGAAGACGTAGATGTACTTGTCGACCGGGAGCGTCACATACGCGGCGATGAAGGCGATCGTGGCCACCATCGAGGTCGTGAAGAGCAGGGCGACGGTGCGCTCGGAGCGCCTGGCCGCCCGCTCGTCGATGTCCTGCACCCGGTGCTCGTGCGGCGGCATGCCCGGGTCGGCGAAGGGGTCCTCGGAGACCCGCACCGCGCCCTCGGCGGACTCCCGCTTCTCGGGCAGCTGCTCGTCTGCTTCTGGAATCTCGTGGCTACTCATGACTTCTTGGCCTTTGCGGTCCGGGCGGCGACCCAGATGGTGAGGACGATCAGGGCGCCCATGCCGAAGACCCAGGCGAACAGGCCCTCGCTGACCGGGCCGAGCCCGCCGAGCTCAAGGCCACCGGGGGTCTTGGTCTTGTCGCTGTTGACCGTGTCGAGGTACGCCATGATGTCCTGCTTGTTCTTCTCCGGCAGCGTGGCGTCGGGGAAGGACGGCATGTTCTGCGGGCCGGTCTGCATGGCCTCGTAGATGTGCTTGGGACTGACCCCGTCGAGGGCGGGCGCGTACTTGCCGTTGGTCAGGGCACCGCCCTTGCCGGCGAAGTTGTGGCACTGCGCGCAGTTGGTACGGAAGAGCTCGCCGCCCTTGGCGACGTCCGCGCCCTCGATGTCGTACTGACTCTTGGTGGGCGTCACCGGACCGGCGCCGAGCGAGCCGATGTACGCGGCGAGCTGCTCGGTCTCGGCGTCCGTGTACACCTTCTTCTTCTTCGGCATCTGGGCGCCCGGCTGCTGGGCGGGCATCCGGCCGGTGCCGACCTGGAAGTCGACGGCGGCGGACCCGACGCCGACCAGGCTCGGGCCGTCGGAGGACCCCTGACCGCCCGTGCCGTGGCAGCTGGCGCAGCCGACGGCATAGAGCTTCTTGCCCTCCTCGATGGCGAGGGACTGGGCGGAGCTGTCATCGGCCTTCGCCTCGCTCGGCGAGAACGCGGCGTACAGCCCCCCAGTGACCGCCAGCGCGAAGAGTAGGACGACGAGCGCAGCCAGCGGATGGCGTCGTCGTGCGGAGAGCTTTTTCACGGATTACCCCGGTGTCAGGATCTTCTGCGTCGATGCTTTTAAGGACGTGGTTCCGGTGCGGTGACCGGCTTACTTGATCATGTAGATCGTGGCGAAGAGGCCGATCCAGACGACATCGACGAAGTGCCAGTAATAGGACACGACGATGGCCGCCGTCGCCTGCTGGTGGGTGAACCTCTTGGCCGCGTACGTCCTGCCCAGGACAAGCAGGAAGGCGATGAGACCGCCTGTCACGTGCATGCCATGGAAGCCGGTGGTCAGATAGAACACCGAGCCGTACGGGTCGGACGAGAGCGAGAGCCCCTCGTGCTTGACCAGCTCGGTGTATTCGAAGATCTGACCGCCGATGAAGATCGCGCCCATGATGAAGGTGATCACGAACCAGGTGCGCAGCTTCTTCACGTCGCCACGCTCGGCGGCGAAGACACCGAGCTGACACGTGAGGGAGGAGAGCACCAGGATCGTGGTGTTCGTCGCGGAGAACGGGAAGTTCAGCGCGGACGCCATTTCCTTCCAGTGCTCGGCTCCGGTCACCGATCGCAGGGTGAAGTACATCGCGAAGAGGGCCGCGAAGAACATCAGCTCGGAACTCAGCCAGATGATGGTTCCGACGCTGGTGAGGTTCGGCCGGTTGACCGACGGGTGCGCGTGCCCGGTATCTACTGCTGTTGCTGTCGCCACGACCGACATTATGTCGGTCGCTTATCCAGCGCTCACTCCCGGGGGTACCGTTCGGAGTGTCAAGGCCATCGGCCCTGCTCGTCGGGGGCCCTGGGGGCGGTCCCCCGAAGGGGGTAGAGATCTGTACGCCCCCTCCTCCGGGCGGCTGTACCGGAGTAGCATCCGCCACAGGAGCCCAGCGGATCACTTAGTTCATCCGGAGGACACGATGCGGTCTACCGCCACGGTGCTGGTCTACAGCGACGACGCGAGCACCCGCGAACAGGTGCGGCTCGCCGTCGGACGGCGGCCCGCAGCCGACGTGCCCCCGGTGGAGTTCGTGGAGTGCGCGACCCTGCCCGCCGTGCTGATGGCGCTGGAGGAGGGCGGTATCGACCTCTGTGTGCTGGACGGCGAGGCGGTGCCCGCGGGCGGGATGGGCGTCTGCCGGCAGATCAAGGACGAGATCTTCCGCTGTCCGCCGGTGCTGCTGCTCATCGGCCGCCCGCAGGACGCCTGGCTGGCCACCTGGAGCCGCGCGGAGGCCGCGGTCACGCATCCGGTGGACCCGGTGGCCCTGGCGGACACGCTGGCCGAGCTGCTCCGCAAGCGGCAGGCCGTGAGCGCCTGACCGCAGGGGTCTCCTGACGGTCGCGGCGGTCACGGCTGTCGCCACCGTCACACCTGGGGCCGGAGCCGCGCGGAGTCGGCCGGGGTCGAGCCGTCCCGCTGACCGGCGGCGAGGGCACTGCCCTGACGCCAGTCGTTCCAGGCCATGTTCCAGTCGCCGTAGCCATTGTCGAAGTTCGTCATATCGGCGCCATTGCTGTTCATGACCTTGACGACGTCGCCGAGCTTCACGGTGTTGAAGAACCACTGGGCGTTCTCCGTGCTCATACCGGTGCAGCCATGGCTGACGTTGGCCACGCCCTGGGCGCCGGTGGACCACGGTGCGGCGTGCACGTACTCACCGCTCCAGGTGACCCGGGTGGCCCAGTACACCATCAGGTCGTAGGAGTTGCCGAGGCCGATGCTGGCGCCGGTCATCCGCACCGCGGACTCCTTGGCGAGGATCACCTTGGTGCCGTTGCGGGTGTCGAAGCCGGGCATGCCCGTGGTGATCGGGATGGTCCGGATCGGCACCCCGTTGCGCTTCACCGTCATCTGGTGGGTACCGGAGTCGGTGAGGGCCTCGATGCGGTCACCGGTGGTCAGCCGCAGGGACTTGGCGTCACCGCCGTAGAGCCCACCGCCGATCCTGATGCCCTTGAGGTTGGAGTGCACATTGATGGACGCATGGGCGGGCCAGTAGTCCTGCGGACGGTAGTGCAGGGTCTTGCTGTCCACCCAGTGCCAGACACCGTCCGCCGCGGGCTGGGAGTCGACCTTCAGAGCACGCTCCACCACGGCCCGCGCCGAGGGGTCCTTCACCGGCCGGCTCAGCTTGGCGGTGACCGGCTGTCCGACGCCGTACTCCCCCGCCTTCGGCCCGAAGGTGACCTTCAGCAGCTTGCGGGCGGAGCTGGTGGTGAAGTCGATGTTCCGACGGCCGGGGGACCCGTTGGAGTCCTCCGTGCTCACCCGGAGCGTGTAGTGGGCTCCGGCGGCCAGCGGTACGGTGCTGCGCCAGCGGCTGCCGTCTTCGGTCAGCTCGCCCCGGACGTAGCGGCCCGCGGCGTCAGTGGCGGTGACATCCGTGATCCGGCCGTCGTCGCCCTTGGAGGTCACTTCCAGTGGCTTGTCCGGATCGGCCCGGTGGTTCTCTTCTCCGTCGCCGCTGAACGAGATCTGGTCGGCGGCGTCGTACGGCTTGGCGGAGAGCGGGTTGGAGGAGGGCCCCCCGCAGCCGCTGAGTCCCGCTATCAGCGACGCCACCAGCAGGGTGCAGGTGAGCACCGCCCGGGTTCGAGGTGATCGCGATGTGTGGCTCATGGACACACGCTATGAACGGCCCCTGGGGATCGCGCGCGGAGTGGAGCACCTGAGTGACACCCGCCGGAGCGCCCGGAGATACGCGAGGGCCCGGACACCTCCGAGAGGTGTCCGGGCCCCGCATTTCGCCGGTACCAGGACCGGTTACTGGTTCTGGTTCTCGCCGCGGTAGTACTCGAAGACCCAGCCGAACAGACCGACCATGATGATCGGGGCCGAGAAGTAGAGCAGCCACCAGCCGAAGGCCACGGCCATGAAGGCCAGCGCGCCACCGACCGCCAGGGAGAGCGGCTGCCAGCTGTGCGGGGAGAAGAATCCCAGCTCACCGGCGTCGTCGGCGACGTCCGCCTCCTTGTTGTCCTGCGCTCCGACATCCACCCGGCGCGCGGTGAACGCCAGGTAGTAGCCGATCATGATGCTCAGGCCGAAGGCGAGGAAGAGCGCGGTGGTGCCCGCCGGTTCCTTGGACCACACGCCATAGACGATGGCGATGACCAGGATGAAGACGGCGAGCCAGATGAACATCCGGCCTTGGACCTTCACTTGCCGGCCTCCTTGCCACCCGTGAGGGCCTTGTCATCGTCGGAGGCACCGTGGTTCTCGAGCTGGTCGAGCGCCGCGATCTCCGGGTGGTGCAGGTCGAACGCCGGGGATTCGGAGCGGATCCGCGGCAGCGTGAGGAAGTTGTGCCGCGGCGGCGGGCAGGAGGTGGCCCACTCCAGCGAACGGCCGTACCCCCAGGGGTCGTCGACCTCGACCTTCTTGCCGTACTTGGCCGTCTTCCAGATGTTGTAGAGGAACGGCAGGATCGACAGGCCGAGCAGGAACGAGGCGATCGTCGAGATCGTGTTCAGCGTGGTGATGCCGTCGGCCGCCAGGTAGTCGGCGTACCGGCGGGGCATGCCCTCGGCGCCCAGCCAGTGCTGCACCAGGAAGGTGCCGTGGAAGCCGATGAACAGCGTCCAGAAGGTGATCTTTCCGAGCCGCTCGTCCAGCATCTTGCCGGTGAACTTCGGCCACCAGAAGTGGAAGCCGGCGAACATCGCGAACACCACGGTGCCGAACACCACGTAGTGGAAGTGGGCCACCACGAAGTAGGTGTCCGAGACGTGGAAGTCCATCGGCGGCGAGGCCAGGATGACACCGGTCAGACCACCGAAGGTGAAGGTGATGAGGAAGCCGATCGCCCAGAGCATCGGGGTCTCGAAGCTCAGCGACCCCTTCCACATCGTGCCGATCCAGTTGAAGAACTTGATACCGGTCGGAACCGCGATCAGGAACGTCATGAAGGAGAAGAACGGCAACAGCACGCCGCCCGTCACATACATATGGTGCGCCCAGACGGTCACCGACAGACCGGCGATCGAGATCGTCGCGGCGATCAGCGAGATGTAGCCGAACATCGGCTTGCGGGAGAAGACCGGAATGATCTCGGAAATGATCCCGAAGAACGGTAGCGCGATGATGTACACCTCTGGATGGCCGAAGAACCAGAAGAGGTGTTGCCAGAGCAGTGCGCCGCCATTGGCCGCGTCGAAGACATGCGCCCCGAATTTTCGGTCCGCCTCCAGGGCGAACAGCGCGGCGGCCAGCACCGGGAAGGCCAGCAGCACCAGCACCGCGGTGAGCAGGACGTTCCAGGTGAAGATCGGCATCCGGAACATCGTCATACCCGGGGCGCGCATGCAGATGATCGTGGTGATGAAGTTGACCGCACCGAGGATCGTGCCGAAACCGGAGAAGGCCAGACCCATGATCCACATATCCGCGCCCACACCCGGGGAACGGACCGCGTCCGACAGCGGGGAGTAGGCGAACCAGCCGAAGTCGGCCGCGCCCTGCGGAGTGAGGAAGCCGCCCACCGCGATCAGCGAGCCGAAGAGGTACAGCCAGTACGCGAACATGTTCAGCCGCGGGAACGCCACATCGGGCGCACCGATCTGCAACGGCATGATCCAGTTCGTGAAGCCCGCGAACAGCGGAGTGGCGAACATCAGCAGCATGATCGTGCCATGCATCGTGAACGCCTGGTTGAACTGCTCGTTCGTCATGATCTGCGTACCCGGCCGGGCCAGCTCGGCGCGCATGAGGAGCGCCATCAGGCCGCCGATGCAGAAGAACGCGAACGACGTGACGAGGTAGAGCGTGCCGATCGTCTTGTGGTCGGTGGTGGTGAGCCACTTGACGACGACATTGCCGGGCTGCTTGCGGCGCACCGGCAACTCGTCCTCGTACGAGGCGGTGGCGTCGGCACCCTGAGGTTCGTTGAGGATGCTCATGGGTTATTGGTCTCCGCGTTCTTGGCAGCGTCCGTCTGCTCAATGCCCGCCGGGATGTAGCCGGTCTGGCCCTTCTTCGCCAGGTCCTTCAGGTGCTTCTGGTAGCGCTCGGGCGACACTACCTTGACGTTGAAGAGCATCCGGGAGTGGTCGACGCCGCACAGTTCGGCGCACTTGCCCATGAAGGTGCCCTCGCGGTTCGGGGTGACCTGGAACCGGTTGGTGTGCCCCGGGATGACGTCCATCTTCATCAGGAAGGGGACGACCCAGAACGAGTGGATGACATCGCGGGAGGTCAGGATGAACTGGACCGTTTCGCCCTTCGGCAGCCACAGGGTGGGACCCGGGTTGCCGTTCTGCGGGTTCCGCTGGCCGGGGACACCCGCGTCGTACACGCCCTCGGCGCCCTTGGGTACCGCGGCGAGCATCCGGTCGGGGATGGCCTCGATCTCCTTGGCGTTCTGCTTCGGAGTGGCGGTCTTCCCGTCCACGTTCTCCATGTAGTTGAAGCCCCAGCTCCACTGGTAGCCCACGACGTTGACGACGTGGTCCGGCTTCTTGGAGGTCTTGAGGAGCTCGGTCTCATCGCGCGCGGTGAAGTAGAACAGCACCGAGACGATGATGATCGGGACCACGGTGTACAGCGCCTCGATGGGCATGTTGTACCGGGTCTGAGCGGGAACCTCGATCTTGGTCCTGCTGCGGCGGTGGAAGATGACCGCCCACAGGATCAGGCCCCAGACCAGAACGCCCGTGGCGAGCGCAGCCGCCCACGAGCCCTGCCACAGGGAGAGGATCCGCGGCGCCTCCTCCGTGACCGGGGTGGGCATTCCGAGGCGGGGGAAGTCCTTGGATGTGCAACCGGTGGCGGTCGCCAGGACCAAGCCCGCGGCCAGCGCCTGCAGCAGCTTCCGCCGCACCGGGCGCCGCGACGAGCGGTCGGAGCCGTTGGGACTCACGTAGCGCCTTCCCGAGAGTCTCGCCCGCGCGGTCCGCCGCGGCCGTCATCTGGTCGGTCGCCGGCCCGGTGCGGGCAGGGGTTTGGATGTTTATGCGGACCAAACCCTACTGGACGCTATTTGGGGCCGCGCGGCCAGGGTGCCCAACGCGCCGGGCCGCACTCCGAAGGGGTGGAATGCCCGGCTCCGCCAGCGGTTTTCGCCCCGGTACGGGGTGTTGGGCGAGGCCGGATCCGGGCCGCGGGGCGCGCGGCGGAACCGGCTCCGGCCGTCCTCGCGGACGCCCGCGGTACCCACCGACTAGCGTTCCTGATGTGTCCTACTTCGACGCGGCCTCGTCCGCTCCGCTCCATCCGGTCGCCCGGCAGGCGCTGCTCGCCGCCCTGGACGAGGGGTGGGCCGACCCCGCGCGGCTGTACCGCGAGGGGCGCCGCGCCCGGCTGCTGCTGGACGCCTCGCGGGAGGCGGCGGCCGAGGCCGTCGGCTGCCGCCCGGACGAGCTGGTGTTCACTCCATCGGGGACACGCGCACTGCACGACGGGATTGCCGGGGCGCTCGCGGGGCGCCGCCGGGCCGGTCGCCATCTGATCGTCTCCGCCGTCGAGCACTCCGCGGTGCTGCATACCGCGGCCACCCATGAGGCAGGCGGCGGCACGGTGACCGAGGTCGGGGTGGACCGTACCGGGCGGGTCGCGCCGGACGGCTACGCGCGGGCCCTGCGGGAGGCCCCCGGCCCCACCGCGCTGGCGTGCCTCCAGTCCGCCAACCACGAGGTCGGCACGGTGCAGCCGGTGGCCGAGACCGCGGCGGCGTGTGCGGAGGCGGGCGTACCGCTGCTGGTGGACGCGGCGCAGTCGCTCGGCTGGGGTCCGGTGGCCGGTGACTGGTCGCTGCTGACCGCGAGTGCCCATAAGTGGGGAGGCCCCTCGGGGGTCGGGCTGCTCGCCGTCCGCAAGGGGGTGCGCTTCGCGCCCCAGGGTCCGGCGGACGAACGGGAGTCGGGCCGCTCCCCCGGTTTCGAGAACCTCCCGGCGGTGGTCGCCGCGGCCGCCTCGCTGCGCGCCGTACGGGCGGAGGCGGACGCCGAGGCGGCGCGGCTGCGGGGTCTGGTGGACCGGATCCGGGCGCGGGTGCCGGAGCTGGTGCCGGATGTGGAGGTGGTGGGCGACCCGGAGCGGAGACTGCCGCATCTGGTCACCTTCTCGTGTCTCTATGTCGATGGGGAGACACTGCTGCATGAGCTGGACCGTGCGGAGTTCTCGGTCTCGTCCGGTTCGTCCTGCACCTCCTCCACGCTGACCCCGAGCCATGTGCTGCGGGCGATGGGGGTGCTGTCCGAGGGCAATATCCGGGTCTCGCTGCCGCTCGGGACGGCCGGTGCGGACGTGGACCGGTTCCTGGAGCTGCTGCCGGGGGTGGTGCGCGAGGTCCGCGGACGGCTCGGCGCCCCGGAGACGGCGACGCCCCCGGTACGGGCGGAGGCGGCCGCGCCCGAGCTGGTGGTGGACTCGCTCGGCAAGCGGTGCCCGATCCCGGTGATCGAGCTGGCCAAGGTGATCGGCGAGGTCCCGGTGGGCGGTGTGGTCACGGTGCTGTCCGACGACGCGGCGGCCCGGCTGGACATCCCGGCCTGGTGCGCCATGCGGGACCAGGAGTACGAGGGCGAGCGTCCGGCCGAGCGCGGGGTGGCCTACCGGGTGCGCCGCCGTACCTGAGCTCCGGCACCGTCCGTGCCCCCGGAGAAGAGCCCGGGGACACGGACGGCCGGGAATTCAGGCCAGGTGGTCGTTGACCTCGGCGGCGGCGTCATGGCCGTACGCCTTGGCGAACCGCTCCATGAAGTGGCCGCGGCGCAGCTCGTACTCCTGGGTGCCCACGGTCTCGATGACCAGGGTGGCGAGCATGCAGCCCACCTGGGCGGAGCGCTCCAGGGTCAGTCCCCAGGACAGCCCGGCGAGGAAGCCCGCGCGGAAGGCGTCGCCGACCCCGGTGGGGTCGACCTTCTCCTCCTCCTCCGCGCAGCCGACGACGATCGGCTCCTCGCCCGCGCGCTCGACCCGCACCCCCTGGGCGCCCAGTGTGGTGACGCGGGTGCCGACCTTGGCGAGGATCTGCTCGGCGGTCCAGCCGGACTTGGTCTCGATCAGCGCGGCCTCGTACTCGTTGGTGAAGAGGTACTCCGCACCGCCGACCAGGAGCCGGATGTCCTCGCCGTCCATCCGGGCGAGCTGCTGGGAGGGGTCGGCGGCGAAGGGGATGCCACGGGTGCGGCACTCCTCGGTGTGCCGGACCATCGCCTCGGGGTCGTCCGCGCCGATGACCACCAGGTCGAGCCCGCCGACCCGGTCGGCGACCGGCTGGAGCTCGATCTGCCGGGCCTCGCTCATGGCACCGGTGTAGAAGGACGCGATCTGGTTGTGGTCGGCGTCGGTGGTGCAGACGAAGCGCGCGGTGTGCAGCACCTCGGAGATCCTGACCGATGTGGTGTCCACCCCATGGCGGTCCAGCCAGGCGCGGTACTCGGCGAAGTCCTCACCGGCCGCGCCGACCAGGATCGGGCGCAGACCGAGCACACCCATACCGAAACAGATATTGGGCCCCACGCCGCCACGGCGGACGTCGAGGGTGTCGACCAGGAAGGAGAGGGAGACCGTATGCAGCTGGTCCGCGACCAGCTGCTCGGCGAAGCGGCCGGGGAAGGTCATCAGATGGTCGGTGGCGATGGAGCCGGTGACGGCGATACGCACGGAAGTCGCTCCTGCGGGGGCGGCGGGATCGGACCCTTTACGCTATCGCCTTGCCACACCCTCGCGAACGTAAGAAACTACCCGATAGTAGGGCCTTTTTCGCCAGAGATCCGGTGCATACGGTGCGTATGCATCAGATATTCATCCGCGACCCCTTCGGACCGGGAGGCTCCCATGCCGGAGCACGTGATCCACGCCCTTCCCACCGGTGCCATCGAGCCCGAGTACCTGGAAGAGCTGCGCGGCCAGGGAGCACGGATGGTGCCGCACTGGCCGGTGACCGTATCGCCGCCCGCCGCTCCGGTCCATCTGTCGCGGATCCGCGGGGTCAGCGTGCCGCCCGCGTCGGCACATCTGCTGGACAACATGTTCGATTACGGCGACTGACGGAACCGTACGCCCGTCCGCCCCGTCTCACCGGCGTCCCCTCGCGAGGGAATGGGACCGTACAACGTGAGCGGAGCTGAAGGAGCGAAACGGTGAGCACCGAGGAGACCGACACCCCGCAGACCCCCGACGACGACCATCCGCGTCCGCGGCGCCGTTCGCCGCTGGCCGTGGTCTCGGTCGCGGCCGCGGTACTGGTGGCCGGCGGCGGCGGAGCCTACTGGGCCTCCACCGCGGCGGACGGCAACGGCACGGCGGGCAAGGACGGATCGCCGAAACCCCTCGCACTGGACGCCTACCCCTCCTCCGGGTCCTCCGGACGTGAGGGCATCGCGCCAGGTGAGCCCGACCCCGGCGGCGGGCGCTATGTGACGGAGAAGAAGCTGCCCGACGGACCGGACTCGGCCCCGGTGTACCTGGCCGACCCCAAGGTCACCAAGGCCGACGTGGCCCGGCTGGCCAGGGCGCTGGACGTGTCCGGCGAACCCCGGGCCGACCACGGCTTCTGGAAGGTCGGGGGCGGTAAGGACTCGGCCCAGCCGGTACTGCGGGTGCATCAGGAGGGCCCGGGCAGCTGGAGCTACTCCCGCTACGGCACCCCCGCCGCCGGTGACTGCGTCCGGCCGGGCTCGGACACCGGCAGCGGCAAGGGCGGCGCCACCCCGGACTGCCCCGTCTACCGCGACGGGACGTCCGGCAAGAAGGGCGACGACCACCCGGGCCACTCCGAGCGCAGCGACGCCGACCACGACAAGGTGGTGTCCGAGGCGAAGGCCAAGAGCACCGCGAAGCCGGTGCTGAAGGCGCTCGGCCTGTCGGACGCCAAGCTGGACGCGACCGGCCGCTTCGCCGCCATCCGCATGGTCAACGCGGAGCCGCGGGTGGGCGATCTGCCGACACACGGCTGGTCGACCAGTCTCCAGGTGGCCGCCGACGGCCAGTTGGTGGGCGGCAGCGGCACCCTGGCGATGCCCAAGGAGGCCGACACCTATCCGCTGATCGGCGCGGACGAGGCGCTGAAGAAGCTCAACGCGGCCACCAAGGGCCGGAGTTCGAGCAGCGACGCGAACTGCCCGTCGGCCACTCCGGGGGCGGAGAAGCCGGAGTCGGGCGGCCAGATCGCGCCGTGCGAGCCGGACCCCTCGGGCACGTCCGGCAAGCTGATGGTGCGCAGCGCGACCCTGGGTCTCGCCTCGCAGATGGTGGACGGACGGCGGGCGCTGGTGCCGTCGTGGATCTTCGAGACCCGGCCGGCCGGGACCAACAAGGTCTCCATGGCCGTTCCGTTCCCGGCGGTGCAGCCCAAGTACATCAAGAACGCCGCCGCCGGGACCGAGAGCCCCGGACAGGGGCGGAGCGGCAAGCCCGATGAGTCCGGCAAGAAGAAGCTCAACCACGTCATCTCGTACAGCGCGGACGACAAGAGCCTGACGCTGCGCTTCTGGGGCGGTGTGTGCAGCACCTACTCGGTCTCCGCGGAGGAGACGTCGAAGCAGGTGACGGTGGAGATCAAGAGCAAGCCCAAGCACCCCGGGCGGGCCTGTGTCCTGATCGCCAAGGAGATGACCGAGAAGGTGAAGCTGGACAAGCCGCTGGACGGTCGCAAGGTGGTCGACAAGTCGACCGACAAGGCGGTGCCGCGGAAGAAGTAGCGGAGGCCCTCCGTAGCGCGGGCCATCTGTAGCGCGGGCCATGAAGAAGGCGGCGGTCCCGGCCGGGACCGCCGCCTTCTTCTCCGCGCGTCTCGCGCGTCCTGCTTGCGCGCGGGTCCGCGCGGGGGGCTCAGCTGAAGGAGTCGCCGCAGGCGCAGGAGCCGGTGGCGTTCGGGTTGTCGATCGTGAAGCCCTGCTTCTCGATGGTGTCCACGAAGTCGATCGAGGCGCCGCCCAGGTACGGGGCGCTCATCCGGTCGGTGACGACCTTGACACCGTCGAAGTCCTTCACGACGTCGCCGTCGAGCGCGCGCTCGTCGAAGAAGAGCTGATAGCGCAGGCCGGAGCAGCCGCCGGGCTGGACGGCGACGCGCAGCGCGAGGTCGTCACGGCCCTCCTGCTCCAGCAGGCTCTTGACCTTCGACGCGGCGGCGTCGGACAGGATGATGCCCTCGCTCGCGGTGGTCTCGTCCTGAACGGTCATCTGCTTGTCTCCCGGGTCGTACGGACTGCTTGCCGTCGGCACCAACCAACGGCCCCCCGGATTCATTCCGGGCCCAGCGCTTACTTCCTGCGTTCTTCATGCTCGCACACCGCCCGGCGGACCGGGAATGCGTCACATCGACATGATGCCCATCGTCAAAGTGACGTGAAGCAGTTATGATAGATAGCGTCATTTTGACGATTAACAGGATCAGGGTTTCCCCAGCGAAGAAAGAAGGGTGCGTGACGTGACCACCGCCCAACCCCTCGACGTGCAGCCGACCCCGCTCGCTCTGCTGCTTCTCGGCCGGGAGGCCGACCCGCGGAGCGAGCGGGGTGTGGAGTGCCCCGGAGATCTTCCGGCGCCCTCCGACCCGGATCTGGTGGCCCGCGCCCGCGCGGCCAAGGAGAAGCTCGGGGACAAGGTCTTCGTGCTCGGCCACCACTACCAGCGCGACGAGGTCATCGAGTTCGCGGATGTCACCGGGGACTCCTTCAAGCTCGCCCGGGACGCGGCGGCCCGGCCGGACGCGGAGTACATCGTCTTCTGCGGTGTGCACTTCATGGCGGAGTCCGCCGACATCCTGACCGGCGACGACCAGCAGGTCGTCCTCCCCGACCTGGCGGCGGGCTGCTCGATGGCCGATATGGCCACCGCCGAGCAGGTCGCCGAGTGCTGGGACGTGCTGACCGAGGCGGGGATCGCCGAGGTGACGGTGCCGGTCTCGTATATGAACTCCTCGGCGGACATCAAGGCGTTCACCGGCAAGCACGGCGGCACCATCTGCACCTCCTCCAACGCCAAGCGGGCCCTGGACTGGGCCTTCGGTCAGGGCGAGAAGGTGCTGTTCCTGCCCGACCAGCACCTGGGGCGCAATACGGCCGTCCGCGACATGGGCATGTCGCTGGAGGACTGCGTCGTCTACAACCCGCACAAGCCGGGCGGCGGGCTCACCGCCGAGCAGCTGCGCGCGGCGAAGATGATCCTCTGGCGCGGCCACTGCTCGGTGCACGGCCGCTTCTCGCTGGACTCGGTCAACGACGTCCGTGAGCGCATACCGGGCGTCAAGGTGCTGGTCCACCCCGAGTGCAAGCACGAGGTGGTCGCGGCCGCGGACCATGTGGGCTCGACCGAATACATCATCAAGGCCCTGGAGGCCGCACCCGCCGGATCCAAGTGGGCGATCGGCACCGAGCTGAACCTGGTCCGGCGGCTGGCCAACCGCTTCGCCGATCAGGACAAGGAGATCGTCTTCCTCGACAAGACGGTCTGCTTCTGCTCGACCATGAACCGGATCGACCTGCCGCATCTGGTCTGGACGCTGGAGTCGCTCGCCGCGGGCAAGGTCGTCAACCGCATCCAGGTCGACCCGGAGACCGAGAGCTTCGCCAAGCTGGCGCTGGAGCGGATGCTGGCGCTGCCGTAGCGCACGGACGGGCCGCGGGGCCGACGGACGGGGCGCGGGGCCGAGGGGCTCCGCGCCCCGTCCGTCGTCCACCGCGAGGCGTCTTCCGGGGTGTCTCAGGCTCCCGGGCGCACCAGGCCCGTCTCGTAGGAGATCACCACCAGCTGGGCCCGGTCCCGCGCCCCCAGCTTGGCCATCGCCCGGTTCACATGGGTCTTCACCGTCAGCGGGCTGACCTCCAGCAGGGTGGCGATCTCGTCGTTGGACAGCCCCCCGGCCACCTGCACCAGCACCTCGCGCTCGCGCACCGTGAGCGCGTCCAGCCTGGTCGCGTCGTAGGCGGAGTCACCGTCGTCCGGGGCGCCGTCGCCCTGCGCCAGGAAGCGGGCGATCAGGCCCTTGGTGGCGGCCGGGGAGAGCAGCGCCTCGCCCGCCGCCGCGATCCGGATCGCGGACAGCAGCTCCTCGGGCTCGGCGCCCTTGCCGAGGAAGCCGCTGGCGCCCGCCCGCAGCGAGTCCACCACGTACTCGTCGACCTCGAAGGTGGTCAGCATGACCACCCGGACCTCGGTCAGCTCCGGATCCTCGCTGATCATGCGGGTCGCGGCCAGCCCGTCGGTACCGGGCATCCGGATGTCCATCAGGACCACGTCCGCACCCTCGGCCCGGACGATCTCGACCGCCTCCGCGCCGTCGGACGCCTCCCCCACCACCTCCATCTCCGGATCGGAGTCCACCAGCACACGGAACGCACTGCGCAGCAACGCCTGGTCATCGGCGAGCAGCACCTTGATCGTCATGAGTCCCCTCCCGTACGGCCCTGCAAAGGCAGTCTGGCCCGCACCCGGAAGCCGCCGCCGGGCAGGGGGCCCGCCTCGCAGCTGCCGCGCAGCGCGGTGACCCGCTCCCGCATCCCGATCAGCCCGTGGCCGCCGCCGTACTCGTCGTCCAGTGGTGTGACGGGCAGGTCCGCCGCGGCCGCCTCGGCGGTCGGCGGCTCGGCCCCCGCGCCGTCGTCCACGACGGTGATCTCCAGCGCGCCGCCGGCACGGGCGATCCGGATCCGGACACTGGCCTCGGGCCCGGCGTGCTTGTGCACATTGGTCAGCGCCTCCTGGACGACGCGGTACGCGGTGAGGTCCACCGAGCCCGCGAGCGGCCCGAGGCCGCCGGGCGGCTCCGCGTCCACCTCGACCCGCATCCCCACCCGGGCGAAGCCCTCCACCAGCTGGTCCAGCACGCCCAGGCCCGGTGCCGGTTCGGTGGGGGCGGCGGGGTCGCCGTACTGCCGCAGCAGGCCGACGGTGGCGCGCAGCTCGTCCAGTGCCGAGCGGCTGGCCTCCCGGACGTGGGCGAGCGCCTCCTTGGCCTGATCGGGGCGGCTGTCCATGACATGGGAGGCCACTCCGGCCTGCACATTGACCAGGGCGATGTGGTGGGCGACCACGTCATGCAGCTCCCGGGCGATCCGCAGCCGCTCCTCGGCCACCCGGCGGCGCGCCTCCTCCTCGCGGGTGCGCTCGGCCCGTACCGCCCGCTCCTCGATGGCGGTGATGTAGGCGCGGCGGCTGCGCACCGCGTCGCCCGCGGCGGCGGCCAGCCCGGCCCAGGCGAAGATGCCCAGGTTCTCCTGGGAGTACCAGGGGCTGAGCCCGAAGAGCATCGCAGTGCCGGTCAGCAGCACCGCGGTGAGCAGGCCGACCCGCCAGGTGGTGGGGCGGTCGGTGCGGGCGGCGAGGGTGTAGAGCGCCACCACCACACCCAGCACGATGGCGGTGCGCGGCGGTCCGCTCTGGTGGGTGGTGATCTCCACCACGGTGAGTGCCGAGGTGACCGCGAGCACACTGCCCGGCAGATCGCGGCGGAACACCAGGGAGGCCGAGGAGAGCAGGGCCAGCAGTACGAAGGCCGGGCCGATGTGCTGCCCGCGCATATGCGGATTGGCCACCGCGCCGATGATGATCAGCGCGAAGACGCTGATCGCCACCAGGATGTCCAGGGCCCTCGGATGCGCGGCCAGCCAGCGGTAGGGACGGGCCAGGCCCGGCCCCACGGAGAGGGGAGTCACGGGATCCAACGGTAAGCGCCGTGCCGGACCGCGCGCCGTCGAGGGCGGCCCGTGCCCGGGCGGTGAAGGGGTCACGACCTGTGCCGGAGTGCGCCCGGGCTAACCCGGGATCAGGCCGTCGTCCTTGAGCATCGCCTTGACTTCCTCGAGGGTGGCCTCGGGGGCGGGAAGGATCAGCTCGGACGGTTCCAGGGAGTCGTCCGGCAGCGGTTCACCGGCCGAGCGTACGGCGTCGAGGAGTGCGCCGAGTGTCCGCCGGAAGCCGTCCTGGTCGCCGCTCTCGACCTCGGCGAGCAGATCGTCGTCCAGCTTGTTCAGTGCGGGCAGCTGATTTTCGGCCACCTGCACCTGGCCCTCCCCCATGATCCGTACGATCACGACGCCCTCCTCCGGTAGGAGACCTCGCCCGGTGGGGGCGCGGGCTACTGCTTGTCGAACTTGTGCTGGCCCTGGGACTGCTGCGACTCGTCCTGCTGACCGCTCTCGAGGGCCTGCCGCGGGCTGCCGCCCGCCAGCTCGGCCTTCATCCGCTGGAGCTCCAGCTCCACATCCGTACCACCGGAGATCCGGTCCAGCTCGGCGGCGATGTCGTCCTTGGCCATCCCGGACTGGTCGTCGAGGGCGCCGGAGGCCAGCAGCTCGTCGATGGCGCCCGCGCGGGCCTGGAGCTGCGCGGTCTTGTCCTCGGCGCGCTGGATCGCCATGCCGACGTCGCCCATCTCCTCGGAGATGCCGGAGAACGCCTCGCCGATCCGGGTCTGCGCCTGGGCCGCGGTGTAGGTGGCCTTGATGGTCTCCTTGCGGGTGCGGAAGGCGTCCACCTTGGCCTGGAGCCGCTGGGCCGCCAGGGTGAGCTTCTCCTCCTCGCCCTGGAGGGTCTGGTGCTGTGTCTCCAGATCGGTGACCTGCTGCTGGAGCGCGGCACGGCGGGAGAGCGCCTCGCGCGCCAGGTCCTCGCGGCCGAGCGCCAGCGCCTTGCGGCCCTGGTCCTCCAGCTTGGTGGACTGGCCCTGGAGCTGATTCAGCTGGAGCTCCAGCCGCTTACGGGAGGTGGCCACGTCGGCGACACCGCGGCGCACCTTCTGAAGCAGCTCGAGCTGCTTCTGGTACGAGTAGTCAAGGGTCTCGCGCGGGTCCTCGGCCCGGTCCAGGGCCTTGTTGGCCTTCGCGCGGAAGATCATCCCCATACGCTTCATGACACCGCTCATGGGCCTCGCGCGCCCCCTTCTGACGGACTTGAGACTCCAGCACTCCAACAGACCCAGACTACGGGCCCTCCTTCTATTACCGCACTGTTCGGGCCCGCTCGCGCTCCTCCTCCAGGACGATCGCGACCCCGGCGCCTCCGGCGCGAGGAGTAGGGTGACCGCTGTGTCCCGATACGGCGGTACCGCCGTTGCCGGATCGTTCCCCATGAGGCTGGGGCGCACACCCGGGAACCCTTACCCTTGGGCTTTGTGTTCCGAAGCCGTTCCAAGGATGAGCAGGCCGCCACCGCCAAGGTGACCGCGGACCAGCCGCAGCAGCCCCGTGACCCGCAGGCGCCCAAGGGCCGCCCCACGCCGAAGCGCAGCGACTCCCAGTCGCAGCGCCGCAGCCTGGCGAAGACGCCGGCCAACCGCAAGGACGCCTCCCGGCGCCAGCGGGAGGCCCGCCGTTCCGATATGGCCCGCCAGCGCGAGGCGCTCGCCAGCGGTGACGAGCGGTACCTCCCGGCCCGCGACAAGGGCCCGGTGCGCCGTTTCGCCCGGGACTTCGTGGACTCCCGGTTCGTCGTGGCCGAGTTCTTTCTGCCGCTCGCGGTGGTCATCCTGGTGCTGAGCATGATCCGTGCCGGTGCCATGCAGAGCTATGTGCTGCTGCTGTGGATGGTCGTCATCGTGATGATCGTGATCAACTCGTTCATCCTGGCCTTCCAGCTGAAGCGCCGGCTGCGCGAGAGGTTCCCCGACGAGAATCTGCGCGGCACCGTGGCGTACGCGCTGATGCGCACCCTCCAGATGCGCCGACTGCGGCTGCCCAAGCCGCAGGTCAAGCGCGGAGAGCGGCCCTGAGCGGGAGACTCGCGGACCGGAGCGGGCAGCCGTCCGGCTTCGCCGGTGGGGCCGAGGGCTGGCTGAGCGGGCTCGGGGGCCTGCGGAACACCCTCCGGCAGGCGCTGGTCGCCCTCCAGCTCGACGAGCAGATCACCGCCCGCTATCCGGTGGGCCGGCGGCTGCGGGTGCTCGACGTCGGCCTCGGCCAGGGCACCCAGGCGCTGCGGCTGGCCCGCGCCGGGCATGAGGTGACCGGTGTGGAGTCCGACCCCACCATGCTGGCGGTGGTGCGCACCGCGCTGGCGGACGAGCCCGAGGGCATCCGGGACCGGGTGCGGCTGATCGAGGGCGACGGCCGGGACACCGGCGCGCACTTCCTGCCGGGCACCTTCGATGTGGTGCTCTGCCACGGGGTGCTGATGTACGTGTCCGAGCCGGATCCGCTGCTGGCGGGGCTCGCCCGGGTGCTGGCGCCGGGCGGTCTGCTGTCGCTGCTGGTGCGCAACGCCGACGCGCTGGCGATGCGGCCCGGTCTGGCCGGGGACTGGGACACCGCGCTGGCCGCGTTCGACTCCCCCGCGTACACCAACCGGATCGGGCTGCGGGTGCGCGCCGACCGGCGCGCGGAGCTGACCACGACGCTCACCGCGATCGGCGCTCCGCTGCACACCTGGTACGGGGTACGGGTCTTCGGCGACCAGGCCACGGGCGACACCCCGCCCCCGCCGTCCCCGGAGTGGGAGCGGCTGCTGGCGGCCGAGGAGCGGGCCGGGCGCACGGATCCGTACCGCTCGGTGGCGGCCCTGCTGCATCTGTGCGGGGTACGCGCCGGCTGAAGCGGCCCCGGGCGAAGAGAACCGGGCAAGAGAAGTGGCGGCGCCGCATCGGGCGCCGCCACCTCCGGGCTCCGAACCTCAGCCGTCGGCGGTCATTCGCCGCGCAGGCTCATCGGACCGTAGATCTTGGTGCCGTCCTCGAAGAGGACGACCTGCTCGGCCCCTCCCTCGAGGAGCGCCTTCCACTCCTCCCCGATCCATGACTCCGCATCCCCCTGGGTCGGGAACTCCTCCGGCTGTACCGCGGGCTTCGTCTCCGTCCCATCGGACTTCTCGAACCGCCACGTCCACGCCATGTCCGCCTCCTCCATCCCGCCGGTCGACGGGTGATGCCCGCCGGTCCACAGGTGATATCTGCCCGCAGCCTAGGCGACTGATCACTCCGTACGGGGTGGCCCCGCGCGACCCGCGACAGTGGACGCGAGACGATCGGGACGTGGAACTCACACTTCTGGGCACCGGCGCCCCCGACGGGCTGCCACGGCAGGACTGCCCCTGCGCGGCCTGCGCCACCGCCGTCGGCGACGAGGCACGGGCCGCGACGGCCCTGCTCATCGATGGCGCACTGCTCCTGGATCTCACCCCCGGGGCCGCCTTCGCCGCCGCCCGCGCCGGATACTCCCTGGTCGGGGTGCGGCAGGTGCTGCTGTCGCATCCGCACGCGGGCCCGGCCGTGGAGTTCCCCGCCGGACTGCCCGCCCCGGGGCGGGTGCCGGACGGCCGTGAGCTGTCCCTGATCAGCGGCCACCGGGTGCGGGCCATCGCCCTGGACTCCCCCGGCACCGGCTACGGGGTCACCGGGCCCGACGGCACCCGGCTGCTGTATCTGCCGCCCGGCGGCGCCCCGGCCGGGCTCACCGAGCAGGGCCAGCCGTACGACATGGTGGTGCTCGATGTGCTGGGCCGCCCCGACGCGCTGGCCCGGCTGCGGGCGAGCGGGGCGGTGGGCGCGACCACCGACGTCCTGGCGGCGCATATCGACCACACCGTGCCACCCGGCCGCGAACTGCACCGGCGGCTGGCCACGGCGGGCGCGCGGGCGGTCCCGGACGGCCGGACGGTGATCGTCGGCGAGTACCACGCGGTGCCGGATCTGCCCCGGCGCACCCTGGTGCTGGGCGGCGCCCGGTCCGGCAAGTCCCTGGAGGCGGAGCGGCGGTTGGCCGCCTTCCCCGAGGTGCTGTACGTGGCCACCGGCGGCACCCGCGACGGCGACCCCGAGTGGGCCGCCCGGATCGCCGCCCACCGCGACCGGCGGCCCGGCTCCTGGCGCACCACCGAGAGCTGTGAACTGGCCCCGCTGCTGGCGGAGGACGGCCCGCCGCTGCTGATCGACTGTCTGGCGCTGTGGCTCACCGACGCGATGGACTCCGTGGGCGCCTGGGACGACGAGAAGTGGGCCCACGGCGGTGAACGCGCCCTGCGCGAGCGGGTGGACGCCCTGGTGGCGGCGGTCCGGGCGACCGGCCGCACCGTGGTGGCCGTCAGCAACGAGGTGGGTTCCGGCGTGGTCCCCGCCACCGCCTCGGGCCGCCGCTTCCGCGATGAACTGGGGCGGCTGAACGCGGCGTTCGCGGCCGAATGCGAACAGGTGCTGCTGGTGGTGGCGGGTCAGGCGGTGCCGTTGCGCGGCTGACCGGCGCCCGCCGCGCACCGGCGGACGCGCCCCCGCCACCCCGACGGTAGGGTTCGCGGCGTGAGTGCCCTGAATCTCGATGACTTCGTCGATCTGATCGAGCGCCCCGACGGGGGCGTCCGCCGCGATGCCGAGGAGCGCCGGGCACGGCTCGTGCCACCGGCCGACGCCCTCGGGCGGCTGGACGAACTGGGCGAGTGGCTGGCCGCCGCGCAACAGCGGGTGCCGGTGCGGCCCGTCGAGCGTCCCCGTGTGGTGCTGTTCGCCGGCGACCACGGCGTCGCCGGACTCGATGTCTCCGCGCGTCCCGCCGGAAGCGCCGGACGGCTGGTGCGCGCGGTGCTCGACGGCGAGAGCTCCGTGGCGATCCTCGCCCGCCGCTTCGGCGTCCCGGTCCGCGTGATCGACATGGCGCTGGACTGCGATCCGGCCGACCTGCCCGAGGAGGTCACCCGCCACCGGGTGCGCCGGGGCTCGGGGCGGCTGGACATCGAGGACGCCCTCACGCACGAGGAGGCCGAGCAGGCGTTCCGCACCGGGATGGCCATCGCCGACGAGGAGGCCGACGCGGGCACCGACCTGCTGGTCCTGGGCGATCTGAGCGTCGGCGGCACCACCGCCGCGGCCACCCTGATCGCCGCGCTGTGCGGTACCGACGCCTCCGTGGTCACCGGCCGCGGCGGCGCCGGGATCGACGACCTGGCCTGGATGCGCAAGTGCGCGGCGATCCGGGACGGGCTGCGCCGGGCCCGCCCGGTCCTCGGCGACCAGCTCCAGCTGCTGGCCGCCGTCGGCGGTGCCGACCTGGCCGCGATCACCGGATTCCTGCTCCAGAGCGCGGTGCGCCGCACCCCGGTGATCCTGGACGGCGTGGTCTCGGCGGCGGGCGCGCTGGTCGCCCAGCGGGTGGCGTTCCGCGCCCCGGACTGGTGGCTGGCCGGGCAGAACAGCGGGGAACCGGCACAGGAGAAGGCGCTGGACCGGATCGCACTCACCCCTTTGCTCGACCACGGCGTCACTGTGGGAGAGGGAACGGGGGCGCTGCTGGCCCTGCCACTGGTGCAGGCGGCCGCGGCCCTGGCGGCGGAACTGCCCGAGCGCGAAGAGGCCGGGCGTACGGAATCCGGAGAGGCCGGACCGGGACAGGACTGAGCACCGACCGAGCACTGCGGTTGAGCGGTCCGGACATATCAGACACGATGGTCCGGACCGCCAGCCCACGCCCCACCCTCCTCCGCTCGGCCGTGTTGAGAGGAAGAGGTCCCGCTTGGACCGCCACGCTTTCGCCGCCTGGCCGCCGCGCGCCGCGGCGTTCACCGTCTGGTACCTGCGTACCGTCACCTTCATCAATCTGCTCGGGGCGGTGTGGGTGTCGTTCGGCAACGACATCAAACGGCACAACGTCGACGAGTACTTCACCCCGTATCTGCTGACCGCGGGCTTCTTCTCGGCCGCCTTCTCGATGTTCCTGGCCGTCACCATGCGCCGGCACAAGCGCGCGGCCTGGATCCTCAACCTGGTTCTGGGCGGGCTGACCCTGCTGGGTATCGGCGTCGCCATGAGCTGGGCCCCGGCCCGGCACCATCCGCAGAACTGGATCTCGCTGCTGCTCACCGCGGCGTTCGTGGCCGCGCTGCTCATCGGGCGCCGCGGGTTCTACGCCAAGGGCGACCGGTCCAACCCGAAACTGGCCGCGGCCGTCGCGGTGATCGGGCTGCTGATCGGCTCACTGCTGGCCGCCGCCCTGGTCACCGTCACCAACACCGCGGCCGACGGCGACCGCTCCACCTTCCTGGACCGCTGGCACTACGGGACGCTGCGGCTGGTCTCCCTGGTGGCCGTGGACGGACGCTTCGAGGGCATCGAGACCCCCGGCTGGGCCAACGTGATCATCAACGTGATGAGCACGGGTCTGCTGCTGCTCGTGCTCTGGGCGGCGTTCCGCTCCCGCCGTGCGGTGGACCCGATCTCCCCGGACGACGACCGTCGGCTGCGGGAACTGCTGGACCGGCACGGCGAACGGGACTCACTCGGCTACTTCGCGTTGCGCCACGACAAGAGCGCGGTGTGGTCGCCGTCGGGCAAGTCGGCGGTGACCTACCGGGTGGTGGGCGGGGTCTCGCTGGCCTCCGGCGATCCCCTCGGGGATCCGGAGGCATGGCCGGGCGCGATCGACCGCTGGCTTGCCGAGGCGCGGGAGCACGGCTGGATCCCGGCGGTCATGGGCGCGAGCGAGGAGGGCGGCACGATCTACGCCCGGCACGGTCTGGACGCGCTGGAACTGGGCGACGAGGCGCTGGTGGACACCGCGGAGTTCACCCTCGAGGGACGGGCGATGCGCACCGTCCGCCAGGCGTACAACCGGGTCAAGCGGGCCGGGTACACGGTCAGCATCCGCCGCCATGAGGACATCCCGGCGGCGGAGATGGCCGATCTGCTGCGGCTCGCCGACGACTGGCGGGACGGTGAGACCGAGCGCGGCTTCTCGATGGCGCTGGGGCGGCTCGGCGATCCGCGCGACGGCCGCTGTGTGATGCTCGTCAGCACCGACGCCGAGGGGGTGCCGAAGGCGCTGCTGAGCTTTGTGCCCTGGGGCCCGCACGGGCTGTCGCTGGATCTGATGCGACGGGACCGGGACTCCGAGAACGGTCTGGTGGAGTTCATGGTGCTGGAGCTGATCCAGCGGGCGGACGAGGTCGGGGTCGATCAGATCTCGCTGAACTTCGCCATGTTCCGGTCGGTGTTCGAGCGGGGCGCACGGCTGGGCGCGGGGCCGGTGCTGCGGCTGTGGCGCTCGCTGCTGAGCTTCTTCTCCCGCTGGTGGCAGATCGAGTCGCTGTACCGGGCCAACGCCAAGTACCGGCCGATCTGGGAGCCGCGCTATCTCCTCTTCGAGAAGTCCACGGAGCTGCCGCGGATCGGGATCGCCTCGGCCCGCGCGGAAGGGTTCCTGGAGGCGCCGGGACTGCCGAAGTGGCTGAACCGTACCCGGCTGGCCAGAGGGACGAGGGTGGAGAAGGCCGAGAGCGGCGCGGGGGCCGACGGGGGTTCATAAGGGCGGGGCGGGGTTGATGGCGCGGGCGGGGTTCTTGGCGCGGGCGGGGTTCTTGGCGCGGGCGGGTTCATGAGGGCGGGGTGGACGGCGGCGGGGGTTCGGAGAAACCGCCGATCCAGTCCTGGAGCCGTCGGCTCAGCCGTCGCCAGCGGGCGTCATGCCGCTCGGCCCGCTTCCGCGCCCGCCTCCTCGCCCGCGGTCGGCGCCGGTAGAAGCGCCGGGCCCACGGCGAGTCGGGGCGGGCCAGCCGCACCGCGCCGACGATCGCCACCATGGGCACCATCACCCCGATCACCGCGATCCGCAGCTTCCCCTTGACCAGTGCGAACAGCGCGAAGGCGAAGTTGATCACCACATCCGCGATCACCGCCCCGCGGCTGCTCCGCTCCGCCTCCGACACCTCGTTCACCCCGAACGGAAGGAGCCCGCTGAGCACCAGGACGACCAGGGAGGCGGTGATCACCACCACCTCGACGCTCTTGCGGCCCTGCTCGGACCAGTAGACGTCATGGAGGTGGAGGATCAGCGCGAACTCGTCCAGCACCAGCCCCGCGCCCACCCCGAACAGCACCGCCGAGATCGCCACTCCGACCCCCTGCTGCCAGCTGGCGACCGCGCCGAACCCGCCGATGACGGTGAGCACCACCCCGGGCACCACGTGGTGGATGTGCAGCCCGCCCGGGCTGATGTTGCGGAACGGCCCCCGCCCCGCCCTGATCATCCGCGTGATGGTGCGGACGACGACGAACGACAGGATGAACGAGGCCAGGGCGAGGAGCAGCGGCAGCTTGCCGGGCTCGATGATGTTCCGCTCCAACCAGTGGCCCATGGCCCCTCAGGGTGCGCGATAGCCTGCGGCGCGATGGACACCACGCCGGAGCAGTCCCCCGCACGACCGCCGGAGCCGGAGCGCCCGGCGGACACCGGGCGGTCCCCCGCGCCCGGACCCGCACCCGAACCCGGGCCACCGCCCCGACCCGACCGGGCTCCCCGCCTCGCCTGGGACGACGGGCTCCGCTTCGCCTTCGGCACCCTCACCGTGCTGCCCGTCCGCGTGGCGCGCTGGGACCGGCAGGCGGCGCGCGCCGGAATGCTGTGCGCCCCGCTGGCCGGGCTGGTGGCCGGGCTGTGCGCGGCGGCGCTGGGCGGAGTACTGCTGCTGCTCGGCGGTGGCGCACCGCTGGCCGCCGTCGCCACCGTCGCCGTACCCGCCGTACTGACCCGCGGGCTCCACCTCGACGGGCTCGCCGACACCGCGGACGGACTCGGCAGCGGCAAACCCGCCGAGGACGCGCTGCGCATCATGAAGCGCTCCGACATCGGGCCGTTCGGCGTCATCACACTGCTGCTGGTGCTGCTCGGTCAGACGGCCGCGCTGGCGGAGCTGTACGCGGCGGGCTGGGCCCAGGGCGCGATGGCCGCCGCCGTGGCCGGGACCGCCGCCCGCTGCGCGCTGACCCTCGCGGCCCGCGCGGGGGTGCCCGCGGCCCGTCCGGAGGGGCTGGGCGCCGCCGTCGCGGGTGCGGTGCCGCTCCGTTCGGCGCTGGTCGTGACCGTGGGCACGGTGGCCGTCGGCACCGCGGCCGGGCTGGTGTCCGGCCCGTTGTCCGCGCTGCGCCAGGGGCTCGCGGTGCTGGCCGCCCTGGCCGCCGCCGAACTCCTGCTGCGCCACTGCCGCCGCCGGTTCGGCGGGGTCACCGGGGATGTCTTCGGCGCCCTGGCGGAGACCGCGGCCACCGCGGCGCTGGTCGTTCTCGCCCTCGGCTGACCCCTCGCGCGGCCAACTGGGTGCCGCGCCCGGGCGCGGTGAGAGCTACCCTCGCGGTGAGCCGCGACAAGCCCGCCGCTCGGGCGTCCGGCGACCGGCGCATACGATGCCGACGGGCGCGGCCGACCGCCCCCGCCTCGCGGGGACATCCGATGTCGGCCGACGAACTAACCGGAAGAGGGACCCGACCACTGTGACTGCACTGACTCTCAGCACCTCCTCCGCCGCGACACTGCGCGCGGACGCCGTTGTCGTCGGCGTGGCAAAGGGGGCGAAGGGCCCCGTCGTCGCCGCCGGCGCGGAGGCCGTGGACAAGGCGTTCGGCGGCAAGCTGGCGGCCGTACTGGAGACGCTCGGCGCGACCGGCGCCGAGGGCGAGGTGACCAAGCTGCCCGCCGCGTCCGGCCTCAAGGCCCCGGTCGTGCTGGCGGTCGGCCTGGGCGAGGCCCCGGCCAAGGGCGACGGCTACGACGCCGAGGCACTGCGCCGGGCGGCGGGGGCGGCGGCCCGCGCGCTGTCCGGTTCCAAGAAGGGCGCGTTCGCGCTGCCGGTGGAGGACGTGGCGGCCACCGCCGCGGTCGCCGAGGGCGCGCTGCTGGGCGCGTACGCGTACGACAAGGCCATCAGCGGCAACGGCACCGCGGCCAAGGACAAGAAGAACGGCAACGGCCCGCTGGCCGAGGTCACCCTGCTGGGCGGCAAGCCGCGGGACAAGGCGTACAAGGCCGCCGCCGAGCGCGCCATCGCCGTGGCCGCCGAGGTCAACCGGGCCCGTGACCTGATCAACACCCCGTCCAATGTGCTCAACCCGGCCTCCTTCGCGGCGAACACGGTCGCGGCGGCCAAGGAGTTCGGCCTCAAGACCGAGGTGCTGGACGAGAAGGCGCTCAAGAAGGGCGGCTACGGCGGCATCCTCGGCGTCGGCCAGGGCTCGGACGCCCCGCCGCGGCTGGTGCGGATCGCCTACACCCACCCCAAGGCCGCCAAGACGCTGGCGCTGGTGGGCAAGGGCATCACCTACGACTCGGGCGGCATCTCGCTCAAGCCGGCCGGCCACAACGAGACGATGAAGTGCGATATGAGCGGTGCCGCCGCCGTGTTCGCCACCATCGTGGCCGCCGCCAAGCTGGGGCTGCGGGTCAATCTGACCGGCTGGCTGGCGCTGGCGGAGAACATGCCGTCCGGTTCCGCCACCCGTCCCGGCGATGTGCTGACGATGTACGGCGGCAAGACGGTCGAGGTGCTGAACACCGACGCCGAGGGGCGGCTGGTGCTCGCGGACGCGATCACCCGCGCCTGCGAGGAGAAGCCGGACGCGATCGTGGACGTGGCCACGCTCACCGGCGCGATGGTCCTCGCCCTGGGCACCCGCACCTTCGGGATCATGTCGAACGACGAGGCGTTCCGCACCACGGTCCACGAGATCGCGGAGGAGGCGGGCGAGCAGTCCTGGCCGATGCCGCTGCCGACCGATCTCCGCAAGAGCATGGACTCGCCGGTCGCCGATCTGGCGAACATGGGTGAACGGATGGGCGGCGGTCTGGTGGCCGGTCTGTTCCTGAAGGAATTCCTTCAGGACGACATCACCTGGGCCCATCTGGACATCGCGGGTCCCGCATTCAACGATTCCGGTCCGTCCGGCTACACCCCCAAGGGCGGCACCGGTGCCGCCGTGCGCACGCTGGTGCGGCTCGCCGAGCGCACCGCCGCGGGCGACCTGGGCTGAGGCACGGGCCTAAAGTCCCGCCGATTTCGCCGTAAACGAAATCGGCGGGGCCATGGATTCCTTATACGCATGAGTAACCCCTGAACTGGGGTCTGGAGAAATCTCACAACACGGCCCGGCGTCCCGCCTCACGTCAACAAGTGCGAAGATGTTGTCTCGGCAGGACAGGGCCCCCGACACCAGGGCCGAAGCAAGAAGCGGCCGAACAACAGCCGCCGCCCGGCCGACCGACGGCCGGCTCCGGCGCACCATGCATGGAGGACGTGACGTGGCGAACGACGCCAGCACCGTTTTCGACCTAGTGATCCTCGGAGGCGGTAGCGGCGGTTACGCCGCTGCCCTGCGCGCGGCGCAGCTGGGTCTGGACGTCGCCCTGATCGAGAAGGACAAGCTGGGCGGCACCTGCCTGCACCGCGGCTGCATCCCCACCAAGGCTCTGCTGCACGCCGGTGAGATCGCCGACCAGGCCCGCGAGGGTTCGGAATTCGGCGTGAAGACCACCTTCGAGGGCATCGACATCGAGGGTGTGCACAAGTACAAGGACGGCGTGGTCTCGGGCCTGTACAAGGGCCTCCAGGGGCTGATCGCCTCCCGCAAGGTCACCTATGTGACGGGCGAGGGCCGGCTGTCCTCCCCGACCTCGGTCGATGTGAACGGCCAGCGCTACACCGGCCGCCACATCCTGCTCGCCACCGGCTCGGTGCCGAAGTCGCTCCCCGGTCTGGAGATCGACGGCAACCGCGTCATCTCCTCGGACCACGCCCTGGTGCTGGACCGGGTGCCGAAGTCCGCGATCGTGCTGGGCGGCGGTGTCATCGGCGTCGAGTTCGCCTCCGCGTGGAAGTCCTTCGGGGCCGACATCACCATCGTCGAGGCCCTTCCCCACCTCGTCCCGGTCGAGGACGAGAACAGCTCCAAGCTGCTGGAGCGCGCCTTCCGCAAGCGCGGTATCAACTTCTCCCTCGGCTCCCGCTTCTCGGGCGTCGAGTACACCGCCGACGGCGTCAAGGTCTCGCTGGAGAACGGCAAGACCTTCGAGGCCGAGCTGCTGCTCGTGGCCGTCGGCCGCGGCCCGGTCTCGCAGGGCCTGGGCTACGAGGAGGCCGGGGTCGCCATGGACCGGGGCTATGTCCTCGTCGACGAGTACATGCAGACCAACGTCCCGACCATCTCCGCCGTCGGTGACCTGGTCCCCACCCTCCAGCTGGCCCACGTCGGCTTCGCCGAGGGCATGCTGGTGGCCGAGCGGCTGGCCGGTCTGAAGACCGTGCCGATCGACTACGACGGTGTGCCGCGGGTCACCTACTGCCACCCCGAGGTCGCCTCCGTCGGCATCACCGAGGCCAAGGCCAAGGAGCTGTACGGTGCGGACAAGGTCGTCGCCCTGAAGTACAACCTCGCGGGCAACGGCAAGAGCAAGATCCTCAGGACCGCGGGCGAGATCAAGCTCGTCCAGGTCCGCGACGGCGCCGTCGTCGGTGTCCACATGGTGGGTGACCGGATGGGCGAGCAGGTCGGCGAAGCCCAGCTGATCTACAACTGGGAGGCGCTGCCGGCCGAGGTCGCACAGCTCGTCCACGCCCACCCGACCCAGAACGAGGCGCTCGGCGAGGCCCACCTGGCCCTGGCCGGCAAGCCGCTCCACTCCCACGACTAATCGCACGAGCGCGAATCATCCGTACAGATCGTTAAGGAGCAACCGAAACCATGGCGGTTTCCGTAACCCTGCCGGCGCTCGGCGAGAGCGTGACCGAGGGCACCGTCACCCGATGGCTCAAGGCCGAGGGTGAGCGTGTCGAGGCCGATGAGCCGTTGCTCGAGGTCTCCACCGACAAGGTCGACACCGAGATCCCGGCCCCGGCGGCCGGTGTGCTGTCGTCCATCAAGGTCGCCGAAGACGAGACGGTCGAGGTCGGCGCCGAGCTCGCCGTCATCGACGACGGCGGCGGCGCCCCCGCCGAGGCCCCCGCCCCCGCGGCGGAGCCCGCTCCGGCGGCGCAGCCCGAGCCCGCCCCGGCCGCCGAGGCCCCGGCTCCGGCCCCCGAGCCCGCCGCGGCCGCCCCGGCCGGTGGCGCCGAGGGCACCGATGTGGTGCTTCCGGCGCTCGGCGAGTCGGTGACCGAGGGCACCGTCACCCGCTGGCTCAAGGAGGTCGGTGACTCGGTCGACGCCGATGAGCCGCTGCTCGAGGTCTCCACCGACAAGGTCGACACCGAGATCCCGGCCCCGACCGCGGGCACCCTGCTGGAGATCCTGGTCGCCGAGGACGAGACCGCCGAGGTCGGTGCCCGGCTGGCCGTCATCGGTACAGCCGATCAGGGGGCCGCCGCCCCGGCTCCGGCCGCCCCGGCCCCGAAGCAGGAGGCCCCGAAGCAGGAAGCCCCGAAGCAGGAAGCCCCCGCCCCGGCCCCCGCGCCGGTCAAGGAGGCCCCGGCTCCGCAGGCGCCCGCCGCCCCGGCTCCGGCTCCGGCCGCTCCGGCTCCGGCAGCCCCCGCAGCTCCCTCGATCCCCGCCCCCTCGGCCCCCGAGGCCGAGGGCGCCTATGTGACCCCGCTGGTGCGCAAGCTCGCCGCCGAGAACGGTGTGGACCTGGCCGCGGTCAAGGGCACCGGTGTCGGCGGCCGGATCCGCAAGCAGGACGTCATCGCCGCCGCCGAGGCCGCCAAGGCCGCCGCCGCTGCCCCGGCTCCGGCCGCCGCCGCGCCGGCCGGCAAGAAGGCCCCGGTTCTCGAGGCGTCCCCGCTGCGCGGCCAGACCGTCAAGATGACCCGTATGCGCAAGGTCATCGGCGACAACATGATGAAGGCGCTGCACGGCCAGGCGCAGCTGTCCTCGGTCGTCGAGGTCGACGTCACCCGGCTGATGAAGCTGCGCACCCAGGCCAAGGACTCGTTCGCGGCCCGGGAGGGCGTCAAGCTCTCCCCGATGCCGTTCTTCGTCAAGGCCGCGGCCCAGGCGCTGAAGGCCCACCCGGTCATCAACGCCCGGATCAACGAGGACGAGGGCACCATCACCTACTTCGACTCGGAGAACGTCGGCATCGCCGTGGACTCCGAGAAGGGCCTGATGACCCCGGTCATCAAGGGTGCGGGCAACCTCAACCTGGCCGGTATCGCCAAGGCCACCGCCGATCTGGCGGGCAAGGTCCGCGGCAACAAGATCACGCCGGACGAGCTGGCCGGTGCGACCTTCACGATCAGCAACACCGGTTCGCGCGGTGCGCTGTTCGACACGATCATCGTGCCGCCGAACCAGGTCGCGATCCTGGGCATCGGCGCCACGGTGAAGCGTCCGGCCGTCCTGGAGACGCCCGAGGGCACCGTCATCGGCGTCCGGGACATGACGTACCTGACGCTCTCCTACGACCACCGCCTGGTGGACGGTGCCGACGCGGCCCGCTACCTGTCGGCCGTCAAGGAGATCCTGGAGGCCGGTGAGTTCGAGGTCGAGCTGGGCCTCTGACCGGCCTGTGACCGGCTTCTGACCGGCCGCTGGTCCGCCCACGGCGGACGCCTCGGCAGAGGGCCGCGCCCCGTACGGGATTCCGTGCGGGGCGCGGCCCTTTTCCGTTCCGACGGCCGCCGGGCGTCCCCTGTGCGGTCCGCGGGGGTCCCGCCGCCTGGATAATGACTTCCGTTCACCGCTGGTTCCTAAGGAGCGCCCCATGGCCCCGCCCATCGTCCACTCGCTGCGCGAGCAGATCCGCGAGCACATCGTGGAGGGGATCGTCAGCGGGCGCTGGAAGCCGGGAGAGCGGATCGTGGAGCGGCGGATCGCCACCGAGCTGGAGGTCAGCCAGACCCCCGTACGGGAGGCGCTGCGGGAGCTGGAGTCGCTGCGGCTGATCGAATCGGCCCCCAACAAGGGCGTCCGGGTGCGGAACCTGACGGCTTCCGACCTCGAGGAGATCTATCCGGTACGAGCCGGACTGGAGCAGATGGCGGCGGAGCTGGCGGCGCCCCGGCTGGCCGAGGACACCTCCGCCCTGGAGCCCGAGGTGCGGGCGCTGTACGCGGCGGACCGCGAGGCCGACGGCGAGGCGCAGGTCCGGCATACCGTCGCCTTCCACCGCGAGCTGGTGCGGGCCTCGGGCAACAGCGTGCTGCTGCACACCTGGGAGTCGCTGGGCATCGAGATCTGGACCACGCTGTCCATCCGCTGGCTGGGCACCGTGCAGCAGTCCTACGCGGAGGAGCACCAGGCGGTCGTGGACGCGTTCCGCCGCCGGGATCCGCGGGTGGGTGAACTCGTCAAGGAGCATGTGCTCGGCTGTGCACCGCGTGCCTGATTTCGCGGCACGGAATGCCAATTTCGCGGTACGGAGTACTTTTTTCGCCCGGCCGCTTTGATCGATCATCGATCAGAATTACAGTCGGCATCATGACCGATCTCGCCAGCACGCAGCCGAGTGCGCTCGACCAGTTCCCCGACCGGGACCCCGAGGAGACCGCGGAGTGGGGCGCCTCACTCACAGCCGTCACCCAGGCCGCCGGTCCGCACCGCGCCGCGTATCTGATGCGCCGGACCCTGGAGCGCGCCGAGGGCGCCGGGCTCGCGCTGCCGCCGCTGCTGGAGTCGGAGTACCTCAACACCATCCCGACCGCCGCGGAGCCCGCCTTCCCCGGTGACGAGGAGATGGAGCGGCGGATCACCGCCTGGAACCGGTGGAACGCGGCGGCGATGGTCACCCGCGGCAGCCGGGACGGCCTCGGCGGCCACATCGCCACCTTCGCCTCCGCCGCCTGGCTCTACGAAACCGGCTTCCAGCACTTCTTCCGCGGCAAGGAGGCCGCGGGCGGTTCCGGCGACCAGCTCTACATCCAGGGCCACGCCTCCCCCGGTATCTACGCCCGCGCCTTCCTCGACGGCCGGCTGACCGAGCGCCACCTCGACAACTTCCGCCGCGAGGCGGGCGGCGACGGGCTGCCGTCCTATCCGCATCCGCGGCGGCTGCCCTGGCTGTGGGAGTTCCCCACCGTCTCCATGGGCCTCGGCCCGCTCTCCGCGATCCACCAGGCCCGGTTCAACCGCTATCTGGCGAACCGCGGCATCAAGGACACCGCGGACTCCCACGTATGGGCCTTCCTCGGCGACGGCGAGATGGACGAGCCCGAGTCGACGGCCGCGCTCGCCCTGGCCGGGCGCGAGGGCCTGGACAACCTGACCTTCGTCATCAACTGCAACCTCCAGCGGCTCGACGGCCCGGTACGCGCCAACTTCAAGATCGTCCAGGAGCTGGAGGCGCAGTTCCGCGCGGCCGGGTGGAACGTGGTCAAGTCGCTGTGGGGCTCGGCCTGGGACGAGCTGTTCGCACTGGACACCTCCGGGGCGCTGGTGCGCAGGCTGCGCGAGGTGCCCGACGGCCAGTTCCAGACGTACGCCACCCGCGACGCCGGCTATATCCGTGAGCACTTCTTCGGCGCCGACCCGGAGCTGGCCCGGCTCGCCCGGAGCGTCACCGACGCCAAGCTCACCGAGTGCTTCCACACCTCCCGCGCGGGCCATGAGCCGCGCAAGGTGCACGCCGCCTACCGCGCCGCCGTGGACCACAAGGGCGCCCCGACCGTGGTGCTCGCGCAGACCGTCAAGGGCTGGACGCTCGGCCCCGGCTTCGAGTCGCGCAACGCCAACCACCAGATGAAGAAGCTCACGGGCAAGGAGTTCCGCACCATGCGCGACCTCCTGGAGCTGCCCATCCCGGACCGCGAGCTGGACGACGAGCTCGTCCCGTACGCCCACCCCGGCGCCGACTCCCCCGAGGTGCGCTACCTCCAGGAGCGCCGCGCGGCGCTCGGCGGTCCGGCGCCCGCCCGCACCGTCCACCCGGTGGCGCTGCCCGAGCCGTCCGCCAAGCCCTTCGAGGCCCTCGCCAAGGGCTCCGGCAGCCAGGAGATCGCCACCACCATGGCCTTCGTCCGGCTGGTCAAGGAGCTGATGCGGGACAAGGAGACCGGGAAGCGCTGGGTGCCGATCGTGCCCGACGAGGCACGGACCTTCGGTATGGAGTCGCTGTTCCCGACCGCCGGGATCTACTCCCCGCTCGGCCAGACCTACGACCCGGTCGACCGCGATCAGCTTCTGTACTACAAGGAGGCCACGAACGGTCAGATCCTCAACGAGGGGATCACCGAGGCCGGTTCGATGGCCGACTTCACCGCCGCCGCCTCGTCGTACGCGACCCACGGCGAGCCGATGATCCCGTTCTACATCTTCTACTCGATGTTCGGCTGGCAGCGCACCGCCGACCAGATGTGGGCGCTCGCCGACCAGCTCGGCCGCGGCTTCCTGATCGGCGCCACCGCGGGCCGCACCACCATGACCGGTGAGGGGCTCCAGCACGCCGACGGCCACTCGCATCTGATCGCCTCCACCAACCCGGCGGCGCTCGCCTACGACCCGGCGTTCGCCTACGAGGTCGGGGTGATCGTGCGGGACGGGCTGCGGCGGATGTACGGCCCCGACGCCGAGGACGTCTTCTACTACCTCACCGTCTACAACGAGACCAAGGTCCAGCCGCCCATGCCGCGGGGCGAGGGCGTCGAGGAGGGCATCCTCAAGGGCCTGTACCGCTACCGGGAGGCCGAGGCGCCCGCCGCCGACGCGCCCCGGATCCAGCTCCTCGCCTCCGGCACCGCCATCCACTGGGTGCTGGAGGCCCAGAAACTCCTCGCCGACGACTGGGGTGTGGCCGCCGACGTGTGGTCCGCCACCTCCTGGAGCGAGCTGCGCCGTGACGCCCTGTCCTGTGACACGGCGCGGCTCAATGGCGAAGACCGGGTCCCGTTCGTCACCCGTGCCCTGGCTGGCGCACCGGGCCCGGTCCTCGCGGTCAGCGACTGGATGCGCGCGGTACCGGACCAGATCGGCCAGTGGGTCGAACAGGACTGGTCCTCGCTCGGCACCGACGGCTTCGGCCTCTCCGACACCCGCGAGGCGGCCCGCCGCCACTTCGGGGTGGACGCCCCGGCGATCGTGGTGGCGGCCCTGGACCGGCTGGCCCGCCGCGGTGAGGTGAGCGGCACCGCCGCCAAGGAGGCCGCGCGCCACTACGGGCTGTAGTCCCGGCCCCCCTGCTCCGCCGTTGTGCGGCCGCGTCTGGCGGTCGCACAACGGCGGTTCTCATACCGGTGCATGATGGGCGGGTGCGTGCTGCCCGGCTGATCAAGATGGTGCTTCTGCTCCAGGCCCGGCCCTCGATGACGGGGGCCGAGCTCGCCCGTGAGCTGGAGGTCTCCGAGCGGACCGTCACCCGCGACGCCGCCGCGCTCTCCGAAGCGGGCGTCCCGGTCTACGCGGACCGGGGGCGCGCCGGGGGCTACCGGCTCATCGGCGGCTACCGCACCCGGCTCACCGGTCTTGGCCGGGCGGAGGCCGAGGCGCTGTTCCTGTCCGGCGTACCGTCCGCGCTGCACGAGATGGGGCTGGCGGACGCCGCCTCGGCGGCCCGGCTGAAGGTGTCCGCGGCCCTCCTGCCGGAGCTGCGCGACGCCTCCCACAGCGTGGCCCAGCGCTTCCATCTGGACGCCCCCGGCTGGTGGCAGGAGCCGCAGACGCCCGGACTGCTGCCACCGCTGGCCGACGCGGTCTGGGACGACCGGCGGATCACGGTCCGCTACCGGCGGCGGGACACGGAGGTGGCCCGCGAGCTGGAGCCGTACGGCCTCGTCCTCAAGGCGGGCGTCTGGTACCTGGCGGCCCGGGCGGAGGGTGACTTCCGGGTGTACCGGGTGGACCGTTTCGTCTCCGTCGAGCCCGGCGGCGACCGCTTCGAGCGGGCCGAGGAGTTCGAGCTGCCCGCCTTCTGGGAGGAGCGGGCGGCCCAGTTCGCCCGGTCGATCCTGCGCGAGAAGACCGTGCTGCGGCTGACGCCGGACGGCGCGCGGCAGCTGCCGTACGTCACGGACCGTACGGCGGGCGAGGAGGCGGTGCGGGCGGCCGGGGAGCCCGACGGGCAGGGGCGGATCACCGTCACCCTGCCCATCGAGTCGGCGGACGTGGCCTTCGCGCAACTGCTGGCGCTCGGCCCGGAGGCCGAGGTGCTGGAGCCGCTGGAGCTGCGTGAGCGGTTCGCCGAGGCGGCGCACCGCATGGCACGCCTCTACCGCTAGGTTCACCGCGTCGTTCCTTGTCGCTACCGGTAGTCGTCCGCGGTGCCCTCGCCGCCGCCGAAGACGATGTCGCGGAAGTAGCCGACGCCGTCCGGCCGGGAGCCGTCGAGGTCGGTGAAGCCGTAGACCTTGGCCAGTTCACCGCTGAAGACGGACTTCCCGTTCCACCGCGCCCGGTCCGGGTCGGCTGCGAGCGCGGCGACCGCGCGCCCGACGAAGTGCGGAGTCTCGGCGATGGCGAAATGCGGCTCCTTCTCCACCGCGTCCCGCCAGTTCTCCTCGGCCACCCCGAAGTGGTCCAGCATCTGTTCGGAGCGCAGGAACCCCGGGGAGAGGCATACCGCCGTGGCGTCGAACTCCTTCAGCTCCTGGGCGAGCGCGAAGGCGGTCCGGATGGGCGCGTTCTTGGTGATGTCGAAGAAGAGGTTCACCCGGTAGGTCCTGTTGAACTCCTCGTCGCCGTCGGTGATCTCGACCACCAGGCCGCCCGGGTTCCGGACCAGCAGCGGCAGCGCGTAGTAGAGGGTGATCAGGTGGGTCTCGATGCCGAGCCGGAGCATCCGCAGCCCGCTCGTCAGGTTGGTCTCCCAGGTCTTCTTGTCGAACTCGATCAGCGCCTCACCGCCCCAGACATCGTTGACCAGGATGTCCAGCCGCCCCCGCTCGCGGTCGATGCGCTCGATCAGCGCCTTGACCTGCTCCGGCTCCAGATGATCGGTCGGCACCGCGATGCCTTCACCACCCGCCGCCGTGACCAGCTCCGCCGTCTCCTCGATGGTCTCCGTGGCCCGCCCCACCTCGCTCACCCGCTCCCGCGTGGTGCGGCCCGTCGCGTAGACGGTGGCCCCGGCCGCTCCCAGCTCGACGGCCATCGCGCGGCCCGCGCCGCGCGTGGCTCCCGCGACGAGTGCGATCCTGCCCGCCAGTGCGCCCTGTGTGCTCACGTAGCTCCGTCCCTTCGATGCTGTCCCTATGGCTGCGCGTTCGACGGTCGCAGGAAATCCCGACATCTTCTGTCGCTTTTTGTTCGCACTTCCCCGGGTCCCCGGCGGCCGGGTCGCTCTGGATAACGAGAGGGCCGCATCCGGGTCGCTCCACGTGCGGGGCCGCCGGTGAGGGCCGATGCTGGTCCCGTGATGATGGACGAGACGGAGTTCTGGGGGCTGGTCGACAGCGCTCGGGAGGCTGCCGACGGCGACCCCGAGGACCAGTCCGATGTGCTCGTCGAGCAACTGTCCCAGCTCGACCCGGACGCCGTGCTGGACTTCGCGCGGCACTTCGAAGCCCGCTCCCAGCGGGCGTTCCGCTGGGATCTCTGGGGCGCGGCCTGGGTGCTGCTGGGCGGGGTCAGCGACGACGCGTTCGAGGCGTTCCGCTTCTGGCTGATCGGACAGGGCCGGGAGGTTTTCGAGGGGGCGCTGCACGAGCCGGACGCGCTCGCCGAGCTGCTGGACGACTTCGATGACCAGGTGGACGGGGACTGTGAGGACCTGGGGTTCGCGGCGGACGAGGCGTATGAGCGGCTGACCGGTGCGGCCCTGCCGGAGCTGGGGCTTCCGGGATCGCCGGACGAACCGATGGGCGTGGCCGTGGACTTCGAGAACGAGCGGGAGCTGGCGGAGCGCTACCCCCGGCTGTGGGAGCGCTTCCGGGACTGACGGCCCGACGGCCGCGGTTCCCCGACGGCCCGGGTGTCCGTCCGTCGCCGCGACGTGACGTCAGGGGGTGAGGCGGCGCCCCATCAGGACGTCGTCCACATACGCCCCCTCGATCAGGAACTCCCCCGGCAGCACGCCCTCCTCCACGAATCCCTCGGACGCGTACAGCCGCCGCGCGGGGGTGTTGGGACCCAGCACCCGCAGGGTGATCCGGGTGGCACCGGCCCGCCGCGCCCGCTCGTACGCCGCGGCCAGCAGCGCCCGCGCCACTCCCCTGCCGCGGGCCCGCTCGTCGACCGCGAGCCCCTGGATCTGCCGCACATGGGCGTTGGAGGCCAGCGGGATGGCCGGGACGAGCCGGAGATAGCCGACCGGCTGCCCGTCCAGCTCGGCCACGAGGATGTGCTCGGGGAGGTTCCGGTCGGTGAAGAAGGCGGCGTAGGGCGGCTGGGGACGCGGCTGCACCGAATGCGTCGGTGACCAGGCGCGCCGGTCCAGCGCGGCGAGCGCGCTCTCGTCATCCGCCACGGCGGCACGGATGACCAGTTCGTCCGGGTCTGGCACCCGGTCCTGCGCGGTGGCCGAAGAAGGCACGAGTGACTCGGACATGAGGGGAAGTGTGCCACCCCGCCCCGTCGTCCGACATCCCTTTCAAGATCGAGGGCAGGATGGTGCCATGCGTATCGCGGTCACCGGCTCCACCGGGCTCATCGGCACGGCTCTCATCCGCTCCTTGCGCGAGGACGGCCACCACGTCGTACGGCTGGTGCGGCGCGCTCCGCGCGGGGAGGACGAGGTCGAGTGGGATCCGAAGCGGCAGTGGGTGGACACCGCGGGGCTGACGGGGTGTGACGCGGTGGTCCACCTCGCGGGCGCGGGGGTGGGTGACCACCGCTGGACCGACGCCTACAAGAAGGAGCTGCGGGACAGCCGGGTGCTGGGCACCGCCGCCATCGCCGAGGCGGTGGCCTCGCTGGACACCCCGCCGCGGGTGCTGATCAGCGGCAGCGCCGTCGGGTTCTACGGGGACACGGGGGCGCGCGCGGTGGACGAGAACGCGCCCCCCGGTGACGGCTTTCTCGCCGATCTGTGCCAGGAGTGGGAGGAGGCGGCCGGGGCGGCCCAGGAGGCGGGCATCCGCACGGTGTTCACCCGCACCGGACTTGTCGTCTCCCCCGAAGGCGGGGCGTGGGGGCGGCTGTTCCCCCTGTTCAAGGCGGGGCTGGGCGGCCGGATGGGCAACGGCCGGCAGTACTGGAGCTTTATCGCCCTGTACGACCACATCGCCGCGCTGCGCCATGTCATCGCCACCGATGACATCGCGGGCCCGGTCAACCTCACGGCGCCCACGCCGGTCACGAACCGCGAGGTCACGGCGGCCATGGGCCGGGTGCTGCGGCGCCCCACGCTGTTCAGCGTGCCGTCCCCGGCGCTGCGGATCGCACTGGGCGAGATGTCCGGCGATGTGCTCGGGAGCGTACGGGCGCTGCCGCGACGGCTGATGGACTCCGGTTTCTCCTTCACCTATCCGCATATCGACGAGGCCCTGCGGGCCGCGCTGAAGGATCAGCGCTGAGCCCACCACGTCGAACATCCCGCCGGAGGGGGTGCACGGGGCGGCGTCCGGGAGGCCGGACGGTGCGTCAACCCCCTTACGGCGGGCGCACTTTCGACCGAACGGTGACCGGCGTGCGACCGTTGTGCGACCGTGCTCGGTCGATGCGCGACTGCCCTCGAACGTGTTTCTGACTACCGTCACGTAGGTGTCGCGTTACCGATGTCACGGAGCGGTGTCGCGGACCTCACGCTTCCGGGCCGCCGGTTGGGGCATCAGGCCCCCGTAGCGAACGCACCGACCTCGAGGAGGGCACGTGCTCAGCAGCGCGCACCGCACGGACGTCGTCATCGTGGGAGCCGGCCTCGCGGGACTGGCCGCGGCTCAACTGCTGGCCGGCGCGGGGGTGGCGGTCACGGTCCTGGAGGCCGCGCCACGGGTGGGCGGCCGGATGGCGACCGACAGCGTGGACGGCTTCCGGCTCGACCGCACCGGACAGCTGATGAACACCTCCTTCCCGGAGCTGCGGCGCACTCCGGGTCTCGGCGCCCTCGCCCTGCGCCCGTTCACCCGGGGCGTGCTGGTCCACAGCGAGGGACGCACCCAGCGGTTCGGCACCCCCCGGAGCGTGAGGGGCGCATTCACATCGGCGCGCGCCTTGGCAAGCGCCGCCCGTGCTCCTCTGGGCAACGGGCTCGACCAAGCCCGACTCGGTGCCGCGCTCGGCAGGCTCGCCCACCTGCCCGCGGACCGCCTGCTCGCCCGCCCCGACCGGCCGGTCCACGAGACCCTGGGGGGGCGGGGCCTACCTGCCCGTACGGTCCAGGGGGTGCTGCGTCCGCTGCTGGTGTCGCTGCTCAGCGACCCGGAGCTGAACACCTCCAGCCGCTGTGCCGATCTGGCCCTGCGCGGCTACGCGCGCGGCCGCCTCTGCCTCCCGGCGGGCGGCGCGTCCACCGTCCCCGAACTGCTGGCGGCCACCCTGCCGCCGGGGACGGTCCACACCGGCGTCCGCGCCGTCGCGGCCTCCACCACCGAGGTGGCCACCGCCGAGCACGGCGAGATCGGCTGTCGCGCGGTCCTGGTGGCCACGGGGGCGCATGACGCGGCGGCCCTCCTGCCCGGGCTGCGGCTCCCGGCCTTCCATCCGGTGACGGTGCTGCACCACACCGCCGACCGGCCGCCGCTGCGCGAACCCGCGCTGGTCCTGGCGGCCGACGGCTCGGGCCCGGTGGCCCACACCATGGTGGCCAGCGAGGTGGACCCCTCGCGCACCCCGCCCGGCCGGGTGCTGATCACCTCCACGGTGCTCGGCCCCGCCGCCAGACGGCCCACCACCGAGCTCGACCGGGCCGCGCGGGGCCAACTGGCCGCCGTCTACGGGACCTCCACCGACCGCTGGGAGCTGCTGGCCGCGCACCACGACCCGTACGCCGTCCCGGCCATGCCCGCGCCCCACGATCTGCGCCGCCCGGTGCGGCTGCTGTCCGGGCTGTACGTCTGCGGCGACCACCGCGACTCCAGCACGGTGCAGGGCGCCCTCGTCTCCGGCCGCCGTGCCGCCCGCGCGGTGCTCACCGACTTCGGCGCCCCACCGGGATCCGGCACCACCCCCACCCTCCCGGCCGCGGCCTGACCCACCGCGGCGCGGCGCCGTACGGACCCCGGACGGCGCCGCCCGCGCACAATGCCGCCACAACGCCCGCCACGGCCGCGCTGACGGCCTCCCGGCCCCTCGGCCTCGCAGTCCAACTCGGCGGCTACCCAGGGGCGCATAGCGACGCCGTTACGCCCGCCACAGCCGTTCTGACGGACTCCCCGCCCCTCCGCCTCGGCAGACCAACTCGGCCGCTGCCCAGGGCCCCTGAGAGGGCGCACACGGCCGCGTCGGCCACTGCGTCCTGCCAGGCGTCGGCCGACCACACCGGCTTCCGCGCCCGGAGCCCCGACCCGAGCGGCCCCCCTCCGGGTTCGGGAGGCCCGCACCGCCGACGGGCGAGCCCGCGGCCGGGACCACACGGTCGGACGCCCCACAACCGGCCACCCCACGACGGCACGAGGCATCCCGCACCGCCGTACGGGCGAGCCCGTGGCCGGGACCGCGCGGTGGGACGCCCCGCAACCGGCCACCCCACGACATCCCGCGCCCGCGGGCCCGGTGGCGGGCTTTCCCGTCGCCGGGGCCCGGCGACGTGCCCCCGCCAACGGGCCCCGCCCGACGGGCTACGGCAGCGCCGCCACCCGTTCCCGATAGCCCCGCACGGGCGCCGCGTCCCGGTACGGCTCGAGGCGGCGCTCGAAGTCCCGTACGTAGTCCAGCGCCCGCATCGACCGCATCTCGGAGGCCTGCTGCGCCGCTTCCGCGCCCAGGACGCACGCCTGCTCCAGCTCGCCGAGGCCCAGCCGCGCCGTGGCCAGCACCACCCGGCAGAACAACCGGCTGCGCGCGTGGCCGTTGCCGCGCAGCTGGAGCGAGCGTTCGGCGTGCTGGGCGGCCGCCCGGTACTGCTGGAGGTCGCGGTGGCAGTGGCCGAACTCGTCGGCGAGCTGGGCCTCGTCGAAGTACCGCGCCCAGTACGGCAGGTCGTCGCCCGGCCGCGCCGTCTCCAGCGCCCGTTCGGCACGGGCCAGCGAGGCGGTGCAGGCCCGCACCTCACCCAGCACCCCGTGGCCCCGCGCCTCGACCGCGTGCAGCAGCGACTGGAGCACCGGCGGGGCGCCGCCGCCGACCCCCTGCTGGGCGACCCGGGCCAGCTGCACCGCCTCCCGGCCGTGGCCCAGGTAGACGGCCTGGCGGCTCATCGTCACCAGCACATAGCTGCCGTACGCCCGGTCCCCGGCCGCCTGGGCCAGCCGCAGCGCCTGGACGAAGTAGCGCTGCGCCAGACCGTGGGCGGCGATGTCGTACGAGGTCCATCCGGCCAGCCGGGTCAGATCCGCGATCGCCCCGAACAGCCGCCGCCCCACCGCCTCGCTGTAGCTGCCGCGCAGCATCGGCTCGCCCTCGTGCTCGAGGTAGCGCACCAGGGCCTGCCGGGCGTGACCGCCGCCGTAGGTCTGGTCCAGCGTCCGGAACAGCTCGCTGACCGAGCGCAGCGCCGCGATGTCCCCGGTGGTCACCCGGTGGCCCGGGCCGCGCTGACAGCGGTCCGCCTGCCGCTGGCGGGGCACCGGGGCCCGGCCCGCCGCGGGGACGCGTGCGGCCCCGGGCGGCGGGGCGCCGGGGCGGCCGCTCTGGGCGGGCAGCCGGACGGCCGGGGCCGCGCCACCGGCACCCGGGGCGGCGCCGCCCGGGGTCCCGGACGGGGGCGCGCCCGCCGGGGGCTCACCGCGCGCCACCCGGTCGTCGGGCCGTCCGATCAGCCAGTCACGGCTGGGGACCACCAGGCCCGCCGGGGTGAACGCGATCTTCCGTAGCTCCGCGTGGCTGCCGGAGTCCTTCCGCCACAGCCCGCTGACGATGTCCACCGCCTCCTGCGGGGTGGCCGCGAACTCCAGCCCCGCGTAGACCGGGGCACAGGCGTCAAGACCCAGGTCCTGCGCCGTCAGCCGGCGCCCGAGACGCCGGGTGAACACCTCGGCGATCAGCGCCGGGGTGGTGCCGCGCGGCTGCTGTCCGCGCAGCCAGCGGGTCACCGAGGTCTTGTCGTAACGCAGGTCAAGGCCGTGCTCCAGACCGAGCTGGTCCACCCGCCGGGCGAGCCCGGCGTTGGAGAAGCCAGCCTCGGCAATGAGCGCAGCGAGCTGACGATTGGGAATGCGCTGCGGGGGTCGTTCCGTCATCAGCTTGCCGGTCTCCCTGATCGCCCTGTGGAACGGCGCGAATTTAACTGGCGCTCGAGGGCTGATCGCGGCCGTCGGGCGGCATTCATCCGATCGTGTGAGAACGAGCCCGATGGGGTCGACCTGATCCACGGCCGTACAGTGGCTGGGGCGCGGCCGCCAGGCTTCGCCACCCCTTGTACGCGGTTGTACGAGGTCCTTGAACAGGTCCGAACAGGAGCGTGCCGTGACCGCATCGTCCCCGGGGGAGATCCCCGGCTCCACGTCGCTGCGCTATGTCCACCTGGGATTCGGTGCGGACGCCGTGGACTACGAGGAGGCGTGGCAGGAGCAGCGCCGGGTGCACGCCGCGCGCTTCGCGGACGAGATCCCCGACACCTGTCTGCTGCTGGAGCACCCGGCGGTCTACACGGCGGGGCGGCGCACGGCCGACAACGAGCGCCCGCTCGACGGCACCCCGGTGGTGGACGTGGACCGCGGCGGCAAGATCACCTGGCATGGCCCCGGCCAGCTGGTGGGCTACCCGATCCTGAAGCTGCCGCGTCCGGTGGATGTGATCGCGCATGTCCGGCGGCTGGAGGACGCGCTCCTGCTGACCTGCGCGGAGTTCGGTGTGGAGACCAGCCGGGTGGAGGGCCGCAGCGGGGTGTGGGTGCTGGGCGACCCGGTCGAGGAGCGCCAGTCCCTCGGCGGGCTGAGCCTGGACTTCGACCCCCGGATCGACGACGAGGAGTTCGACCCCCGGCTGAACGGTCCGGAGTACGCCCCGTCCAACGCCGGTCAGCGCCGTGAGGACCGCAAGCTGGCCGCGATCGGGGTGCGTATCGCCAAGGGCGTGACCATGCATGGCTTCGCGCTGAACTGCGATCCGGACAACACCTGGTTCGACCGGATCGTGCCCTGCGGGATCCGGGACGCGGGCGTGACCTCGCTCTCGGCGGAGCTGGGCCGGGACGTACCGGTCGCGGAGGTGCTCCCGGTGGTCGAGAAACATCTGCGGGCCGTCCTGGAGGACTCGATCCCGATGCCGCGGGCCGTATAGGTCCCGACGCCCCCGGGCCCGTGCGGCCCGGGGCCGGTACGGCGGAGGCCCCGGGAATGGTCCTTGCGGCCCATGGGTTGCCCTGGACGTAAATCCGTACGAATGACGGGCGTACCCTGGTGACCGCCGACGATTCGAAAGCCGCGCCAGCAAACTCGCCAGCCGAGCCGCCAAGCAAAGAGGAGTGCCGGACGTGTCCGCAGTCGCACCCGACGGACGGAAGATGCTGCGTCTGGAGGTCCGCAACAGCCAGACCCCCATCGAGCGCAAGCCGGAGTGGATCAAGACCCGGGCGAAGATGGGTCCCGAGTACACCGAGCTGCACGGCCTGGTGAAGCGCGAGGGCCTGCACACCGTGTGCCAGGAGGCCGGCTGTCCGAACATCTACGAGTGCTGGGAGGACCGCGAGGCGACCTTCCTCATCGGCGGCGACCAGTGCACCCGCCGCTGCGACTTCTGCCAGATCGACACCGGCAAGCCCCAGGACCTCGACCGCGACGAGCCGCGCCGGGTGGCCGAATCCGTACGCACCATGGAGCTGAAGTACGCCACCATCACCGGGGTCGCCCGTGACGACTTGGAGGACGGCGGCGCCTGGCTGTACGCGGAGACCGTCCGCCAGATCCACTCCCTGATGCCGGACACCGGTGTCGAGCTGCTGATCCCGGACTTCAACGCGGTTCCCGAGCAGCTCGCCGAGGTCTTCTCGTCCCGTCCCGAGGTGCTCGCGCACAACGTGGAGACGGTCCCGCGGATCTTCAAGCGGATCCGCCCGGGCTTCCGTTACGAGCGCTCGCTCGAGGTCATCACCAAGGCCCGGGAGGCCGGTCTGGTCACCAAGTCCAACCTGATCCTGGGCATGGGCGAGGAGCGCGAGGAGATCAGCCAGGCGCTCCAGGACCTGTATGACGCGGGCTGCGAACTGATCACGATCACCCAGTACCTGCGGCCGTCCGTCCGGCACCACCCGGTGGACCGCTGGGTCAAGCCGCAGGAGTTCGTCGAGCTCAAGGAGGAGGCGGACGAGATCGGCTACGCCGGTGTCATGTCAGGCCCCCTCGTCCGCTCGTCGTACCGCGCGGGGCGCCTCTACCAGCAGGCGATCGACCGGCGTAACGTCGCAGTGGCCTCACAGACCATCTGAACCACACGGCCCCACAGGGCATGCACCGCACCCATATGGCCCCACCGGGCACCAGGTGTGTGAGCAGCAACACGCTGTGTGAGTACCGGCACACCACGCACCACCGGCCCGCGTCCTTCCGCAGGTCAGGGGGAGAGTACGGGCCGCATCCAGGTTTCATCGGTGTTTGACCGCCCGGTCACGCGCTGGTAACACCATTGGGTAACGATTAAGCCACGCACTGCTTATCCGTAGTGCATGCGTCGTGATCATCCGCTGCTTCGAGGGGATCCCATGTCGGCTGCGCCCGTACGCCCGTCCGTGACCGACGCGCTGCTCGCCCTGGAGGGTCTGCTGCTGCGCGGCGGGCAGCGCACCGCCCGCCGCAATGCCTGGACCGCGGTGCTGGAGGACCGGCGCCGGGCCAAGGACCGGCATGAGGCCGAGCACGTACTGGAGGCCGTGTCCACCGAGGCTTCTCGGGCCACGTAAACTTCGCTGTATGGCGAGGAAGGAAACATCCGAGAACCCCGGGCGGCTGAAGCAGATCGCCCTGACCTACAAGATGACCAAGCGGGTCGACTCGAAGGTCGGCCTTGTCGTCGCTGGCGTGGGGATCGTCACCTTCGGTGTCCTCCTCGCGGTCGGCTTCTGGATCGGCCACCCGATCTTCCTGGGCATCCTGGGCTTCGTCCTGGCCTTCCTCGCGATGGCGATCGTCTTCGGCCGCCGTGCCGAGCGGGCGGCCTTCGGACAGATGGAGGGCCAGCCCGGCGCCGCGGCCGCGGTCCTGGAGAACGTGGGACGCGGCTGGTCGGTGACGCCCGCGGTGGCCATGAACCGCAGCCAGGACGTCATCCACCGCGCGGTGGGCAAGGCGGGCATCGTGCTGGTCGGCGAGGGCAACCCGAACCGGCTCAAGAGCATGCTGGCGGCCGAGAAGAAGAAGATGGCGCGCATCGTGGCGGATGTCCCGGTGCACGATGTGATCGTGGGCTCCGGCGAGGGCCAGGTGGAGATCAAGAAGCTCCGCACCACGCTGATGAAGCTGCCGCGGGTGCTGCCGGGTCCCCAGGTGACGGTGGTCAACGACCGGCTCCGGGCGCTGGGCGACCTGATGAGCAATATGCCGATCCCGAAGGGTCCGATGCCCAAGGGCATGCGGATGCCGAAGGGGCGCTGACGTACGCGGATGACTGATACGAATGGCGGCCGGGCCCCTGTCCCGGCCGCCATTCGTATGCGATCCGCCTGAATCCGAAGGTGCTGGATCCCGTCCGCTAGATCCGGATCTGTACGGCGCGGGAGAGCCGGTCGTGCAGTCCGCGGGTGTCCCGGTCCCAGACGACGGCGGGGATGACCAGCGCGAGCAGCACACTGCGCAGCACTGCCCGCGGCAGGGTGAGCCGCACCCCGCCCTCGCCGATGACCCGCAGTTTCAGCAGCAGCTTCCCGGGGGTGGCGCCGACGGTGCCCACGGTCAGGATGCTCAGTGCGACGAAGACGGCGAGCGCCCAGTTCCCCGCGGCCCGTGCGTCGCCGCCGGACAGCAGCCCCCAGCCGACCAGCAGGCACAGCCCCCAGTCGATGAAGAGCGCCCCGAAACGGCGGCCGAGCGGCGCGATGGCGCCCGGTCCGCTCTCGGGCAGCCCCAGCGCCTCGCCCCGGTGGCCCCCCACGTCGACGCCCATGTCCTCGGCGGCCGCGCGGGGCCCGGAGAGCCACGATCCGATTGCTTGCCTCTTGTCCACCCGACCACGTTACTGCGACCGCATACGTTTCCCAGGAGCCGGGTGGTGTCCGGCCCCCGCGACGGGCCCATGATCGCCTCTTCGGCCCCAGCGTTTCGGTCCTCGGCCGGTTAACCTGGGTGAAACAAATGGGTCATGCCCGGGAAATCCCGTCTGCCTATGGTCGGGCTCAGCACACCACGCATATGGACCGTGCGACCGAACAAATCCCGTCCCCCGCGGCCGGGCTAGGAGGAGTTGGATGTTCCAGAACGCCGACGACGCTCGGAAGTTCATCTCGGACGAGGACGTGAAGTTCGTAGACGTCCGGTTCTGCGACCTTCCCGGCGTCATGCAGCACTTCACCGTACCGGCGGAGGCGTTCGACCCGCACGAGGAGCTGGCCTTCGACGGCTCGTCGATCCGCGGGTTCCAGGCGATCCACGAGTCGGACATGGCGCTCCGTGCGGACCTCTCCACGGCGCGTGTCGACCCGTTCCGCCGGGACAAGACGCTCAACATCAACTTCTTCATCCACGACCCGATCACGGGCGAGCAGTACAGCCGTGACCCGCGGAACATCGCCAAGAAGGCCGAGGCATACCTCGCCTCCACCGGTATCGCGGACACCGCGTTCTTCGGTCCCGAGGCCGAGTTCTACGTCTTCGACAGCGTGCGTTTCAACACCGCCGCGAACGAGTCGTTCTACCACATCGACTCCGAGGCGGGCGCCTGGAACACCGGCGCGGTGGAGGACAACCGCGGTTACAAGGTCCGCTACAAGGGCGGCTACTTCCCGGTCCCGCCGGTCGACCACTTCGCCGATCTGCGTGCCGAGATCAGCCTCGAGCTGGATCGCGCGGGCCTGAAGGTCGAGCGCCAGCACCACGAGGTGGGCACCGCCGGCCAGGCCGAGATCAACTACAAGTTCAACACGCTGCTGGCCGCGGCCGACGACCTCCAGCTGTTCAAGTACATCGTCAAGAACGTGGCGTGGAAGAACGGCAAGACCGCGACCTTCATGCCGAAGCCGATCTTCGGTGACAACGGCTCCGGTATGCACGTCCACCAGTCGCTGTGGAGCAACGGCGAGCCCCTCTTCTACGACGAGCAGGGCTACGCGGGCCTGTCGGACACCGCCCGCTACTACATCGGCGGCATCCTCAAGCACGCCCCGTCGCTGCTGGCCTTCACCAACCCGACGGTGAACTCCTACCACCGCCTGGTCCCCGGTTTCGAGGCCCCGGTCAACCTGGTCTACTCGCAGCGGAACCGCTCCGCCGCGATGCGTATCCCGATCACCGGCTCGAACCCGAAGGCCAAGCGCGTCGAGTTCCGCGCCCCGGACTCCTCCGGCAACCCGTACCTGGCCTTCTCGGCCCTGCTGCTGGCCGGTCTGGACGGCATCAAGAACAAGATCGAGCCGGCCGAGCCGATCGACAAGGACCTCTACGAGCTGGCCCCCGAGGAGCACGCGGGCGTCCCGCAGGTGCCCACCTCCCTCCCGGCCGTCCTCGACTCCCTCGAGGCCGACCACGAGTTCCTGCTCCAGGGCGGGGTGTTCACCTCCGACCTGATCGAGACCTGGATCGACTACAAGCGGACGAACGAGATCGCCCCGCTCCAGCTGCGGCCGCACCCGCACGAGTTCGAGCTGTACTTCGACGTCTAAAGAGCGTCGCGGGTCACAGCGGGCTCTCGCGCTGACGGCCAGCCACGATCCGCCGGCCGTGTGCCTCCCCTCACCGGGAGGCCACGGCCGGCGGCTTTTTTGTGCCCGGCCATGGCCTTCGCGCTCAACCGCCGACCTCTCCCCGTCCGTCATTAGTAGCGGGCACGGCACCAGTAGCGGGCACGGCACCACGGCCACGGCCACGGCAGGGAATCAGGAGAGTCAGTTGCTGGACGAGATGATGTTCCGGACCGAAGAGGTGGCCGCGGCGGACCGCTTCGGCCTCTGGGTGGAACGGATGGGTCGCACCCATGCCCCCATGGAGCTGTGCAGCGACCACACCGAGGACTACCGGGCCACCCTGCGCGTCCTGGGGCTCGGCCCGGTCGCCGTGTGGCCGGCCAACTTCCAGCCGGTGGTCTTCCGCCGCACTCGGAAGCTGATCCGGCAGTCGGACCCCGAGACGTACCACCTCTCGCTTCTCCTGGACGGCACCGGCGCCGGGGTGTGGAAACACCGGGAGACCTCGTACCGGCCCCTCGACCTGCACATCAACTCCTCCTCGGTGGACTACGAGATCCACAGCACCGGGAACCCGGTGAGAACCGTGGGCGTGGAGATCCCCCATGCCCTGGTGCCGCTGCCGCACGACAAGGTGCGCAGGATCATCGCGCGGCCGGTTTCGGCGCGTGAGGGAGTCGGCGCGCTGCTGTCGGGGTTTCTCACCCAGCTGACCGCCGACACCTCCGCGTACCGGCCCGCCGACGCGTACCGGCTGGGCAGGGTCGCGAGCGACCTGGTCACCATGGTCTTCGCCCATGCGCTCGAGGAGGAGAAGGGGCTGCCTCCGGAGACCCATCGGCGGTCCCTCGCGCTGCGCATCCAGGCGTTCATCCGCGCGCGTCTGCACGACCCCGGCCTGACTCCCAGCTCCATCGCCGCGGCGCACCACATCTCCGTCAGCTATCTGCACCGCCTCTTCCGGGACGAGGAAGACACCGTCGCCGACTGGATCCGGCGACTGCGGCTGGAGGCGGCCCACGGTGAACTCACCGACCCGACACTCGGCACCACGCCGATCCACGCCATCGCCAGCCGCTGGGGGTTCCGCCGCGCCTCCGACTTCAGCCGGGCCTACCGCGCCGCCTACGGGACCACCCCGAAGGACCACCGCCACCGGGCGCTCGCCGAGTGAACGGATTGCCAACACGGCTGTGGACTCTGTGCTCACGACCTTTTCCGGCGCATCGTGCACTCTGATGGTGTGCGCCGGGGGAAGCGTCGGGGGACCTTTGCCAAGGGAGTCCCTTCGTCACTGCGCGCACCACCGCGGCGGCTCAGGCGTTCCCAAGGTTCGCGCGAGCCTCCAGCCTGCCGCCGCGGTCCTCGTCCCCCGGTTCCGGCCCCTCCCGGCTGCCCCTCCGATTCGGTGCCGTGGAGGGGCCGGCTCCACCACAACTCCACCGGGTGAAAAGGAAACGGGGACTTGGGATTCACAGGTAAGCGTCGGATATCGATCATCGCCGCGTGTGCGGCGGCGGCAGCGGTCGCGGGCGGGCTCCAGCTCTCGTCCAGCGCGTTCGGCACCGACGACAACGAGCCGGGCGACCGCCACCGGCCCGTGGCAGCGGCGCCCCATCAGGACGACTTCGGCATATCCGACACCGACGGGACGGCCTTCAAGAACGGCGTCCTGCCGGTGAAGTCCTCGGACGTACGCGGCATGGCCGCGGCCACCCCGGCCCATGGCGAGGGGTGGAAGCTCGCCGGGCCGGGCAAGTCGCTGTCCACCGGCTACACGATCAAGTTCTACGACCAGAAGTCCGTGGACTGGCTGGGCCGTTATGTGAAGACGTCGGCCAAGGAGCTCCGGCGCGTCACCAACCTGCCGATCAATGTCGACACCACGCCGGTGGGCTGGGACTACACCCGGCCCAAGGGCGTTGTGGTCATCGGGGTGCTGAAGCGCCCGTGCGTGCCGCCCAAGGACGGCGGGCAGCACGGCTGGAAGGTGGTACGCGACGGATCGGGGGCCAAGAACCTGAGCTGCGGCCTGATCGCCTCCTCCGTTCCCGACACGGTGACCAGCGGCCACGCCTACATCGACAGCGAGTTCTTCACCTCGGCGGGAAAGCCCCTGCCCTCCGTGGGCGACAAGCAGATGAGCAACCACATCAGCCATGAGCTCGGCCACACCATGGGGCTGAGCCACGCCAACCGCAGCTCGACCCGAGGCGACTGTGCCGTGGCCGGCGACTCCGGCCAGAAGCCGGTCATGTGCTCGCCCGCCGGGGGCTACCAGGACAGCCGCGCGGGCACCTACGTCCAGCAGTTCGATGTGCAGGGGCTGCGCCACCTCGCCAAGGGCGGGGGCGCGGCGCTCTCCCCGCAGGGCAGGGTGACCGGCCTCGGCGGCAAGTGCCTGGACGTCAAGGCGGGCAACCCGGCCAACGGTACGCAGATCCAGCTCTACAAGTGCAATGGCTCGGCGACCCAGTCGTGGATCCTGGACAAGGACGGCTCGTTCCACGCCCTGGGCAAGTGCCTGGCCAACGCGCACAACGCGACCGCCGACGGCAACAAGATCGAGCTCCATGACTGCGACGGCGGTGCGTCACAGCGCTGGTCGGTCAATGCCAAGGGCCAGATCGTGCACCTCGCCTCGGGCAAGGTCCTCGACGTGACCGGCGGGAAGACCACCGACGGCACCAAGATCCAGCTCCACTCGGCCAATTCGTACAAGCGCCAGGTGTGGGTGGCTCCGAAGTAACCCGCCCCCCGCGCGTCCCCCGGGTCCGGACAGGCAAGCCCTGTCCGGACCCGGGGCTTTTCGCTCCCCGGGCCGCCCTTCGTTCCCCCGCGGCCATGCGGCCGAAACGTGCCCGATCGTGTGCATCTCACCGGTAACGCGCGGCGGACGGCGGTGATTTGCGGGAGTCTGGACGGCGCCGCACCGTACGACGCCGATCGCGCTGAACAACACTGTTGCACCGTCCAGGGGGATTCGTGGCATCAGATACTTCCGGGCAACCGGCCGAACCGTCCCAACCGTCCGACGGTTCCACACCCGCCGAACCGCCCGGCGAGGAGGAGCTGAGATTCCGGCCCCCGTCGCTGGTGGCGTTGCAGAACACCCCGATCACCACCCGGACCATGGTCCGCCGGCTGCCGCAACTGGTCCGCAGATCCCTGGCGTTGGCCTGGAAGGTGGACCGCAGGGCGGTGCTGACGCTGCTGGTCTGCCAGGCGCTGTCGGGGTTCTTTGAGGCGTTCGGGCTGCTGGCCACCACCGGCACCATCACCGCGCTGATCTCCTCCGGGCAGATCACCGAGCGGCTGCGGGAGGCGCTGCCGTCGATCGCGGTGCTGGCCGGGGCGGCCGGGCTGCGGGCGCTGCTGGGGATCGCGGTCAACAACATCTCCACCAGGCTGTCGCCGCGGATCTCGCGGGAGGCCGAGACACAGATGCTGGACGCCGCGATCAACGCGGAGCTGGCGGCGTACGACAACCCCGGGTTCAACGACAAGTGGGACGCGGCGGACCGGGGCGCCGAGGTCGCACAGGATCTGATCACCGAGTCGCAGCAGCTCATGGCCTGTCTGGCCTCGCTGATCGCCGCGGCGGGCGTGGTCACGGTGCTCCATCCCGCGCTGCTGCCGCTGCTGTTGCTGGCGGCGCTGCCGCAGGGGATCGCCGGGATGAAGGCGGCCCGGGTCCAGTACGAGACCAGCCGGGCGATGAGCGCCGAGCGGAGCACCCTGGCGCTGTTGCGCTGGTTCATGATCGACAAGGACATCGCCGATCAGCTCCGGTCCGGCACCATGGCCGGTTTTCTGCTCGAGCGCTACCGGGCCATCGGGGCGCGGGTGGACACCGCGACCGACAAGGCGGTGCACCGGAGCGCGCGCTACGCGCTGCTGGGGGCGGTGGCCGGGGGTCTCGCCTCGGGCCTGGTCTGGGTGTCGCTGGCGCTGCTGCTGGGCACGGGGCGGATGTCGGTGGCCTCGGCGGGGACCGCCGTCTTCGCGCTCCGTACGGTGGCCACGTCGTTGCAGGGCATGGTCGGGTACGGGACCCGGCTGTTCCGCACCGGGCTCTATCTGGACGACTGGGCGGAGTTCATCGAGGAGGCGGGCGGTCACCGGATGCGGCGCGGCAGCGGGGCCCCGGCGGTGCCGCGGGTGATCCGGGCCGAGGGGCTGACCTACGCGTATCCGGAGGCCGGGGCCCCGGCGCTGGACGACGTCACCCTCGAGGTGCGGCGCGGCGAGGTCCTGGCGCTGGTCGGGGAGAACGGTTCCGGCAAGACCACCCTCAGCAAGCTGCTCACCGGGCTCTATCTGCCCAGCAAGGGCACGGTGACCTGGGACGGCACCAGTGTGGCGGAGCTGGATCCGCAGGAGATGTGGCGGCATACGGCCGTCGTTCCGCAGGACTACGCCCACTGGCCGCTGAACGCCCGCGACAACATCACGCTGGGCCAGCCGCACGACGGGGACGAGGCGGTGCGGACGGCGGCGGCGCACTCCGGTGCCCATGAGGTGCTGGACGGGCTGCGCAGCGGACTGGACACCCTGCTGGCCCGGCAGTGGTGGGGCGGGGTGGAGCTGTCCGGTGGGCAGTGGCAGCGCATCGCGCTGGCCCGGGCGTTCCACCGGCCCGCCGGGCTGCTGGTCATGGACGAGCCGACCAGCGCGCTCGACGCCCGTGCCGAGCACCGGATCTTCGCGGGGCTGCGGCGGATGGCGGAGGACCGGGCGGTGGTCCTGGTGACGCACCGGCTGGCGAACGTGGCCGTGGCCGACCGGATCGTGGTGCTCGACCGCGGGCGGGTGATCCAGCAGGGGACGTTCGAGGAGCTGTCCCGATCGCCGGGGCTGTTCCGGGAGTTGTGGGAGCTACAGAACGACCGGGGCGTCCCGGCGCCGCGCGGTGAGCTCTGACCGGCGGTGGCGCGGCGGGGGTTGGGGCTCAGCGCTCCGTGGCGCCCTGCGGCTCCGTCGGCGGCGCGGCGCGGGCGCGGGCGGCGGCTATCTCCGTGTACGCGTCGTCGCGGCCCTCCCAGTGCGAACCCTCCACCGATTTGCCGGGTTCGAGTTCCTTGTAGACCTCGAAGAAGTGGGTGATCTCCATCCGGTCGAATTCGGGGACGTCGTCGATGTCCTGGACGCCGGTATAGCGCGGATCGTGGGCGGGGACGCAGAGGACCTTCTCGTCCGGCCCCTTCTCGTCGCTCATCACGAACATGCCGATGGCCCGGCAGAGGATGACACAGCCGGGGAAGGTCGGCTCGCCGACGGTGACCAGGGCGTCGAGCGGATCGCCGTCGCGGCCGAGGGTGTGATCGATGTAGCCGTAGTCCGCCGGGTACTTGGTGGCGGTGAACAGCATCCGGTCCAGCCGGATCCGGCCGGCCTCATGGTCCATCTCGTACTTGTTGCGGGACCCTTCGGGGATCTCCACGACCACATCGAACTCGGCGGACTCCATCGCGGCCTCCGGTCACCCGTGCGACGCTCCGGTGCCCTTCCAGTGTGCGCCGGGCGCGCCGGGAGGGCAGCTCGGGTCGGGGTGACGCGGCTCGAGGCGGCGCGGCTCCGGGCGGGCGCTGTGGTGGGGGTCCTCATACGCCGCGTGCGAGGGCCTCGACCTCGGCCTCGAAGAGCGTCCCGGGATCGAAGCCCATCCCGCTGAACTGGCCCTGCACATCGAGGCTGATCACACCGTGCAGCCGGGTCCAGGTGCGCAGGGCGCGGCCCTTCAGCTCGCCATCGGGCTCCGCCCCGTCGGGCTCCGCTCCATCGGTCCAGGGGCCGACGGCATCGAGCTGCCGCGCGAGCTCGGCCTCCAGGGGGGAGACGGGCTCACCGGCGGCCGGGCCGCCCAGCCCCGCGCAGGCGTCGAGGATCGTGCGCATCAGCGCGCGGGCGATCTCGGTGGTCTCCGGCGGCGCCTGGTAACCGGGCACCGGGGTGCCGTAGATGAGCAGATAGCGGTCGGGCTGCGCGGTGGCCCAGTCGCGGATGGTGTGGGCCAGCGCGCGGAAGCGGTCGACCGGGGCGGCTTCGCCGACCGCGGCGGCCGTGGCCTCGGCCAGATCGCGATAGGCGTCGGTGATCAGCTCGGTGAGCAGCTCGTCCCGGCCCGCGAAATAGCGGTAGAGCGCGGGACCGGTCATACCCATCGCCTTCGCGATCGCGTTCACCGAGATGCCCGCCGTGCCCGCCTCGGCGAGCTGGGTGAGGGCTACGGCCTTGGCCTCCTCACGGGTCTGTTTGCGGTAGCGCTCTCGCCGTGCTGTCGCCATGGACGCGCCTCTCACCTTCTTCGACGGGCGGCTCGGACGGCCTCCGCGGGCGGTCCGGAGACCGGCTCGGAAACCGGCTGGAGAACCGGGGTTGACAGATCGAGGGTAACAGGTTCATTGTTTTGTTAGAAGTTCTCACCGACGAGAGAAGTCCTCACGACACGACGGTCGTGAGGCTCGGAAGAAGCGAGGTTCGCAGTGATCACCGAAGTCGTGCTGCCTGGTCTGGTGGAGCCGGAAGGGCTCGAGCTCCGCACCCGCCCGCTGCCCGAGCCCGGCCCCGGCCAGGCCCTGGTCGAGGTCGAGGCGTCCGGGGTCTCGTTCGCCGAGCAGCAGATGCGCAGGGGGAAGTATTACGACCAGCCGCCGTTCCCCTTCGTCCCCGGATATGACCTGGTCGGGCGGGTCACCGCGACCGGCGCCGGGGTGGATCCGGGCCTGCGGGGCCACCGGTTCGCGGTGCTGACGAAGACGGGCGGCTGGTCCACCCACGCGCTGGTCGACGCGGGCGATCTGGTCGCGGTCCCGGAAGAGGTGGGCGCGGCCGAGGCGGAGACCGTGGTGGTCAACGGGATCACCGCGTGGCAGATGCTCCACCGTGTGGCCAAGGTCCGCTCCGGGGGCACGATCCTGGTCCTCGGTGCCAACGGCGGGGTGGGCTCGACCCTCGTCCAGCTCGCCCGCCGGGCGGGCATCAGGGTCATCGGCACCGCCTCACCGCGCCACCACGAAGCGGTGCGGGCGCTGGGCGCCACCCCGCTCGACTACCGTGACCCCGAACTGCCCGCGCGGGTGCGCGAGTTGGCCCCCGGCGGGGTGGACGCGGTCTTCGACCATGTGGGCGGCGAGGGCATCGTGGACTCCTTCCGGCTGCTGGCCCGTGGCGGCACGCTGGTGTCGTACGGCACGGCCGCCACCCGGGATGTGCCGGGCTCCTCGCGGCTGCCCGTGCTCAAGCTGTTCGGCCGGCTGCTCCTGTGGAATCTGCTGCCGAACGGACGGCGGGCGCATTTCTACAACCTGTGGGCCGGACGTCGGCAGCTGGCCGACTATCAGGCGCGGATGCGCGCCGATCTGGGCGAGGTGCTGGCGCTGTTGGCGAGCGGTGAGTTCTCCGCCCAGGTGGCGGCGCGGATACCGCTGAGCGAGGTCGCGAAGGCGATGCGGCTGGCCGAGTCCGGCACGGTCACCGGCAAGGTCGTCCTGGTCATGGGGGCCGACCGGGAGGAGACCGGGCGGCGCGCCGCCGAGGGCCGTCTCGGGCCCGTGGACGGGGGCGCCGGGCGGAGCGGCGGGGCGGGCCCGCGATGAGCGACACCCTTCCCGATCACCGGCGCGGACCCCGTCCCTCCGTGATAATTTTCGTATACGAGTTGTATGCGATGACCCACAGCCATGGGGGCCCAGGTGCAGTCCGGACGAGAGAAGGCGTACGCGTTTCTGAAGGAAACCGTGCTGACCGACCCCGACATGCAGGGCAGATTTCTGACCGAGCAGGAGATCGCCGACCGGATCGGCATCTCCCGGACCCCGATCCGCGAGGCGCTGCTGCTGCTCGCCGCCGAGGACCTGGTCCAGCTGGTCCCCAAGCGCGGTGCGCATATCGCACCGCTGTCCGGCCGGGAGATCACCGAGCTGATGGAGCTGCGGGGGATCGTCGAGCGGCATGCCGCCGACCGGGCCATCGCGGCGGCGAAGGTGCCGGTGGCGGAGTTGACCGGGCTGCTGGAGCGGCAGCGCCGGCTCACCGGCCCCGACCAGGCCAAGGAGTTCATCGCCGTGGACCACCTGTTCCACGCGACCCTGGTCGCCGCGGTGGGCAATCAACTCCTCAACCGGCACTACGAGGGGCTGCGCAGCCGCCAGATCCGGGCCGGGGTGGTGGCCCTGTACAACCAGACCGGCCGCCAGGAGGCGGTGCTCTGCGAGCACCGGGCGATCCTGGACGCGGTGGCCTCCGGGGACGCGGAGGCGGCCCGCGCGGCGATCAGCGGCCATCTGGAGTCGACGCTGAAGGTGCTGCTCGCCGGATGAGTCATCCGTCGGCCGAAGCCTCCGGATAAGTGATCACCAGCATCGTGACGCCCTCCTCGGAGACCCAGGGACCGTGTGGCATCCCCGGTGGCCGACAGGTGTAGAAGCCGCGCGAGAAGGTGGTGTCCAGCGTCAGATCGCGCATGCCGCCCTCGAGGAGATAGACCTCCTCCCAGCCGTCATGGCGGACGACCCCGGACGGGGAGGTGTCCGTCCCCGGCTCCCAGCGCACCAGTGCGGTGGTGCGGGTCCCGCTGCCGTCCGCGGCGAGGATCTGTTCGCTGACCCCCTCGACCGCGCCCGGCGGCCGCTGCCAGGGCCCGGAGGGCAGATGGAACTCGAGCTCCGGCTTGGCCGCTGGTCCGGCCCCGCGGTCACCGCTCATGGCCGTACGCCCAGCTTGCGGTTGGCGAGGACGGACACCGTGCGGCGCACCGCGCCGACCTCGTCGGGGTCGATATCGGCGATGAGCAGGCCCGGGGCAGCGTCCAGCCGCTCCCGCACCGTTCCATCGGGGCCGATCAGGGCGCTGTGGCCGATGCCGGTGGGGGTGCCGGCCGGGGCGGGACCGGCCCCGGAGGCGACCGGGTCGGCCTGGCCCACGGCGGCGAGCCACACGGTGGCGTCGAGCGCCCGCGCACGGGTCAGCAGTTCCCACTGCTCACGCTTGCCCGGTCCGGCGCCCCAGGAGGCGGGCAGCAGCGAGACCACCGCCCCGGCGTCGGCGTGGGCCCGGAAGAGCTCCGGGAAGCGTACGTCGTAGCAGGTGGCGAGGCCGATCCCGATGCCGTCGAGAGTGAAGGTGACCACCTGGGAGCCCGGGGCCACGGTGTCGGACTCCCTGAAACCGAAGGCGTCATACAGATGGATCTTGTCGTAAGCGGCCTCGACCCCGGGGCCGGTGGCCAGCAGAGTGTTGGTGACCCGCCCGTCGGGGGCGGGGGTGAACATGCCCGCGACGACCACCAGACCGGTCTCCTTCGCGATCTGCCGGAGCTCGGTGGCCCAGGGGCCGTCCAGCGGTTCGGCGAGCGGACCGAGCCGGGTGCCGAAGCAGGCCATGGCGGCCTCCGGAAAGACGATCAGACGGGCGTGGGCCTCCGCCGCCCGCTGTGTCTCCCGGCGCAGCAGGGCGAGGTTCGAGGCCGGGTCCGGGCCGGTGGTGAGCTGGCTCAGTGCGATGCGGAGGGGCATGACGGGTGCTGCCTCATTTCCTGGTCGGGTCCCGGCCGGGTCCGGTGCGGTCCTGCTCGGGTCCTGTGCGGGAGGTCGGAGTGTAGAGGGGGTGCGCCATCCAGCCCCTTCCCCGGTGCGGTGCGCTTTACGGCACCGGCGTGCGGTTCAGGAGACGCTCGTCGAGGCGGTGTGGCCGACGGGGTGGCGGTCCGGCCCCTCCTCCTTGGCGGGGACGGGGTCCCGGCCCAGCCAGAGCCCGGTCACGGTGAGCGCGGCGGTGAGCGCGATATAGACGGCCAGCGGCACCCATGCGTGGTAGGTCCCGAGCAGTGTGGTGAACAGCAGCGGCGCGACCGCCCCGCCCACCACCCCGGCCAGGGTGTAGGCGAGCGAGGAGCCGGTGTAGCGCAGCCGCGGGGAGAACTGCTCGGCCACAAAGGCCGCCTGGGGCCCGTACATCAGCGAGTGGATCACCAGTCCGCCGATGACGCCCAGGGTGAGCAGGGCCCAGCTGCCGTCCGCGACCATCGGGAAGAACAGGAAGGGCCAGATTCCGGCGGCCACCGCCGAACCGCCGTACAACAGCCGCCGGTTGACCCGGTCCGAGAGGGCACCGGCGAGCGGTATCAGGACGATCTGGAGGGAGGAGCCGATCAGGACCGCCGTCAGCGCGGAGCCACGGGACATGCCCAACTCGTCGGTGGCGTAGGTGAGGACGAAGACGGTGAACATCGCGTAGAGCACATCGGGCGCGATCCGGCTGAGGATCGCCGCGGCCAGGGCACGGGGCTGGGTGGCGAACACCTCGCGCACCGGTGCCTCGGGGCGGGTCTGCGCGGCCTCCATCTCCTTGAAGACCGGAGTCTCCTCCAGCTTGGCGCGGATCCACAGGCCGAAGACCACCAGGAGGCCGGAGAGCAGGAAGGCCACCCGCCAGCCCCAGGACAGGAATTGCTCCTCGGTCAGCGCGGCGCCGAGTCCGGCCAGGACACCGTTGGCCAGCAGATTGCCCGCCGGAGGGCCGATCTGGGCGGCGGAGGCGTAGAAGCCGCGCCGCCCGGGGTCGCCGAACTCGCTGGACAGCAGCACCGCGCCGCCCCATTCGCCGCCGACGCCCACGCCCTGCGCGAAGCGCAGCAGCACCAGGGCGGCCGGGGCGGCGACGCCGACCGTGGCGTAGGTGGGGAGCAGTCCGATCAGCAGGGTCGCGGCGCCGATGAGGACAAGCGTCGCGATGAGCACCTTCTTACGGCCGATGACATCCCCGAGCCGCCCGAAGACAAAGCCGCCCAGCGGACGGGAGATATAGCCGACGGCATAGGTGGAGAACGCCAGGAGGGTGCCGGTGAAGGGATCGCTGGAGGGAAAGAAGAGATCGCCGAAGACCAGGGCCGCGGCCGCGGAGTAGACGGCGAAGTCGTACCACTCCAGGGCGGTGCCGGTGAGGCTGGCGACAAAGGCCCGGCGTACCCCGGGCCCGCCGGGCCGGGGCGCTGTCGCGCTCGGTGCTGTGGGCTGCATGTTCCGTCCTCGGTGGGTGGTGCGGGTGGCGGTGTGTACGTTCGACCTTCCGGCATACTTGTTGTATACACACCGTATGCGCAACCCCCCGAGGGGAAATCAACCGTTTCGCATTCTCACCGCCCCGCCCCCTGGAGGCATCCGCCGATGACCACCACACATCAGTCGCCGCACGGCAGCACACAGCCCGGACCGCCCCACCCATCCCCCCCGCACTCCGCGCTCACCTTCGAGCTCCCCGACGGCACCACCCGGCGGGCGACCGTCGTCCAGGTGCTGAACGCGGGCTATGCCGGGCGGAGCCAGGAGGACGTGGCCGCGCATGTCGCCGAGCTCGCCGAGCTGGGGGTACCCGCCCCGGCCGTCACACCCGCGCTCTACCCGGTCGCGCCGTATCTCGCCCAGCAGACGGCGCGGGTCAGCGTGCAGCACGCCCGTACCTCCGGCGAGGCCGAATGGGCACTGGTGGTGGCGGACGACGGTGAGCTGCTGCTCACGGCCGCCTGCGACCACACCGATCGCGATCTGGAGGTGCACGGCGTGGCGTGGAGCAAGAACGCGGGCCCGGATGTGCTCGCCTCCCGCGCCTGGCGCCTGTCGGAGGTGGCACCGCGGCTGGACGAGCTGACCCTCCGGGCATGGGTCAGCCACGGCGGCGAGGAGGCCGAGGTGCAGCGCGGCACCCTGGCCGAGCTGCTGCCGCCCGCGTACTGGATCGAGGTGCTGCGCGAGCGCGGTGGGCTGATACCGGGCACGGTCCTGATCTCCGGCACGATCCCGATGGCCGAGGGGGTGGACCAGTTCGCCGAGCGCTGGCGGGTGGAGCTGGGTGACCCGGCCACCGGCGAGACCATCGAGTGCGCCTACGACGTGGTGCCCATGCCCGAGCCGATCGGCTGAGCCGCGCCAACTGGTTGCTCCGGACCGAGGTTGCTCCGGACCGAGCGATGGCCGCCTACCGCACGACCCCCAACGGGGTGTGCGGTCGGCGGCCCTCTCCACTCGGGTCTCGGTTGTCCGGCCTCATGGCCGGTGTCTCGGTTGAACTCTTGATGAATCGGTCAGCTCTCCCCCCGGCCCTTCCGCATCACCATCCCCGCCGCCACCAGCCCGAACAGGCAGGTGATGACGCCGACAATGACGTTGTTCCAGATCATCCCGGCATCGGGGCCCCTCGCGACCACCCAGGGAGAGATGATCATCCAGACACCGATCGCGGCCATGGTCCAGCACAGGCTGTACATCCTCCTCGGGGCCACGGTGAGGCCGATCCCCAGCAACGCGACAGCGAGGCCGAGGATGAGGTTGTGGACCATGAGGTTGGGGCTGGTGCTCGAGAAATGCACCACCCAGGGAGAGATGGCGAAGTACAGACCGGCGAGAAGCACCGGTCCGTCGAGGAAGACAACATCACGTGCGTCCATCATGCGGGCGTAACGCTCCCGCATTTCGGTCACGTCCGGGTGACCCGTGATATCCCCTCTGGTGTGTGAGACGTCGGCCATACGACTCGCCTCCTTCGATCCATGCAAGTCTGACCGCGCAGTGCGGTAAAACACCGCACCACCATTGTGCGCCTCGCCTTGGTTTATAGGTAGATGTCTGATTGGCTCCGATGCTTCACGGTTCGCCATCAGCTGTCTCCCTCCGCAGGGCGCCGCGCGGGAGGCAGGGAGGGGCGATACGCGTGGAGCGGTACGGCGAGCAGCCAGAGCCCGTGGTCGGACGCGATGAGCTGCTGATACGAGGGCGTGAACAGCTGGCGCGGGGCGGCAGCGTACTGCTGCCGGGGCCCGCCGGAATCGGCAAGTCCACCGTGCTGCGGGCGCTCGCCGCGGGGTTTTCCGGCGGCGGACGGCTGGTGCTGGGCTGCGCCCCGACCGCCTCGGAGAGCCAGCTTCCGTTTCTCTCCCTGATCGATCTGCTGGGGCCGGTCGCCGACACCGTCTCCGGCGCCCTGCCCGCCTCACAGCGCACCGTCCTCGACGCGGCGCTCACCGGGCGGCAGAGCCCGTCGGAGCAGCACGGCGGGCTGGCGCTGCGGCTGGCCGTGCTGTCGGTGTTCCGGGCGCTGGCCGAGCGGGGGCCGGTGCTGGTGGTGGCCGATGACCTCCAGTGGATGGACGTCCCCAGCCGGGAGTTACTGGCGTTCGCCGCCCGGCGGACGGGTGGGCTGCCGGTGCAGATGATCGCGGCGGTCCGGACCGGCCCGGAGGTAGCGGCTCCGGGCGGGCCGGAGGGGCGGGATGCCGAGGAGGGCGCCGCTCCCTGGGCCACCCCGAGCCCTCCCCGTGGCCCGGCCGTCTCCCCCGCCCACGCCGAGGTCATCACCCCCGACCCCGGACCCGACGCGGGCCCCGCCCCCACCAACACCCCCGGCTGCCGCAGTTGCGTCGGCACGGGCATACGCCCTGGTTCACACCCCGGTTCCGACCCCGAACCCGGGGCGACACCCGCCGCCGCGAACGGGCCCGGCAGCCACCCCGGCCCCGGCCTTGAAGCGGGCCCGGCGCCCGCCAACGACTCCGGCTCCCACCAAGACACCGGCATGGGCATCGGCCCTGGCTTCGTCCCCGGCGTCGGATTCGCCTCGACCTCAACCCCGGGCCCTCACCGGCCCGTCGACCCTGCCCATGGCGCCGACCCTCACCCCGACTCCGGGGCTGAGGCGAGCCCCGTCCCCGGCAACGGCGCCGGTGGCGCCACCGGCCAACACACCCACGACCGCTTGGGAGGCGGCCAAGACCACGAGACCTATCTGCGGGTTCTGCCGCCGCCCGCGTTGGTGCTGTCCGTAACGGCGCTGACGTATCCGCAGACTGCCGCGCTGCTCTCGGCGCGAAGACGCGTGGGGCTGCCCGGATCCGTGGTGCGGGATATCCACCGCACCAGTGCGGGCAACCCCTTCTACGCCCTTGAACTCGGCCGTGCGCTGGTCGAGTCGGGGACCCCGCCCCGGCCCGGGGAGCCTCTGCCGGTGCCGACCGGGCTGCGTGCCCTGGTGCTGGACCGGCTGCGGGCCCCGGCCCCCGGGACCCGGGAGACCCTGCTGCTGGCCAGTGCCGCCGCACGGCCCACACTCGCGCTGCTGCGAGCGGCGGGCCGGACCGACGCCGAGGCCGAATGGGGCGAGGCCACCGCCCTCGGCATCGTGGACGGCGAGGCCGAGCCGGTGGTGCGGTTCACGCATCCGCTGATCTCCGCCGCCCTGTACGCGGCGGCCGCGCCGCGTGAGCGGCGCGCCGCGCACACCGCCCTCGCCGCCGCCTCCACCGACCCCATCGAGCGCGCCCGCCATCTGGCGCTGGCCACTCCCGGACGGGACGAGCGCGTCGCGCGCACCCTCGCGGCCGCGGCCGCCGTCGCACGGGAGCGCGGGGCGCCCGCGGCGGCGGCCCGGCTCGGGCTCCTCGCCGCGGACCGTACCCCGGCCGAGGCCGCCCCCGCCGCCCACGCCCGGCGGCTGGACGCGGCCGAGGACGCGCTGACCGCGGGCGAACCCGAACTGGCCCGCGCCACCGCCCATGAGGTACTGGCCGAGTCCGTACACCCCGCCGACCGCATCCGCGCCTGGATCGCGGTGATCGACTCCGCCGGGCAGGCCATGGCCGACGTGGACGACGTCTTCCCGCGGGCGCTCGCCGACGCGGGCGGTGACCCACGGTTGCTCGCCCCGCTGCGCTACCAGCTGTCCTGGCGGGCCGTGTTGGTGCGGGGGTCACTGCCGCGGGCCCGTGGCGAGGCCGCCGAGGCGGCCCGGCTCGCCCGGCTGGCGGGCGACCGCCGCACCGAGCTGCTCGCGCTGTCCTTCCAGGCGCTCACCGAGACCCTGATGGGCCATCGGGACGCCGAACACACCCTGGCCAAGGCCCTGGAGGAGCCCCAGGACCCCCGGGTGACCTGCGATCACAACGGGCCGGGCTACACCCGCTTCCGCTGTCTGCTGATGGGCGACCGGCTGGACGAGGCCCGTACGGCGGTCGGCGCGCTGGTCCGGCTCGCCGAGCGGCGCGGGGCGGTCGAGAGCCAGATCCTTTTTCTGCGCGGGCTGGCCGAGACCGAACTGCGCGCCGGACGCTGCGAACCCGCGCTGGACCTCGCCCACCGCAGTCTGCGCCTGGCCCGAGACGCCGGGATAGGCGAGGGCCCCGCGCTCCAGCTCACGGCCCTGACGGAGGCGGCGGGCGGCAGTGTGGCCCGTGCCCTGTCCTTCGCCCAGGACGCCGTACGCAGCGCCGAGGAGGACGGCGACCTGCTCTATCTCGCCCGCAATCTGTACGCGCTGGGGCACGCCCGGCTGGTGGCGGGTGACACCGAGGGGGCGGTCACGGCGTTGCGGCGGGTGCGGGAGCTGGAGCGCGGGCAGGGGGTGACGGATCCGGCGCGCGGCCGCTGGCAGGGCGATCTGGCCGAGGCCCTGGTCCGCACCGGTGAACCGGAGGAGGCCGCCGAGGTGGTCGAGGCCACCCGGAGGTCCGCCACTCGGCTGAGGCGCGACAGTGTGCTGGCCGTACTGGCGCGGGCCGAGGCGCTGATGACGGCCGCGCAGGGCGATCCGGAACGGGCCGCGCACACTCTGCGGACGGCCGGGCGCGGTCTGCGCGACCTGGGGTACCGCATCGAGCAGGGCCGGTGCGAGCTGGCGCTGGCGCATGTGGAGTTGTGCCGCGGGGAGATGGCGGCGGCCCGTACGGCGCTGGACACCGCGGTCCGGGTCTTCCGGCACGCCCACGCCCACCCCTGGCTGGAACGCGCCTCGGCCGAACGCGCCGCCGTGGGGGCGGAGTCGGCGCTCGGCGCGGCGGCGCGGGCGCTGTCGCCGCCACGGCTGCTGGACACCCTGGCCGAGATGGAGCGGAGGGTCGCGGCGCTCGTCCTGGAGGGCGCGACCAACCGGGAGATCGCGGCACGGCTGTTCATCAGCGTCAAGACCGTGGAGGCCACGCTCACCAGGGTCTACCGCAAGCTGGGGATCCGTTCGCGGGTGGACATCGTCAGACTGGCGACGCGCGACGGCGACTGACCGCGACCGGCACCCGCGCGGGCTTCGGACCACACCATCCCCCTGACTCCCCGTGAGACAGGGGGATTTCCCTATGCCCACACCTCAAGGGCCAACCCTCATTGGGCGGTTGACGGGCCGCTTCTAGCGTGGATCCGCCGTCGACGACGCAGTGCGACCCGGTCCGCCCCAGGCGATCCGGGGCGTCGTCGACGCGATGTGCTCCGTGCAGGTTTCCCCCACTCACCGAAACCCTGGAGAGAAGCATGTCCTTCACACTCCCCCGCCGCCTCGGTCTCACGGCCGCGGCAGTCATCGCCACCGCCGCGTCCCTCGCGGGAGTCATGACCGGCACCGCCCAGGCGGCGCCGAAGCCCATCGTCGGCGGTACCACCACGACCGCGTCCGCCTATCCGTACGTCATGCAGATCACGGACTCGTCGCAGAGACAGTTCTGCGGCGGCACGCTGGTGTCGCCCACGAAGGTGGTCACCGCCGCCCACTGCATGGTCGGCGAGACCACCAGCGGCGTTCGCGTGGTCGGTGGCCGCACCTACCTCAACGGCACCAACGGCACGGTCAGCAGGGTCAGCAAGATCTGGATCAACCCGTCGTACACGGATGTCACCAACGGCGACGACGTGGCGGTGCTGACGCTCTCCACCGCCATGCCGTACAGCACACTGCCCTACGTCACCCCGTCCGAGACCGGGCTGTACGCCGCGGGCACCACCGCCCGCATCCTGGGCTGGGGCACCACCCGCTCCGGCGGCTCCTCCTCGAACCAGCTGCGCACGGCCACCGTCCCGACCGTGTCCGACTCCAGCTGCCGCGGCTCCTACGGCTCGGACTACATCGCCTCGGACATGGTCTGCGCCGGATACTCCCAGGGCGGCGTGGACACCTGCCAGGGCGACAGCGGAGGCCCGCTGGTCATCAACGGCAAGCTGGCCGGGATCACCTCCTGGGGCGAGGGCTGCGCCCTCGCCGGATACCCGGGCATCTACAGCCGGCTGACCACCTTCTCCTCACTGGTGTCGGCCCAGGTCAACTCCTGACCTCCGGCCGCTGAACGCCCCTCCCCGGCCGCAGGGCCGGGGAGGGGCACCCGCACGACCGGGTCCGGGAGGCGCTCCGTGTGCTCCCTCACCGTCCCGAGCCGAGCGGGTCGGGCGGGTTGTCTGCTTCAATAGGGGCATGGTCAGCCTTCAGCACGTCGCGACGGGTCATCCCGACCTCGAGCCGTTCTGGCCGTCCCGGCAGGCGCACCATTTCGATCGCGAGTGTTGCCGCGCATCGCATGCGCGGGCCCGCTCGCTCGGCCGCTGAACCCTCCGCCGCCGCACCTTCAGGCGCCACTCCGGCCAGCCGACCCAGCCCGCGCGCACGACGTCCCCGATGACCTCTCGAGCGCGAAAGAGCTGACACTCATGTCGAACCTGACGAACGTCCGTAACCTGGCGTCCTCCCCCGCCCCCGTCACCCCACCCGCCGCCCCCGCGGTCACCGCTCACCGTCAACGGTTGCGGGCCGTTGCACCGGACGAGGTGCCGCCGGTGGCCGAGCTGCTGCATCCCGGCGCCACCTGGCTGCCCGCTCCCGAGCACACCTTGCCCTCGCTGCCCGGCCATCCGCCGATGGTGGGCTATCTGGTGCTGGTCCCCGCCGACCGGCAGAACGCCACGGCCACCGCGACCGCCGCCGCCCCCGTGACCGCCGCCCCCGTGACCGTGGCCACCAAGGTCCCGCGGCCGCCCGGCGAGTCCGCGGCGGCGGGCACCGGGGACGGGCTGCTGCGGATCGACCCCGAGCGGCGGACCGCGCACCTCGCGGACCGGCCGCTGGAGCTGACCTACCTCGAGTTCGAGCTGCTGGCCCATCTCGTCGCCCATCCGCACCGGGTGCACACCCGCGATCAGCTGGTGACCACGGTGTGGGGGTACGGACATGTCGGCGACGGCCGGACCGTCGATGTCCATGTGGCCCGGCTGCGCCGCAAGTTGGGCGCCGAGCACCGGGGGTCGATCGTGACGGTGCGGCGGGTGGGCTACAAGTACGTACCGCCCGCGCCCGTCCGCTGAGTACGCGTCGCCGCCCCGGCGGGTCATGGACCCACCGGGGCGGCGACTCAGGCGGCGCAAGGCCACACAGGACGACTCAAGGAGTCGGCCGGCGGCTCAGCGGCGCGCCGACACCGACGGCCCCGGGACCTCGCCCGAAAGGACCGGCGCCGGGGCCGGCACCGACGACGGCTCGTCGCCGTGCCCGAACCTCGGCAGCCACCGCAGACCCCGCGGCAGATACCAGGCGCGCTCACCGAGCTGCGCCAGCACCGAGGGCAGCAGCACCATCCGCACCAGCGTGGCGTCCACCAGCACCGCCACCGCGAGACCGACGCCCATCTGCTGCATGTCCTGCATCTGGAGCAGGGCGAAGACCGCGAACACGGCGACCATGATGGCGGCCGCCCCGGTGACCGGGCCCGCGGTGGTCCGGATGCCCTCGTGGATCGCGTCGCGGGTGGTCAGCCCCTGGGTGCGGGCCTCACGGATCCGCGAGACCACGAACACGTGGTAGTCCATCGACAGCCCGAAGAGGATGACGAGGACGAACAGCGGCATCCACCCCTCGACCGCGCCCGCCGGTTCCATGCCCAGCAGTTCGGCGCCCCAGCCGTGCTGGAAGACGGCGGTCATCGTGCCGAACGCGGCGCCCACCGACAGCAGGTTGAGCACGATCGAGGCCAGGGCGATCGGCAGCGAGCGGAAGCACATCAGCATCAGCAGGAAGGTCACGCCCGCGATGAAGAGGAGGACCGGGGCGATATCGCTCTTCAGCTGGTCGTTGAAGTCGAGACTCCCGGCCAGTTCGCCCCCCACATACGCCTCCTCGGAGACCGGGCCGAGGATCCGCGGCACCAGGTCGTCGCGCAGGGTGTCCAGGGCGCGTTCGGAGGTGGCGTCATGGCCGTTGCCGGACAGCGGCACCTCGATCCGGGCCACACCCTCACGGCGGTGCAGTTCCACATCGACGGTCTTGCCGAACCGCCCCGACCCGGCGATCTCCTTCTTGAGGTCGGCGACGGCCGCGCCGAAGCGGGCCGAGCCGATGTCATCGGCGCGTACGACCACCTCGGCCGGGGCCGGGCCACCGGGGAAGGCTCCGGTGATCTCCTTGAACGCCACGGTCAGCTCGGCGTCGGAGCCGAACTGCTTCTCCAGACCGAGCTGTTCGGTCTTCATCCCCAGCGCGGGGGCGCTCAGGACCAGCAGCAGCGCAGCGGACACCACGGCGAACACCTTCGGCCAGGCCAGCACCGGCCGCATCAGCCGTCCGGAGAGCCCACCGCTCGTGCGCACGCCCTTCTTCCGGCGGCCCCGGAGCGGGATCCGCCCGGCCTCGATCCGGTCGCCGAGCCACGACATCATCGCGGGCAGCACCGTCACCGAGCCCAGCATCGCCATCAGCACCACCAGGATGGTGGCGACCGCGAAGCCCTGGAAGAGCAGCAGCCCGGACAGGAACATGCCCGCCATCGCCAGCATGACGGTGACTCCCGAGACCAGCACCGCCCGGCCGCTGGTGGCCGCCGCGATCCGCAGCGCCGTCGCCGCGTCCCGGCCCGCGGCCCGCTCATCGCGCTCCCGGCGCAGATAGAACAGGCAGTAGTCGACCCCGACGGCCAGCCCCACCAGGAACATCACCGAGTTGGTGGACTCGGCCAGCGGCACCTGGTGACTGACGACGGCCAGCAGTCCGAAGGTGCCGACACAGGCCGTCACCGCGAGCAGCACCGGCAGCAGCGCCGCCACCAGCGCGCCGAAGACCACCAGCAGGATGCCGAGTGCCAGCGGCACCGCGGTGAGCTCCGCCTTCTTGAGGTCGTTCTTCAGCATCCCGTTGAGCATGTGCGCGCCGCTGCCGTCGCCGAACTCATAGGCGGTGATGCCATGGTGGGCGGCCCGGGTCGCTTCGACCGCGTCCAGCACCGGGTCCACCCGGTCGCCGACGGTGTCCGGATCTCCCTTGAGCTGAAAGCTGACCAGTCCCTCGCGGCCGTTCTCCGAGCGCACCGGGGACTGGATCCGCGCCGTCTCCCCGGTCTTCTCCAGACGTGCGGTGAGATCGCGGGCGGCGGCGCGCCAGCCGTCCGGCCGCTCACTGCGCAGCATCACCATCTCACCGGCCGGGGTCTGGAGCCCGTTGTCCTCGAGGATCTTCTCGGCGCGCGCGGAATTGCCCGTACCGTTCTCGGAGTTCGTCATCGTCTTGGACCCGGACATCCCACCGGCCACGGCGACGACCACGACGAACAGCAGCCATCCGATGATCGCGGTTTTGCGGTGGCGGGTGCTCCACCCGCCCAGCCGCACGGCCAGGCCCTGCCTCGATGCGCTCATGGCGTCTCTCCCGTGAAGGTACGGACTGAATCGGTCATGTCCACGACGCTAGAAATCAGCGCGCCTCCGCCCCAGCCGGTCAGCCACCCGATGACGGAGCCGGAAGGCGAGGTGCGGGGGTGGGGCCAGCTACACCCCCGGACGGGGCCGTACCCCCGTGACCTGGGTTCGGTGCACGGTCAGACTGGACGTGCCCAACAATGAGGGGCGTCGCATCGATCATCTCCGCGACCACCGCTCATCACCACCGGTCCACCGACCATCACCTAGGGGACGACGCATGAAGGCACGCAGTGGGTTCATGGCCTGTGCGCGGGGGCTGGCGCTGTTGTTCATCGCGGGGCTCTGCTCGATCCCGCTGTTCACGCTGATGGTCGTCTCCCTCTGCTTCATCCCGCTGGGCCTGGGGGTGCTCACCACCCCCGCGCTGGTGTGGCTGGTGCGGATCTACGCCAACCAGCGGCGGCGGCTGGCCGCCCAGTGGGCCGATATCGAGATCGCGGTGCCCTACCGCCCGCTGCCCGAGCTCCGCCGCCCCGGCCTCACCGGCCAGGTGGAGCTGCTGACCTTCCTGCTGAAGGACCCGGCGACCTGGCGGGATCTGCTGTGGCTGGCCTACGACATGGTCGGTGGCCTGTTCCTCGCCACGCTGACCTTCGCGTTCATCCCCTACGGGGTGGAGGGATGGGTCATGGCCGCGGGGGTGTGGAAGCCGGTCGTGCACGCGGGCGGCACCTACTGGTACGCGTTCATCCCCGTCGACTCCCAGTCCACCGCCTATCTCGCCGGGCTGCTCGGTGTGGCCTTCTTCGCCATCGGTCTGGTGGTCTCGTCCCACATCCTGCGCGCCTGCTTCCTGGCGTCCCGGGCGTTCCTGGCCCCCACTCCGCAGATGGCGCTGGCCGCGCGGGTGCGGCGGCTGACCGAGACCCGGCATGACGCGGTGGACACCTCCGCCGCCGAACTGCGCCGTATCGAGCGCGATCTGCACGACGGCGCCCAGGCCCGGCTGGTGGCCATGGGCATGAGCCTGGGCACCATCGAGGCGCTGATCGAGAAGGACCCGGCCAAGGCCAAGCAGATGATCGCCGCGGCCCGCACCAACTCGGCGGAGGCCCTGTCCGAACTGCGCGACCTGGTCCGCGGTATCCATCCGCCGGTGCTGGCCGAACGCGGTCTCGGGGACGCGGTACGGGCGCTGGCGCTGCGGATGACGGTCCCGGTCGAGGTGGACGTGGAGTTTCCTGGCCGGTCCGACGAACCGGTCGAGTCGGCCGCGTACTTCGCGGTCAGCGAGGTGCTGACCAACGCGGCCAAGCACGCCGAGGCCAGCCGGATGTGGATCGATCTGCACCACGACGGCAGCACCCTGCGGATCGCGGTGACCGACGACGGCCACGGCGGCGCCCGGATCACCCCGGGCGGCGGGCTGAGCGGGGTCGAGCGTCGCCTGGGCACCTTCGACGGGATCGTCGCGGTCAGCAGCCCGCCCGGCGGGCCGACCATGGTGACGATGGAGATCCCCTGCGCGCTCAGCGCATCCCGGCCCACGGTCTGAGCCCCTGCTCCCCCGTATCCCCGTAGCAGCTGGGCCGGGCCACTGAACGAGGTGATCCGGCCAATCGCTAACATCGTTCACGACGTCATGTCCCCCGGCATCATCCGCGCTGCCGCGCTTTCGCGCGCCCGCGCGTCCCACCGGAGGGGCCACGTCATGGCCCGGTGGACGCGCCGTCGAACGGCCGGCCGGAGCCGCTCAACGCAACGGGGAAGTGAGGACAACATGCGAACGTGGGCTCGTGCCGTGCCGGCGACGCTGGGTGCGGTGGCGCTGGCCGTGGCCCTGGTGGGCTGCGACGACTCGGATTCCAAGGGAAAGTCCGACGGGAAGAGGGACAGCGGGTCCAGCTCCCGGGAGAAGAAGCAGCAGACCTTCCGGCTCGGTGAGGCGAGCCCGCCGCAGAAGAGCGATATGAAGGCGTCCTCCGGGGCCACGTTCACGGTCACGCCCACCAAGGTGGTGACCGGTACCAAGGACGAGATGGACAACTCCGGCCTGAAGAAGGACAAGAAGGACGGTCCGCAGATCCCCGTCCATGTCTGGTCCACGCTCACCCACAAGAGCGGCAAGGCCATGGAGGTCGGTGACATGGACGCCGATCTGGTCGTACGGACCGCCTCCGGACAGCGCACCCGGGCCCTGATCGTGTTGATGGGCGAGGCCAAGTGGAAGGACTGCGCGGCACCCGACACCGGCAAGAAGCTCGCGGCGGGGCAGTCGGAGAAGATCTGCACCACCTTCCTCATCCCGGAGGGCCAGAAGGCCGCCGCGGTGGAGCTGACCCAGGGCTTCTACAACGATCCCCTGGAATGGCCCGTGAAGGGCTGACCGCTCACCCACCGGGGCGGGCCGGACCCTTGAGGGAGTCCGGCCCGCCCCGGTGTGTGCCGCCCGCTCGCGGCGCGGCCCCGGGGCCGGGCCCCGGGAGCGGTACATTCGACGTCCGCCCTCGCCCGCCCCGTCCGGATCGGGGCCCGATGACTTTCTGGAGCCGTCACGTGCGCGTTCTGATCGCCGAGGATCTGTTCCTGCTCAGGGACGGGCTGGTGCGGATGCTGGAGGCGTACGACTTCGAGATCGCGGCCGCGGTCGACAGCGGCCCCGCGCTCACCCGGGCCTTCGAGGAACAGAAGCCCGATGTCGCGGTGGTGGACGTACGGCTTCCGCCGTCCTTCACCGACGAGGGACTCCAGTGCGCGCTGGCCGCCCGGCGGGCCCGCCCGGGCCTGCCGGTGCTGGTGCTCTCCCAGCATGTGGAGCAGTTGTACGCGCGTGAGCTGCTGGCCGACGGCAGCGGGGGCATCGGCTATCTGCTCAAGGACCGGGTGTTCGACGCGGAACAGTTCATCGACGCGGTGCGCCGGGTGGCCGGGGGCGGTACCGCGATGGATCCGCAGGTGATCTCGCAGCTGCTGGACCGGCGTTCCCAGGACCGGCCGATCGGCCGTCTCACCCCGCGGGAGCGCGAGGTGATGGAGCTGATGGCGCAGGGGCGGTCCAACGCGGCGATCGCGGCCCAGCTGGTGGTCACCGAGCGGGCGGTGGCCAAGCACACCTCGAATATCTTCGGCAAGCTGGGGCTGCCGCCCTCCGACGACGACAACCGCCGGGTGCTGGCCGTTCTGGCCTATCTGGACCAGGGCTGAGCCCGTCCACCCCGGGCGCCGGGCCGGGCGCGACCGCTGAAGCGGGCCTATCGCGCCTCGTACACCCCATTGCTCCCACCCCGCAACGCTGGTTAAGTGCCGTTCGCAGATGGACCGTTGGCCGTAGTCCGTTGGGGGGCGCATGAGCGACCTGACCAGACGCACGCTGATCGGAACCGCCGGAGCACTCGGTGCCGGAGCCGCGCTGGGGAGCACCTTCCCCGCCGCCGCGGAGGAACGGGCCGGGGCACAGGACAGTCCACAGGATCCCGCCGTGACCGCTTTTGACACCGGCCCCGCCCAGGACGCGCTGCGGCGGCTGCTCCCGGACCACGCGGAGCAGTTCCGGCTGGCGGCGCTCCCGCCCGCCAAGGAGGAGAAGAGCGGCGGGGAGCGATTCGAGGTCACCGGCGCCGCGGGCCGGCTGACCGTGGCCGGAACCAGTCCGGCGGTACTGCTCACCGGTGTCCACTGGTATCTGAAGTACGAGTGCCATGCCCAGATCACCTGGTCCGGGGACCAGCTTCGCCTGCCGGGAAAGCTGCCCGCGCCGCACCGCCCGGTCGCCCGCTCCACCGCGCTGCCGCACCGGTTCGCCTTCAACGACACCCACGACGGCTACACCGCGCCGTTCGCCGACTGGGACCGCTGGGAGCACCTGATCGATATCGCGGCCCTGCACGGCTGCAACGAACTGCTGGTGACCCCGGGCCAGGAGGCCGTCTACCACCGGCTGCTGAAGGACTTCGGCTACTCCGACGCCGAGGCCCGCGGCTGGCTCCCCGCCCCCTCCCACCAACCCTGGTGGCTGCTCCAGAACATGAGCGCCTACGGCGGGCCGGTCTCCCCCGAACTGCTGGCCAAGCGGGCCGCGCTGGGCCGCCGGATCGCCGACCGGCTGCGTGAACTGGGGATGCGTCCGGTGCTCCCCGGCTACTTCGGCACCGTGCCCGACGGCTTCGCCGACCGCAACGCGGGGGCGCGTACCGTGCCGCAGGGCGACTGGGCGGGGCTGAAGCGCCCCGACTGGCTCGATCCGCGCACCGCCGCCTTCCGCGAGGTGGCCGCCGCCTTCTACCGCCATCAGCACGATCTCTTCGGCCCTGTCGACCTGTTCAAGATGGATCTGCTGCACGAGGGCGGCGACCCCGGGGATGTCCCGGTGCCCGACGCCGCCCGCGCGGTGGAGAAGGCCCTCCAGACCTCCCGGCCCGGTGCCACCTGGGTGATCCTCGGCTGGCAGGACAACCCCCGGCGCGATCTGCTGGACGCGGTGGACCACGACCGGATGCTGGTGGTGGACGGTCTTTCGGACCTGGACACGGTGACCGACCGGGAGAAGGACTGGGGCGGGGTGCCGTACGCGTTCGGCACCATCCCGAACTTCGGCGGCCGCACCACCCTCGGCGCCAAGACCCATATGTGGGCGAAGCGGTTCACCGACTGGCGGGACAAGGCGGGCAGCAAACTGGTCGGCACGGCCTATATGGCCGAGGCCGTCGAACGGGACCCGGCGGCGTTCGAGCTGTTCAGCGAGCTGGCGTGGCGGGACGAGCCGGTGGACCGCAGCGGCTGGTTCCAGGACTACGCGGACGTCCGGCTCGGTGGACGCGACGACCAGGGCCGTGCCGCGTACGCCGCACTGCGCGACACCGCGTACGAGATCAGCAGCAAGGACGGCCGTCCGCACGACTCGGTGTTCGCCGCCCGGCCCAGTCTCACCGCCCGCTCGGGCACCAACTACGCCACCCACACCCCCTCGTTCGACCCGGCGGCCTTCGACCCGGCGCTCGCGGCGCTGCTCGCGGTACGGCCCGTGCTGCGCGACAGCGACGCCTACCGCCACGATCTGACCGATATCGCCCGGCAGGCGCTGGCCAACCGGTCCTGGCAGCTCATCCCCCAGCTCCAGGAGGCGTACCAGCGCAAGGACCTCACCACCTTCCGCGCGCTGTCCCGGCTCTGGCTGAAACTGATGCGGCTGAGCGACGACATGACCGGTGCGCACCGCCGCTTCCTGCTGGGCCCCTGGCTGGCGGACGCCAAGCGGATGGCCACCGGCGAGGCGGAGTCCGCCCAGCTCGAACGGGCCGCCCGGACCCTGATCACCACCTGGGCGGACAAGGTCACCGCCGACGGCGGCAAACTGGCCAACTACGCCAACCGCGACTGGAACGGTCTGATCGCCGACTTCCACCTCCCCCAGTGGCGTGCCTACCTCGATGAGCTGGAGGACGCGCTCGCCGAGGGACGCGCCCCGCGCACCTTCGACTGGTACGCCGTCGAGGAGCCCTGGACCCGGGAGCGCACCGGCTATCCGGTGCGGCCGACGACCGACGCCCACCGCACCGCGCAGCGGGTCCACAACACCCTGGCCACGGCGCCGTACCAGGGCACGCTGACCGTCACCGCGGAACCGGCCGCGCTGCCTCCCGGGGGCACCGCCGCCGTCACCGCCGCTCTGCGCAATGTCAACGGGCTGCGGGCCACCGGCCGGGTGGACTTCGAGCTGACCGTGACCGGGGCGGAGGCCGAGCCTCAGGGCCCCACCTCGCTGGATTCGGTGCGGGCGGGCGGCACCGGCGAGGCCCACTGGCGCGCCACCGCCCCCGGTGAACCGCTGGAACACCCGCTGAAGGCCCTGCCGTACGCGCTGGGCGTGACCTACGGACCACGCGGTGCGGACCGGGTGCGGGCGGTGCGCACCGGCACCCTGTGGATCGCCGGTCCGCTCGCCGACGGCTGGCGGACGGTCACCAACAACGGTGCGGTCTTCGGGCAGTTGTCGCAGACGTTCGCCATCGACGGTGCGGGCCAGGACCTGTGGAAGGCCACCGCCGAGTTCGGCGCGGCCTACCGCGAAGCGGCCCTGACCGTGGGGAAGTCGGTGACGGTGAGGGTGGACGCCCAGGCGGTCACCGGTCCCTGGGCGCGTGCCGGGATCATCGTCCGTAACGCACTGGCCACGGCGGGCTCCCCCGGTTTCGTCAATCTGTCCGTCACCCCGGCCAACGGGGTGGTGCTGTCGTACGACTCCGGCGGCGACGGCACGCTGGACACCTACCAGCGGATCACCGGCGTCAAGGCGCCCGTACTGCTGCGGCTGACCCGGTCCGCCGCCACCGCGTACACCGGTGAACTGTCCACCGACAACGGCGCGACCTGGCGGAAGGTGGCGACGGTGACCGCGCCGGGCGCCGCCGCGGCACAGGACGCGGGGATGTTCATGAGCGCGGCGAGCGGCGGCGACGGGGCCCGCGGCACGGTGGAGTTCAGCGGCTGGAAGGTTTCGTAACCCCCCGGCCGGCCCCGCGGCGGACGCCCGTCGCGGGGTCGGCGAAGGGCCGTCGCGGGCCGGCCGAGGCGCCGTCGAGGTGACCTACCCACCCCGCCAGTCGTTCTGTGAGACGTGGAACAGCACCAGGCGACAGCCACCCTCGACGACGACACCACCGGTCCGATCGACGTCGAGCAGGCCGAGGCCGCCATCGTCGAGCACTACCCGCGGCTGGTGCGGCTGGGATATCTCATCCTGCCGCCCGGTATGGGACGCACCCGCCGGGTGCTGGCCGCACACGCGCTCGCACAGCGCGCGCTGCCGCGCAACCGGTCGGGCAGCGGCGGACCCGATCCACACCCCGATCTCGAACTGCCCTGGCAGCGCGGCACCAAGGGCGCGGCGGCCGACGCGGGCTACGCCTACGTCCGGCTGCGGGTGCTGCGCACCGCGCTGCGGGCCGCCGGACCGCGCCGCTGGTGGCAGCTTCCGCCGCTGCTGCCGCAGGTGTTCGGGCTGCGGCTGTTCCCCCGCTCCGGCGGCGCGGACGAACTCGCCCTGGACCAGGCGCTGTCCGAGCTCTCCGGCCCCGGCCGCGCCGCGTATGTGCTGCGTGAACTGGAGCGGCTGGAGGACCGCGAGGTGCGCAAGCTGCTCCAGTCCGCCGGGGTCGACGACGCGCGGGGCGCGCTCGCCGAGGCGGACGGTGTGCCGGAGCCCGCGGGCAGCCGGGACGGTTCGCCGCTGGAGTCGGGGGAGTTCGACCCGTGTTCGCTCCAGGCGCGGCCGACCGATCTGATGCGGCGCCGCCAGCATCTGCGGGCACTGCTGGTGGCCGTGGTGGCGCTGGTGGTGTGCGGCACCCTGCTGGGGATGCCGGGCGAGGGCTGGGGGCCGAGCGGTGCGGCGGCGCCCTCGTACGCCCGTAACCCCTCCGCCGAACGGGCCCTGAACCCCGCCCGGTTGACCCGGGTCGCACCGGAGGCGTGGCGCACCGCGAGCCGGGTGGACTTCTCGGCGTGGCCCGCGCGCGGTGAGCGGGCGGGTGACACCGCGCTGCTGCGCCGCGCGCTGGCGGTCTGGGCGCGGCCCGGCCGTTCGGTGCGGGTCTCGACCACGGCGGGCACCCAGTCCGGGCCGCCGTCCGGCCCTCCGCAGCTGCTCTACGCGGGCGAGGTGGACCAGGCGGCGGTGGTGCTGCTGTACGACGGGCTGCGGATCGCGCGCTACGCGGAGGCGGACGGCGCCGACGGCGGTGCGGTGGCGCTGGACCTGGCCCGGCTGGACGCCGCGGACACGGCCGGTTCCACGGCGCTGGTGCTGACCCGCGCGGACGGCAATGTGCGCTATCTGACGGCGCCGTGGGTGCACCGGGTCTCGGTCCGGGATCTGCTGCGTCCCACCCAGCCGCCGCGTCCGGTGCACCGCGCCCCGGACGGGGTGACCGATCCGGTGCGGACCATGCCGCAGCTGCGGCCGTGCCGTGGCTGGCCCGCGCTGCAACTGGGTTCGCGGCTGGTCGTCGACCTCGGTGAGCTGTCCCCGGTCCGGCTGACGTACGGCGCGCCGGGGCGGTCGGCGCCGCGCGATGTGGCGGGCCGGGCGGCGCGGGCGAGCTGGGCGCGTACGGCCTGTCGGCTGCCGGTGATGCAGGCGCGCGGGGTGCGCACGGTCAACACCTGGCGGTTCGCGGCCCAGTCGCTGCCCGAGGGGGGCGGCCGGGCGGCCTGGCTGTGCACCCGGGCGGAGACCTGGCGGGGCCGGGGCAGCCGGGTGCTGGCGCAGTTCCAGCCGTGGGGCGTGCGGCGGGGCGCGGCGGGCGCCGTGGCCGCGAGCGCCGACAACTCCCCGGCCTGCGGTCCGCGCGAGCCGCGGGTGATGGCCGGGGTGCTGTGGAAGTCGCAGACCGGGCGGTGGTACCTGCTGGCGGCGGGCAGCCGTCAGGTGACGTCGATCGCGGCGAGCGGTGGCGTCCGGGGCCGGGCGTGGGGCCGGGAGCTGACGCTGCCCGCCGAGGCCGGGGCGCATGCGGACCTCAAGGCCCGGCTGTACAACGGTGACCGGCTCGGCGCCCTGCGCTGAGCGCTCCGCGGGAAGTGCCGCGAGAGGCCGTCTCGTGTCCGCGGCCGCGTCGTGGCCACGCGGCGGAGCCGCACCGCCGACTACCGCCGGGCGAAGACCGCGACCGTCCGGCCCGGGACGCCGAAGGTGCCCGACGACCGCTCGTACGAGGAGGTCCTGACCGTGCGGTCCGCGCCGTGCGCCTGCACCGGGTGCAGTGCGTACGGCGTGCCCGCGAGCTCCGCCACCCGCTGGGCCGTCCGGTCCGGGGTGGCGTTGAAGACCACGACGAGGTCGCCGAGGCGCATGGTGATGACGCCCGGGGTCTCCCCGGTCCCGGACAGCGGGAACGACAGCGCCCGCCGCACCTGCGCGGCCGTGGCCCGGCTGAACGCCTTCTCGGTGGTGCGGATCCGCAGCAGGTCCCGGTAGGCGGCGGAGGCCGAGGTGATCTCCGCGCAGCCGGGGCGGGCGGCCGGCTCGGTCAGCAGGGGTTTGGCGTAGGGCCACTTGGCCTCGTTGTCGGCGGCCGGGGGCAGTCCGCGGCCGAAGCCGTTGCCGTCCTGACACCGCCAGTGCAGGGCGTTGAACCAGTCGCCGCTGTCGAAGGAGTTGCGGTCCAGGGACTTGGAGCGCAGCCGGTCGGTTCCGGCCTGGCTGAGCGCGGGGCCCTGGGAGAGGGTGGCGGTGGCCATCGCCAGCACCTGCGCCCTGGCCCGGTCGGCGGCCGGGGTACGGGCGGGCAGCTTGTAGGTGAGCGCGTCGTAGAGGGTTTCGTTGTCGTGGGCGTCGGCGTAGGCGAGGGCGTCGCCGGGGCCCGCGGCGTAGCCCGCCGGGGAGCCGTTGTAGTCGACCTCGGAGCCCTTGACCCGGCGGCCGGTGGTGTCGGTGAAGGTGAAGTCGGCGAGGTTGCCGGAGAGTCCGACCTTGATCAGGTCCTGGTAGTGCAGCAGCCGGGAACGCTGCTCGTCCGGGGTGCCGTTGGCCGGGGAGGAGTTGGGGTCGGTGTACAGACCGGAGGCGAAGCCCTGTACCCGCGGGTCCTCGTCGAACGGACCGCCGCCGCGCACCGCGTCCCGCGCCCGGTCGCTGAAGGTGGCGATCCCGGTGCCCGCCATGTGGGGCTGGGTGGCCTGGACGAACCGGGCGTCGTTCGCGACCTCGCCGAAGTTCCAGCCCTCGCCGTAGAGCAGGATCGCCTTGCCGTCCACGCCGTCCTTCGCGGGGGTGAGGGCGTCGAGCGCCTTGCGGACGGCGAGGATATTGGCCTTGGGGTGATGGCCCATGAGGTCGAAGCGGAAGCCGTCGACCTTGTACTGCCGGGCCCAGGTGACCATGGAGTCGACCACCAGCTCGCCCATCATCGCGTGTTCGGGCGCGGTGTTGGCGCAGCAGGTGGAGGTGGCCACGCTGCCGTCGTCCAGCAGCCGCTGGTAGTAGCCGGGCACGATCCGGTCGAGTACGGACCCGGGGGCCTGGCCGGAGGCCACGGTGTGGTTGTAGACGACGTCCATGACGGTGCGCAGCCCGGCGCGGTTCAGCCCCTGGACCATCCGCCGGAACTCGCGGGTGCGGGCCGGGCCGTCGGGGTCGGTGGCGTACGAGCCCTCCGGCACGGTGTAGTGCAGCGGGTCATAGCCCCAGTTGAAGCCGTCCTTGGCCGCCGCCTCGCCCACACAGGACTGCTGCCGCCCGGAGTCGGCCGGCAGGGCGGCCAGATCGCAGCCGGGCTCGGCCTGGTCGGAGCGGCGCTCGGGGACGGTGCCGAAGTCGAACGCGGGGAGGAGGTGGACGTAGGAGGTACCGGCGCGGGCCAGCGCCCTCAGGTGCCTCATTCCGTCCGAGCGGCGGTCGGTGAAGGCGAGGTACTGGCCGCGGTGGGCGCTGGTGCGGTCCGCGATGGAGAAGTCGCGGATGTGCAGCTCCTCGATCCGGGCGTCGCGCTCGGGTACGGCCTTCGCCTTCCTCAGCGACGCCCAGCCGGGGGGTGCCAACTTCGGATCGGCCAGATCGGTGACCAGGCTGTGGGTGGAGTCGGCGGTCAGCGCGGTGGCGTAGGGGTCGGTCACCTCGTTGGTGACGACCTTCTGGACCGTGGGCGCCCAGACCCGGACCCGGTAGCGGTAGGGCTTGTCCCGCCAGTCGGTGCCACCGGTCACGCGCCACACCCCGCTGGTGGCGTCCCGCCGCATCGGGACGCTGCGCCCGTCGAGTTCGAGCGCCACGCTCTCGGCGGTGGGCGCCCAGACGGCCAGGGTGGGGCGGCCGTCGCGGAAGACCGGGCCGAGGTGGGCGCGGCGGGCGGCCGGTGCGTAGAGGTCGTCCAGCACTCCGGGGAGCTGCACATCGGTGCGGTGCAGTACCCGGTGGTCGCCGGTGTCCGCCCGCTGGACGACGGTGACATGACCGCGCAGCGCGGTGGCGGCCTTGTCGCGGTCACGCGGATCGACGGAGAAGGCGGGGAACGACGCGAGATGCGGATACGCGGCCTTCTGCCCGGCGGTCAGCGTGGCCGGGGACAGCCGCAGCGCCCCGCCGCGTGAGGAGCGCAGCTCCTCGGTGGTGGAGCCACCGGCCTCGACCTTCCACACCACGGTGGAGCGGTCGATCCACTGGGCCTCGGCGGCGGAGGCGGCGGGTTGCCGCCCCGCCGCGGGGGCGGCCGCCGTGCACAGCGCCAGGGCGGCGAGGGCGGCGGCGGTACGGCGGAGGGTGCGGTTCACGAGGCGGGACTCCTTCGTGGTCCGGTCCGTGGTCCGGACGTGGGCCTGGCGTGGTCCGGTTCATGGTCCGGGGCGCGGACGATTCCTTGCTGCAAGACCTTTCGCAAGCGATTGCGGCGGTGTTACGTTCAAGCACGTCTCCGGTCCGGCCGGCCGGGGGCCCGTGCGCGGGCCCCACGCGCCCGGCTGGTCGGGCCGGTCATCCGCCGCGGCGGACCCGCGCGGTGGAGCCGCGCACCACCAGATCGGGCTGGAACACGAACTCGGTGCACTGCACCGGGTTTCCGGCGATCTCCTCCAGCAGCGCGCCCACCGCGGCCGTGGCCATCGACTGCACCGGCTGGCGGACCGTGGTCAGCGGCGGATCGGTGAAGGCGATCAGCGGGGAGTCGTCGAAGCCGACCACCGAGACGTCCCGCGGCACGCTCAGGCCCCGCCGGGACGCCTCCCGGATGACCCCCAGCGCCATCAGGTCGCTGCCGCAGACGAAGCCCGTACAGCCCTGGTCCAGCAGCGCGGCCGCGGCCACCTGGCCGCCCTCGACGCTGAACAGGGTGTGCCGGATCAACTCCCCGGCCTGCGCGGGCGACCGGCCGAAGACCTCGCCCATGACCGCCGTGAACCCCTCGACCTTGCGCCGCGCCGGAACGTACCGCGCGGGCCCGACCGCGAGCCCGATCCGCTCATGGCCGAGCGCGGCCAGGTGGTGCACGGCCATCCGGGCCGCAGACCGGTCGTCGGGGGAGACGAACGGCGCCCGGATGCGCTCGTGGTAGCCGTTGATGAGCACGAACGGCACCCGTCGCTCGGCCAGCCGCAGATAGGTGGCCGGATCGGCGGTGGTGTCCGAGTGCTGGCCGGACATGAAGACGATGCCGACCACATCGCGCTCCTCCAGCTGCTCCACCAGTTCGTCCTCGGTGGCGCCGCCGGGCATCTGGGTGCACAGGATCGGGGTGTAGCCGTGCCCGGCCAGCACCTGTTCGATGACCTGCGCGAAGGCGGGGAAGACCGGGTTGATGAGCTCGGGGATCACCAGGCCCACCAGTCCGGCGCTGCGCCGCCGCAGCCGTACCGGCCGCTCGTAGCCGAGCACGTCGAGGGCGGCGAGCACCCGCTGCCGGGTGGCGTCCGCGACCCCCGCCCTGCCGTTCAGCACCCGGCTGACGGTGGCCTCGCTGACCTGTGCCTGGACGGCGATATCGGCGAGCCGCGGCGGCAGGAGTGCGCTCACACCGCCCACCAGACGGCCGTATCGGCGGCAAGCGTGAACTTCCCCGCGGACTCCCCCACGGGCTCCGCCGCGGACTCCCTTCCGGGGCCGGGCGGTTCCGCAGCGCTGGACAGCAGCGCCCGGCCCGGGGCGGGCAGGGTGACCGGCTGACCGCCGGTGTTGACCGTGCAGACGAAGTCCGGTCCGTCGCCGTGCGCCCGGCGGCGGAAGGCCAGTACCCCCTCGGGCGCCGTCAGCCACTCCACCGACTCCCCCGCGCCGAGCGCCGGATGGGCCCGGCGGACGGTGAGCGCCTCGCGGTACAGCTCCAGCGTGGACCCCGGCCGTCCGGTCTGGGCCTGGACGCTGAGCTCCGCCCAGCCGTCGGGCTGGGGCAGCCAGCTGGGGCCGCCCGCGCGCGGGCCGAAGCCGTACGGGGCCTCGGTGCCCGACCACGGGATCGGCACCCGGCAGCCGTCCCGCAGCCCGTCCTGGCCGTCCTGCCCGTCGGCGGAGGTGCGGAAGAACGCGGGGTCCTGACGGGCCTCGTCGGGGAGTTCGGTGACCTCCGGAAGCCCCAGCTCCTCGCCCTGGTAGAGATAGGCGGAGCCGGGCAGCGCCAGCATCAGCAGGGTCGCGGCCCGGGCCCGGCGCAGCCCGCGCCCGGGGTCCCCGTCGGCGTAGCGGGTGGAGTGCCGGACCACATCGTGGTTGGAGAGCACCCAGGTGGTGGGGGCCCCGACCGGCCGCATCGCGTCCAGCGAGTCGTCGATGACCTCGCGCATCCGCCCCGCGGCCCAATCGGCGCCCAGGAAGTGGAAGTTGAACGCCTGGTGCAGTTCGTCGGGGCGGACGTAGCGCGCGGTGCGCTCGGTGGTGGGTGCCCATGCCTCGGCGACCCCGATGCGCTCACCGGGGTACTCGTCGAGGACGGTGCGCCAGCTGCGGTAGATGGCGTGCACCCCGTCCTGGTCGAAGAACGGCAGCACGTCGTTGCCCAGCAGCTTCAGCTGTTCGGCGCGGCCGAGGTCGGGCAGCCCGGCCGCCTTGACCAGGCCGTGGGCGACGTCGATACGGAAACCGTCGACGCCGAGGTCCAGCCAGAACCGCAGCACCGAGCGGAACTCGTCGTGGACGGCGGGGTGCTCCCAGTTGAAGTCGGGCTGCTCGGGGGCGAAGAGATGGAGGTACCACTCGCCCGGGGTGCCGTCGGGGTTGTCGGTGCGGGTCCAGGCGGGCCCGCCGAAGATCGACTCCCAGTCGTTGGGCGGCAGTTCGCCGTCCGCGCCCTGTCCGGGCCGGAAGTGGAACCGCTCGCGCAGCGGTGAGCCGGGGCCTTCCTCCAGCGCCCTGCGGAACCAGAGGTGCTGGTCGGAGCAGTGGTTGGGGACCAGGTCGACGATGATGCGCAGCCCCAGGGCGTGGGCGTCGCGGATCACCGCGTCGGCGTCGTGCAGGGTGCCGAACATGGGGTCGATGGCCCGGTAGTCGGCGACGTCATATCCGGCGTCGGCCTGCGGGGAGGCGTAGAAGGGGCTCAGCCAGACGGCGTCCACGCCCAGCTCCTTCAGATAGGGCAGCCGGGCGCGGATGCCCTCGAGGTCGCCCATGCCGTCGCCGTTGCCGTCGGCGAAGCTCCGCGGATAGACCTGGTAGATCACCGCCTCCCGCCACCAGGCCGGGCGGTCGCCCGCCCCGCTGGAGTCCGGTGCCGTAGCGGCCGACGGGTCGGCGAGGTACTGCGTCATGTCGTCCTTGGATTCATCGGAGGCGTCGGTTCGATCACGGGGTCGCGCGGGGTCAGGACTTGGTGGCACCGGCGGTCAGACCGGCCACCAGATGGCGCTGGGCCCACGAGAACACCAGGGCGGCCGGGATGGCGATCATGACGGCGGCGGCGGTCATCGCACCCCAGTCCGAGGTGTACTGGTTGACGAAGGTCTGGAGCCCCGCGGCGAGGGTGAGGTTCTGCTCGCCCGTCATGAACGCGGAGGCGTAGGCGACCTCGGCCCAGGCGGTGATGAAGGTGTAGAAGGCGGTGACCGCGAGGCCGGGCTTGGCCAGCGGGACGACCAGACGCCAGAAGGTGCCGAACGGGTTGAGGCCGTCGACCCGGCCCGATTCGTCGATCTCCACCGGGATGGTGTCGAAGAAGCCCTTCATCATCCAGGCGCAGAACGGTACGGCCACGGTGAGGTAGGTGACGATCAGCGAGATCGGCTGGTTGAGCCAGCCCAGCGTCGACATGATGTTGTACAGCGGCACGATCAGGATGGCCACCGGGAACATCTGGGTGATCAGCAGCAGCCACATCAGCGGGCGCATTCCGGGGAACCGGAAGCGGCTGACGGCGTAGCCGGTGGTGGCAGCGACGAAGACGCCCAGGACCGTGGTGAAGACGACGATGAACAGCGAGTTGCCGAACCAGGTCAGGAACTCGGTGTCGTTCAGGACATGTGTGTAGTTGTCGAAGGTGGGGTTCCGCACCACATCGGTGCTGAACGCCTCGCTCTTGGGCTTGAACGAGGTCACCAGCAGCCACAGCGGCGGGAAGACCGCCACGGCGGAGGCGAGACACAAGGTGGTGTGCAGCCCGATGGAGGCGAGCGGGCTGCGGCGGCGGTCGCGCATGGCTACCAGACCTCTCCCTGCTTGCGGAGCGAACGGCGGTAGACCACCGCGAAGAGCATGAGGATGATCAGGATCAGCACGCCCCAGGCGGAGGCGCCCGCGAAATCACGGGGGCTGTTGACGAACGAGAGCCGGTAGGCGTAGGTCACCAGGATCTCGGTACTGTCCCCGGGACCGCCGCGGGTGAGCAGGTAGATCACCGCGAACATGTTGAAGGTCCAGATGGTGGAGAGCAGCACCACGGTGGAGCTGACCGATCGCAGTCCGGGCAGGGTGATATGACGGAACCGCTGCCAGGGGCCGGCGCCGTCCATCTCGGCGGCCTCGTAGAGCTCACCGGGGATGGACTGGAGTCCGCCGAGCAGGGCGACCAGCATGAAGGGCACCCCGAGCCAGATGTTCACGGCGATCACCGAGACCTTGGCCATGGTGGGGTCGTTCAGCCAGGGCACCCCGTCGATACCGCCGCCCTCCAGCACCTTGTTGAGGATGCCGTTCTTCTCGTTGTAGAGCAGCCGCCAGGCGAAGACGGAGACGAAGGCGGGCACCGCCCAGGGCAGGATCAGCAGTGACCGGTAGACGGCGCGGCCCACGAACCTTCGGTTGATCAGGACGGCGAGGCCGAGGCCGAGTACGAAGGTGACGGCCACGCAAGAGACCGTCCAGGTGGCCGTCCAGCTCAGCCGGTCCCAGAAGACCTGGTCCTCCAGGATGGCCCGGAAGTTGTCGAGGCCCACGTTCTGGTACGTGGCGGGGATGTGGTTGACCCCGATGGTGCGCTCGACATTGGCCTCATCGGCGTCGGTCAGCGACAGATAGACGCCGCGGACCAGCGGAAGGCCGATGATCAGCCCGATGACGAGCACGACGGGCGCGACCATGGCCCAGGCGTACCAGTGCCTGGCGAACGCGGAACGGATCCGGCCGGGCGGTTTGTCCCCGGTCCCGCGGACCCGGCCGCGGGTGCTCTTGGCACCCGCGGCCGGATTCACCGACCGGCTGGTGTCGACAGCCATCGTTGCCGGTCCTTACTTCCAGTCGCCCTTGAGGAGCTTGCGGTAGGCGTCGCCGACGGAGGCGGCCGCCTTCTCGGGCGAGGTCTTACCGGTCAGAACGCCCGGGAACTGCACCAGGATCGCCTGGAAGAGGCTGTTGCCCTCGGGGATCCAGGGGCGCTCGACGGCCTTGTCGACGGCGTCCTTGAAGAACTTCACATTGGCGTTCGCCGCGACCGCCTTCTCCTGGTAGACGGAGGTGCGGGTGGGCAGCAGGCTCAGTTCCTCGGTGGTCTTGGCCTGCACCTCGGCCGAGCTCATGTACCTGGCGAAGGCGTAGGAGGCGTCCAGGTTCTTGGAGCCCGCGTAGACGGTGAGGTTCTGGCCGCCCTGCGGGGCGCCCTGACCGGCGCTTCCGGCCGGCACCGGGACCACGCCGAGGTTGGACTTGTCCTTGAACGCCTTGCCCGCGAGGGTGTCCTCGATCGCCCACGGCCCGTTGATCGTCATCGCGACGTCGCCGTTCTTGATGGCGTTCTGCATATTGTCCCAGCCGTCGGTGGCGTCGGTCTCCGCCGCTCCCGAGGTGACCAGGTCCCGGGCGGCGGCGAACGCCTTCACACCCGGCTTGTCGTCGACGGTGACCTTCTTGGCCTTGGTGTCGAGCAGATCGCCGCCCTCGCCGTAGATGAACGGCAGGTACCAGTAGGCGTCGTCGCCGCGCAGATAGAGACCGGTCTTCCCGGTCTTCTTCTTGATCTTCTTGGCGGCGGCCTTGAGCTCGGTCCAGCTCTTGGGCGGCTCGACCCCGGCGTCCCGCAGCATCTTCTTGTTGTAGAAGAGGCCGAGGGTGTCGATGACCTGTGGCACCGCGTAGGTCTTGCCCTTGAACTTGGTACCGGCGGCCGCCTTGGGCAGGTAGTCGGACTCGTTGTCGAGGGCGGCGGTGCCGTCCAGCGGGGCGAGATAGCCGATGTTCGCCAGGTCATGGGTCCAGGCGACCTCGGCGCGCAGCACGTCCGGGGCGCCGGAGCCGCCGGAGCCCGCGGCGTTCTTGAACTTGGCCAGGGCATCGCCGAAGGGCACGTTGACGTAGTTGACCTTGACGTCGGGGTGCTTCTTCTCGAAGCCGAGGGCGAGCTTCTTGTACGTGCCCTTCTCGGCCTCGTTCGACGTGTCCCAGTACGTCACCGTGCCGGAGAGCTTGCCGCCCGACTTGCCGCCGCCGTTGTCACCGTCGCCACCGCCGCATGCGGTCGCCGCGAGCGCCATGGCCGCGACAAGCGCAGTGGCCGCTATGCCACGTCGCATCTGAACTCCTCCAAGACCGGCCGCGTCGTCGCGGCCCCGGGTTGCCGAGGAACGTAACAGGGCTGCAAGAAACTCGAAAGACCTTGCGGGAATTTTCTGCAAGGCACCCGGATTCGTTACGTCCGCGTGTCCTGCCGGTATCCGGCCGAACCCTTGTGAGCGCGCGGAATGCGCGCCGGAGCACGCTCAGGGGCGCCTCGCCACCCCTGCAATCTCTTCCGCAAGGCATTGCAGAGCTGTTAACTTCGCCGTTATGACCCAGGAGCTCACAACCTCCCTCCAGGCCGACACCGCGCGACCGTCCGGAGGGTCCGGCTGGTGGCGCGACGCCGTCATCTACCAGGTGTATGTGCGGTCCTTCGCCGACAGCGACGGCGACGGCATCGGCGATCTGCGCGGGGCCCGCGAGCGGCTGCCCCACCTCGCCGGGCTGGGCGCGGACGCCGTCTGGCTGACCCCCTTCTACGCCTCCCCGCAGGCCGACGGCGGCTACGACGTGGCGGACTACCGCGCGGTCGATCCGCTCTTCGGCACCCTCGCCGACGCCGACGACCTGGTGCGCACCGCCCATGAGCTGGGGCTGCGCGTGATCGTGGATGTGGTGCCCAACCACACCTCGGACCGGCACCCCTGGTTCCGCGCCGCGCTCACCGGCCGGCCGGGCGGGCCGGACCGTGCGCGCTACCACTTCCGTCCCGGCCGGGGCGCGGGCGGCGAACTGCCGCCCAACGACTGGGAGTCGGTCTTCGGCGGCCCCGCCTGGACCCGCACCACCGGTCCGGACGGCGCCCCGGGCGAGTGGTACCTCCACCTCTTCGCCCCCGAGCAGCCCGACCTCAACTGGGACTGCTCCGAGGTGCGCGAGGAGTTCGACTCGGTGCTGCGCTTCTGGCTGGACCTGGGCGTGGACGGCTTCCGTATCGATGTCGCCCACGGCATGGTCAAGGCGGCCGGGATGCCCGATATCGGCCGTACCGAACAGGCCAAGCTGATCGGCTCCCAGGTGCTGCCCTTCTTCGACCAGGACGGGGTGCATGAGATCCACCGCTCCTGGCGGCGGCTGCTGGACTCCTACCCCGGCGACCGGATCGGGGTCGCCGAGGCATGGGCGCCCAGCCCCGAGCGGCTGGCGCTGTATGTGCGCCCCGACGAACTGCACCAGGCGTTCAACTTCCAGTTCCTCAAGTCCCCCTGGGACGCGGCGGCGATGCGTACGGTGATCGACGAGTCGCTGGCCGCGACCGCGTCCGTGGGCGCCCCCACCACCTGGGTGCTCTCCAACCATGACGTGGTCCGGCACCCCACCCGCTACGCCGACGGCAGCCCGGCCCGGGGGCTGCGCCGGGCCCGCGCGGCGGCCCTGCTCACCCTGGCGCTGCCCGGTTCGGTCTACCTCTACCAGGGCGAGGAGCTGGGCCTTCCGGAGGTCGTCGACCTGCCGGACGCATGCCGTCAGGACCCGGCGTTCTTCCGCACCTCCGCCGAGGGGCAGGACGGCCAGGACGGTCAGGACGGCTTCCGCGACGGCTGCCGGGTGCCGCTGCCCTGGTCCCGCTCGGGCGCCAGCTACGGCTTCGGGCCCGGCGGCAGCTGGCTGCCGCAGCCCGCGGCGTGGGCCGGGCTCTCGGTGGAGGCGCAGACCGGCGACCCGGGCTCTACGCTGGAGCTGTACCGCTCGGCACTCGCGCTGCGCCGGGAGCTGCCGGGCCTCGGCGACTCCGGGATGACCTGGCTCGACGCCCCGGCGGGGGTGCTGGCGCTGGCCCGCCCGGGATTCGTCTGCACGCTGAACACCCTCGGGGAGGAGGTCGAACTTCCCGTTCCGGGGCGCGCGCTGCTGTCCTCCGCGCCGCTCGCGTACCGTGCCGCTACGGTGCGCATTCCTCCCGATTGCTGCGCGTGGTGGGCAATCTGACATGCGACCGGTACAGTCCAATCCCATGACCGCACGGCTCGCTGACATCGCAGCCCAGGCGGGGGTCAGCGAAGCCACTGTCAGCCGCGTCCTCAATGGCAGGCCGGGGGTGGCCACGGCCACCCGCGAGTCCGTCCTCGCCGCCCTGGACGTCCTCGGCTACGAGCGCCCGGTGCGGCTGCGCCGGCGCAGCGCCGGTCTGGTGGGACTGATCACGCCCGAGCTGGAGAACCCGATATTTCCCGCGCTCGCCCAGGTGATCGGGCAGGCGCTGACCCGTCAGGGCTACACCCCGGTGCTGGCCACCCAGACCCCGGGCGGCTCCACGGAGGACGAGCTCACCGAGATGCTGGTGGACCGCGGGGTGGCCGGGATCATCTTCGTCTCCGGGCTGCACGCGGACACCTCGGCCGATATGCAGCGCTACGACCAGCTGCGCGGCCAGGGTGTGCCGTTCGTTCTGGTGGACGGTTACGCACCGGCGGTGCGGGCCCCGTTCATCTCCCCCGACGACCGTGCGGCGATGCTGCTGGCCGTCACCCATCTGGTCTCGCTGGGCCACACCCGGATCGGGCTGGCGCTCGGGCCCAAGAGGTTCGTCCCCGTACTGCGCAAGATCGAGGGGTTCCAGCAGGCCATGCGGGACCGGCTGGGGCTCGGGCCGGAGGAGTCCGCGGAGCTGATCCAGCATTCACTGTTCACCCTGGAGGGCGGCCAGGCGGCGGCGTCCGCACTGATCGACCGGGGCTGTACGGCGGTGGTGTGCGCGAGCGACATGATGGCGCTGGGGGCCATACGGGCCGCCCGGCAGCGGGGTCTGGGGGTCCCCCAGGACATCTCGGTGGTGGGCTTCGACGACTCCCCGCTGATCGCGTTCACCGATCCGCCGCTGACCACCATCCGCAAACCGGTGCAGTCGATGGGACAGGCGGCGGTACGGGCGCTGCTGGAGGAGATCGGCGGCACTCCGGCGCCGCCCAGCGAGTTCGTCTTCCTGCCCGAGCTGGTGGTCCGCGGTTCCACGGCCTCGGCCCACGGCCGCCCGGTGCGCAACGGGGCGGCCGAGCGGACGACATAGCCGGACGTATGGCGGCGTACGTCGCATGAAGGAACCCCCGGACCGGTACATATGCGACCAGGAACCGCTTCGCAGATGATCTGGCGGTGGGTCATATCTGGCAGACTGTTGCCCTATGGGTGAAGCGACTGTGAGGACCGTGGAGGGCCGGACGGCCGCCTCGTCACCCCTCGCGGCGACGGGGGCGCGCCCGGCGGGGCACACCACGCTGATGGCCCGTTTGCGCACCCCCCGCAGACCCCGTCTCTGGTTCGAGATCGCCCTGATCGCCGTCAGCTACTGGACGTACTCCCTCGTCCGCAACGCGGTTCCCGAGCAGAAGTCCGAGGCGCTGCGCAACGCGGGCTGGATCTGGCGGTGGGAGCACCGGCTCGGTATGGCCTTCGAACACGGCGTCAACCACGCGATCGACTCGGTCAGCTGGCTGATCGTGGGCATGAACTACTACTACGCCACGCTGCACTTCATCGTGACGATCTGTGTGCTGGTGTGGCTCTACCACTGGCACCCGGGCCGCTATGCCGCCATCCGGCTGGTGCTGTTCGCCACCACGGGCGTGGCGCTGCTCGGCTATTACTTCTTCCCGCTGGCGCCGCCCCGGCTGATGAGCGGCGGTCACTTCATCGACACCGTGGTGGCGCACCGCACCTGGGGCTCGATGGCCTCGGGGAACCTGGCCGCGATGTCGAACCAGTACGCGGCGATGCCCTCGATGCACATCGGCTGGTCGCTGTGGTGCGGGATCGCCATCGCCACCCTGGCCCGGCCGGTGTGGGCGAAGGCGCTGGGGCTGCTCTATCCGACGGCCACCCTGCTGGTGATCGTGGCGACGGCCAACCACTTCTGGATGGACGCGGTCGGCGGTGTCATCTGTCTGTCCATCGGCTTCTCGCTGTCCTACGTCTGGTACGGCACCACACCCGCCAGGCTGCCCAAGCAGGTGAGCGGACGGCGGGTGGCGGCCGCCGAGCGCGAGGGCGAGCTGCGGACGGCCTGAGCGGCCGGATCCGCCCCGCCCCGCTTCCGCATGGTGTGATCGCCGCTGCCCGCTCAGCTTGATCGTCTCTTTCCGTGCCGCCATCCTGGTGGCGTCTTCCACCGAGTTCAGGGGCTCGATGCGGAGTGCGCGGCCGGGGTGTGCTCCGCCGCGGGCCGAGCACGACGAGCGTGACGAAAGGGACCACCGGCACCGTGCACACCGCCGACGCCACCGCCTCAGCCGCCATCTCCGGTACCGCTTCCCCGCCCGCTTCCGGCGTGGTCGGTGTATTTCCCCGCCCGCGCTCCGCACCGCCGCGCTTCCCGCTGGTGGCCACCGATCTGGACGGGACGCTGCTGCGCAGCGATCTGACGGTCTCCGCGCGCTCCCGTGCCGCGCTCGCCCTGGCCCGGCGCTCCGGGGCACGGCATCTGGTGGTCACCGGACGCCCGGCCGCGTCCTGCCGGGAGTTCCTGGTCGCGATCGGCTACCGGGGGCTCGCGGTGTGCGGACAGGGCGCGCAGCTGTACGACGCCTCCGCGGACCGGCTGCTGGTCTCCGCGGCGCTGGACCGGGAGCTGGCCCGGTCGGTGGTGGGGCGTACGGAGCGGGAGCTGGGCGCGGGACCGCTGGAGCTGGCGGTGGTCACCGCCGCGCCCGAGAACCGCTTCGTGGTCACCCCGGGCTTCGCCGACCGGATACGTCCCGGCTGGGGGGTGGTCCCGGACCGGGCGGAGCTGTGGGCCGGGCCGATCGAGAAGGTGCTGATGCGCCATCGGGAGCTGCCGGACGGGCTGGTCGCGGCGACCGCCGCACGGGTGGGCGGGGGCGAGGTGGCGGTCACCCACTCCGAGAAGGGGATGATCGAGGTGCTGCCCGCGGGCACCGACAAAGCGGTGGGGCTGCAACTGGCCGCGGACCGGATGGGGTTCACCCCCGCGGAGACCATCGCCTTCGGCGATATGCCCAATGACATCCCGATGCTGAACTGGGCCGGTTACGGGGTCGCGATGGGCAACGCCCATCCGGAGCTGGTCGCGGTGGCCGATGAGCGGGCGCCCGGCCATGACGAGGACGGCGTCGCGGTGGTGCTGGAACGGCTGTTCGCGCCCGCGTGAGCGGCCACCGGACTCGCGGGCTCCGGGACTCGCCGCCCTCCCAGTCGAGCGGCCCTCGAACCGCCCTCGTGGCGCACTTGACCCACCGGAGACAGTCTTGACGGGCGGTCTATGTCTAAACAGAATGTCCAAGGTGCGAGCCGAACCCCACCCCGCCGGACCCCACTACGTCGACGAGCGCTCCGGCGCCACGTACCCCCTCGACGATCCACGCTGGTGCGGTGACGACGGCGCTCCGCTCACCGTCTCCGCGCTCCCCGGGATCACCCGTGCGGAGGTGGACACCGGGGACCGTTCACTATGGCGCTACCGAGCGGCCCTCCCGGTGCGCCTCGACACCCCGGTGTCCTTGGGAGAAGGATGCACCCCGCTGGTGGAGCGGGACTGGGGCGGGGGTCGGGTCCATTTCAAGCTGGAGTGGTTCAGCCCGACCGGCAGCTTCAAGGACCGCGGCACCAGCGTGATGATCTCGGCGCTGCGGCAGCGCGGCGTCCGCGAGGTCATCGAGGACAGCTCCGGCAACGGCGGTTCCTCGGTGTCCGCGTACTGCGCCGCGGCCGGGATCCGGGCCAGGATCCTCGTCCCCGAGGGCACCTCCCCGGCGAAGATCCTCCAGAGCCGGGCGTACGGCGCCGAGGTCCAGGTGGTCCCGGGCGACCGGGACGCCACCGCGGCCGAGGCGCTGCGCCAGTCGGCGCACACCTCCTACGCCAGCCACAACTGGCACCCCCTCTTCCTCCAGGGCGTCAAGACCCTCGCCTACGAGCTGTGGGAGGACCTGGGCCACACCGCCCCCGACGCCGTGGTGACGGTGGCCGGGGCGGGCAGCACCGTCCTCGGCTGCGACCTCGGTTTCTCCGAACTGCTGGCGGCGGGTCAGATCAGCCGCCGCCCGAGGCTGCTGGTCGCCCAGCCCGCCCACTGCGCCCCGCTCCAGGCCAGCTTCGCGGCGGGCACCGAGACCCCCGTACCGTTCGAGTACGCCCCGACCATCGCCGAGGGCACGGCCATCCGGCGGCCGGTCCGCCATACCGAGGTGCTGCGCGCGATCCGCCGCTCGGGGGGCGATATTGCCGCCGTACCGGAGGACGCCATCGTCGCGGCCGTGCGGCGGCTGGCGGCGATGGGGCTGTACGCCGAGCCCACCAGCGCGACCGCGGCCGCGGCCGTCGATCTCTTCCGGGCGCGGGGCGCCATCCGCCCCGGCGAGACCACGGCCGTGGTGCTCACCGGCTCGGGGCTGAAGGCGACCACCACGATGGCGGCGCTCTTCGCCCCGGAAGAAGGGGACCCCCGATGAGCGCGCGGCGTCCCCCTCGGGAGCAGCCGCCGGAGGCGGCCGCCGAGGACGAACTGCTGCTGCGCGAGGCCGAGAAGATCGTGACCGCCCTCGGCCGGATGTTCCCCGGGCTGTGCGAGGTCGTCCTGCACGATCTGCGCCGGCCGGACCGGGCCATCCGCGCCATCGAGAGCAATCTCTCCGGCCGCTCGGTCGGCGATCCGGCCACCGAGCTGGGTCTGGCCCGGATCGAGGACCCCGATTTCCCCGGCATCGTCCAGAACTACGCCAACAGCTTCCCCGACGGCCGCCCCGCCAAGAGCACCTCGATCGGCATCAAGAACAGCGCGGGCACCTATGTGGCCGCGATCTGCCTCAACCTGGACGTCTCCCTGTTCGCCAGCGCCGCCCGCAGCCTCACCAATCTGGTGCGCACCGAGGAGCAGGAACAGCCGCTCACCGAGACCCTGCGCGCCCGCACCGCCGCGGAGCTGCGCACCGTCGTCGAGGAGTTCGCCGCGGCCCGCGGCCAGACCCCGCGCAGCCTGGGCACCCCCGCCAAGAAGGAGCTGGTCCACTCGCTGCGGGTGCGCGGCTTCCTCCAGATGAAGCACTCCGTCCAGGTGGTCACCGAACTGCTCGGGGTCTCCCGGGCCACCGTCTACAACTATCTGCGCGGCTGATAGAGCGCCTTGGCGCGGGCGGTGTCGAGCGGCCCCGCGACCGGGATGTCGAGGAAGGACTCCAGCTGCCACGCCTGGGTGGCACGGGCCTGACGGCTGGTGGTGGCGGCCCATGGCGGATAGACCCGGAACCCCCGCTTCCCTCCGGCGCCGTCCGCCGAGACGATCCCCCGCGCGCGCAGCGCCTCGCACGAGAAGACGAACTGCCCGAAGCGGTCGCCCTCATGTGAGCTGATGACAAAGAGGTCCACCGCGTCCGCCACGTCGAACGGCCGGATCGGCCCCCGCTCGGACCGCTGCCACACCGTGACGAACTGACCGGTCTTCGTCGGGGTCGTCTTGGCCACCCGGAAGCGGAGCGCCAGCCCGTCCACGCTGAAGGCGCACGCCGCGTACTCGGCGCTCTCCTCCTCCGGCACCGGCTCCGTGCAGCGGAAGCCGCAGGCGTCGTACACCAGGGCTTTCGCCGCCTGGAGGTCGCTGTGCACCGGCCCGCGCCAGGCCGCTTCTGTTCCCATGCGCACCAGCGTGCCATCCGCCACTGACAACCCCCTGCCCCCGGGCTCGGCGGCGGTCTGTGGCTACAATCGGCCGCCACATGGGGGAACGGGGAACGGGGAACTGATGAAGCCGCGGATGCGCCGCACCGCCGTGGTCGGCGGCGTCCTCGCGCTCACGCTGGCAGCCGCGGGGATCGGTGCCTTCGCCACGGACACCTGGCCGTTCAACGCCAAGGACCGGTACTGCTGGGGCGCCTGGGAGCAGGACAGCGGACCGGAGTTCCTCGGCGACGAGGTGTTCACCGACGGCGAGGGCAGCCGTACCGCCGAGGAGACCGCGCTCGGTCCGCGGCGCACCACCGGCCGGTGCACCGTCGCGATCCACGCCCCGGGCTACGGCGACGACTCCGACGATTCGCGGGACACCAGGGTCGTCGTCGGCTACGGCCCCGCGCCCCGGGACACCGAACGGCGCCTGGAGTGGATCAACGACTATCTCGGCGGCCGCGCGGTGCCGCTGCCCGACGGACTGCCGGGCGCCACCGACGGCAGCCGCGGACTGCTGGTCCTGCCCGAGCGGTGCGACACCCGCGACGGACGGCCGACCGCGGTCACCCTCGACGCCACCGCCACCACCGCCTCCCCCGACGGAGGCTTCGCTCCGAGCGCGGCCGGGCTCGGCGGCGCCCGCTCGGCGGCCGAGCTGATGGTCTCCGTCGCCAACCGGGCGATGACGAAGACCGGTTGTGCCCCCGCGAAGCCGCTGCGCACCACCTCGCCGGTGCTCACCCTGTCCGAGCAGCGGGAGACCTTCTTCGAACGCGCCTGCCGGATCAGGGGGCTGGAGTTCGACGGCAGATCCGCGGCGGACCTCGCGTACCAGGTCGGCGCGGTCGGCCGGGATCTCCAGTCCTGTTCGGTGCGGACCGACGACCGGAGCGAGGGCCGGATCTTCGACGCCCTGATGGTCTCCGGACCACGGCTGTCCGCGCTGTTCGACGGTACGACGGGGAGCAAGGCCGCCGCGCGCGGCTGGCGCGGCACCGGGGTCCTCGCCGACGGCTACCAGGTGGTGCGGGCCGACTGCGCGGGACGGCCCATGACCCTGCTGATGCTCGGCCCGTCCGCACGCGAGAACACGCGGTACTTCACCGCCTTCACCGACGCCGTGACCACACGCGTCGGCTGTCCGCCCGTCGCACCGGGAGCTGCCGACCGATGACCGACACCGACCACCCCGACCCCGACCACAACCACGACCACGACCACGACCGGAGCGGTGACGGGCCCCGGTCCGCGGCCGAGCCGCCCTCGTGGCTGCCCAAGCGGCGCCCGCCCTGGTGGCACTGGCGGCGGCTGACCCGCGGCCGGTGGCGGCCCGCGCTGGCCGCCGCCGTGGCCGGGGCGCTGCTCGGCGCCACCGGTGTGGCCTGGCAGACCGATACGGGTCCGTTCGCGGAGTCCCGTGCCTGCTGGAGCGCGCTGGGCACGGACGAGGTGGCGGAGCTGTTCCACGGCCATACGGACATCGACGCGTCCGACACCCCCATCACCACGGACCACATAGGCGACAGGGGCCCCACCGGCACCTGCGTCCTCACGTCCCCCCGCGGTGCGAAGGTGACCATCCGGGCCCACCAGCTCGACGTCCGCTTCGGCGGCGCCGCGGACCAGTGGGCGGATGAGTACCTGTCCGCGCGGCTGACCCCGATGGGCGGCGGGCTGCTGGGCATGGCCTCCGACACCCGCGCCTGGCTGGCGGTGGCTGACGGCTGCATCGGTCGAGCGGACGACGACGGCCCGACCGTATTCGACATCGACACCGGCTGGACGGTCCACCGGGACCGGGTGGACGCCGGGGAGCGCGACCGGCTCGCCCGTACCGCGGTCCGCCTGGTCAACCACTACATGGCGGACCTGGGATGCGGGGGAACCCTCGCCGACCCGGTCGACCGGATGCCGGACCCGCCCCGCTTCCACGAGGAACGGCCCGACGCGCTCTGCGGTATCGAGGGGCTGAGCCTCCCCAAGGCCCGCCAGGAGGCCGTCTCGTACAACCGCCCCCTGGTGACCCGGGGCGGGGGCCCGGTGCGCACCTGTGACCGCGACGTACTCTTCGACCACCCCTCGCTGCGGCTGATGACCGTCGAGGACCCGCGGCTCTCGGTGCTCTACCGGAATCTCGCCTTCGATGGCGGCGAGCCGATCAAGACCCCCGGCGACCGGGACGGATCCGGCTTCCTCCGTGCCGACTTGGGGCTGTTCCAGGCCAAGTGCCAGACCGGTGAGGTCACCTTCCTGGTCCGGGCGGAGAACGGCCGGCACCCGGGCGACATCCGCGGACTGCTCCCCCGCTATGTGGCGGCCGAGGCGGACCGGATCGGTTGCGGTCCGCTCCGGATCGAGCTGCCGGGCTGAACCCGGGCCACCACCCGCCGGTCGGCCACCGCTCCGCCGCCGGTCGGCCGCCCGGTTCAGCCCTCGTAGTCGTAGAAGAGACGCTCGACGACGGCCCGGGCCCGGCGGGTGGTACGGCGGTAGTCCTCCAGCATCTCCCCGACAGTTCCTGGACCGTAGCCCAAGTACCGTGCCACGGCGGCCAGTTCACGGGTCTCGCTGGGGAAGGTGTCGCCGGAGCGGCCGCGCACCAGCATCACGCCGTTGCGGACCCGGGACGCCAGCACCCACGCCTCGTCGAGGGTCTGGGCGTCCTCGGTGCCGATCAGCTCGGCGGCGTGGGCGGCGGCCAGGGCCCGGCGGGTGCGGGTGGTGCGCAACCCCGGCTCGGCCCAGCCGTGGCGCATCTGGAGCAGCTGGACGGTCCACTCGACATCGCTGAGACCGCCGCGGCCCAGCTTGGCGTGGGTGGTGGGGTCGGCGCCGCGGGGCAGCCGCTCGGACTCCATCCGGGCCTTCAGCCGCCGGATCTCCCGTACCGCGTCCTCGCCCAGGCCCTCGGCCGGATACCGCAGCGGGTCGATCAGCTCGATGAAGCGCTCACCCAACTCCGCGTCACCCGCGACCGGTTCGGCGCGCAGCAGCGCCTGGCTCTCCCAGACCAGCGACCAGCGGCGGTAGTAGGCGGCGTACGAGCCCAGGGTGCGCACCAGCGGGCCGGACTTGCCCTCGGGGCGCAGATCGGCGTCGATGAGCAGCGGTGGGTCGACGGTCGGCAGCTGGAGCAGCCGCCGCATCTCATTGGCCACGGCGAACGCGGCGCGGGAGGCCTCCTGTTCCTCGGCGCCCTCGCGCGGCTCGTGCACGAACAGCACATCCGCGTCCGAGCCGTAGCTCAGCTCATGGCCGCCGAAGCGGCCCATGCCGATGACGGCGAAGCGGGTGGGCAGTTCATCGCCCCAGGTGTCGCGGACGGCGGCGCGCAGGGCGCCCGCGATGGCGGCCGCGTTGAGGTCGGAGAGCGCGTCGCCCACCATGTCGACCAGTACCCCCGGGTCGGCGGGCGGCTGGTCCGCGGCGGCCCCGCCGGGACGGGCGGGCGCATGCGGCTCGGAGTCCCGCAGGGCGCCGGGGACCTCGGGCGCGCCACCCGGGGCGGCGACGGGCGCCGCGGGGGCGGCCACGGCCCGGGGGCCGCCGGTGCCCTCGTCACCCGGCGGCGGCCAGCTCACCGTGGGGCGTACCGCCCCGTTGGCCAGCCGCGCGCTTTCGATGATGTCCGCCGCGGCCGTGCGGAACATCTCCCGCCGCCGCACCCCGCGCGCGGCCGCGACCGCCTGCTCGGCCCCGTCGGCACGGCCCACCGCGGCCAGCACCTCCTGTTCCAGATGGTGCCGACCGCGCCGCCGCAGCCCCTCCGGATCGCCCAGCAGGGCCACCGCCTCGGGCGCGCGCAGCAGCAGATCGGGGGCCAGCCGCCCGGCGGAGAGCACCCGGGCCAGATTCTCCGCGGCGGCCCCCTCGTCCCGCAGCAGCCGCAGATACCAGGGCGTCTTGCCGAGCGCGTCGGACACCTTGCGGAAGCCCAGCAGCCCCGCGTCCGGATCCGCGGAGTCGGCGAACCAGCCCAGCAGCACCGGCAGCAGGGTGCGCTGGATCGCCGCCTTCCGGGTCACCCCGGAGGCCAGCGCCTCCAGATGGCGCAGCGCCGAGACCGGATCGGCGTAGCCCAGGGCCTCCAGCCGCTGCCCGGCCGCCTCGGAGCTGAGCCGGATCTCACCGGGCTCCAGCTGGGCCACGGCGTCCAGCAGCGGCCGGTAGAAGAGCTTCTCGTGCAGCCGCCGCACCTCGCGCGCGTACCGCCGCCACGCGGTGCCCAGTTCGGTGACCGGCTCGGTGCGGAACCCCAGCGAACGGCCGAGCCGCCGCAGATCCGCCTCGTCCTCGGGCACCAAGTGGGTGCGGCGCAGCCGGTAGAGCTGGATGCGGTGCTCCATCGAACGCAGGAAGCGGTAGGCGGCGTCCAGCGCGGCCGCGTCGGAACGCCCCACATAGCCCGCCGCGGCCAGCGCCGCGAGCGCGTCCAGCGTGGTGCCGCTGCGCAGCGACTCGTCCGACCGGCCGTGCACCAGCTGAAGCAGCTGGACGGCGAACTCCACGTCGCGCAGCCCACCGGGGCCCAGCTTCAGCTCGCGGTCCACCTCGGCGACGGGGATGTTCTCCACCACCCGGCGGCGCATCTGCTGCACATCGGGGACGAAGTTCTCGCGCTCGACGGCCTGCCAGACCATCGGCGCCAGCGCGTCCACATACGCCTGGCCCAGCACCGCGTCGCCCGCCACCGGCCGGGCCTTCAACAGCGCCTGGAACTCCCAGGTCTTGGCCCACCGCTGGTAGTACGCGAGATGGCTGGACAGCGTGCGCACCAGCGGGCCGTTGCGCCCCTCGGGCCGCAGGTTGGCGTCGACCGGCCAGATGGTGCCCTCGACGGTGACGTCCGAGCAGATCCGCATCAGCCGGGCGGCCAGCCGGGTGGCGGCCTGCACCGCCTTCCCCTCCTCCACTCCGTCGACGGTCTCCGCCACGAAGATCACGTCCACGTCCGAGACGTAGTTGAGCTCACGGCCCCCGCACTTGCCCATGCCGATCACGGCGAGACGGCAGGCCGCGGCGTCCTCGGGCTGCTCCTCGGCCGCGATCTCCAGCGCGGCCCGCAGCGTGGCGGTGGCCAGGTCCGCCAGCTCGGCGGCGGCCTGTGTGACATCGGTGGTCCCGCACACATCGCGCGCCGCGATGGCCAGCAGCGCCCGCCGATAGGCGATCCGCAGCGCGTCCGGCCGCGGCAGCTCCGCGCCCGGTCCGGTCCAGACCCCCTCGGCCAGGGCCTGTTCGAACTCGGGCGTGGTCGGATGCAGATCGGCCGACTCATAGGTGACCAGCGCGTGCCAGTCCTGCGGATGGCGGGCCAGGTGGTCGCCCAGCGCCTCGGAGGCGCCGAGCACTCCGAGCAGCCGGTCGCGCAGCGGCTTGGCGGTGACCAGGGTGTCCAGCAACGCCTGCCGCGACCCGGCCCGCTGTCCCCCGTTCTCCCCCTCCCCCGCCTCCTCCGGCAGCGCCTCCACCAGCCGCACCAGCCCGCGCAGCGCCAGATCGGGATCGGCGGTCCCCCCGAGCGCCTCCAGCAGCACCGGGTCGCTGCGCACCGCGGACAGCTCGGGCACGTCCAGCAGCCGCTGGGCGGAGGAGGCGTCGGTGAACCCGTGCCGGAGCAGCCGGGTGAAGTTGCTGCTTCTGCGTCCCTGCGGTACGGACATCCCGCACGCCTCCCGTCCGCCGTCGTGATCAACGCTCGCTGCTGAGCCTAAGCGACCACGGCGGCGAAGCGGCAGGTCCCGGCCGTGGCGGAAAACCCGTTGCCGCACCGGCCGGGGGCCGGGCAGAGTGATCTCACCGCCGAGACGGGAGAGGAGCCCACGATGAACCAGCAGCCGAGCAGTGGCTCGTATCCGCGCTCATCGTCCTCATCGGGCTCCCCCGGGTACGCCAGGTAACCGTCCCAGACGGACCGCGGCCGCCCACGGGATCCCCGTCCGGGCGGCTTTTCGCTGCCGCCACCGCGCCATGCGCGCGTCGCACCATCGCCAGGAGGAGCCAGCCGAAAGGTGGCGCCGGCCGCGGTCTCGAAAACCGTTGGGCTGCGCGAGCAGCCGTGTGGGTTCGACCCCCACCTCCTCCGCCACGGGCGAGCTGGGCACTGGCGAGCCCAAGGGCCTGTAAAGCCCCCGCTCCGGCTATGACGGTTCGACTCCGTCCTCGCCCACCCGTTCACACCCCGACGAACCGGCCGCACGCCTCGCCGCGCAGGCGGCCCGGTGGGAGCTTGCGGCCGTAGGCGACCAGCAGGAGGTCCTGGGCGGCGCCGGTCAGGGGGGCGCCGGTGCCGTAGGTCCAGTCGAGGTCGTCGGCGCGCAGCTGGACACCGCTGAGGTCGGCGCGGAAGAACTTCAGCGTCTTGGGCTCGACCGTCCCCAGCAGGACGCGGACGCGGTCCTCGGGTACCCGTCGGCCGAGGTCCAGGGCGACCGAGATGTCCAGGCCGTGGACGACGTCATGGCCGAGCGCCGCGGCGAGCCCGCCGACCGGGGGTGTCCAGGAGTGGTGGGCGTTCTCCCGCAGCCAGGTGGCGAGTTGGGCGGTGGTGGCGGTGGCCGCCTCCCTGCGGGCGGTCCGGTCGGTCATCCGGTGGAGGCTGCCCCTGGCCTTGACCAGTTCCCGCGCCACCTTGGGCAGCGAGTAGCGGAACCCCAGCGACATATGGGCCGCGACCTCCCGCACCCGCCAGCCCCCGCACAGACTCGGCGCGTCCCACTGCTCAATGGACAGGCTGTCCAACAGATCGGCCAGTTCCCTGCGTTCGGCCGCGATGGCGGCCCGGATCCCCGTGGTGTCCATACGACAAGGATCCCGGCCCCGGCGGACATCCGTCCAAGAGCGGATGGTTCTCGCGGCCAGAAGCGCCGGCTATCGCCCGTCGCCCGGATGGCCGAGGTGGACACGGCCGACCGCGATCCCGCCGCCCCCGATTGGGCCGAAGGAGTGGCCCCGGACAGGGGTTCTGGGCCATCCCGGTGACACGGGTCAAGTCCGCCTCCGCCGCGTCCCGATGATGGTCGGGTCAGGGGCCTGCCCCGCGCGGAGAGGGAAAGCGGATGGCGATGAAGCAGAAGATGTGGTTGATGGTCCCGGGGGTGTGCGCGGTGGTGCTGGCCTCCTCGAACGGTGCCATGGCGGCGAGTTCCGGAAGCGACGGCAACACGGTACGGCAGGGGACGGACTGCTCATCCGGCAACAGCGGCCTCATCACCCCCGTGGTCGTCGGATCCCCGGGAGCCTCGACCGACTTCGATCTCTCGACCCACTGCGGCAACTCCGCGCGCGGCATGGGGAGGATGTCCGGCACCAGCGTCGATCAGTCCGCGGACTGCGACGCCGCCAACAGCGGACTGATCAACCCCGCTGTCAACGACTCCCCGGGAGCCTCGGCGGACACCACCCTCGAGGCCCGCTGCGACAACGACCTCCGCAACACGGGGCGGGTATCCGACAGCGCCGTCACTCAGTCCGCGGAGTGCGATACGACCAACACCGGAGCGGTCAGGCCCGAGTTCATCGATTCCCCGGGGGGCTCGGCGGACACCACCTTCTCGGCCCGCTGCGACAACGGCCTCCGCAACGACGGAAAGCTGACCGACAGCACCGTCCGCCAGTCCGCTGAGTGCGACACCACCAACACCGGCAATGTCGCGACACCTGGGCTGGATGAGTCTCCGGGCGGTTCGGTGGACACCACCCTCGCGGTCCGGTGCGGCAACGCGGTGACCAACCGGGGCACGGTCCACGACAGCGCCCTCGGCCAGCGGGCCGCGTGCGACGCCACCAACACCGGTCTGATCAATCCCGACCTGGGAGACGCCTCGCCCGGGGGCACGCTCGACACCCGGATCATCGGCCGCTGTGACAACGAGGTGGCGAACACCGGGGTGGTGGAGGACAGCGTCATCGGTCAGCGGGACGCGTGCGACACGACCAACACCGGCGAGATCAACACCGGTACCAACAATCTCTCCCCGGGCTCCTCCACCGATCTGGACGTAGCGGCCCGCTGCGGCAACAAGGTGACCAACGACGGCCGCCTGGACCGCGCGGCCCTCGGCCAGAGCACCACCTGCGACAGCACCGACACCGGTCTCTTCGGCGGCGGCAACGCCGAATCCCCGGGCGGCTCGGTGGACGCCGCGTACACGACCAGCTGCGACAACGACCTCCGCAACGACGGAAAGCTGACCGACAGCACCGTCGGCCAGTCCGCGGACTGCGACACCACCAACACCGGGGATCTCGACGCCCCCGAGGTGTTCGAATCCCCGGGCGGTTCGGTGGACACCACGGTCGCGGCCCGGTGCGGCAACGCGGTGACCAACCGGGGCACGGTCCACGACAGCGCCCTCGGCCAGCGGGCCGCGTGCGACGCCACCAACACCGGGGACCTGTCGCCCCTCGTGGGACCGCTCTCGCCCGGGGCCACGTCCGAGACCCGGGTCCTCGGCCACTGCGACAACAAGGTGACCAATGACGGCCGTATGGAGCGCGTCACCGTGACCCAGAACGACAGCTGCGACAGCACCAACACCGGTGACTTCGAGACCTCCGTCGTCAACTCCCCGGGAGCGAGCGCCGACCTCGAGGTGCGGGCCGCATGCGACAACCAGGTGTCCAACAGGGGCCGGATGCACGACGAGGCCATCGCGCAGGACAACGGGTGCGACGCGACCAACAGCCGGGATATCGACCTCACCGTCGCCAACCAGCCCGGTGCCGACGCCGACACGAACGTCGCGACAGGCTGCCGCAACCTCGTCGACCGGGGTTAGTCCGCGACGCCCGCCGAACACACTGAAGATGCCTCCGGGCCGACGTCATGACGACGTCGGCCCGGAGGCATCTGTCCAGCGGTCTGCCAGTGCTCTTACAGCACCGGCAGGTTCTTGCGCAGTTCGAACGGTGTGACCTCGGAGCGGTACTCCTCCCACTCCTGCTTCTTGTTGCGCAGGAAGTCATGCGGCGAATCCGCCACCTGGGAGACCTCTTCCGATGCCGCTTCCGAGCGAGGGCGGCACGGTCGTCATTGGCCGTCGTTGGTCGTCGTTGGTCACCCTCGGACGGCCCACGGACGGCCCGGAGCGCGGTCCCGGGGACGGGAGCGAACCCGCCGTCTCCGGGACCAGACCGCTCGTTCTGAGCACACGCCAGAACGGGCAGGGCGCGTCACGCGGGCACTCGCCCGACCGCCAGCAGATGGGAGCTGGCGGCAAGGAGCTCCGGGTACGGCTCTGCCATGCGCGCGGCTGTCAGGGCGGAGGCGAACATGTCATCTGTGGGGCCTTCCCCGGGCTGCTGCTCGACCGCTTTGAGGAGCGACCACGCGGGACCCTCCACCCCGAATACCTCCACGTCAGTGAGCCCTGCCACTCGCAGTTCGTCGGCGAGCTCCTCCGCGCGATGGAAGTAGGCCAGGGTGAAGCCTTTGCCGTCGTGCACAGCGGTGCGCAGAATCTTGGAGATAGCCGCCTGCAAGCGGTCCGTGTGCAGATGCGCGTAGGTGACGTGCTCGAAGAGGGACGAGTACCGATTGATGGCGGCTGCGGCGACAAGTCCCCCGGGCATCACTACGCGCCGCGCCTCCGAGAGGGCAGTGCGCCGGTCTTCCGGGTCGGGCAGATGGTAGAGCGGGCCGAGTAGCTGTACGACGTCGTAGCTCGCGTCTTCCGCGTTCAGTGCACGGGCGTCGCCCACCGAAGCGGGGCAGATCCTCGCCGCCTGCTCAACGTGCCGGGCGATGGGGTCGACCAGCTCGACCTTGTAGCCGTCTTCCACGAGCCACCGTGCGTGCACGCCTGTCCCACCTCCCACATCGAGGACGCGCGCCGGTGTCGGCGGGAGGAAGCGGCGCAGGATCTCCTGCGTACGGAGGAGTTCCAGCCGCCCGTCTGCCGACATGCTCAGCCGGACGTCCTCGTCAATGACCTCTGAGTAGAAGTGTTCGATCTCCGGTGCTAGGGCGATCTCTGCTTTCGACATGAGGGCAGTATCCTGTGTACCGGTGGACCAGTCCAGCGCCCGCCTACCGACAAGGGGAGCTATGGCACTGCTGAAGTATGAAGAGATCGCGGAATCGCTGAGGGTCCGGATCGCATCGGGGGAATTCCAGCCCGGTGAGACCGTCCCATCCGGACGGGACCTGGCCGAGCAGTGGTCGGTCTCGCGCGCCACCGCTATCAAGGCCATGGATGTATTGAGGGCCGACGGCGTCGTCGAAGCGCGCCAAGGAACGGGCTTCATCGTCACGGAGACTCCTGTGGCACGGCCAGCGGGCGGGCGCCAGGCCGGATCAGCCCGCGCCAGCGGCATGCCGTTTCTGCGCGTCGGCACACCTGACCGGGCCATGCCACCGGCGCACGTGGCCGAGGCACTGCGCCTGGGAGCCGACGTGGAAGCACTTCGTCGTGTTCGTGTCCTGCAACTTCCCGACGGGAGTCCTCACAGCTACGTCACGGCCTGGTTCCCGCCGGAAGTCGCCGATGAGGCGCCTCGCCTGGCTCAGCCCGCCCCCATTGCCGAGGGAACCTCCCGCTACGTCCGCCGCCAGACCGGCCGCTTCCCCGTCGAGGGGACGGACACGACCACAGTGCGCCTCGCAACAGAGGCTGAGGCGGAGCACCTGACCCTGACGGGTCCGACCGCAGTGGCCGTCGTGCTGCACACCGCGTACGACCAGGAAGGCCGCCCGGTGGTGTGCGAGGAAGGTGTCACGCCAGGGGCCCTCTTCGAGCGGGTGGAGACCTACCCGATGTAGCTCCCTTACATCACGAGAAGGCTGGACCGGTCCGCCGGTCCAGCCTTTTTTGGCGTCCCGAAGTGGCTTTCACCTGCGAAGTTGTGCCACGGCATCAACGAATCCAACCCACAGAGGTTGACTGGACCGGTCCACCGGTCCAGTATCTACGTGTGGCCGCAAGGCAGCCCGCCGGAGGCGGAACTGCTGAGCCGCGCCAGCGCCCGGAAGCCCTTCACAAGGGGGTGAAAGGAAGCGCTCGTTCCTTGAGAACTCAACAGTGGACGGAGTCGCCGACTCTCCGAGAAGGCGGCCAGCGCGGATGAGGTCCGCGCATCGCACGACCCAACCTCCGCCGCTACCGCGGCGGCCGGTTGCCTCCTCCGCCTGTCCGGCCCCCGTACCGGGTGGTGACCGTACGGGCGGGGTGTGGGGAGCCGGATCTACCGACTTCAACGGCGCGCGGCGCCGGTGTTGCAGCACCGGCGCCGCTGTTCGGGCCGTTCACCCTTGAGAGGAACACGACCCATGGAGCACATCGGTGCACTTCGGGCGGTTGTTACCGCCGACCTGTCCCACCGCGAACCGACCGGCGCTGAGCTGGACGCGATCGACCTCGAGATGCCCGTCATCACGGCCGAGGTCGAGCTGTTGGATGCGCAGATCATGACGCTTGACCGGCCGGTGTCCGAGTTGGACGAACGCCGTATCCGTCGGGCCCGTCGCCGGGTGCTGGCCGCCCGCCGGGAGCTCTTGAACCGTGCCGCAGTGAGCACGTCGGGGGTGGGGGCGTGAGCACCTTGGACGTCAACCTCACCGCCGCCCACGCCGAGGTGAAGGCAGAGATCGCCCGGACCGACACCAAGACCAGCTTGTTACTGGCCTTCATCGGCGCTCTGTTGGCTGGCGTGTGGACCGTCGCCCGCGACGCCCACCTCCCGACCGCCGCATACGTGGTCGGCGGCACTGGTGTGACCTTGCTGATCGGTGCCGCAGCCCTGCTGCTCCGGGCGGTGCGGCCGAACCTGGGCGGTGCCCGCCCGACAGGCTTCCCGCTGTGGGCGAAGCTCACCGCCGCCCAGATCCGCACCGAGCTGGCCGAGGACAGTCGAGCGCAGGACATCGCGAACCTCTCGCGCATCGCGGTCGCCAAGTTCGCCAACCTGCGCCGTGCGGTCGATGTGACCGGCGTGGCTGGTGCCCTGCTGATCGTGTCGGCCGGTATCGCGGTGGGGGGTGCGCTGTGAGCGACTCTGCTACAAGTGTCGCCCCCGGCCCGCTGCCGGAGGCCGTTGCCGCGCTGCTGCGCGCCGTCCTGGAGGCGATCGAGATCCCCGACCCCGCCACGGGTGAGGACGAGCAGGTCCGTGACGCGATCCTGGCCGACCGCGCCAGGGACGCCGTCGTGGCCCTCCACTGCCTCTTGGGTGACAGCACCGGACTCAGTACCCCGTGGAACACCGGCTACCTGCGCCGGATGCTCGCAGCGAAGCCACCGATTGGCTACGGCACCGCGCACGACCCGGAGCGTGGTGACGGGGAGGTAGACCGGTGACCCGCCAAGACAAGGCCAAGGCTCTTCTCGTCGTGGCGCTGGTGGCCGTGGTCGGGATGGCGTTCCGGGTGTCGTGGAACGCGCTGCGGGATGTCGCCAGGGCCATCGGTGCCGATGCCACGGCCGCGACCCTCTACGGGTACGTGGTCGATGGGCTGATGGCGCTGGCGCTGGTCGCCGCGCTCGTCCTGACCGGTCGGGACCGGAAATTCGCGCTGCGGGTTCTGGCCGCGTACACCGCCGCCTCGCTCGTCCTGAATTTCGTTCACGGGCTCGTGCCCGAGTTGCACGGTGGTGCGGTCGGCCCCGGCGGACTGGCCGACTTGAGCCGGGCCGGTTGGCTGCTGGTGCTGCTGGCTACCTCGCTCCCGGTTGGCTCGATCTACTTCGGGTCGGATCTGGTCGCCAAGGTGCTCCACCACCGACCGGACACCACCACAGACGCCATCAAACCGGATGAGACCATCATCAATCGGTCTACGTCTGAGCAGGAAGAGTCGGCCCCGGAGCCACCCGCGCCGGTCGCCGACCCTCTGCCCCTCCCAGCCCCTGAACCGGTCGCCCAGCCGGGCTCCGACCAGTCGGCTCCCGGCGCTGTGGCGGTGGCGGCTGAGTCGGCCCGGCCCCGTCGGGCGACCGGTCGGGTCCCGCAGTCGGCCCGCACCGCCCGACCGAAGCGGACGCCCGCCGAGCTGCTCGACGAGGCGCGGTCGGCAACGGCCGACTGGCCCGACGAGCAGCTGACCGCTGAGGCCATCCGCAAGACGGTCCGCACCTCGGCGGAGAAGGCGCGCGGGCTGCGGGACACGCTGCGGGCCGAGCGGGCCAACACCGCCGACTCCATGGAGGTGGCCGCATGAACGAGCCCCTGCCCTACCGCCCGGGCGAACCGGTCACCGACTGGTCCGCCCGCGAGGTCTACCAGCCCGTTCCTGTCCCGCTGGACGGGCCTGTGGAACTGGCGGCCGAGCGTGGCCCGGTGGTGTGGGTCCCGGACCCCTACGACCTCAACCGCATGGTCGCCGTCCGCCGGATCGACCTGCCCACCGTGCAGATGCCCGCCCCCGTCCCGGCCCCGACCGGCCTGGATCCCCAGGCCCAACGGCTCATCGCGCGCGGTGTCCTCGCCCTTGGCGTGGGTGGCGCGGTGTACCTCGGTGCCGCCGGGCTGGCCATCGCCGCGCCCGTCCTGGTGCCGGTGTCCATCGCCGTGGCCGCCGTGGTCGTCGCCCCGGTCTTCTCCGGCTTCCGGCGCGGACGGGGCGACACCTTCATCACCCACCACCACGTCACGAACCGCTGGTGGGGCCGCTCGCACACCACCGTCCGCAACCGCTGACCAGGAAGGACAACCCCGTGAGCGATGTCTACCGCTCCTACACCTCCCGTGAGAAGCGCCAGCGCGCGATGTTGATCCTGCGCACCACCAAGCAGGCCGCCGCCGACGCCGTCGATCCCAAGCTCAACCGGAGGATCGAGCAGATCGACGCCCGCGCCGAGGAGCGCGGCCAGCTGGAGGCCGTGGCCCTGCACCGCCAGAACGACAAGGCCAGGGCCGAACTGGCCGCCGCCAAGGCTGCTGAGCGCGCCGCCTCACGTGAGGACCGGACCGCCGCCCGCGATGCCCGCAAGCGGGCGGAGAAGCGGGCGCGGGCCACTGAACAGGCCATCCGCCGCGCTGGTCTCTGACCGGCCCTTCCGTCCCCTGCGGGCTTCCCGTGGGGGTGCGGTGGGACCGGACAGACCAGCCCCGCACGGGAAAGGACACGCGATGGCCCGGAAGACCCCGGAACAGAAGGCAGCGGCGAAGAAGGCGGCGGCCCAGTACAAGGCCGCCAAACGCTCGCTCGCCACGCACACCGACGCGGACAGCTCCGCGTACCTGGCCGACCACGACCGCGTGGTCGAGGCCGAGAAGCACATCCCCTGGTACCGCCGCTGAGGGCGGCCACCTTCACCCGGCCCAGGGCGCCGGCACGTTCCTGGGCTCCGCGTCCGCTATCCCGCCCCTGGAAGGGGGCGGTCAGGAGGCTTCCCGCATGAGTGACAACGTCGTTCACCTCTACAAGAGCTCCGAGGCTCCCCCCTCCCGCCAGGGGCCCACCTTGACCGTGGTGGAGAGCGCCCCCGCCCCGGTCGTGCCGTTGTGGGTGCGCTCCGGCCGCGCCGTGAAGACGGCTGTCACGCATGAGCGCACCAGGACCGCCGCCCGTGCGATCGTGCGGCACAACATGTACGTGGTGGGCGGGGTGCGGATCGTGGCCCGGCGCACCTGGGACGGCCGGACCCCCGCCCGCTACGAACGCATGCTGCGGGCCGCCGAGGCGGCTGCCAATTACGAGGTGGCCGCCGAGTGGGAAGAGCGCGGGCAGCGCTTCCGCGAGGCCCGGCACCGGCGCCGTATGGACCTGCTGCGCTCCCCGGTCGATGCCGCCAAGGGCCTGGTGGTCGGCACCGGCATGGGCGTCGGTGCCCTGGTCGGCCTCGGGGTGGCGCTGGCCGTCGCCAACAAGGACTTCACCGATGTCCTCACCCCGCTGATAGCGGTCATCGAGTTCATCCGGCTACTCATCACCATCGTCACCATCGTGTGGGGCCCGATGATCACCATCGGCCCCATCCTCGCCCTGCTCGGCCTGTGGGCCGTCGGCCGCCACCAGCAAGCCGCGCCCACCTGGGCACTGCCCACAGGCGCCCGCAGCAGCGGGGGTGAGCCCATCACGCCCTCGATCGTCGTCAAAGCCCTGCGTGACCTTGGCGTTTCCGCACTGCGCAACGCCATCAAGGAGATGGGCGACGCGGGCGCGTCGATGCTCTCCCCGATCGTGATCGCCGGATGCGGGGTCGAACTCGATGCCACCCTCCCCTCCGGGGTCTCCACCATCGAGGTGCAGAACCGGCGCCGGAAGCTCGCGGAGAACCTCGGGCGACATGAGCACGAGGTGTTCATCACCATCTCGGAGGCGGCCCGAACGGTGCGGCTGTGGATCGCCGACTCGGGTGCGCTGGACGAGCCGATCGGCCCGTCCCCGCTGGTCACCGACGAGACGATGACCGCCGACTACAAGAAGGGCCGCGCCCCCTGGGGTCAGGACCTGCGCGGGGATGCCGGTGCGCTGAGCGTGTATCAGCGGCACCTGTTGGTCACCGGTCTGTCCAACCAGGGCAAGACCGCAGCCCTGCGGGCACTGGCTCTGTGGACGGCGCTGGACCGCACAGTGGAATTCCGCATCGCTGACCTGAAGGGTGCGGGCGACTGGGCCATGTTCGATGGCCTGGCCACCGTGCTCATCCAGGGCCCGGCCGACGAGAACGTCATCGAGGCCACCGAAATGGTCGAGGGCCTGGTCGTGGAGATGAACCGCCGGATCGAGGCGCGCAGGCTCGACCCCAAGGCCGTCTTCGCACCGCTGATCGGCATCGTGGACGAGGCGCAGGTGGCGTTCATGTGCCCGGTCAAGGACGAGGAGAACCGTCCTTACGGCGGCTCCAAGGCCACCTCCCGGTACTTCATGGCCGTGCGCAAGGTCAACAACCAGGGCCGTGTTGTGGACGTGACCCTTTGGCAGGGCACGCAGGACCCCACCGACCAGAACCTGCCCAAGCTGGTCCGCGAGGGCGCCCACACCCGCGCCTCTCTCGCGCTGGGCACTGAGTCTCAGGCTCGCATGGCGCTGGGAGACAAGGCTGTTGACGGTGGGGCCGCGCCGCATCTGCTGCGGCAGGGGCTGGACAAGGGCACCCTGGTTGTCGCCAGTGACGGGATTGAGATCCCCAAGGGGCAGTCGTCTCTCACGGTGCGCACGCACTACATCGATGACGACCAGGCCGAGGCGATCATCAATCGAGCCAAGGCACTGCGGGACGGTGTGACCACGCTGCATGTCATCGACAGGGGCGAGGAGCGTGACCCGCTCGGCGACATCGCCGACGTGGTCGGGGACGCCTCGCGCGTGCTCACTCAAGACGTGCTCAAGCGCCTCGCCGCGCTGGACGCAGACGCCTACGGCAAGTGGTCGTTCATCGACCTCAAGCGCGTCCTCGAGGGCACCGGGGCCGAGCCGTACAAATCCGATGGCCGCATGGTCGTCGGCCGCGACCGCATCCTGCGTGCCCTCACCGACCGGGACGAGTCGGATTCCGCTTCTGCTGTCGCATAGAGGGAAGCACGCCCTCGCGAGCCAGGGAGGCAGGGAGAACTCCCTGAACCCCTCCCTGTGCCGCCTCCCTGCCCCTGACCAGCCCAAATGATCCATCAGGGAGTCAGGGAGGCACACAGGTCAGCACCCCTGAAACCCCCTCCACAAGCACCCTGGCAGGGGGTGTCTCTACCTCCCTGGCCACTGGCAGGTCAGATTCCGCATGCACCCCAACCCGCCAGCACCCCACGACGAAACGAGGAACCCCGCATGCCTCGACTCCGCATCCAACGCACTGGCTGGTCCCGGCGCGTGCTCGTCCTCACCGACACGCCCCGCCCCGACTGCCCCGACTGCGACAGAGACGGCGGCACTGCACACGACTACGGCGACCACACCGGCGAATACGCGGGTACCGATTGGGAGCCCTGCCCCTGCTGGGACGAGACCCGCCGCTGGACCCTGCTGACCCTCCCGCACCGCCCCCGGTGGCTGCGTCGGCAACGCCCCGACGTCGACCCATGGGCCGACGCCCCGTTCTAGCCACAGCTGGGGCGGCCGTCTCTCGCCAAAGTCACGGCCGCCCCGGTCTCCCAGCACCCATCACAGGACTGGAGACATCCAGCATGACCCAACCCACCCTCATCCGGCGAGTACCTCCCACCCCGTCGCCGCTGCGGACCGCGCTGGAGCTGGCCGCGACCGGCCTGCCGGTGCTGCCGCTGCGCCGGGGCAAGGTCCCGTTCGGCAACTGCCCCGCGTGCACCGGCCAGCCGCCCGCCTGTGGCGGGCGGCCGAACATGAAAGACGCAGGGCCCTGCCAGTGCCCCGGCCCCTGCCACGCGTGGGCCGCCGCCACCACCGACCCGTCCGTCATCGCCTCGCCTGCATGGGCGTCGGCGTGGCGGGAGGCCGTGACGGTCGCCTACCATCCCGGCGGCGCCGGGCTGACCGTGGTGGACCTCGACGACACCGAAGCCGTCGCATGGGCCCGGGAGACCCTGCCCACTACCCGGATCGTGCCGACGACTCGCGGTGAACACTGGATCTACCGAGGCGCCATGCGGTCTGTGAACGCCGTCCGTGAGGGTGTCGACCTCAAGTCCACGATGGCCTACGCCCGGTGGCTCGGTCACGGCACCGGCACCATGACCGACCTGCCGGACATCGTGCGCGCGCTGGCAGTGAAGGAGCCCTCCACGGTCCGGTCGGCCCCGCAGGCCATCACCGTGCCCGCATGGGCCGGGGAAACAGTGTGCCCTCACCGCACGCCCGCCTACCTGGACCGTGGCATCGCCATGGCCGAGCAGCGCATCACCGAGGCCCGCAGCGCGGTCCACGCCACCGTCTACCGGACCTTCCTCGCCGTGCTCTCCACCCACGGCCGGTGCGGCTGCCTCACCGAGGCTCACGTCGCCCGGCTGTTCACCGCCGCGCACGCCAAGGGCGAGTCCCCCCGGCACTGCACCGACGCGTGGGCCAACGCCCGTACCACGTTGGGACTGTGACCATGTCCGACGACGAGAAGACTCCGGCCCGCGAGGTCATCACCGACTACGCGCAGGCGCACTTCCGGTACTTCCGCACCGCCGACGGGACCGTGTACGCGCAGAAGAACGGCCACCCCGTAGCCCGGCCGATCCGCTCCCAGGGCACCACGGGGAGCCACCGGCAGGAACTCATGGTCGGCCTCTTCAGGGACGGGGTCGGCGTGTTCAACGGGACTGCACTCAAGGAGGCGTTGGACTTGATCGAAGCACTCGCGCTGACCGAGGACGTACAGCCCACCCACATCCGCGTGGCACCCGGGTTCGACGGTGCGACCTGGCTCGACCTGGGCCGCGACGACGGCAAGTCCGTCCGCATCCACCCCACCAGCTGGGACATCCTCACCCCCGACCCGCAGGAAGTCTGCTGGCGGCGCACCCAGCTCACCGGCGAACTCCCCCTGCCCGCCCAGGACACCAACGGCAAGGGCCTCGACCTCCTGCTCCGTCTGTGCAACTTTGCCAGCGCCGAGACCGAGTGCCTGGCCATCGCCTGGCTGATCGGCTGCCTGGAGCCGTCCGTCCCCGTGCCCGCGCCGTTCCTCACCGGCCCCCAAGGTGCGGGCAAGTCCACCGGCGGCCGGATGCTCGTGCGGATCATCGAGGGCATGAGCAGTGACCTGCGCCGGGCGCCGAAGGACGAGGAGAACATGATCACGGCCGTTGCCGCCGGATGGGTCACCGCCCTGGACAACCTCTCCCACCTGCCCCCGGACCTGTCCGACCTCATGTGCTGCATCGTGACCGGCGCCGAGAGCATCAAGCGCGCGCTCTTCACCGACGGCGACGTCGTCCGCTCCCGCTACCGCCGCCCCATGCTCCTGACCGGCATCGACGTCGGCGTCATCCGCCCGGACCTCGCTGAACGCCTCCTCCCGCTCCGTCTCGTGCGGCCCCGGGTGCGGCGGACCGAGGCGGAGCTGTGGACGGAGTACGCGGAGATCCTGCCGGTCGTTCTCGGCTCCCTGCTGGACCTGACAGTGAAGGTGCGGGCCGCGCAGGCGGAGACCCCCACCGACCTGCGGATGGCCGACTTCGCCCACCTGTGCGCCCAGCTCGACGCGGCTACCGGGTTCGGCTCGCTGGCCGCGTACCGGGCCAGCCTCGATGACCTCAACGACGACGTCATCGAAGGAGACCTCCTCGCGCAGACGGTCTTGAAGCACGCTGCCGGGCTCGATGCGGGCGCGGAAGTCCGTATGTCGTCCTCGGAGTGGCTGCACTGCCTCACCGGCCTCTACAGCGGCGAGGAGTGCCGTCCCCTGCCCAAGGGCTGGCCCACCACCGGCAAGGTCCTCTCCGACCGGCTCAAGCGGCTACAGCCGACCCTCGCCGCACGCGGCGTCCTCATCGACTGGGGCCGCACCAGCGCCGCCCGCTACATCGAGATGACCCGCCCCCCGCTCCCGCAACCGAACGAGCAGGAACCGGCGTTCTGACCCGCGCCACCACGGCGCCACACCGAACAAGCAAGAGGAGCAACGCCGCGCCGGGGGCGTTGCTCCTCTTGCTGTTCCGGCGGCTTGCCGCCGCCCCACAAGACGCGCCGCGAAGCGGCTCCTTCTTCACGTCCTGAGCAGTACCGCACCACCACAGACACCACCCCTCTCTTTTTCCTAAGAGAAGAGACCCTGCGTCACCCACGTCACCCACGTCACCAGCCACCCGAACCCGGACCCTGACCAGCGATGACAGCGGTGACGCAGACGGCCAAACCTGCGTCATCCCGCGTCACCCGCGTCACGGGTGACAGAACCCCCGCCCCACCCTGTGACACGCCCCGAGCTGCCCGCGTCACCGCATAACAGCAGGTCATAGCCGCAAATGACGTGCGTGACGCGATGACGCAGAAATCCGCGCTTCGGACAGGCGCAGACCCCCGGAGACCGGACCCCTCGCCCGCGCACTGAGGACACGTCATGAGCACCGCACGTGAACAGCCGGACCCGCGCGCCACGCTCCGCGCCGGGTTGCCGGACCGCTACCTCACCCCCGACGACATCGCCGAGATCTTCGAGGTGCCCAAGGAGACCGTCTACCAGTGGCGCAAGAAGCACCTCGGCCCGCCCGGCTTCCGGATCGGCAAGCACCTGCGCTACGACCCGGCCGACGTCTATCGCTACGTCCGGGAGCGCAAGGCAGCTTCGGTCGCTGCCTGACCACAGACACAGCCCACCCACCCACGCCACGGGGCGGGGCCACACGGCCCCGCCCCGCTCCCATGCACGCGCGAAGGGACCACAGCCTCCATGGCAGGCCACATCCAAGACCGCTGGTACAAGACGGAGACAGACCCCGACGGCAAAACCCGCCGTGTCAAGACCGACCGTCACGGCACCGGCATGCGCTACCGCGCCCGCTACATCGGCCCCGACGGCACCGAGAAGAGCAAGTCATTCCCCGACAAACAGAAGCGGCTGGCTGACCAGTGGCTTGCCCACATCGAGGCCGACATGTCACGCGGGCAGTACATCGACCCGCAGGCCGGGCGCATCACATTCCGCGAGTACGGCGAGAAGTGGCTCGCCGCGCAGACCACCGACCCGAACACGCGGGTACCGGTGGGTGTGCAGCTCAGGCTTCACGCCTTCCCTTACATCGGCGCACGCCCGCTGGACTCCTTCCAGCCTGGGCACATCCGAGAGTGGCTGGCCGAGCTGGAACGAGCGGTACCGGCATCGTCGTACCGCCGGGTGATCTTCGCGAACGTCTCGTCTGTCCTGAACGCCGCCGTGGACGACACCCTGCTACTCAAGAATCCGTGCAAGGCTCGATCGGTCCGTGCACCGGAGCGCGGGGCCCCTCGCGTACGGCCGTGGACTGCAGAGCGTGTCTTCGCAGTGCAGGCCGCGCTCCCTAAGCGCTATCAAGCGATGGTCGACGTCGGGGGCGGCTGTGGTCTCCGACAGGGCGAGATCTTCGGCCTGTCGGATGACGAAGTGGACTACGAAACGGGATGGCTGCACGTCGCCTATCAAGTGAAGGTGGTCAACGGACACCTGGTCTTCGCGCCGCCGAAGCGCAACAAGGAGCGGGACGTGCCACTGGCGGAGCGCGTCGGTGGCGCGCTCATTGAGCACCGGGAGCAGTTCCCGCCCGTGGAGGTGACGCTTCCATGGCTGCGGCCGGACGGCCCGCCCGTCACCAAGCGTCTGCTGTTCTCCCTTATAGGGGGCGGCGCGGTCCGCCGGACCGACTTCAACACCCGGCTGTGGAAGCCCGCACTCGTCGCGGCCGGAGTGATCCCCGAGCCCGAGAAGGGTGAGCGGCACGAGGCGGCCCGCGAGCACGGCATGCACGCGCTGCGGCACTTCTACGCGTCGGTCTTGCTGGACGCCGGGGAGAACATCAAGGCCCTGAGCGGCTACCTTGGCCACGCGGACCCCGGCTTCACGCTCCGGACGTACACGCACCTGATGCCCAGCAGCGAGGGACGGACCCGCACGGCAGTAGACCGGCTCTATGAGGCGGTCGAATCCGCGCCGGACGGCCCACAGACGGCCCAAGAGGAATGCGACGACTCCGGGCCAGCGCCGTGACGACGCTGGCCCGGATCATCGGTCTAGCGCGAAACACCCGCTGAGCTGCGCCTACAGCACCGGCAGGTTCTTGCGCAGTTCGAACGGTGTGACCTCGGAGCGGTACTCCTCCCACTCCTGCTTCTTGTTGCGCAGGAAGAAGTCGAAGACATGCTCACCGAGGGTCTCGGCGAGCAGTTCGCTGCGCTCCATCAGGGTGATGGCCTCGCCGAGGTTCTGCGGGAGGGGCTCGATGCCGAGGGAGCGGCGCTCGGCGTCGGAGAGGGCCCAGACGTCGTCGTCGGCTCCGGCCGGGAGTTCGTAGCCGCCCTCGATGCCCTTCAGACCCGCCGCGAGCAGCACGGCGTAGGCGAGGTAGGGGTTGGCGCCGGAGTCCAGGGAGCGGACCTCGACACGGGTGGAGCCGGTCTTGCCGGGCTTGTAGAGGGGGACCCGGACCAGCGCGGAGCGGTTGTTGTGGCCCCAGCAGATGTAGGAGGGGGCCTCACCACCGGCGCCCGCGGTGCGCTGGGAACCGCCCCAGATGCGCTTGTAGGAGTTGACCCACTGGTTGGTGACCGCGGAGATCTCCCCGGCGTGGCGGAGCAGCCCGGCGATGAAGGAGCGGCCGATCTTGGAGAGCTGGAACTCGGCGCCCGACTCGTAGAAGGCGTTCCGGTCGCCCTCGAAGAGGGAGAGGTGGGTGTGCATACCGGAGCCGGGGAACTCCGAGAACGGCTTCGGCATGAAGGTGGCCTGGACGCCCTGCTCCAGCGCCACCTGCTTCATGACCAGACGGAACGTCATGATGTTGTCGGCGGTGGAGAGCGCGTCGGCGTAGCGCAGGTCGATCTCCTGCTGGCCGGGGGCGCCCTCGTGGTGGGAGAACTCGACCGAGATGCCCATGGATTCGAGCATGGTGATGGCCTGGCGGCGGAAGTCCATGCCGATGTTCTGCGGCGTGTGGTCGAAGTAGCCGGAGGAGTCGGCGGGTGTCGGACGGCTGCCGTCCACCGGCTTCTGTTTGAGCAGGAAGAACTCGATCTCGGGGTGGGTGTAGAAGGTGAAGCCGAGGTCGGAGGTCCGGGCGAGGATGCGCTTGAGGACGTAGCGGGGGTCGGCGAAGGAGGGGGAGCCGTCCGGCATCAGGATGTCGCAGAACATCCGGGCGGTCCCGGGGGCCTCGGCACGCCAGGGGAGGATCTGGAAGGTGCCGGGATCCGGCTTGGCGATCATGTCGGACTCGTAGACGCGGGCGAATCCCTCGATCGCGGAGCCATCGAAGCCGATGCCCTCGTCGAAGGCGCCCTCGAGCTCGGCGGGTGCGACGGCGACCGACTTCAGAAAGCCGAGCACGTCGGTGAACCACAGCCGCACGAACCGGATGTCGCGCTCTTCGAGCGTCCGGAGCACGAACTCCTGCTGCTTATCCATGGTCCCCAATCCTTGCAGGTCAAGCGGCTCTTTCGGCGGGCGCCAGGCACCTGTCGCGGCCCAGTATCACGCGGCGGGGTTTCCGGGAGGTTTCCTCCGCCCGCCCCGCCCCGCACCACGATGTGTGCATCGTACTTTCCAGGGTGCCGCGACGGACCCAACCGTTCCACGCCCCGGCGGCGCCTTCGAGGAAGCGATACCCCTTGGGGGTAAGGTGCCGATTATCACGATCATCGGACATCAGGATTTCGGCACGTCGGGAACGACCGGACGGAGGCACCGGTGCACGCACAGCGGAGGGTGACCGCCGGCCGCGGCCGGCCACCGCACCGTGCCGTGTCCCGTACTGCCGGGGTCCCCGGTCCCGCCGTCCCCTCCCCCCGCCCCCCACTGGTGCCACGGCGCATAGAGCGGCGCGTCCGCCCCGTCCCCCACGCGGGGCACGGCGGGCGCGCTGTCCTCCCCTGCGCACATCACGACACCAGCATTGGGGTGCTCTCTCATGCACGCACACTCTCGCCGCGCCGTGCTCGGCGCGGGAATCGCCGCCGCGGGCACGGGTCTGCTCGGCGCCTGTAGCCCCTCCGTGCCGCCCGACACCATGGGCGAGAGCGGTATGGACGGCAACGGCATGGACACCTCCGGCAAGGGCGGCGACGCGGTCGCCGCGCCCCGCCCGGAGTACGTCTCCCCCGACGGCCCCGAGGTCATGGCCGCCGAGCGGCAGCGCGGCGCGGGGCCGGTCCGGCGGTTCCAGCTGCTCGCCACCGCCACCACGCTCGACCTCGGCGCCCGTACGGTGAAGTCCTGGGCGTACGGCGACATGCTGCCGGGCCAGGAGATCCGGGTCACCGCGGGCGACACGCTCGCGCTCACCCTCACCAACAACCTGCCGCAGCCCACCTCACTGCACTGGCACGGCATCCGGCTGCGCAACGACATGGACGGCGCACCGGGCCTCACCCAGCGGCCGGTGGGGACCGGCACGGCGTACGACTACCGCTTCACGGCGGCGCACCCGGGCACGTACTGGGTCCATCCGCACTCCGGTGTGCAGCTGGACCGGGGGCTGTACGCACCGCTGATCGTCGAGGACCCGAAGGAGCCCCTGTCGTACGACAAGGAGTGGGTCATCGTGCTCGACGACTGGCTCGACGGGGTCGGCGGCAGTACGCCGGACGCGGTGCTCGCGGAGCTCAACGGCCGCGGGGGCCCGGGGATGGACCACGGCGGACCGCGGCGCGTCCCCGCACCCGCCGGCTCGGCCGCGTCCCCCGCCCCCGCGAACGCGGCACTCGCCGCCGCGGCGAACGACAAGACGAAGGGCAGGACGAAGGGCAAGGCGAAGGGCAGGAAGGGGAGGGCGAAGGCGGCCCTCCGCCCGCCGCCCCGGAGCCTGAGGGGCGGTGGCAGCGCCCTGCTGGGCGGGGTGGCGGGCGATGTCGCCTACCCCTACTACCTGGCCAACGGCCGCACCCCGCACTCCCCGCAGGTCTTCCGCGCCAAAACCGGTGACCGGGTGCGCATCCGCATCATCAACGCGGGCGGTGACACCGCCTTCCGGGTCGCTCTGGGCGGCCACCAGATGACCGTCACCCACACCGACGGCTATCCGGTGGTGCCCGCGCGGACCGATGCCCTGCTGGTGGGCATGGGCGAGCGCTACGACGTGGTGGTCAAGGTCAAGAGCGGGGTGTTCCCGTTCGCCGCCCTCGCCGAGGGCAAGGGGCGGTCCACGATGGCCGTACTGCGCACCGGCGGCAAGGGGCCCCGGAACTTCCCCCGCCCCAAGGAGCTGGACGGCGAGCTGCTCACGGCCGCCCGGCTGAAGGCGGCGGAACAGGTGCGGCTGAGCCCGCGCGAGCCGGACCGTACGATCCGGATGCGGCTGACGGGGTCGATGCGCCACTACGACTGGTCGATCAACGACAAGCCCTACGACCCGGCGCAGCGCTATCCGGTACGGGAGGGCGAGCGGGTCCGGATGACCTTCATCAACAGCACCTCGATGTGGCATCCGTTCCATCTGCACGGCCACACCTTCGCGCTGCCGGACGGCGGGGCGCGCAAGGACACCGCGATCCTGCTGCCGCATTCCCGGGTGAGCGTGGACTTCGACGCGGACAATCCGGGGTTGTGGATGATCCACTGCCATAACGTCTACCACTCGGAGTCGGGGATGATGACCGTCCTCGGCTATCAGCGCTAGGGGGTCTCCGCCCCCCGCGCCCCCGGTCCGGGACCGCCTCCCTCCCCCTCCTCTCCTCCCGTCGGAGAACGTGAGAAGGGAGACAGTCCCGGCCATCGCGTCAGACAGACGATTAGACTGGTCGCGTGCCTCAACTTCGCCTCGCTCTGAACCAGATCGACTCGACCGTCGGTGACCTCTCGGGCAACGCCGAGTCGATCGTCCACTGGACCCGGCACTCCGCCGAGCAGGGCGCCCATCTGGTGGCGTTCCCCGAGATGGTGCTGACCGGCTACCCGGTCGAGGACCTCGCGCTGCGCTCCTCCTTCGTCGAGGCGTCGCGTACCGCGCTGCACGCCCTCGCCGCCCGGCTGGACGACGAGGGCTTCGGCGAGCTGCCCGTGGTCGTCGGCTATCTGGACCGCAGCGAGCGGGCCGAGCGGTTCGGCCAGCCCGCCGGTGCCCCGCAGAACGCGGGGGCGGTGCTGCACCGCGGCCGGGTCGCCCTCACCTTCGCCAAGCACCATCTGCCGAACTACGGCGTCTTCGACGAGTTCCGCTACTTCGTGCCCGGTGACACGCTGCCCGTCGTCCGGGTCCACGGCGTCGATGTCGCCCTCGCCATCTGCGAGGACCTGTGGCAGGACGGCGGCCGGGTGCCCGCCGCCCGTTCGGCCGGGGCCGGGCTGCTGCTGTCCATCAACGCCTCGCCCTATGAGCGCGAGAAGGACGACACCCGCCTCGACCTGGTACGCAAGCGGGCCCAGGAGGCGGGTTGCACCACCGCCTACCTCGCGATGATCGGCGGCCAGGACGAGCTGGTCTTCGACGGTGACTCGATCATCGTCGGCCGTGACGGCGAGGTGATCGCCCGTGCTCCGCAGTTCGCCGAGGGCTGTGTGCTGGTCGACCTCGATCTGCCCGCCGCCGATCCGGACTCCGTCCCGGAGGGGGTCGTGGACGACGGGCTGCGCATCGACCACCTCACCCTCTCCACCGATCCGCTCCCGGCGTCCCCGTCGGAACCGGAGCGGCTGGCGGGCGGCGAGGCCGAGCGGCTCGGCGACGACGAGGAGGTCTACACGGCGCTGGTGGTGGGGCTGCGCGCGTATGCCGCGAAGAACGGCTTCCGCAGTGTGCTGATCGGGCTCTCCGGCGGGATCGACTCCGCGCTGGTCGCGGCCATCGCCTGTGACGCGATGGGCGCGCAGAACGTCTACGGCGTGGCCATGCCGTCCCGCTACTCCTCCGAGCACTCGATCGCCGACGCCACCGAGCTGGCGCGGCGCACGGGGCTGAACTTCCGCACCGTCCCCATCGCCCCGATGTTCGACGCGTATATGGGCTCGCTCCAGCTCACCGGGCTGGCGGAGGAGAACCTCCAGTCGCGGCTGCGCGGCACGATGCTGATGGCCCTCTCCAACCAGGAGGGCCATATCGTGCTCGCGCCGGGCAACAAGTCCGAGCTGGCCTGCGGCTATTCCACGCTCTACGGCGACTCGGTCGGGGCGTACGGCCCGATCAAGGACGTCTACAAGACGTCCATCTTCCACCTGGCGCAGTGGCGTAACCGCGCGGCGGAGGAGCGGGGCCAGACCCCGCCCATCCCCGAGAACTCGATCACCAAGCCGCCCAGCGCCGAGCTGCGTCCCGGCCAGGTCGACACGGACTCACTGCCGGACTACGACGTCCTGGACCGGATCCTGGAGCTGTACGTCGACCGGGACCGGGGCCGGGAGGAGATCGTCGCGGCGGGCTTCGACGACGAGCTGGTCACGCGGGTGCTGCGGCTGGTGGACAGCGCGGAGTACAAGCGGCGTCAGTACCCGCCGGGTACGAAGATCTCCGCGAAGGGCTTCGGCAAGGACCGCCGCCTCCCCATCACCAACCGCTGGCGCGAACGCCCCTGACGCGGCCGCCCCGCCCGCCGCCCGCCGTCTCCAACCGGAAGGCCCCGGGCCGGGGCCCGCACGCGGCAAGCATCGCCCGCCCCGGGCCGGGCACCAACGCCGTCCCGGCCCGCCGGGGCCACGGCCGGTATGCCCCGGGGCCCGCGCACGGCACGCGTCGGCCGCCCCGGGCTTGGGAGGCACGCCGACCCGGCACGCCGGGGTCGCGGGCGGTACGCCCGAGCCCCACGCGCACGGCGCGCACAAGCCCGAGCCCGGTGCGCCGGGGCCCCACGCGTACGCCCCACACGGCGCATGGGCCCGGCCCTGGGCCCGCCGGGCTCACCGATCCGGGACCCCCGGGCCCGGGAGGGCCAGGGGCGGGTGCGGCCGGGACGGGTGCCGGAGGGCCGGGGGTCAGTTGACTTCGGACATCCGCGGCAGCGACTCGCTCGTCGCCACCACCCGCGACGGCTCCTCCGGCGTGCGGTCGAGGCGGCCCGCGAGGAGGGCGATGGCGAGACCGATCAGGGCGAGAGCCGCGCCGACGAGGGTGGGGGAGGTCCAGCCCCAGCCCGCCGCGATGGCCACGCCACCGAGCCAGGCACCGCCCGCGTTGGCGAGGTTGAAGGCCGAGTGGTTGGAGGCGGAGGCCAGGGTGGGAGCCGAGCGGGCCTTGTTCATGACCAGCATCTGGAGCGGGGTGGTGGTCATGAAGCCGACCGCACCCAGCACCACCACCGTGGCCAGCGCCGCCCACGTCGTGTGCACGGTGACGTCGAACAGGAGGAGCACCGCGGCCAGCGCCGCCAGCGAGCCGTACAGGGTGGGCCGCAGGGCCCGGTCGGTGAGCGGTCCCGCGGCGAGCGCGCCCAAGGTCATACCGATGCCGAAGAGCGCGAGGACCACCGTGACGGAGGACTCGGCGAGGCCGGTGACCTCGGTCATCATCGAGGCGAGATAGCTGTAGACGGCGAACACCCCGGCGAAGCCGAAGACGGCGGTGAGCAGGCCGAGCAGTACCTGACGGTCGCGGAGCGCGCCCAACTCCCGGCGGAGACCGCCCTGCTGGTCCAGCGGGACCTGGGGGACGAGGCGGGCGATGGCCGCCATGGCCACGACCCCGATCCCGGCGACGACCAGGAAGGTCGCGCGCCAGCCCAGGTGTTGGCCGAGCAGGGTGGCCACGGGGACGCCGATGATGTTGGCGATGGTCAGGCCCAGGAACATGGTGGCGACGGCGCGGGCCCGCCGCTCCTCGGCGACCAGGCGGGCCGCGACCACCGCGCCGACCCCGAAGAACGCGCCGTGCGGCAGCCCCGCGAGAACGCGTGCGGCCACCAGCGGGCCGAAGGAGGGGGCGAGCGCGGAGGCGAGGTTACCGACCGTGAAGAGCGCCATGAGCAGCACCAGCATCCGCCTGCGCGGAACGCGGGAGCCGAGGGCGGTCAGCAGCGGAGCGCCCACCACGACGCCGATGGCGTACGCGGAGACGAGGTAGCCGGCGGTGGGCACCGAAGTGCCCAGATCGTCCGCGACATTGGGCAGCAGGCCCATCATCACGAACTCGGTGGTACCGATGCCGAAGGCGCTCACCGCAAGCGCGAGCAGAGCCAGGGGCATGAGAGACCTTTCACAACGACGGAGAAACGGCGGAGAGACGCCATACGGGGATGGTTATGTTCTCACGCTAAACAAAGTCTCTCACGCCGTTTGTTCCCCCGGTGCGACACCGAGATGAACGGCTGAGGTCCGGCCTCAGAAGTCGAGCGACGCCGACACCGGCAGATGGTCGCTCCCGGTCTCCTTCATCGTCCACGCCCCGACCGGGTCCAGTCCGCGCACCATGATCTGGTCGATCCGCGCCATCGGGAACGAGGCGGGCCAGCTGAAGCCGAAGCCGTCACCGGCGGCGCCCTGGGCGGAGCGCATCTGGGAGGTGACGGGGGCGAGCGCCCGGTCGTTCATCGTGCCGTTCAGATCGCCGAGCAGCACCACCCGGTCCAGCTTCTCGTCCTCGATGGCCTTGCCCAGCGCCATGGCGCTGTCGTCGCGCTGCCCCGCCGTGAAGCCCGCGTTGAACCGCACCCGCACCGAGGGCAGATGGGCCACGTACACACCGACCTTGCCCTGCGGAGCGGCGACGGTGGTGCGCAGCGCACGGGTCCAGCCGAGCTTGATGTCCACCGGTTCGGTGGCGGAGAGCCGGTACTTGCTCCAGACGCCGACCGTGCCGCGCACCTCGTGGTACGGGTAGGCGTCCTTCAACGCCCGTTCGTAGACCGGCACCGCGTCCCCGGCGAGCTCCTCGAGCGCCACCACGTCCGCGCCCGAGGTGCGCAGAATGTCGGCGGTGCCGTTCGGGTCGGGGTTGTCCGCGTTGACGTTGTGGGTGACGACGGACAGGTCGCCGCCGTGGTCCGCCTTGTCGAAGAACATCAGCCCGCCGAAGAGGTTCAGCCAGACGGCGACCGGCAGCACGAGCGCGAGGACGGCACTGGCCGACCGCCGGACCAGTCCTAGGATCAGCAGCACCGGGATGAGCAGCCCGAGCCAGGGCAGGAAGGTCTCCGACAGACTGCCGAGGTTGCCGATGTCGTTGGGGATCTCCGCATGGAAGATCATCACCAGCCCGAGCAGCACCGCGATCCCGGCCAGCACCAGTCCGCGCCGCCAGATCCCGCGGTCGTTACGGAGCCGGTCGAGCAGAAGGGCGACCTTGGATCCGGGGCGCTGGGGGGCGCCCCCGGGCTGGTCCGTCTCCTGTGTGTACGCCTGCGCCATTCGCTGTCCCTCACTGCCTCAACTGCCGCGCCTAGGGAAGACCATAGGCGATGACCAGGGCGTTTCCCGACGTCGCCATCGGGCGTTCCCGCTGTCGAGGACGATAGGGGATCGCGTGGGGGTTCCGAGTCGGGACGTAGGAGGGCCTGTTGTGACACAACAGGCACAATCCATCGCGAGGGATCCGTGCGGAACTCGTGCGGGAGGGATCCTCCACCGTCACCCCCGCGGGGAGGATCCTCCACCCTCACCCCTGGGGGGAGGATCCTCCGGGGTCAGCCGCGCGGGGAGACTCTCGGCTCGCGCGGGGAGACTCCCTCCAGGACCGTGTCCACGATCCGCTCGGCCAGCCCCTCCGGCAGCTCCCGCCACTCGTGCAGGATGGCGCGCGTCAGCATCGGCCCGGTGAACAGTTCGCCCAGCAGTTCCAGGTCGACGTCGTCGCGGATCTCCCCGCACTCGACACCGCGGCGCAGCACATCCCGCAGCGAGGCGCGCCGGGCCGCTATCACGTTCTCCTCATAGGCCCGCCACAGCTCGCGGTTGGCGTGCATCTGCGTGACCACGCTGCGCAGCAGGGCGGAGTTGCGCTTGGCCAGTCCGCGCCGCCGCATGAACTCGAGGTTGGCGACGATGTCATCGCGCACCGAGACACCGGCCGGTTCCGGGCCGGTTTCCTCCAGGGAGCGCAGCACATCGAGCATCAGGGGGCCCTTGCCGGGCCAGCGGCGGTAGACGGTGGCCTTGCCGACGCCCGCCTCGCGCGCGATCCGCTCGATCGACAGCCCGTCGACCGTGGTGCCCTCCTCCAGCAGCCGCAGCGCGGCCTCGATGATCGCGGCGTCGGCGGCGGGGCTGCGCGGCCGCCCGCGAACCTTGGCGGCGGCACAGCCGAGCGCGGCCCGATCGCCCGGATCGGCCCCATCGGACACGACGTCGGTCACCGCGTCGGCCGCGACCTCCGACGTCACATCGGTCGCCGCATCGGACACGACATCCGACGCCGCATCGGGCGCCACGTCCATCGCCGCATCGGGCGCCACGTCCGTCATCGGTTCGCCTCCGCCTCCGCCCGCTCCCGCGGCTGCCCGCCCCCGGGCGCCTGGTCGCCGCTCTCCTTGCCGGGCAGAAAGGCTAGTACGACCAGCGCGCCGAACAGGGCCACTCCGGCGGAGCCGAGCGCCGTGATGTGCATGGCGTGGACGAAGGAGTCCTGGGCCGGGCCGATCAGCGCGTGCCCCTTGGGGCCCAGCCGCTCGGCGAGACCGAGGGTGGCCTCGACGGACTCGCCCGCGGTGTGCCGTACGGAGTCGGGCAGCCCGGGGACGGCGTCCAGGCTGTCCTGGATCCCCTCGCGGTAGGCGGTGGAGAGCACCGAACCGAGGACGGCGACCCCGAGCGCACCGCCCACCTGCCGGAAGGTGTTGTTGAGCGCCGATCCGGAACCGGCCTTCTCACGGGGCAGCGCCTGCATGATCGAGGTGGTGACCGGCGGCATGATGTGCGCCATTCCGGCGCCCTGGGCGAAGAACAGCACCTCGAGGATCCAGATCGGACTGTCCACGTCCAGCAGCAGGAACCCGGACATGGCGGCGGCCACCAGCAGCATGCCGCCGGTGCACACCGCACGGGCGCCGAACCGCTCGACGACCAGCCGGGCACGGGGCGCGAAGAGGAGCTGGGCGATGGCCAGCGGCAGGATCAGCAGCCCGGAGTCCAGGGCGCTGTAGCCGCGCACGCTCTGGATGTAGAAGACCATGAAGAAGGTCACACCCATGAGGGCGAAGAAGACCAGGGCGATGGCGGCGACGGCGGCCGAGAAGGCGGGCTTGCGGAAGTAGCCGACGTCGATCGACGGATGGTCGATCCGCTTCTCGTGCAGCACAAACACGGTGAGCACGGCGAGCCCGCCGCCGATCGTGGCCAGCACCTGCGCGTCGGTGAAGTCGGCGAGCTGGCCGCCCTTGATGATGCCGTAGACCAGCAGGACCAGACCGATGACGGAGAGCACCACGCCCAGCGGGTCCAGCCGTCCGGGCCTGGGGTCCTTGGAGTCGGGCACCAGCAGCACCATCGCGATCAGCCCGACGATCACCACGGGGACGTTGATGAAGAAGACCGAACCCCACCAGAAGTGCTCGAGCAGCAGTCCGCCGGTGATCGGGCCGATGGCGATGGCGAGGCCGACCGCGGCGACCCAGATGCCGATGGCCTTGGCCTGTTCCTCGCGTTCGAAGACATTGACCAGGATGGCGAGGGTGGCGGGCATCACGAAGGCGGCGCCCAGGCCCATCAGCGCGCGGAAGCCGATGAGTTCGGCGGGCGAACCGGAGAACGCGGCGAGCACCGAGCCGATGCCGAATACGGCCATCCCGCCGAGCAGCACCTTCTTACGGCCCAGCCGGTCACCGAGGAGACCCGAGGTGAACAGCAGCCCGGCGAAGACCAGGGTGTACGAGTTGATCGCCCACTCCAGCTCGGACTGGGTGGCGCCGAGGCCGGTGGGCTCGGGCAAGGCGATGGTCTTCATCGCCACGTTGAGTATGGAGTTGTCGAGGACGACGACCAGGACGCTGAACATCAGGACGACGAGGATCGCCCAGCGTCTGCGGTGGATCGCCTCGGAGACGCCGGACCCGCCGGGGGCGTCCTGGGTGTGGGAGGGAGTTGCCATACGGGCCAGACTAAGTCCATTGCGATACGGAACCGTCTCGTATTGAAAACTCTTTGCGATGCTTTGGCCAACGACGACGGCCGAAGGGGACGGGGAAGAGGCCGGGAAGGGGTGGGGCGAGGGTGGCCAAGGCCACCGCCCTGACCTCCGGCGCCCACTTTCCCCCCGACCGGAGCCGTGCCAGCATGGGAGTGGTCCGGGGACGCCGTCAGGGCGCCTCGAGATGACGAACAGGAGCCGTCGTAATGACGCACGTCAGCCCTGCGCAGAAGCAGTCCGGCAGCGGTACGAACGGTCCGGCAGCGGCCGACAAGGCGCTGTACGGAGGGACCGGATCCCGCCGCATCACCGTCCGTGACATCTCCGCCGCCAAGGAGCGCGGCGAGAAGTGGCCCATGCTCACCGCCTACGACGCGATGACCGCCTCCGTCTTCGACCAGGCCGGCATCCCGGTCATGCTGGTCGGCGACTCGATGGGCAACTGCCACCTCGGCTACGAGTCCACCGTGCCCGTCACGATGGACGAGATGACCCTGCTGTCCGCCGCCGTCGTACGCGGCACCCGGCGCGCCCTCATCGTCGGCGATCTGCCCTTCGGGTCGTACCAGGAGGGCCCCGTCCAGGCGCTGCGCAACGCCACCCGGCTGATCAAGGACGCCGGGGTCGGCGCGGTGAAGCTCGAGGGCGGTGAGCGCTCCGCCCACCAGATCGAGCTGCTGGTCCAGGCCGGGATCCCGGTGATGGCCCATGTCGGCCTCACCCCGCAGTCCGTCAACGCCTACGGCGGCTACCCCGTCCAGGGGCGCGGCGAGGAGGCCGCCCAGCAGCTGCTGCGGGACGCCAAGGCGGTACAGGACGCGGGTGCCTTCGCGGTCGTGCTGGAGCTGGTCCCGGCCGAGCTGGCCGCCGAGGTGACCCGCTCGCTGCACATCCCCACCGTCGGCATCGGCGCGGGCCCCGACTGTGACGCCCAGGTCCTGGTGTGGACCGATATGGCGGGGATGACCGACGGCCGGGTGCCGCGCTTCGTCAAGCAGTACGCCCAGCTGCGCCAGAGCCTCGGCGACGCGGCACGGGCCTTCGCGGAGGACGTGGTCGGCGGGGCGTACCCGACCGCCGAGCACTCCTTCCGCTAGCCGGACAGGGGCCGGCCCGGCCCCGGGCCCGACCGGCTTCCGGTGAGCCACCGCGGTACACCGACAGCCCGCCGATCTTCCCCCGTCGGCGGGCTGTCCGCCGTCTGTCTGCCGTCTGTCGGTGGGATGTCGGTGGTCGCTGTCATGGTGGTGGACATGAAGCGACAGGAACACACGATCAGAGGCGGCAAGGCCGTCGAAGTTCGGGGGCTGGTCAAGCACTTCGGTGACACCAAAGCGGTCGACGGCGTCGACCTGGAGGTCCCGGAGGGCACTGTCCTCGGTGTGCTCGGCCCGAACGGGGCCGGGAAGACCACTCTCGTCCGCTGTCTGTCCACGCTGCTGGTGCCGGATGCCGGGACCGCCGTGGTGGCCGGGTACGACGTGGTGAAACAACCCCGCCAGCTGCGCCGCACCATCGGGCTCACCGGGCAGTACGCCTCGGTGGACGAGAAGCTGTCCGGCTGGGAGAACCTCTACATGATCGGGCGGCTGCTCGATCTGCCCCGTAAGGACGCCCGCCGCCGTGCGGACGAGATGCTCGAGCGGTTCTCGCTGACGGACGCCGCCAAGCGGGCCGCGCGCACCTACTCCGGCGGTATGCGCCGACGGCTCGACCTGGCCGCCTCCATGATCGGCCGCCCCTCCGTGCTCTATCTGGACGAGCCGACCACCGGTCTGGACCCCCGCACCCGTAACGAGGTGTGGGACGAGGTCAAGCGGATGGTCGCCGACGGCTCCACGGTGCTGCTCACCACGCAGTACATGGAGGAGGCCGAGCAGCTCGCGGACGACCTCACGGTCATCGACCGCGGCAAGGTCATCGCCGAGGGCCGGGTCAACGAGCTCAAGGCCAAGGTCGGCGGGCGCACCCTCCAGATCCGCCCGTCCGATCCCCAGGAGCTGCCCCGGATGGTCGGCGCCATCGCACAGGCCGGGCTGGACGGCGTGGGCAGCGCCACCGCGGACAGCGCGGAGGGCCTGGTCAATGTGCCCATCATCAGCGATGAGCAGCTGACCGCGGTGATCGGGCTGCTCGGTGAGCGCGGCTTCACCATCGCCGGGATCGACACCCATCTGCCCAGCCTCGACGAGGTGTTCCTCGCCATCACCGGCCAGAAGACCTCCACCCCCGAGGACGAGGCCACCACCCACGACATCGCCCAGGAGGTCGCCGCATGAGCGCGGCAACGATGACCGCGCCCGCCAAGGCGCTCCCCGGCGAGGGCCGGATCGGGCCGCGGGCCAATCTGCGCCACATCGGCGCGCTGGTCCGCCGGAACGCCCTTCAGATCAAGCAGGACCCGGAGTCGATGTTCGACGCCGTGCTGATGCCCATCATCTTCTCGCTGCTGTTCGTCTATGTCTTCGGCGGCGCGGTGGCGGCGGGCGACCGCGGCGCCTACATCAACTACTTCATCCCCGGGATGATGGCGATGGGTGGGCTGAACATCGCGATGTCGGTCGGCACCGGTGTCAACGACGACTTCCAGAAGGGAGTCATGGACCGCTTCCGGACGATGCCGATAGCCCGCTCCTCGGTGCTGATCGCCAAGCTGATCGTGGAGACCGGGCGGATGATGGTGTCCACCCTCATCCTGCTGGCCATGGGCTTCCTCATGGGCTTCGAGCTCAAGACCGGCCCGCTGGAGCTGCTGGGCGCCATCGCCCTCGCGCTCCTCTTCGGCTCCTCGCTGACCTGGATCTTCATGCTGCTCGGCCTGTCCATGAAGACGCCGCAGGCGGTCCAGGGCGTCGGCATGCTGGTGATCATGCCGCTCCAGTTCGGCTCGTCCATCTTCGCGCCGACCAGCACCATGCCCGGCTGGCTCCAGTCCTTCACCAAGTACAACCCGCTGTCCCAGCTCGCGGATGCCGCGCGGGCGCTGACCAGCGGCCACGGCGCGATCGCGCATCCGGTGACGGTCTGTCTGCTGTGGGCGGTGGCCATCACGGTGGTCACGGCTCCGCTGGCGGTGGCCAAGTTCCGCAACAAGACCACCTGAGGGGGCGGGGGTCTCCCTCCCGCGGCCGCGACCGCCGATCATGTGAGCCGCACGGGGGGCAGCTCACCTGGCCGGCGGTCGCGGCGGTGTGCGGAATCGCCTGGGACCGGAGCGGCTCGGCCAGCGCGGCTCGGACCAGGACGGCTCAGACCAGGGCGATGGCCTCCTCCAGGGACAGGCCGGCGCCCTCGCCGTATGCCCGGCCGTACGCCGCGTCCCCGAGCCGGGCCCGCGCCGCCGCCTCGGCGCGCTCCCGGCTCGCGCGCTCGTTGCCGGAGCGCCAGTGGGGGTGGGAGCCGCGCAGTTCGTCGTACGCCCCCAGCAGTCGCGCCGCCGTCCCGGCCCGCTCCGCGCCGCCGAGTGCGCCCAGCGCCTCGGCTCCGGTCAGCAGCTGGGTCACCGGGACGAACGGCGCGACCAGCGCCGTTATCGGGTCCGCCGTCTTCTTCAGGGCCGCGCGCACCCCCACCAGGGCGTTGCCCGGTCGCGCCTCCTCCAGATCCAGCCAGGCCAGCAATCCCTCCGTGATGCCCTGGAAGAGTTGTAGCGCCCGGAGCTCGAACTCCGAATGCAGCGCGGTCAGCTGGGCGCGCGCCTCGCCGAACCGGCCCGTGGTGCCGTAGCGCAGGGCCAGGTGCATCCGGGCGTACGACAGGGCCTCGGCGCCCGCCTGCGGGCCCCGGTCGACCACCTCGCGCAGCGTCCGCTCGCCCTCGGCGGCCTCCTCCTCGTCCCCGAACTCCACGAACACCCCGGCCAGCCGGGCCCGGAGCAGCACCACCTGCTCATGGGCGCCGAGGTCCTGTGCGCAGCGGATCGCCGCGCGGTAGTCCTCGGCGGCGGCCGCGCCGTCGCCCCGCTGTTCCCGCGCCTCGCCGCGGCCGGACAGCGCCTCGGCCGCACCCCAGGCGTCACCGAGCCGGAGGAAGATCTCCAGGCTCTCGTCGGCGTCGCCGGTGCCTTCGGTGCTGTCGGCGTCGCTATGGGAGCGGCCGTCGCGCTCGTTGAGCAGTTTGGCGCGCAGCTGGAGGGTGAAGGCCAGCTCCCAGGTGTGGCCCAGCTCCCGGCAGGTGCGCACCGTTTCGCCGGCCATCCCCCGCAGCAGGTCGAACTCACCCTTGATGATCACCGCGAAGAACCACAGGAGGCCGGGGAGACGGCAGGTCTGCGGCAGCCCCGGCCGGTAGGCGGCGACGATCCCCTCCAGGTCGCGCTGGGCGGCCTCGCCCGTCATCGACTGGAGGTCACCCTCGATATTGGCCAGCGCGAACAGCCGTACTCCGCGGCGTGCTTCGGCCAGCAGCTCCGGTGTCATCGGGGGCGGGGCGTCGGTACAGCTGCTGTGCAGCGGCGGGGCGGGGGCCACCGGCGGCGCGAACGGGTTCGGGCCGAGTTCGGCGGCGGCCGTGGCCCAGTGGCGGGCATCGGCGCGGTGGCCGCGCAGGTTCCAGAACCAGCCCAGGGAGAGCACCAGGCACAGCGCCTCCTGCTCGTCGCGGGCGGCGATGGCGCGGCGCAGCGCGGTGCGCAGGTTCTCGTGCTCGCCCTCCAGCCGGTCCAGCCACGCGCGTTGCTCCGGGCCGCGGAGCAACGGGTCGGCGGTGCGGGCCAGTTCCCGGTACGCCACGAGGTGGCGGCGCTCGGCCGCGGCCCGCTCCGCCGCCTCGTCCAGGCGCTCCCCCGTGTACTCGGCGACGGTCTCCAGCAGCCGGTAGCGCATCTCGCCGGTCGCTCCGGGAGCGGCGACGACAAGAGACTTATCGACAAGTGAGCCGAGCAGCGCGGCGACGTCTCGGGGATCGACGGCGTCGGGGCGGACGGGGGCGGAGTGATCCGCATCCGCCGCATCCGCCGCATCCGCGCAGACCGCTTCGGCGGCCGGGAGGTCGCAGCCGCCCGCGAAGACCGACAGTCGGCGCAGGACGGTGCGTTCGCGGGTGTCGAGCAGGTCCCAGGACCAGTCGACGACCGCTCTGAGGGTCTGCTGGCGTGGCAGGACGGTTCTGCTGCCGCTGGTCAGCAGCCGGAACCGGTCGTCGAGCCGGTCGGCGAGCTGGCGCGGGGTGAGCAACCGCAACCGGGCCGCGGCCAGTTCGATCGCCAGCGGCAGACCGTCGAGACGGCGGCAGATCTCGGCGCAGGCCGCCGGATCGTCGTCGGTACGGAACCCTTGGCGCGCCGCCGCGCCCCGGTCCTGGAGCAGCCGCAGCGCGACCGGGTCCGGGAGCGGTTCGACGGGCCGGATCAGCTCTCCGGGCACGGCGAGGGGTTCACGGCTGGTGGCCAGGACGGCGACACCCGGGCAGCGGGCCAGCAGTGTGTCGGCGAGCCGGGCGGCGGCCTCGACGAGGTGTTCGCAGTTGTCGAGCACGATCAGCATGCGGCGGGGTTCGCAGTGCTCCACGAGCCGGGTGAGCGGATCGTGGCTCGCGGGGTCGGCGGCGGCCCGCAACCCCTCGGCGGCGGTGCCGCGGATGACGGTCTCGCGCCCGCCGAGCGCGGTGAGCACCGTCTCCGGGACGGTCTCCGGGTCGTCGACGGGCGCCAGTTCGGCCAGCCAGACGCCGTCCGGCCAGGCGGGCCCGACCGCCTCGGCGGCCTCCTGCGACAACCGCGTCTTCCCGGCCCCGCCGGGCCCGAGCAGGGTCACCAGCCGATGCCCGGCGAGGTCGCCCCGCAACCCCTCCACATCGGCCTCCCGCCCCACGAAGCTGGTGAGCCGAGCCCGCAGATTCCCACCCACGCCCGGTGCCGCCACCGGACCCCCCGCCGGGGCGGCCGAAGTGACGCGCGCACCGGCCCCGGGCGCCGCCGAGGGCGCCGGGGCACCCGGGCCCGTACACGCCCCGGGCGCGGCCGGGACGCCGGGCTCAACAGCACCCCCTGGCACGGCAGCGGCCGCGGGGCCCGCGCCGGGAGCGACGTGGACGGCCGGGAGCGCCACCCCGCCCGGAAGGGCGTAGGCACCCGGGGCCGCGGGGTGCGCGGAAGCGGCGGGCGGGCCCGCAGCCCCGGCGCCCGCCGAAGCCGGGGGCTCGGGCGCCGCCGACGACGTGGCACCGGCGGCAGCCCCCGGCGCCGCCGGGACGCCGGGAGGCGGGGTCAGCAGGGCCGCGTGGAGGGCTCTCAGGTCCGGGCCGGGGTCGGCGCCGAGGCGGGTGGCGATCTCGGCGCGGATCGTCTCGTACGCCGCGAGCGCCTCCGCCGGGCGGCCCGCGTCGCGCAGGGCGCGGATGCGCAGGGCGTGCAGGGGCTCGTCCAGCCGGTGCGCGGCGCACAGTTCGGTGAGCGCCGGGAGGGCCTGGGCGGCGCGGCCGAGGGCGAGGTCGGCGGCGTACCGGGCGCGGCGCGCGTCCAGACGGCGGGCGTCGGCGCGGGTGGCCGCCGCCGTGCCGCCCGGCAGATCCGCGAGGGCGGGTCCGCGCCATAGTGCGAGGGCGGTGCCGAGGAGGTCGGCCGCCCGGTCCGGGGCGCCCTCGGCGAGAGCGCGGTCGCCCGCTTCCGCGAGCCGCTCGAAGCGGTGAAGATCGACGTCGTCGGGGTCGGCGGCCAGCCGGTAGCCGCCCGGGGCGGAGGTCACGGCCTGCTTGCCCAGGGCTCGGCGCAGCCGTACGACGAGGGCTTGGAGCGCGGCGTGCCCGTCCGCGGGCGGGTCGTCGTCCCAGATGTGGGCGATGAGGGCGCCGGTGGTGCACAGCCGCCCCGGGCTCAGCGCGAGGGCGGCCAGCAACGCCCGCAGCCGTGCGCCACCGAGTGCGACAGGGGTGCCGTCGTCACGGTGGGCCTCGGTGGTGCCGAGGATGGCATAGCGCACGGGCCCATTGTGGTCGATGGCCCACGCGGCCGGAGGCCGCCCTCCGCAGCCCGGACGGCTTCGTGCCGCCGTGGCATGGTGACCCCCGCCGCCCCCGTCGTCGGGGCGGCGGGACCCGCCGCCGTGACGCCCGTCACACAGGGCTCCGTACGGGCAGGAACTCACCGCACACTGGTCCACGTTCCTCCCTCGGTAACCGCACCCCCCACTACGGAGACCCCCCTCGATGACCACCGCAGTAAGCCGCCGCGAGCGGCGGATCAGCCCCGTTTTCCTCGGTCTGGTCGCGATCATGGGCGTATCCGGGTGGGCGGTGTGGACGGACTTCTCCGCGAGCCCCGGGTTCGCCGTGTTCCTGTTCGTCGTCTCCGGCTGGATCGTCTCGCTGTGTCTGCACGAGTACGCGCACGCCCGTACCGCGCTGCACGGCGGTGATCTGTCGATCGGGGCGAAGGGCTATCTGACCCTGAACCCGCTGAAGTACACCCATGTCGCGCTGAGCATCGTGCTGCCCGTGGTCTTCGTGATCATGGGTGGGATCGGGCTGCCGGGCGGGGCGGTGTTCATCGAGCGGCACCGGATCCGGGGGCGGTGGAAGCACAGTCTGATATCGGCGGCCGGGCCGCTCACCAATGTGCTGTTCGCCGCCGCGCTGACCGCGCCGTTCTGGCTGGACGCGGTGGACCGGGTGCCGGTGGTGTTCCGTTTCGCGCTGGCGTTCCTGGCGCTGCTCCAGGTCACCGCCGCGATCCTGAACTCGCTGCCGGTGCCGGGGCTGGACGGCTACGGGATGATCGAGCCGTGGCTGTCGCACCGGGTGCGGCGGCAGGTCGAGCCGTACGCGCCGTTCGGGCTGCTCGCGGTCTTCGGGGTGCTGTGGATCCCGGAGGTCAACGAGGCGTTCTTCCACGCCGTGGACGCGATCATGGGGGCGATGGGGGTGACCGAGTGGGACACCTATTGGGGCCAGGAGTTCTTCCGGTTCTGGCAGGGCGAGCCACAGCTGCCCGGGATCAGCGGCTCCTGACCGGTCAGCCGGTGACCTCGCGGGCGGCGGCCCGGTCCATACGCGCCTTGCGTACGTAGTACCAGGTCATATTGGACGAGACGCCCGCGAGCAGGATCCAGACCACCCCGAGGAGACTGCCCCGGGCGAAGGACACCACGGCCGCGGCGAGGGCGAGGACGCAGACGGCGAGGGCGTAGATCGCGAGGCGGGGCATGGGGCGCGGCTCCTGTCGGGGGGTGTTCTCGGCTTCCCGGACATTGTCCCCCATGCCCCGTCCATGCCCCGTCGGGGAGGCGCGGTGGCGGCGGACCGCCCCGTCAGACGTCCGTGACGCGCAGCCCCGCATGGGCCTTGTAGCGGCGGTTGACCGAGATCAGATTGGCCACCAGCGACTCGACCTGGTGGGCGTTGCGCAGCCGCCCGGCGAAGACGCCCCGCATCCCGGGGATCCGGCCCGCCAGGGCCTGGACCACATCGGTGTCGGCGCGGGACTCGCCCAGCACCATCACATCGGTGTCGATCCGCTCGATCTCCGGGTCCTGGAGCAGAACGGCCGACAGATGGTGGAAGGCGGCGGTGACCCGGGAGTCCGGCAGCAGGGCCGCGGCCTGCTCGGCCGCGCTGCCCTCCTCCGGGGTCAGGGCGAACGCGCCCTTCTTGTCGAAGCCCAGCGGGTTGACGCAGTCGACGACCAGCTTGCCGCGGAGCTCCTCGCGCAGCGACTCCAGCGTCTTGGCGTGGCCGTCCCACGGCACGGCGACGATCACGATGTCGCTGCGCCGGGCGCATTCGGCGTTGTCGGCGCCCTCGATGCCCAGTGCGGCGCCGCCCAGCTCCTCGGCGGCGGTCGCCGCGCGCTCGGCGGCGCGCGAGCCGATGATCACCTTCTGGCCCGCCCTGGCCAGCCGGTAGGCGAGGCCGCGGCCCTGGTCACCGGTGCCGCCGAGGACACCGACGACCAGGCCGGACACATCGGGGAGATCCCACGGGTCCTTGGCGGGAGCCTTCTTCGCGGGGGCGGTGGTCTCGGGAGTCGCACCATCGGAAGTAGTCATGACAGCGATACTGTCACGCCCGTCTCACGCCTTCACGCTCCCCTCCGTCAGCCCGGTGCGCCAGTACCGCTGGAGTACGCCCATCAGCACCATCAGCGGCAGAACGGACAGCAGCGCACCACCCACCGTGTACTGGTAGAGCTCCGGCTGCCGGTCGGCGTAGCCCTGCCAGGAGGTCAGCCCCAGCTGGATCGGATAGAGATCGGAGTCCGAGAGCATCACCAGCGGCAGGAAGAAGTTGTTCCAGATATGCACGAACTGGAAGAGGAACACGGTCACCAGAGCGGGGGTCATCAGCCGCAGCCCCAGCGTGGAGAAGATCCGGGCCTCCCCCGCGCCGTCGATCCGGGCCGCCTCCAGCAGTGAGTCGGGGACGGCGGCCGCCGCGTAGATCCGGCAGAGATAGACGCCGAAGGGGCTGACGACGCTCGGGATGAGCACCGCGGCATAGGTGTTGGCCAGACCCACCTCGCTGAAGAGCAGATACAGCGGCAGGGCCAGGGCGGTGCCGGGGATCAGCACTCCGGCGAGCACCACGTTGAAGATCCCCTCCCGGCCGGGGAAGCGGAACTTGGCCAGGGCGTAGCCCGCGGCGGCCGACAGCAGGGTGGCGATGAGCGCGCCGACACCCGCGTACATCAGGCTGTTGAGGAACCAGCGGACGTAGATGCCGTCGTCGTAGCTGAGCACCTGGTGGAGGTAGTCCAGCGGCCGGGGGTCGTGGAACCAGAAGCCGAAGGTGCCGAAGAGATCGCTGCTGGACTTGGTGGCGGAGACCGCCAGCCAGTAGACGGGGGTGAGGAAGTACAGGGCGGCGACGGTGAGCAGCGAGACGGTGATGACGCGGTGCCGCAGCGGTGGCCGCCGCCCGCCGCCGCGTCGGCCCCGGCGGCGCTCGCGGCCCTTGCCGCGCGGGCCGGGCTCCGCCCCCGGGGTGCCGTCGGCCGGGAGTTCCTCGGTGAGCTCGGTGGTCACCTGCTCTCGCCGTCCTTCCCGCGCTGTCCCACCAGCCGGAGGAAGCCGAAGGACAGCACACACGCCACCAGTGCGAGCAGTACCGCCTCCGCCGCCGCGATGTGCTGGTTGTTGCTGGTGAACGCCTCGTTGTAGGCGGCCAGATTGGGGGTGTAGCCGGAGTCGATGGAGTTGCTGAGCGGTTTGAGCACCTTGGGCTCGGCGAAGAGCTGGAGGGTGCCGATGAGGCTGAAGACGGTGGTGAGCACCAGCGCGGGCCGGATCAGCGGCAGTTTGATATGCCGGGCCACCTGCCAGGCGCTGGCCCCGTCGATCCGGGCGGCCTCGTACAGCTCACCGGGGACGGCCTTGAGCTGGGCGATCAGCACCAGCATGTTGTAGCCGGTGAACTGCCAGGTGACGATGTTGGCGATGGACCACAGCACGGTGGAGCGGCCCAGGAAGTCCACCTCCCAGCCCGCCGTATGAGCCATCTCCACCAGCGGGCTGATACCGGGTACGTAGAGGAAGCCCCACAGGATGGACGCGATCACCCCGGGGACGCCGTACGGCAGGAAGAAAGCGGTCCGGAAGAAGCCGACCCAGCGCGCGGACGCCGCCTCCAGCAGCAGGGCGAGCGCGGTGGCGAAGGCGATCATCAGGGGGATCTGTACCGCGCCGAAGAGCAGCACCCGGCCGAATCCGGCGGTGAAGCGGTCGTCCTCCAGCGCGTGGGCGTAGTTGGAGAAGCCCGCCCACACCTCCGTGGTCTCGCCGCCCAGGCCGAGCGCGCCGGTGCGCTCGACCTTCAGCATGCTCTCGTAGAGGGCGTAGCCGATGGGCGCCACGAAGCAGAGCAGGAACAGCGCGAGGAACGGCAGCAGGAATCCGGCCGCCGCCCGCGCACCGCGGATCTCCGTCCGGGTGGGCCGCCTCACCCGGCCTCCACCGTGAGTCCCTTTTCCTTCAGATCGCGCACCGTCTCGCCCTGCACCTTCTTCAGGGCGGCACGGAAACTGTCACCGCTGCCGATGGCGGCGGTGAAGGCGTCGCCGAGCCGCTGGTAGAGGGTGTCGGTGGCCGGGCCCCAGCGCCAGCTGGTGTCCACGCCCTCGCTGGCCTTCTCGAACACCCGGCTGTAGGTCTGGCCGCCGAAGAAGTCCTTGTGCACATCGAGGTCGGAGGTGGCGTAGCCCTTCTTGGCGCCGGGGGTGCCGTATCCGTTCTCGATCAGCAGCTTGATGGACCGGGGGTCGGTATTGAGCCAGACCGCGAACTCCAGCGCGTCCTTGGGGTACTTGGTCTTGGCGAAGACGGCGGTGGTGGAGCCGCCCCAGTTGGCGTAGGCGTTGTCGCCCTTCTTCCACTGCGGCATGGGCACCACCCGCCATGTGCCGGATGTCTTGGGCGCGTTGCCGACGAGCAGCGCGTCACCCCAGCTGGCGCCGAGCCAGGAGGCCATCGCCCCGGTCTGGACATCCTTGTACCAGGCGTTCTGACGGTCCGGAATGGTCTTGATCAGCTTCCGGCGGACCAGATCGTGCCAGTAGTCGGCGACCTTCAGGGTGGGCTCGTCGTCGAGGGAGACGACCCAGGTGTCGCCCTCGGTGCGGAACCAGCGGGCCCCGGCCTGCCAGGCGAGTCCGGCGAAGCGGTTGCCGTTGGTGGCCGAGAAGGTCTCGATCCAGGCGCCCTTCTTACGGATCGCCTCGGCGGCGTCGGCGTAGTCGTCCCAGGTGGTGGGCGGTTCGACGGCCCACTTCTCAAAGAGGTCATGACGGATGAACAGGCCCATCGGACCGGACGCCTGCGGCACGGCGTAGACGGCCTTGCCGAAGACGGACTGCTGCCACTGCCAGCCGATGAACTTGTCCTTGTGCGCGCCGATCCCGTACTTCGTGAGGTCCAGCAGGCCGTTGTCGACGAGGAAGCTGGGGACCACCGGGTACTCGATCTGGCCGAGGTCCGGCGGATTGCCCGCCTTGATGGCGGCGTGCATCTTCGCGTACTGGGCGCCGTCGACCGCCGAGACCTTCTCGACCTCGACCCGCACCTCGGGGTGGTGGCGGTTCCACAGGGCGACGGGCTTGTCGATTCCCGGCACCCAGGACCAGAAGGTGAGCGTGATCTTCTCGCCCTTCTTGCGCTCCGCGGGCTTGTTGTCGTCGTCCGAACCGCAGCCCGCGAGGGCGAACCCGGCGGCCGCGGCGGCCGCACCGCCGAGGACGGCGCGGCGCGGTGTTCCGTACCCGTGTGTGTCTGATGTGCTCATACCAGCTCCTCCATCGGAATGCGCCGGAACGTGATGGTCGAGTAGGCGCTGAAGTCGCCGGTCTCGTAGAGCAGTCCGACCGTGCGCTCATCGAGCCGGACCAGATCCGAATAGGCGGCGGGCAGCCCGTCCACGGTGTGCACCGGACGCCAGGTGACACCGCCGTCCCGGCTGGCGCGCACCGTCATCAGCGCCCGGTACCCGGGGTCGGCCGGACCGGAGTACAGCAGTACGTCCGGGGTGCCCGGATGCAGCACACAGCCCTCGACGACGGGGGTGACCAGACCCGCCTGCGGACGGAACGGGGTGGTCAGCGTGGCGCCGCCGTCGAGCGAGTGGGCGTCGGCGCGGGTGCCGGGGGCGTTCGCGTCGGTGCGGGTGTTGAAGTAGAGGCGGCCGTCGGGGAGTTCGGCGGCGGTCGTCTCGTTGACGTTGACATAGCCGTCGGGGTTGTCGTCCACGTAGCCGATCCGCCAGGTCGCGCCCTCGTCATCGCTGAGCAGCGCGTGTCCGCCGTTGTAGCGGCCCTCGGTGCCGTCGTCGCCGGGGACGGTCGGCGGCAGCGAGTGGTTGGCCGGGACCACGATCCGGCCCGCGTGCGGGCCGTGGCGCAGCTGGAGGGCGTGGCCGGGGGTGGTGGCGTACCAGCGCCACTCGGGCCGTTTGGTCTGCCGGGTGATCTCGCGGGGCGCGCTCCAGGCGGCGCCGTCGTCGTCGCTGTGGACGACCCACACCCGCCGTCTGTCGGCCGCGGACACCTCACCGCGCCGGATCCGGTCCTCGGTGGCGGACGCGGCGCTGTGCACCTGGACCACCACGATCCGGCCGTCGTGCGCGCCGCCGCTGAGGACCACCGGGGCCGGATTGCCCGCCGTACCGGCGCCGTTGCGCGCGACGACCTGTAACGCGCCCCAGGTGCGCCCGCCGTCGGCGGACCGCCTGACCACCAGGTCGATGTCCCCGTGGTCGGCCGAGGAGCCCGCCCGCCCCTCGGCGAAGGCGAGCAGCGTCCCGGCGCGGGTCAGCACCACCGCCGGAATCCGGTAGCTCGCGTATCCCCCGGCCCCCGCCCGGTAGGGGACGGACACCTCGTACGGACGGACTTCCGCACCGCTTGCCATCAGACCCTCCCGATGCCCCGTCGCAATCGAGTGCCGAGCCAGAAAAATGGGACGTAGGACGTCCCTTGTGTGCGGCGACCTTAGGGTTTGCCTCACAGAGCGTCAAGAGACGGCACATGAACTGTGGGAGACGGCACCGCCGGGCGCACCCGGCCCGGGGGATCGCGGGCCTGTCCGGGCCTGAACGGGAGCCGCCGCTCGAAGGGGTGACGCACCGTGCGAACCGCCTCCGCCGCGCCGCGCGGAACGGCAGGATACGGATGCCATGGACGCCGTACGGGTCGCGCTGCTGCGCGAAGTGCTCGCCGGGACCGAGTGGTTGCAGACCACCCGCCGTTTCGCCGGATCGCTGCGGGCCTCGGTGGGACCGCGCGAGGGCGGGTTGCTGCTGGTCGGCAGCGAGGAGTACGAGCCCTGGCACCTGGCCGCGCACCTCGACGACGAGGCCGCCTGGTCCGGACTGCCCGAGCTGTCCCCCACCCTGGTGCGCCACCGGGTGCCGGACGGCCCGGTCCCGGCGCATCTGTCCGTGGGTCTCGGCCGGTTGGAGGGCGCCGGGCGCGGTGAGACGCTGCTCGTCGTCGCGCCGGGCGACCCCGGGGCCGGGCTGCTGGAGCGGGTGCACGACGCGCGCCGGGGCGGCGCGACCGTGCTCGCCCTCGACGGCGGCGACACCGAGCTGCACACCCTGGCCCATGACGCGCTGGCCGTGCCCGAGGGGGCCGGGCTCGAGGGCGCCGGGCTCGATCTCGACACCGTGCAGCACCTGGTGAGCGCGGCCGCCGGGGAGAACAGCCTCCCGGCCCGGCCCGGCCGCCACCGCTTCCGCGACCGGCTGGCCCGGCTGGCGGAACAGCTGACGGCGCCACCGCCGCCCCGCTGGTGACCCCGGGGCCGCCCGGCCTGTGTCCCGGGCCTTTGTCCCGGCCTTTAATGAGTTGCCCCGGCGGTGGGGCCCGGCGGACGATGAGCCCTTGTGACCCCCACAGACGACCGAGCGCGCAAGCGCGCCCTCCTCCCCGACCTCGCGCCCTGGCGCTCCTCCCGCGACTTCCGCCTGATGTGGACCGCCGGGCTGGTGACCGGCTTCGGCAGCTTCCTGACCCTGGTGGCGCTGCCGCTCCAGATCAAGGAGCTGACCGACTCGGCCTTCGCGGTCGGCGCCGTCGGAGCGGTCGAGCTGGTGCCGCTCATCGTCTTCGGGCTCTACGGCGGTGCGCTCGCGGACGCCCTGGACCGCCGGAAGCTGATCCTGCTCACCGAGGCCGGGCTCGGGCTGCTGGCCGCCGTCCTGCTGGTCAACAGCCTGCTGCCGGACCCCATGGTCTGGCCGCTGTATGTGGTCGCCGCGCTGACCAGCGCGCTCGTCGGCATCCAGCGCCCGGCCCTCGACGCGGTCACCGCCCGGATCGTGCCGCACGACCAGCTCACGGCCGCCGCCGCGCTCAACGCGATCCGCTGGCAGCTGTCGGCCATCGCGGGCCCCTCGCTCGCCGGTGTGGTCGTGGCGTACGCCGGGCTGCCGTTCGCCTACGGCCTCGATCTGCTCACCTTCGCCGTCTCCGTGGTGCTCGCCTTCGGGCTGTCCCCGGCGCCGCCCGCCCATGACGCCGAGCCGCCGTCGCTGCGCGCGATCGGCGAGGGCGCGCGTTACGCGTGGCGGCGCAAGGAGCTGCTGGGTACGTACGCGGTGGACATGGTCGCGATGTTCTTCGCCTTCCCGAACGCGATCTTCCCCTTCCTCGCCGAGGATCTGGACGCGCCCTGGGCGCTGGGCATGATGTACGCGGCGGGGTCGGTCGGCTCGATGGTGGTGACCCTGACGAGCGGCTGGACGTCCCGGATCCACCGGCACGGCCGGATGGTGGCGCTGGGCGCCGCGGGGTGGGGTCTCTCGATGGCCGCGGCCGGCTGGCTGGACAACGTCTGGCTGGTGCTGGTGTGTCTGGCGGCGGCGGGCGCCGGTGACATGGTCAGCGGACTGTTCCGCGCCACGATGTGGAATCAGACCATCCCGCACCGGCTCCGGGGCCGACTGGCCGGTATCGAGCTGCTGTCCTATACGACCGGACCGCAGCTCGGCCAGGTCCGGGCGGGTACGGTCGCCGGGCTCACCGGGGTGCGGGCGGCGGTGTGGTCGGGCGGTGTGGCGTGTGTGGTCTCCGTGGGGCTGTTGGCGCTGACCCTGCCCCGGCTGATGTCGTACGACGCCCGCACCGACGAGCACGCGCGCGAGGTCCGCGAGGCCGCCCCCGCGCCGGCCTGATCCGGACGCGTGCGCGGGGGCGGGCCGGGGGTCGGTCCCCCGCGGTCCTTCGGGAGGTCAGTCCCCCCGCGGTCCGTTCTGCCAGCGGGGGTCGTTCTGCCACTCCTCGTTCCGCTCACGCGCGGTCTCCATCGCGTGCGCGGCCTCCTCCCGGGAGGCGTACGGCCCCATGCGGTCGGCGGCGCGGCACTCCGGGCCCTCCTCGACCGTGCCGTGGTTGAGGCAGTAGTACCACTCGCCCGGTTTGCCCCCGGCCTTCTTCTTGAACAGCGCCATTCCGCTCTCCGTCCTCCGCGGGCGCCGTCGCACCCCGCGGTATCGCCCTTGCGGCCATGCTGCCCGATGCGCCGCCGATACACTCGCTGATATGTCTGGCCAGTCGCTTCTTGTCCCGGGGACGCTCTCCCCCACCCGTACCGTCCCCGCCTCGATCCCGCGTCCGGAGTACGTCGGGAAGGAGGGCCCGACGCCATACACCGGGCCCGAGGTCCAGGACGCCGAGACGATCGAGAAGATGCGGATCGCGGGGCGGATCGCCGCGCGCGCCATGGCGGAGGCCGCCAAGCTGATCGAGCCCGGTGTCACCACGGATGAGCTGGACCGGGTGGCGCACGAGTACATGTGCGACCACGGCGCCTATCCCTCGACCCTGGGCTACCGCGGCTACCCCAAGTCGCTGTGCTCCTCGCTCAACGAGGTCATCTGTCACGGCATCCCGGACAGCACCGTGCTGCGCGACGGCGACATCGTGAACCTCGACGTCACCGCCTACATCGGCGGGGTGCACGGCGACAACAACGCCACCTATCTCTGCGGTGACGTGGACGAGGAGTCGCGGCTGCTGGTCGAGCGGACGCGGGAGTCCCTCAACCGCGCGATCAAGGCGGTCCGGCCGGGCCGCCGGATCAACATCATCGGCCGGGTCATCGAGTCGTACGCCAAGCGCTTCGGCTACGGCGTGGTCCGCGACTTCACCGGCCACGGCATCAACACCTCGTTCCACTCGGGCCTGATCGTGCCGCACTACGACAGCCCGCACCACACGACCGAGATCAAGCCCGGGATGACCTTCACCATCGAGCCGATGCTGACGCTGGGCACCCATGAGTACGACATGTGGGACGACGGCTGGACGGTGGTCACCAAGGACCGCAGGCGCACGGCGCAGTTCGAGCACACGCTGGTGGTGACGGAGACGGGCGCGGAGATCCTCACCCTGCCGTGACCCCGGCGCGGCCGGAAGCGGGCAGCGGGCGGCGGAAGCGGTGCGGGACCGAGGTTTACCGACAGCCTGTCGGGAAATCATTGACGTAGGCGAACCGAGCGGCTTAGGTAAGCCTAACCTACTCGCACCGGTACCCGGAGGTCCACCGTGGACGCCGCACCCGCCGCCCCGACCCCGTTCTCGACGCTCATCCGCACCGCCTCCCATGAGGCGCACACCGAGGCCGAGAACTCGACGTTCATGAGCGACCTGCTCGGGGGCCGCCTCGGAGTGGCGGCCTACCGCCGCTACACCGAGCAGCTGTGGTTCGTGTACCAGGCGCTGGAGTCCGCGGCCCAGGCGCTGGCGGCGGATCCGGTGGCGGGGCCGTTCATCCGGCCCGAGCTGATCCGTACCGAGGCGCTGGAGCGCGATCTGCGCCATCTGGGCGGCCCGGACTGGCGGGCCGGGCTCTCCCCGCTGCCCGCCACCCAGGCGTACGCACAGCGGGTGGAGTGGTGCGTCCGCGGCTGGCCCGCGGGCTATGTCGCCCACCACTACACCCGCTATCTCGGCGATCTGTCCGGCGGCCAGATCATCCGGGGCACGGCCGAGAAGAACTGGGGCTTCGCGCGCAAGGGCGACGGAGTGCGGTTCTACGTCTTCGAGGGGATAGGCAATCCGGCCGCCTTCAAGCGGGAGTACCGCGCCCTGCTGGACGCGCTGCCGGTGGACGATCTGGAGAAGCAGCGTGTGGTCGAGGAGTGCAAGCGGGCCTTCGCGCTGAACACGGCGGTCTTCCGGGAGTTGGGCCAGGAGTTCCCGCTCAGCGCGTAGGACGGCCGCGCGAGAGCGCGGGAGAAGTGCCGTGCCCACCGGCGGAGTCCGGTGGGCACGGGAGTGTACGGACCGATGGTCACGGCGGCCCCGGAGCGGTGGGGCCGCCGTGACGGTCGCGTCAGGATCCGGCGGTGGCCGCGGAGTCGGTGCGGCGGCGGGCCGCCGCGAAGACGGCCGCGGCGCCGACCACCACCATCGCGGCGGCCCCTCCGATCAGCGCCTCGGCCGGAACGCCCGCGCCGGTGGAGGCGAGGGAGCCGCCGCCGGTGGTGCCGCCCCCGGTGGTGGCCCCGGCGCCGCCGTCACCACCGGTCGAGCCGGAACCGCCGGTGCCGGAGCCCCCGCCGCCCGTCCCCCCGGGCAGGGTGGCGTCCTCGTCGAGGGAGACGGCCACGCTGACCGGGTCGAGCGCCGCGCCCGCCTCGTAGAAGCCGCCGAACGCCTTGGCGCCGTCGGCGGTGAGGGCGGCCGGGAGGCCGGTGAGCGTGATGACGTCGTCCTTCGCCTCCAGCGAGCCGGAGTCCGTGGTCAGATCGGCCAGCCGGACGTCCTGGCTGCGGGTGACCTTGCCGGTGGCGCGGTCCTTGGCCGACACATCGGCGATCAGCGCGCCCTTGACGCCGTTCACCTCGACACCCAGATCGCTGAACTTCAGGTCCAGGGCGCCCTCATGGCCGGTGAAGCGCACCGCACCGGCGAACTTGACCTCCAGCGAACCCTTGTCGGCGTCGAAGCTGCCCTCGCCGTCGGGGAAGCGGTAGCCGCTCCCGTGCTTGGCGGCACCGCCGCTGAGGGTGATCTTCCCCTTGGCCGTCGGCCCGGTGATGTAGTCGCGGAAGGACTTCTTCACACCCCAGTCGAGGTTTCCGTCGACCACTGTGGGCTTCCCGTCGGAGGGGCCGTCGGTGGTGGGCTCACCGGTCGGCTTCGCGGTGGGTTCCCCTGTGGTCGGCGTGGCCGTCGGGGTGTCGCTCGCGGTCGGCGTGGGGGTGGCGGTGGTCGGAGTGTCCGAGGGGGTGGGCCCGGCCGGGCCGCCCGGGGTCACCGCCAGGGTGGCCGGGTCCAGCTCCTGGCCCTCCGCGTACATGTTGTTGAACGCCTTGGCGCCGTCGGCGGTCAGCTTGGTCGGGATCTTCGCGAACGTCATCCGGCCGCCCTCACCGGTCTCCGGACGCACCTGGGACAGGTCCAGGGTGACCAGCTCGACATCGTCACTCGTGGTGCCGGAGGCGGTCACATCGGCGGTGATGGCGCCGGTGGTGCCCTTCGTCCGTACCTTGAGGTCGGTGAGGCCGAGGTCCAAGGCGCCGTCGTGGCCGGTGAAGTGGACCCGGCCCTTGAAGGTGGTGGCCACGCCGTGGGTGGAGGTGTCATAGCTGCCGGTGCCGTCGGTGAAGGTGAACGGGCCGTTGTCGGGGGCCTGTCGGGCCCCGTCCGACACCTCGATCTTGCCATGGGCTATCGGGCCGGTGACGTACTTACGGAACCCCTCCTTCACACCCCAGTCCAGGGTGCCGTCCTTCAGCTCCAGCGCCGGGGCGGCCGGAGCCTTCCCGGCCGCCTGGGCGGGCAGCACCGCCACGGTGGCGCCGAAGGCGGCCGCCGCGGCGACGGCCGTGGCGAGGGCGAGCGCGGCGCGCGGTGACCGTCTGCCGGAGGTGCTCGGGATGGTGTTCATGGTGCCTCCTGATCGGAATCGGAAGAAGAAGAAACAGAAGAAACGGCCCGCCGCCGGCGCAGCACGGCGAACGCCACCGCCGCGGCGACCAGCACACCGCCGCCCGCCCCGGCGGCCCACGCCACGGTGGAAGAGTGCGAACCGCCGGACGACGACGCCGCCTTGGGCGAGCCGCCGGGCTCCGCGCGGTCCGTACCGGTCGGCTCCGGCGCGGCGGCCGAGGGCTCGCTGCCGAGGTCCGGCAGCGGGGGCAGTGCGGCCTCGCCGTCCACGGCGACCGCGAGTGAGACCGGGTCCATGGCGGTGCCCGCCTTGTAGAGGCCGCCGAACGCGCCGGCGCCGCGCCCGGTGAGCTCCGCCGGGGCCTCCACCACCGTGATCAGGCCGTTTTTCGGGCGGAGCCGGGTGACCTCGAAGGTGGCCAGCGGGACGTCCCGGTCCGTGGCGCGGCGGTTCACCACCTCCGCGGAGAGCGTGCCCCGGCCGTCGGCGATCCGGACGGACACCCCGCTGAGCGTGAGGTCCAGCTTGGTGCCCCGGAACCGCAACCGGCCCTGGAAGTCGGCCCGGAGGGTGCCCTTCCGCTCGTCGTACTCCCCCTTGCCATGCGGGAAGCGGAACAGTGCGCCACCGTCCTGCGCGCCATCCGACAGCCGCCACTCCCCCTTGGCGATCGGCCCGGTGACGTACTCGCGGAAGGTGCGGCGCACCCCCCAGTCGACGGCCGCCTCGCGGAAGGTGCCACGCTTCTCGCGCCCGGCGCCCTCGCCCGCCCCGGACGACCCCGGGCTCTTGCTCGCGCCGGGCGTGGGCTTCGCTCCGGCGACGTCCGCCGACAGGCTCACCGGGTCCAGGGCGGTGCCCGCGGTGTAGTAGCCCGCGAACGCCTTGGCGCCGCGTGCGGTGAGGGTGGCGGGCAGGTGGGTCAGCGTCACCGGGGAGCCGCCGCCGCGCACGTTCACCCCGCGGAGGTCGAGCGAGGCCAGGGGCACCTGGGTGGACCGGGTGACCGTGCCGGTGCCCTTCGCCTTGCTGCTGAGGTCGGCGTAGAGGGTTCCGCTGCCGCCCGCGACGCGCACGGTGGGACGGCTGATGGTGAGGTCCAGTTCATAGGTGCCGTCCGCCTTGCGGTGGCCGGTGAACCGCACCCCGCCCGAGAAGCCCGCCCGGAAGGCCCCGCTGTCCGGGTCGTACGCACCGGTGGCGGAGTGGAAGCGGAATTGGCTGCCGCCGACCGTGGCGGCGCCGTCCCGCAGACTCCAACCGCCCCGCGCGACGGGTCCGGTGACATAGCTCTGGAACGAGGACTTGATGCCCCAGTCCAGCCGCCCGCCCGCGACCGTGCGGTCCGCCGCATGGGCCTCAGGCACCGGCGGTCCACCGGGCAGCACCCCGCTCAGCAGCGCGGCGCAGAGCACCGGTACGGCCCCCACCGCGGATCCGCGGACTGGCTTGAACGACGGCATCACGAGCCCCTCCCATACCTGGCGAAGCTTGGTAAGGCTAACCTAAGCTACATCTCATCAGGTCGGAACAGCGCCGTCGCGCGGAGAGGCTGACTCGTGGATCAACTGCCCCCGGCAGCCCGGCCTTTGCGCCCCGGACCGCGTCCCGCCGGACTCCTGGCCGCCCTGCTGACCTCGCTGACCGTGCTGGCCCTGCTCGCGCTGACCGGCTGCGGAGGGTCGGGCGGGGCCACCGGGAAGACATCCGGCCGCGCCCCGGCCGCCGACCGGGTGGAGCCGCTGCGCACCACCGCGCGGCCCACGCTTCCGGCCACCGTGCGATCCGCCGACGGACACCGGGTGACGGTCCGCGACACCGACCGGATCGTCCCGCTCAGCGGCTCGCTCTCCGAACTCGTCTTCACCCTGGGCCTGGGCCGCCATGTGGTCGCCCGGGACATCACCGCCACCTTCAGCCAGGCGGCGAAGCTGCCGGTGGTCACCCGGGCCCACGATGTCTCGGCGGAGAGTGTGCTCTCCCTCGAGCCCACCGTCGTCCTCGCGGACACCACCACCGGACCGGCCGAGGCCATCGACCAGATCCGGGACGCCGGGATCCCGCTGGTCCTCTTCGACCCACCGAAGCGGATGTCCGATATCCATCGCAGGATCGAGGCGGTGGCCGCGACGCTCGGGGTGCGCGAGGCCGGGGCGAGGCTGACCGAGCGCACCGACCGGCGGATCGAGAAGGTGCGCGCGAACATCCCCGCCACCGGGCGCGAACCCCGGGTCGCCTTCCTCTACGTCCGCGGCTCGGCCTCCGTCCATCTGCTCGGCGGCCGTGACTCGGGGGCGAGTTCGCTGCTGGAGGCGGCCGGGGCGGTGGACGCGGGCAAGGCGTCCGGGCTCACCAAGGACTTCACCCCGATCACCAGTGAGGCCCTCGCCAAGGCCGCGCCGGACGCGATCCTTGTGATGACCAAGGGGCTCGAATCGGTCGGTGGCGTCGACGGGCTGCTGAAGCTGCCGGGGGTCGCCGAGACCCCGGCGGGCATGGACCGCCGGGTGGTCACCGTGGACGACGGGGTGCTGCTCAACTACGGCCCCCGCACCGACCAGGTGCTCGGCTCCCTGGTGAAGCAGTTGCACACGGCGGACCAGCGGTGAGCGCGCCCCCGCGCGACACCGCCCCGGCGCAGAGCGCACCGGACGGACCGGGCCCCAGGGGCTCTACGGGCGCTACGGCCGAGGCGCGGACCCCGGCCGCCGGGCACGGCCGCGGCGGGCGTACCGCCTGGCTCACCGCCGCGCTCGGCGCCGCCGTGGCCGTGTTCGCCCTGCTGTCCGTGTCGATCGGCGCGTACGAGATCCCGCTCGGCGGCATCGTGGACTCCCTGCTGCACCGCGTCGGTCTGGGCGGCGCCGCGCTGGACCGGGTCGGCGAGAGCGTGCTGTGGAATGTGCGGCTGCCGCGGGTGGTGCTCGCGCTGCTGGTCGGGGCGTCGCTGGGGTGCGCGGGAGCGCTGATGCAGGGGGTGTTCGGCAATCCGCTGGCCGAGCCGGGGGTGATCGGCATCTCGATGGGCGCCGCGGTGGGCGCGGCCGGTGCCATCGCGCTGGGGCTGGACGTACTGGGCAACTGGACGGTGACCGCGTTCGCGTTCGCCGCCGGACTGCTGACCGTCCTCCTCGTCTACGCGCTGTCCCGTTCGGACGGCCGGACCGAGGTGGTCACCCTCATCCTCACCGGTATCGCGGTCAACGCCTTCGCGGGGGCGCTGATCGGGCTCGCCGTCTTCTTCGCCGACAACGCCCAGCTCACCCAGATCACCTTCTGGCAGCTCGGCTCGCTCGCCCAGGCCACCTGGCCGAAGGTGCTGGCGGTGCTGCCCTGTGCGCTGGCGGGTCTGGCGATCGCCCCGTGTTACGCCCGCAAGCTGGATCTGCTGGCGCTCGGCGAGCGCCCGGCCCGCCATCTCGGGGTGGATGTCGAACGGTTGCGGATGGCGCTGATCCTGGTGGTGGCGCTGCTGACGGCGGCGGCGGTCGCCGTGGCGGGCGTCATCAGCTTCGTCGGGCTGCTGGTTCCGCATCTGCTGCGGATGGCGGCCGGACCCGGGCACCGCTTCCTGATCCCCGGCAGCGCCCTGGGCGGCGCGCTGGTGCTGGTGGCGGCGGATCTGGCGGCGCGCACCGCGGCCCAGCCCGCCGAACTGCCGCTGGGTGTGCTCACCGCGCTCGTCGGCAGTCCGTTCTTCTTCTGGCTGCTGCGCAGGACCCGGCGCGGACAGGGGGGTTGGGCATGAGGCGGCTGTTCACCGCGCGGAACCGGCGGCTGCCCGGTCCGGTGGCCGCCGGCACCGTCCTGGCCGAGGCGTCCGGGGCGCGGGTGCGGCTCGCGGACCGCACCGTGCTCTCGGAGGTGGACCTGACCGTACGGGCCGGGGAGGTGCTGGCGCTGGTGGGTCCCAACGGGGCGGGGAAATCCACCCTGTTGGCCGCCCTCGCCGCCGATCTGCCGGTGGAGTCCGGGGAAGTACGGATCCAGGGGCGGCCGGCGGCCGAGTGGGCCCCGGCAGAACTGGCCCTGCGCCGCGCCGTGTTGCCCCAGTCCTCGGCCCTCTCGTTCCCGTTCACCGTGGCCGAGGTGGTCCGGATGGGCCGGGCGCCGTGGGCCGGGACCGCGGCGGAGGACGAGGACGACGAGGCCGTGGCGGCGGCGATGGCCGCGACCGAGGTGGGTGAGTTCGCGGCGCGCCCCTTCTCGTCGCTCTCCGGCGGGGAGCGGGCCCGGGTGGCGCTGGCCCGGGTGCTGGCCCAGCGCACCGCGCTGCTGCTGCTCGACGAGCCGACCGCCGCACTCGATCTGCGCCATCAGGAGCTGGTGCTGCGGCTGGGCCGGGAGCGGGCGGCGGCCGGGGACGCGGTGGTGGTGGTCCTGCACGACCTGGGGCTGGCCGCGGCGTACGCGGACCGGGTGGCGGTGCTGCACGAGGGGCGGGTGGCGGCGGAGGGCCCGCCGGAGCGGGTCTTCGACGCCGCGCTGCTCTCCCGGGTCTACCGGCAGCCGGTGGAGGTGCTCCCCCACCCCCGGACCACGGAACTGCTGGTTCTGCCGCTTCGCGACGCACCACATGGCAAAACCTTTACCCGGTGAAGACCAAATCATGAGACTCCATAGGAACGGCGCAGGCAAGCCTCAGTTAAGTTAGGGCAGCCTTATCGGCAATGCGCCGTGATGTCCGTCCGCCCGTTCCACCCCTGAGCCAGCCTGGAGCCCGCATGCGAGCCGCTCGCACCTCTGTTGTCGCCGCGATATCGGCGCTGACGACGATCACCGCCGTCGCCGGCTGCGCCGAGAAGTCCGACGCCAAGGACTCCGACGCCATCCAGGTGACCGCCTCCGACGACAAGTGCGAGGTCTCCAAGACCTCCTTCCCCGCCGGACACGTCAAGCTGGCCGTGGAGAACACGGGATCCAAGGTCACCGAGGTCTATGTGTACGCCCCGGGCGACCGGATCGTCACCGAGCGGGAGAACATCGGCCCGCACACCAAGACCACGATCAACGCCGAGGTCAAGGCCGGTAGCTACGAGATCGCCTGCAAGCCCGGGATGAAGGGCGACGGCATCCGCCAGAAGGTGGCCGCCACCGGCGAGGGGAAGGTCGCCAAGCGCGACCCCAAGCTGGACAAGGCCGTCGCCGCGTACCGCACCTACGCGCAGACCCAGGCCGACGAGACGCTGCCCGCGGTCAAGAAGTTCACCGACGCCGTCAAGAAGGGCGACCTCGAGGCCGCCAAGAAGGCGTACGCCCCCTCCCGTATCGGCTGGGAGCGCACCGAGCCGGTCGCCGAGTCCTTCGGTGATATCGACCCCAAGGTCGATGTGCGCGAGGACGGTCTGGAGAAGGGCCAGAAGTGGACCGGCTGGCACCGTCTGGAGAAGTCGCTCTGGCAGACCAAGAAGATCACGGCAGCCGACAAAGACCTCGCCGACCAGCTGGTGACCGACCTCAAGGACTGGCAGAAGCGGGTCGGCACCGCCGAGATCACCCCCACCGGTATGGCCAACGGCGCCAAGGAGCTGCTGGACGAGGTGCAGACCGGCAAGGTCACCGGCGAGGAGGAGCGCTACAGCCACACCGACCTGGTGGACTTCAAGGCCAATGTCGAGGGCGCCGAGACTTCGTACACCCTGCTGCGGCCGGTGGCCTCCCAGCGGAAGCCCGCCCTGACCACGGAGCTGGACAAGCAGTTCAAGGCGGTCGACAAGCTGCTGGACGGCTACCGCGAGGGGGACGGCTTCGTCTCCTATGACACCGTCTCCAAGGCGGACCGCAAGAAGCTTTCGGACGCGGTGAACGCGCTGGCCGAGCCGCTGTCGAAGCTGGCCGCCGCCGTCGTCGTCGTCAAGAAGTGACCCCCGTCACCGGCCGACGGAATCGCCGACGGAGCCCACGGAACACCCACGCGACAGGAAGAAGCCGGACATGACCGACGAGGCCATGACGACCCCCTCGCGCCGCGCCCTGATCGGCTGGGGAGGCGCCGGGCTCGCGCTCGGCGCCGCGGCCGCCGGCGGTACGGCCGCCGCCCTGAGCGGCGGTGACGGCGAGAAGACCCGGTCGGTCGCGGACAGCGGCGCCGCCGTGCCCTTCTACGGCACGCACCAGGCGGGTATCGCCACCGCGGTACAGGACCGGCTGCACTTCGCGGCCTTCGACGTCACCACCGACGACCGCGACGCACTGGTCGCGATGTTGAAGGAGTGGACGGCGGCCGCGGCGCGGATGACCCAGGGCCACGCCGTCGGCGCAGGCGCGGTCGGCGAGTTGGCGGAGGCGCCGCCGGACGACACCGGAGAGGCGCTCGGCCTCAAGGCGTCCCGGCTCACCCTCACCATCGGCTTCGGGCCGGGCCTGTTCGAGGACAAGAAGGGCAAGGACCGGTTCGGCCTGGCGAAGCGGCGCCCCAAGGCGCTGATCGACCTGCCCGCCTTCCCCGGTGACAACCTCGACGCGGCCCGCAGCGACGGCGACATCTGCGTCCAGGCGTGCGCCGACGATCCGCAGGTGGCGGTGCACGCCATCCGCAACCTCGCCCGGATCGGTATGGGCACGGTCGCCATCCGCTGGTCCCAGCTCGGCTTCGGCAAGACGTCCTCGACCACGCCGGAGGCCCAGACCCCGCGCAACATGATGGGCTTCAAGGACGGCACCCGGAACATCTCGGGCACCGACGGCGCGGCCCTGAAGAAGCATGTGTGGGTGGACGGGAAGGCGGGCCCGGACTGGCTGGTGGGCGGCTCCTACCTGGTGGCCCGACGCATCCGGATGCATATCGAGACCTGGGACCGCACCTCGCTCAAGGAGCAGGAGGACATCTTCGGCCGGGACAAGGGCGAGGGCGCGCCGTACGGCAAACAGCGCGAGCGGGACGAGCCCAATCTCAAGGCGATGCTGCCCGACGCCCATGTCCGGCTGGCCCATCCGGACAGCAACGGCGGGGCGCGGCTGCTGCGCCGCGGCTACTCCTTCACGGACGGCACCGACGGTCTGGGGCGGCTGGACGCCGGTCTGTTCTTCCTCGCCTACCAGCACGACGTACGGGACGGGTTCGTCACCGTGCAGCGCAGTCTGGCGCGGCAGGACGCGCTCAACGAGTACATCCAGCACGTGGGTTCGGCGCTGTTCGCCGTTCCGCCGGGCGTCCGCGACAAGGACGACTGGTGGGGCCGGGCGCTGTTCTCCTGAGGGACTCCTGAGAGGAAGGCGAACCTCGTGTTCGGCAACTATCTGATCGGTCTGCGCGAAGGGCTCGAAGCCAGCCTGGTCGTCTGCATTCTGGTCGCCTATCTGGTCAAGACCGGGCGGCGGGACGCGCTGCGGCCGGTATGGCTGGGGATCGCCACCGCGGTGGCGATCAGCCTGTCCTTCGGCGCGGCGCTGGAGTTCGGTTCGCAGGAGCTGACCTTCGAGGCGCAGGAGGCGCTGGGCGGTTCACTGTCGATCATCGCGGTCGCCCTGGTGACCTGGATGGTCTTCTGGATGCGGCGCACCGCCCGCCATCTGAAGGCCGAACTGCACGGCAAACTGGACGCCGCGCTGGCGATGGGCACCGGCGCGCTGGTGGCCACCGCCTTCCTGGCGGTGGGCCGGGAGGGCCTGGAGACCGCGCTGTTCGTCTGGACGGCGGTCCGGGCGAGCAACGACGGCACCGCGGACCCGCTGGTCGGCGTGGTGCTGGGGCTGCTCACCGCGGTGGTGCTCGGCTGGCTGTTCTACCGGGGCGCGCTCCGGATCAACCTGGCGAAGTTCTTCACCTGGACCGGCGGCATGCTGGTCGTGGTGGCGGCCGGTGTGCTGGCGTACGGCTTCCATGACCTCCAGGAAGCCGACTTCCTGCCGGGGCTGACCGACCGGGCCTTCGACATCAGCGCGACGATTCCGCCGGACTCCTGGTACGGCACGCTGCTCAAGGGCGTGTTCAACTTCCAGCCGGACCCGACCTGGGTCCAGGTCACGGTGTGGCTGCTGTATCTGGTCCCCACGCTGGCCTTCTTCTTCGCCCCCGGTAGGGTGTCGCCGTCCACACGCGCCCCGAAGGAGCCGGAGCCCCATGACACCCAGGCCACGCCCCCGGCGGAAGGCAGTTCGGACGGCCGCGGCGGTACTGGCGCTGGGGACGGCGCTGACAGGGTGTATGACGGTGCACGGCGAGCGGGAGAACATCCCGTCGGTGGAGAAGGCTGAGGCGCCCAGGGCGCTCAAGCGGTTCACCGACACCTACAACAAGGCGTACCGCGAGCTGGACCCGTCGCTGGCCGGTCAGGTCGAGACGGGTCCGCTCGAGGCCATGACCGCCGCGGATCTGAAGGCGCAGCACGCCAACCGGCCCGGGGGCAACCCGAAGTTCCCGGCGCTGGAGCTGACCGGGGCCCGGTACCGGATCCCGAAACAGGTGGGCTGGCCCAAGTTCTTCGTCGCGGACACCAACAGCAACCGGGACGACAACCGCTGGTTGTTCGTCTTCACCCGGGACAGTGCGGACGAGCCGTGGAAGGCCGCGTATCTGTCCATCCTGAGCCAGGACGAGGTGCCGGATCTGGCGACCGACAAGGACGGCTGGGCACGGCCGGTGGCGGTCCGGGGCCCGGCGCCGAGGCTGGCGGTCCGTCCGGACCGGTTGAGCACCGCGTACACCCGCTACTTGATGACGGGCAGGGGCGAGGTCTTCGCCGACGGCCAGTCGACGTCGGGGATCCGGGCCACCCGGAAGAAGTTCCTGCGCACGCCGAAGTTCTGGACCGAGTACATCGACACGGCGGCGCAGGGCGCCCGTTACGCCCCGGTGGGGCTGCGCACCCAGGACGGCGGGGCACTGGTCTTCTTCGCCTCCCACCACCGCCAGAAGCAGACGATGGCCAAGGGGTTCCGGCCCAACCCCGATGCGCAGATCAAGGCGCTGATGACGGGTGAGGCGAAGCGGGCGGTGACGCTGACCCGGATCTCGGAGTCGGCGGTACGGGTCCCGGCGAAGGACGCCGCGGACCCCAAGGTGGTGTTCCTCAACCGGCTGGAGGGTGTGACGGCGGCCAAGGGCGAGTGACGCCCGGCCTCTTCGGGTGCGGTGCCCCCGCCGGTCAGCGTCCCATCGGCCAGGCGGCGTGGTCGTGTTCATGGCCCTCGCCGATGAAGCGGGCGCAGGCGTCGGTCAGCGACTCCAGCAGCGACAGCGGGTCGGGCAGCGGCCGCTCCGGGCCGAGCAGCCAGCCCACGTGGCCGTCGGCCGGCAGCCGCGCGGGCGGTACCAGTACATAGCTGCCGCGGCAGTGCCAGCGCAGCCCGGGGTGCTCGTCCATGGTCTCGGGGTGGCAGTCCAGCTCACAGGGCCACCACTCGTCCTCGTCGTCCGGGGTGCCGCGGGTGGCGGTGAAGAACAGCATCCGGCCCTGCTGGAGATCGGCGCCGGTGGTGGCGACGGGCCCGATCTCGACCCCGGCCTCACCGAGCGACTCCATGGCCTGCCGGCCGGCGTCCGCGGGGACGTCGAGCACATCGTGGACGATGCCGGTGGCGGTGATGAAGTTGGCCTGCGGATCGGCGCGCAGCCATCCGGTGACCTTGTCCGGGTCGGTGCTGGCCTGGGTCTGCCAGGCGAAGGAGACGGGGTGGCGGGCCGGGGTCGGACAGCCGATGCGGTCACAGGAACAGCCGTAGCCGGATGGATGGGCGGCCGGCGCGAGCGGGAATCCCGCGGCCGCGGCGGCCAGGAGCAGGTCCTCGCGGACGCCCCCGGCGCCCGCTCCCGTGCCGGTATCGCCGCCCGATCCGCTCCTCGGCCGACGCAGCCACTGGGAGAACCTGCCCTTGCGTTCCATCTACCGCCTCGCTTCACCGCCGGTACCGGCGGTACGGCCGGTACCCGATCAATGCTGCCACCATCCTGCTCCCGAGGGGGCCGGTGTCCGCATCCGGGGTACGGGAGAGACCCACGTCCGGGTGCTGATATCAGGGCATAACGGATGTCCGGCCCTTAGCGTTCCGTTTATGATCACCAGGCGCCTTATGACCGGTATGGCGATCCTCACCCTGTCGATACCGGTGGCCCTCGCGGCCCACCCCGCCGGGCGGCCCTTCGCACGCCGCCCCGCCCCGCTCATCAGCGCCCCGCTTCCGGAGGCGATACGCCCGGCCCGGCCCCATCAGGCGATCGTCTACACCGCGCACCGCGGTGGCGCCCTCGAAGAGCCCGAGAACAGCATGTCCGGGCTGACCGCCGCGTTCGTCCGGCACCACGCGCAGGTCCTGGACTTCGACACCCGCGCGCTGGGGGACGGCACGCTGGTGGTGATCCACGACGCGACGCTGGACCGTACGACGAACCGCACCGGTCCCGTGAAGAACCTCACCGCGGCCGACTGGCAGTCCGTGCGGCTGCGCCCCGACCCCGCGCTCCCCGGCAGCTGGCGGCCCGAGCGGCCGCCCACCGTCGCCGAGGTGCTGGACCGCTTCGGGGGCCGGAGCACGCTGATGGTCGAGGCCAAGGACCCGGAGAGCCTGCCGCGGCTGGCCCGGATGATCCGCGACCGGGGGCTGGTCCGCTCGGTCTTCGTCAACACCAACCACCCCGAGGTGGCCCGGCAGGCCCACGGTCTGGGGCTGCGGACCCAGCTGTGGCGGTCCGCCCGGCAGATGGCCACCGATCAGCCGCGCGACTGGCGCGGCATCGTCGAACTGCTGGACGTGGACTACAAGGCGAGCGACGCCGATGTGCGGCGGGCCGTCGCCTCGGGCATCCCCCGGGTCTGGGCGCACACCGTGAACACCCCCGGGCAGCGGGACCGGATGCTGCGGCTGGGCTGCGACGGCATCATCACCGACGCGCCGCAGCGGCTGGGCACCCCGCCCCCGCCGGTACGGGCGGCCGGGGGATGGACGGCCGGACGGGCCGCGCCGGGCGGACCGGTGCTCAGCGCACGGTGACCCCGCGCAGCACCAGCTCGACCACGGCGTCGCCGTACTCATGGGTGAGCGGCAGGGTGCGCAGCAGCCAGCGGTGGGCCAGCGGCCCGACGATCAGCTCCAGGGCGATCCGCGGATCGACGGCGGGGTCCACCTGTCCGGCGTCCTGCGCGGCGCGCAGCCGCTTCACATAGAGCTGGAGCTGCGGCTCCAGCACCCGGCGGACGAACTCCGCGCCCACTTCGGCGTTGATCACGCTCTCGGCGGCCAGGGCGCGCGACGGGGCGTCGTACCCGGGCGCGTTCAACTCGTCGACCGTCGCCCGCACCACGGCCTTCAGATCCGCTTCCAGGTCCCCGGTGTCGGGGATCTCGTACACGTCCTCGCCGCCCGCCTCCCGGGCGGCCCGCTCGCCGAGTGCGACGAAGGCGTCGAGCAGCACCGCGGCCTTCGAGGGCCACCAGCGGTAGATGGTCTGTTTGCCGACCCCGGCGCGGGCGGCGATGGCCTCGATGGTGAGCTTGGGATAGCCGACCTCACCGACGAGTTCGATGGCGGCGTCGAGGATCGCGCGGTGCGAGCGCTGGTTGCGTCGGGTGGCGTCGGGGGTCGCTTTGTCGGCCATGGAGCCAATCTATCGAAGGATCTCCGCACCTCGAACCGATACGTATCGTCTCGGACCTCCAAGCGCCACCCCGGCCGGTAGAATCCGCACAATGCACGCCCCTCACCCCGCCCCCGCCGACGAGACACTGCGCACCGCGCTCGCCGGGCTCCTCGACGGACTGCCGCCCCGCCAGGCGGCGCAGGCGGTCGACCGGCTGATCGCCAACTACCGGGGCCGCACCCCCACCGACGCGCCCGTACTGCGCGACCGCTCGGATGTCGCCGCGTACGCCGCCTACCGGATGCCCGCCACCTTCGAGGCGGTCCGCGCCGCCCTCACCGCCTTCCGCACCCAGGCCCCCGACTGGGCCCCGGCCTCCCATATCGACATCGGCGGCGGCACCGGCGCGGCGAGCTGGGCGGTGGCCGCCGCCTGGCCGGACGGCGGCCACACCACCACCGTCCTGGACTGGGCCGAGCCCGCCCTCGCCCTCGGCCGCGAACTCGCCCGCCACGCGGACGCGGAGGCGCTGCGCGGCGCCCAGTGGCGGCGCCTGGCCATCGGTGACGGTCTGGCACTGCCCGACACCACCGACCTCGTCACCGTCTCGTACGTACTGGGCGAGCTGACCGAGGCCGACCGGCACGCGGTCGTCGACGAGGCCGCGCGCGCCGCCCGGGCCGTGGTGCTGGTCGAACCGGGCACCCCCGACGGCTTCGCCCGCGTCCGTGCGGCCCGCGACCGGCTCACCGCGGCGGGCCTGCGTGTGATCGCACCCTGCCCGCACAGCGCGGCCTGCCCGATCGCGCCGGGTGAGGACTGGTGCCACTTCGCCGCGCGCGTCAGCCGCTCCTCCCTCCACCGCCAGGTGAAGGGCGGCTCACTGTCGTACGAGGACGAGAAGTTCAGCTATGTGGCCGCGGTCCGCTTCCCCGCCCCGCCCGCCACGTCCCGGGTGACCCGCCACCCCCAGATCCGCAAGGGCCAGGTCCTGCTGGATCTGTGCACGGCGGACGAGGGGCTGACCCGCCGGACGGTCACCAAGCGCCATGGCCCCCTCTACCGCGCGGCCCGTGACACCGTATGGGGCGATGTCTGGCCGCCCGCCGAGGACTGACCCGCGCCTCGAGCCGCGCCCCGAGCGGCCCGACTCGCCCTGCCACGGGCCGACTTGAGGCGTACCACGACGGACGCGATCACCGGCCGCTCCGTACGGCCCGCGAAAGGGCCGTCGCCGCGGCCGCTCTCGGGCGGCTGTCGGCGGGGCGGCGACGCGGGTGCACGGTGTTGGCCAGCAGCACCAGATAGGAGTCGGTGGCGCGGTCCAGGACCAGGCTGGTGCCGGTGAAACCGGTGTGGCCCGCCGCGCCCCGCCCCGCCAGCCCGCCCATGAACCACGGCTGGTCGATCTCGAAGCCCAGGCCCGGCGCGGTCAGCATCAGCTCCACGGACGCCGGGGAGAGCAGCGGCCCGCCGCCCCGGAGCAGGGCGCGGCAGAGCGCGGCGAGGTCGTCGGCGGTGGAGAAGAGCCCCGCATGGCCCGCGACACCGCCCAGGGCGTAGGCGTTCTCGTCGTGGACGGTGCCCCGCACCATGCCCCGGTCGAGTTTGCCCCAGGGGCGCCGCTGGTCCTCGGTGGCGGCGATCCGCGGCAGCCAGGAGGCGGGCGGGCGGAAGCGGGTGGAGGTCATACCGAGCGGACCGGTGACGGTGTGGTGGACGAGCCGGTCCAGGGGCTCGCCCTCGGCCCCCTCCAGCACCGCCTGCAACAGCAGGAAGTTGAGATCGGAGTAGCGGCGCGCGGTACCGGGCGGGGTGACCGGGGGCTCGGCGGCCAGCCGGGCCAGCCGCTCCTCGTCGGAGCCGCAGTCGTACAGGGGGAGTTCGGGCACCAGGCCCGAGGTGTGGGTGAGCAGCTGCCGCACCGTGACGCGGTGCTCGGCGGCGGCCGTGTAGCGCGGGGCGTATCCGGCGACGGGCGCGTCGAGCGCGATCGTGCCGCGTTCGAGGGCGCGGACCGCCACGATCGTGGTGAAGAGCTTGGTGAGCGAGGCGAGGTCGAAGACGGTGTCGGCCCGGACCGGCACCCACCGTTCGCGCGGCAGCTCACGGTCGTGGGCCGCGTGGCGCACCGCCCAGCCGGAGGCTTCCCGGACCAGCGGTCCCGAGCCGGTCCCGGCGGCCAGGGCCACCCCGGCACACCACGGATGCTCCCCCTCGGGAAGCGCGGCCACGTCCCGGACCAGCCGGGACAGTTCGCGGTCGCGGTTCGCTTCGTTGCTCGTCGCCACGGACGGCAGGGTACGCGCCCGGCCCGGGGTGGGGCCGGACGCGTACCGTCAACCGGACGCGAGGGCGTCAGACGGAGCGCAGACCGGGGTTTCCGGCCTCGCTGACGAACGACGCCGCGGTGGTGAGCGGCGCGCCCGGGGTGGTGACGGCGGAGACCGTCTTGTAGTCGGCCCGTGCCTGCCGCTCGTCCAGCGTGACCGTCACATAGCCGCGCCGGCCGTTGTAGAACTGGAGGTGCGGGTTGGCCGCCATGAGGGTGGACCAGTTGTCCGGCTTGACCGCGCCGTCCTTCCCGCTGGTGAGGGATGTGGAGACGAACTCGACGCCCAGGGTGCGGGAGTCGGGCTTGTCGAAGTCCATCTTGATGTCGAAGGCGTAGTGGACATGGACGTCACCGGTGAGGACCACGAAGTTCTCCACACCCGCCTGCTCGACGCCCGCGAGGATCCGGTCGCGGGAGGCCGGATAGCCGTCCCAGGAGTCCATGGAGAGCTGGGAGCGGGCGGCGGTGCTGTTCTTCCGCTGGGAGAAGGTGACCTGCTGCGGAAGGACGTTCCAGGTGGCCTTGGAGCGGTGGAAGCCGTCGAGCAGCCAGCGCTCCTGGGCCGCGCCGGTGAGGGTGCGCGCCGGGTCCTCGGAGTCGGGCCCGGGGTACTGCCAGCCGTCTCCGTACGCCTGGTTGGAGCGGTACTGGCGGGTGTCGAGGATGTCGAACTGGGCCAGCCGGCCGTAGTGGAAGCGGCGGTAGAGCCGCATATCGGGGCCTTGCGGCCGCTGCGGCATACGCAGCGGCATGTTCTCCCAGTACGCGCGGTAGGCGGCCGCCCGGCGGACCAGGAACTCCTCGGACGGGCTGTTGTTCTCGTCGACGTCGTCGGCGTAGTTGTTCTCGGTCTCGTGGTCGTCCCAGGTGACGTACCAGGGGAAGGCGGCGTGGGCGGCCTGGAGGTCCTCGTCGGACTTGTAGAGCGCGTAGCGCAGCCGGTAATCCTGGAGGGTCTTGGTCTCGGTGTTGAAGACGGCCGGGAGGCGGCGGTCGGTGTAGTTGCGCGCGCCGCCGGTGGCGCTGACGGCGTACTCGTAGTGGTAGTCACCGACGTGGAAGACGGCGTCGAGGTCCTCTCGGGCGAGATGCGCGAGGGCGGTGTAGTAGCCGTCGTGGTACGCCTGGCAGGACACCAGACCGAACCGGAGGTCATGGATCCGGGCCCCGGTGGAGGGGGTGGTACGGGTGCGGCCCACCGGGCTGGTCCACTTGCCGACGCGGAAGCGGTACCAGTAGACGCGGTCGGGGTCGAGCCCCTTGGCCTCGACGTGCAGGGTGTAGTTGAACTCGGCGTGCGCGACGGCCGTTCCGCGCCGGGCGATCCGCTTGAACTGCTCGTCGCGGGCCATTTCCCAGTCGACGGTGAAGGTGCCGTGCTCGGGCAGCCCATTGCCCGGCTCGTAGGGGCGGGGCGCGAGTCTGGTCCACAGCACGACGGAGTCCGGCAGCGGATCGCCGGAGGCCACGCCGAGGGTGAAGGGATCGTCGGTGAGCGAGCGCGAGGACACCTGCGCGGCCTGGGCGCCGGGCAGGTTGGTGGTGAACGCGAGTGCGGCGGCGGCACCGGTGACGGTGAGGAAGCGGCGGCGGCCCAGCCGTGCTGCCGCGGCTCGTATCGCCCGCTGGTGCGAGTCGTGTGCCATGTGCTCTCCCCTGGCTCGTGGCGTCAGAGGAATTGGAGTGTCGGGGAGCGGCGGGGTGTTTGCCCGCACACAACACGTACATGGCCACTGGATGAGGACCGTTGCCGGAAGGGGCGTTTGACGCAATCCGCCGTCCCGCGCACCGGCTGATGTGACATCAGGTCGGTGTGGTGAAGGAGGAGATGGCGGTGGGCCCGGGGCCTGGGGGAAGGGAGATGCGGAGGGCGGCGGAGCGGGCGGGCCGAAGGCCGTAAACCGCTCGCGGGCGAGGAGCGATGGATCGTCACCCGTCGTAGATAACCAGGGATTTGGGTAGATAATGTGAAGAAGATGTAAATTCACCCCTTTAGGGCAGTGGGGATCTCCTCCGGGCCCGGGGTGTTCCACAGCGGCTCCATATGGCATGGTCTCTCCCACCGCCCCCAGCAGCCCATCGCCCCGCTCGCGCCTCCTGTTTCACCATCGCCATTCGACCGAAAAGAGACCGCCATGCGTTCTCTGCCGCTCACGCTGGCCGCCCGTCTGGTGCCCGTGGCCGTGCTCGCCGCCGCGAGCGTGGCCATGTCCGCCACGGGCGACTCGGACGCGCAGCCCCGGCAGGCCGCCGACTCGCCCAAGCCCTCGGCCTCGGCCCCCGCCACCGGCGACTCCGTGGCGCCGCGCCGCTATCCCAAAGCGCCCTCGAAGCCGTGCGCCGCCGTCCCCGAGGCCATGGCGAAGAAACTGGTGCCCGGGGCCCCGGCGGCCGGGAACGAGCTGCGGACCAGTGATGTCTCCCGCCGCACCGGCTGCTCCTGGCACGCCCTCGACGACTACGACTACCGCTGGCTGGACCTCGCCTTCGACGTCGTCGGCACCTCCGGGGAGGGGAAGCGGGGCCCGGACTCCGCGGAGCCGCTGTCCGGCCTCGGCGACCCGGCGTGGATCGACGAGACCCTCGCCACCGAGGACGGCCAGCAGGTGCGCGAGGCCGTGGTCACCGTCCGGAAGGCCAATGCGACGGTCACGGTGACGTACAACGGCAGCGACTTCGGCAACCACCGGGCGCCGTCCGCCGCGGTGATACGAGAGGGCGCGGTCGGCGCCGCCAAGAAGGCGGTGGCCGCCCTCGACGGCTGACGCCGCCCGGTCGCTCGTCCGGCCATGCGCTCCACCGGCCGCGCGTTCCTTGATGAACATCGGCTGTACGGAAGTGACCACTCCGGTGAACGGCTACGATCGCGGGAATCGTCGCCGAGCCCTGGAGTCCCGCCGTGTCCGAACCCCGCCTGGGTGTCGCCATTCTGACCATGGGCAACCGGCCCCGCGAGGTGGCGGCGCTCCTGGAGTCGGTGGACAAGCAGGACGTGGCGGCGGCCCGCATCGTGGTCGTCGGCAACGGCTCCCCGCTTCCGGAGCTCCCCGCGCATGTCACCGCCGTCGAACTGGACGAGAACCTGGGCGTGTCGGGCGGCCGCAATGTGGCGCTGCGGCGGCTGCAAGAATTCGGCGATGTCGATGTGGTGATCGATCTCGACGACGACGGACTGCTCGTCGATCCCGATGTGTTCCGTACGGTGCGCGATCTGTACGCGGCCGATCCGCGGCTGGGCATCGTGAGCTTCCGCATCGCCGACGAGAACGGCGAGACCCAGCGGCGCCACGTCCCCCGGCTACGGTCCTCGGACCCGATGCGCGGCGGTGAGGTCACCACCTTCCTCGGCGGCGGCCACGCCCTGTCGGTGCCGATGCTGGAGCGGATCGGCGGCTGGCCGGACGCGTTCTTCTTCACCCATGAGGAGACCGACCTCGCCTGGCGGGCGCTGGACGACGGCTGGACCGTGCGGTACGCCCCCGAGCTGCTGCTCCAGCACCCCAAGACCTCCCCCGCCCGGCACGCGGTCTACTACCGGATGACCGCGCGCAACCGGGTCTGGCTGGCCCGCCGCCATCTGCCGCTCCCCCTGATCCCCCTCTACCTGGGCAGCTGGACGCTGCTCACCCTGGTGCGCACCCGCGCCCTGGACGGTCTGCGGGCGTGGGCGGGCGGGTTCATGGAGGGGGTCCGCACCCCGTGCGGCACCCGGCGTCCGATGCGCTGGCGCACGGTGTGGCGGATGACCCGGCTGGGCCGTCCGCCGGTGATCTGACGGCCGCCCGGAGGCGGGGTCAGACCCGTACGCCGATCCCCAGGGCGGGGAAGACCGAGGACTCCAGGAAGCGGGTCAGGTAGGGCGAGTCGGCCTGCCGCCCCTCGAGCAGCGGGCGCACCCGCATCGCACCGATGAGCTGGGTGGGTACGAACTCGGCCGCCGCGTTGTCCTCGGCGACCTCCCCGCGCGCCACGCCCCTGCGGACCATCGCCCGGATCGCCGCCACCTCGTGCTCGATCAGCGCCGAGCGCAGCGCCTCCAGCAGCTCGTCGTCGTGCAGCGCGGCGTGCCCGACCGCGTACATCAGCTTGGTGTCCCCACCGCATACGGACCCGGCGGCCTCGGCGACCGCGCGCAGATCGCCCTCCAGGGAGCCGGTGTCGATGCCCTCCAGGGCCGGCCGCCGGTTGCCCGACCGCAGCGCGGCGACGACGAGCTGCGGTTTGGAGTTCCACTGGCGGTAGAGCGTGGAGCGGCTGGAACGGGTGCGGGCGGCGACTCCCTCGATGGTGAGCGCCTCGTATCCGCCCTCCTGGAGCAGGTCGAGCACCGCCGTGTAGAACTCCTGCTCCCGCTCGGGAGTGATCTTCGAACGGCGCTGCGGTGTCGCCGTGGCCTCCGACGGCATGTGTTTCCTCCTCGGATTCCCCGGGTTTCCCGGCTGCCCCTGCCCGCAGTGTACCGAGACATCGACGTACCGATACACCCCTGTACCGATACGCCGGTGAACCGGTACACTCTCGTATCGGTACAGTCGTGTACCGATAGCTACCGGCCCGCAGACGGCCGGGCCGACGGGAGGTGCGGCGGATGGACCCGACTCTGATAGCCGTCGTACTCGCCCTCGCCTCCGCCGTGGCCTACGCGACCGCCGCCGTCGCCCAGGAGCGGCTGGCGGGCCGGAGCCGACGGGCCGGAATCGCCGGGCTGCTGCTGTGCGGCGCCTGGTGGGGAGCGGTCGGGCTGAACGCGACCGGTGCGCTGCTGCATGTCGCGGCGCTGGCGTACGGTCCGCTCACCCTCGTCCAGCCGCTGGGCGCGCTCACCCTGGTCGCGGCCGTGCCGCTGGGCGCGCGGCTCGCGGGCCGACGGGTGCTGCGCACCGAGTGGCGCGGCACCGCGCTGGCCCTGCTCGGCCTCGGCGCCCTGCTGCCGGTCACCGGTGGCGCCGCGCCGGACGACACCCTCGCGCTGCCCGAGGCCCTGTCGGTGGCGGCCGTCGTGCTGGTCCTGATCGCTGTGCTCACCCGGTCGGGACGGGCCACCCCGCGCGGCCGTGGCCTGCGGTTCGCCGCCGCGTCCGGGATCGCCTCCGGCGTCGCCTCGGCGCTCACCCAGACCCTCACCGTCGCGCTCACCGCCCACACCGGGACCGCCGTGCTGTCGTGGCCCGTGCCGGCGGTGGCCGTCCTGGTGGCGGCGTTCGCGGTGAGCGGTCTGCTGCTCTCCCAGAGCGCCTACGCGGGCGGTCTGGGCGCCCCGCTGGCCACCCTGACCCTGGCCAACCCGATCGCCGCCGCCTCGATCGGCATCATCCTGCTCGGCGAACGTCTCCACGGCGGCCCGGCCGGGACCGCGCTCGCCCTCGCGGGCGCCGCGGCGGCCGCTCGCGGTGTGGTCCTGCTCGCCCGCGCCCAGCACCCGGCCGACGCCCTCCCGGCGCCGGTTCCGGCACCGGTCCAGGTCCCGGCCGCGCTCGCGGACCGGCCGTCCCCGCACACGCCCCAACGGGGTGCCGTCCACCCGGTGTTGCTCACCGGCGTCCCGGCCCCCGGCGTTCTGGCGCCGCTCCTGCCCGCCCCCGGCCTGCTGTCCCTCCGCGCCCCCGCGGCCCCGCTCCACGGCGAGCCGGGCGATGCCGGGGACCTCGCCCTCACCTCCGGCTGACCGGATGGGTACCGGGAGGCCATGAGCCGGTCCCCGGGGGGCGGAAGCGACCTCAGCGGTCGCCGAACGCCTGGGTCCAGGTCGGGCCGCCGCCACCGCGGTTGACGCCGAGGCCCATCTCCGTGAAGTCGCAGTTGAGGATGTTCTGCCGGTGGCCGGGGCTGTTCATCCAGGAGTCCATGACCGCGGCCGGGGTCTGCTGGCCCTTGGCGATGTTCTCGCCGTAGGTGCGCCAGGGATATCCGGCGGCGGTGATGCGGTCGCCGGGGTCGGAGCCGCTGGGTGCGGTGTGGTCGAAGTAGCCGCGGGCGGCCATATCGTCCGAGTGGCCCTGGGCGGCGGAGTTCAGCTTGTCGTTGAGCCGGACCGGGGAGCAGCCGACCTTGCCGCGCTCGATATTGACCAACTCCATGACCTCCTGCGCGAACGCGGTGCTGTTGCCCGAAGGAGGGTCGGCCTTGGGGGGCGTGGTGGTCGGCGCGGAGCGGGTGGGCTGCGCGGTCGGAGCCTTGGTGCCGGGCCGCGCGGCGGGTTTGGAGGCCCGGGGCTTCTTGGTGACCGAGTGCCGGGAGGGGCTCTCCTTGCGGCTGGCGGGCCGGGTGGTGGTGCGGTCGGGGGTGGGCTCGTCGGTGGCCGGGGCGTCCTCCTCGGCCAGCGGTGCGGTCCGGCCGCGCCCGGCGTCGTCATGCCCCTTGCCCCCGGGGAGTTCGAAGAGCAGCGCCGAGCCTCCGACGGCCAGGGCGAGCGCCGCGACCCCGGTGGCGCGGGCCGCCCGCGACCGCTTACGGGCCCGGTGCCGGGCGCCGCGCGCCGCGCCGCCCGCGGCGTGTGCGCCGCCCGAGCCATGTGCCGCGCCGCTGTCCACCGCCGGAAGCACCGTGGTGTCCACCGCGTGCGCCCACCCGTCGGCGGGTGTGGCCGCTCCGGCCGGGTCCGCGGGGAGCTGCCCGGCGGCGGCCGTGCTCGCGCGCCAGCCCACCAGCGCGCCCGCCACCGGCACCAGCCCGAGGCCGACGAGCAGTCCCTCGGCCGGGACCAGTCCGGACCAGTGGCCGGAGCACTCCGCGCAGCCGCGGGCGTGGCGGGATATTCGCTTGCGCCACAGGGCGGAGGGGCGGCCGTCCCAGATGCCGATGAGCTGCCACAGATCGCGGCAGAGCGGGGTGGTGGACAGTGCGCGGACCACCACCCGCGCGGTCTCCAGCTGGTCCTTGGTGCGCTGCACGCGCACGGCGGTGTGCTGCGGCGAGAGGTCGAGCGCGGCGGCCACCTCGGCGCGGGTCAGTTCGCCCGCGGCCTCCAGCCACCACAGCGAGAGCACCTCCTGCTCGCTGTCGTCGAGCCAGCGGGTCGCCTCGGCGACCTCCTTGCGCTGGCCCTCCAGCCCCAGCCGCACGATCGTCAGATCGGCGAAGTCGGGCTCGGGTCCGGGCATCTCGTGCACCTCTCCCAGACCGCCGACGGGCGCGTCCTGCCGCTCCCGCCAGTGGCGGCGTATCTGGTTCATCGCTATCGCCACGACCCAGGAGCGGCAGGCGGAGGTGTCCCGCAGACCGCCGAGGCCGCCAAGGGCCCGGATCATGGTGTCCTGGACCACGTCGTCGACATCGGCGTGCCCTTTGAGGGCGCGGCCGACGACGTTGTAGACCAACGGCAGATACGCGCTGACGAGCTGATCCCGCGCCGCCGGGTCACCGGACCGCGCGGCCTCGATGACCTCTGCTCCGACCTCGCTGCTCACACTCAGCGCCCCTCTTCCTGGGCTCGACTCGTCGTCCTGGCACCGAGGGAGACCCGGGCCCGGAGAGCGGATAACAGGAATTCATTCAGGAGATGGGGTGAAGGCGCTGTGAACCACCCCACACTGAAGCCCCCCGTCCGCTTTTTCTCAGCCGGAACCGGCAGGGTGGCGGCCGACGGCCGAGCGCGGCGGCCACGCCTGCGGGTCGAGGATGCCCAGCACATACGCCCGGCTGACCAGGGCGATCCGGGTGGGCGCCTCGAGCAACTCCCGCAGCCGGCCGAGGTGGTAGTCCAGGGTCTGCCGGGAGAGCCGGAGGGAGGCGGCGATCTCGTTGTTGCCGTGCCCGGCGGACAGCAGGGTGAGGATGCGCAACTGCGTCGCGGTCAGCGGGGGCAACGGCCGGTGCGGCAGGGTGTGGTGGGGCAGCACCGCCCAGACGCCGCGGGCCCGCCGTGAGCCACTGCTGACGGCGGTGAGCAGCACCCGGGCCCGCCACTCGTCGCCGCGCGCGTCGAGGAAGACCGCCGAGGTCTGCACCCGGCGCCGGCGCCGGTTCACCAGGTCCCGCCAGCCGTGGCGCAGTCCGGCCAGATCGTCGTGGTGGGCGAGGAAGCCGTGGGCGGGGCGGCCGAGCAGATCGGGGACGCGCATCCGCAGCAGTTCGGCGGCCGAGGCGCTGACCCGGCGTATCCGGCCGCCCGCCGAGAGCAGGGCGCAGGGCAGACCGCTGTGTTCGCTGAGCGCTTGCAGGTCCTCCTCGGCGGCGCGCCGCTGACTGAGGGCGAGGGTGTAGTCGGTGATGTCGATATAGATCCCGGCCACACAGGTCTGATCGCCCTCGGTCACCGGGAAGCGGTGGCCGACCGCGCGTCCGGCGCTGCCGTCGGGGCGGTGGTAGCTGATGGTGTGCCGCACCGGTCTGCCGGAGCTGAGCACCTGCCGGTCCAGGGTCCGGAAGGTGGCCACGTCCTCGGGGGCGTCGAAGTCGGTGACGCTGCTGCCGATCACGGCCTCGGCGGTGGTGCCGTACAGATGCGCGTAGGCGTGGTTGGCCCACAGATAGCGGCCGTGGATGTCGCGGATGAAGGCGGCGGCGGGCGCGTAGTCCGCGAAGTCGGTGAAGGCCGCGGCGTGGCCGCGCCGTCCGAGGTCCAGGGCGCTGATGTCCACCGCGAGCCCGCTGGTCCCGCCACCGCGGCCACCGGCCAGCCGTCCCGGGTAGGAGGTGACGTCGAACAGCCGCCCGCCGAACCGGACTTGGCGGCGGTCGATCTCCGCCGCCCGGTCCTCGGCGGCCGCTCCCGCGGGCGGGCCGTCCGCCGTGTGGCCGAGGCTGTCGACGAACCGCTGCGCGGTGCCGGGGTCATGGAACGCGCCCCCGCCGCAGTTGACGATGCGCAGCCCCTCATCGGCCTCCCACCATGACACGGGCATGCGCTCAAGTAGCGTACTCAGGCCCATATCGGACACAAACCGCCTTTCCGGTAGGCCTCCGGGCAGATCACCGAAGGCATGGTTAAGGCATGGCCAAGGCTTGCCCAGACACCGTACGTACATGCACCGTAACCGGCCGGAACGCACCTGAGTTCGAGAAGGGCCGAAACCCGCACTTGGGGCCCTCGCTCACCGTGAACTCCCGGTGACACTCAGGCATTTGCCTGAGCGCCCACCCCCCGTTCGGTGGGTAAGCGTGGTGCCCGACTGGTTCGCTTGATGGGCCCGGATCGCGGCGGAAGTGCCAGCCCGCCGGTTTTCGCTGAGCCATCGAGAAACTCTGAACCGAGGAGTCGTTATCTGTGAGTAAGGTGCTGTTTGTCTACGCCAAGGGCGGGCCTCCGCTGGAATACGCGCTGTCCCGGGTCGCCGCGAAGGCCGAAGTGCATCTGCTCGTGCTCAGTCCCCTTCCGCCCTCCGCACGCGATGTGGTCACCCGGCTGTGCGCCTCGGTGGTCGCCCCCGCGGACACCGCCTCCCAGGACCTGGTGGCGCTGATCACGGCTCAGGCACAGGCCGTCGGCGCCGACGCGGTCTACACCCCGTCCGAGTACGCCGTGGTGGCCGTGGCCGACGCCTGTGAACGGCTGGGCCTGGCCGGGGCCGGTGCGCACTGCGTACTGGCCCGCGACAAGCGGATGATGCGCCGCACCTGGGACGCGCACGGTGTGTCCCAGCCGCGGTTCCGCTCCGTGGCGACCGAGCGCGATCTGCACGAGGCCGCGGCCGAGATCCCGTACCCGATGCTGATGAAGGCCGCCTGGAGCGCCGGGTCGACCGCCCATCAGATCCTGCGCGGGCCGGAGGACATCGCGCCCGCCTGGGCACGGGCCCGTGAGGTGATGGAGGAGTCCGCCCGCCAGGGCTACGCCGAGCTCCACGTGGCAGGTGCGGACGCGGACTTCCTCGTCGAGCAGATCGTGACGGGCACGGCGGAGGACTGGTTCGAGGAGCCCGGCTGGGGCGACTACGTCAGCGTCGAGGGCGTGGTGGCCGACGGTGTCTACCATCCGGTGTGCCTGAGCGGGCGGATGCCCACGATCGAGCCGTTCACCGAACGCGCCGCGATCACCCCGGCCCTGCTGCCGGAGGACGCCCAACGGAAGGTGGTGGAGCTCGCGGCGGCCGCCGTGGACGCGCTCGGCCTGCGCACCTGCGGCACCCACACCGAGATCAAGCTGGGCGCCGACGGGGAGATGTGGGTCATCGAGACCGCCGCCAGATTCGGCGGTGCCATGACCGTGCCGCAGATCGAGGACGTCTTCGGGGTGGACGTCATCGGCATGCTCATCGACCGGCTGCTCGGCCGTGCGGTGGACTGGCCCGATCCCGGGCCGGGTTCGGTGCTGGGCGCGGCGGACGCCAAGGGCGCGGCCGGATCCCTGGTGGTGCTGGCCGTGGACGGCTCCGGCGCGCCATGGCCGGACCGGCGGCTGTGGGACTTCGCCGCCGTCCAGCGCTCGGAGCTGATCACCACCGGCGGGCGGCTGACCAAGGTGGCCGAGCACTCGCTGCCGGACGGCACCCCGGTGCCGGTCTACGACCCGGCGGCGGGCGCGAACACCATGGCGGCGCTGTGTCTGCTGGTCGCCGACGATCCGGTCACGGTGATACGTGACTTCGAGCGGCTCAACGACGCCCTGCCCACCGTCCTTCCGCCCGTACCGGCCGCCGGGAGGTCCTGATGACCGGCATCACCGCGTTTCCGAGTCCGGCCACGGCGCCCGGCACCGATGCCACCGTGGTCGGCGAGAACCTGTCGCTGCCGCTGTTCCGGACGCTGTCCGGGGTGCTCGCCGGGCATCCCTATCTGAAGGTGGTGGTCGACCGCGTCGAGCACACCTGGCATCTGCTGGACACCGCCGTCCACCCGTTCCACGTCAACTATGTGGCCACCCGTATCCTCGGGATGGACCTGGACGAACTCGACGCCCAGCTGGACGCGTTCAACGCCTCGGTGTACACCGACCCCGGCCGCCGCTTCCTGCTCGGTGTGGTCTCGCTCCACGCCGACGAGGACACCGAGGGCCGGGAGCGTCCGTTCCTGGTACTGGAGACCACCGAGGCCGACACCATGGACGGCCCGCTGCTGCAGGAGTTCTACGACTTCGTCCGGGAGCGGGTGGACGGGCGGCTGCCGCTGCTGATGAAACCCGCCAACCACGCCCAGGAGGCCGCGCTGGCACCGGTCAGCGACGTACGGCTGCCGCGCATCCTCAGCCATGAGCTGTTCGTCAGCCGCCCCCGCACCCCGCTGAACACCGGTGAGGCCATCGGCCGGCTGCGCTGGTTCGGCTCGCTGGAGGACTACCGCGCACACGCCGCACACCTCGGCTGGTCGGACATCGTGGCCATGGACTGTCTGCCGGACGACATACCGCGGGTGGCCGGATTCATCAACGCCGCCCCCATCACCCCGCTGTCCCACACCAATGTGCTGGCCTCCGGCTGGGGCATCCCCAACGCCATCGTGCGCGATATGGCCCGGCTGGTGGAGGCGGAGGGGCTGGACCGGGCCTGGGTGCGCTACCGGGTCCGGGACGACGAGGTCAGCGTGGTCCGGCTGCACGAGATCCCGGAGCTGGCGGAACCGGCCTGGCACCAGCAGCGGATCCGGCTGGAGCCGCCGCTGCTGGAGGACGTGCCCGTCCTCGAACTGCGCCGACTGCGCCGCGAGGACCACGACCGCTACGGCACCAAGGCCGCCAACCTGGGCGAGCTCCACCACGTACTGGACAGCCGCACCGCCGATCTCACCGCCTTCTACGGCCGCTCCCGGCCGCCCCGGAAGGATCTGTACGGCCATCTCGCCTCCCGGCTGACCGCCTCCGCCGGCCCGGCGTCCGCCGATCCCCCGGCGCTGCGCCAGGCGGCCTCGGAGTTCGTGGCGGCCACCGTCACCGCACCGGAGGGCGTGGCGCTGCCGTTCGCCCTCCAGCACCGCTTCCTGATCTCCTCGCCCGCCCTCCAACAGGGCATCGGCAAGCTGAAGATGGCACTGGAGCTGGGCGCCACCGACGTACTGGACCCGCTGTGTCTCAGCCTCCAGCAGCTGGTGCGCGGCACCCCGGTGCCGGAGGAGGTGGCGGCGCGGATCACCGGCCCGTTCGCGGACAGCGTGTGCCGCAGACGGCTGGTGGTGCGGTCCTCCTCCAACGCCGAGGATCTGCCGGGGTTCTCCGCGGCCGGGGTCTACGACTCCATCACCACGGTGCACGGGATGACCGAACTGCTGGACGCGGTACGGCAGGTGTGGGCCTCGCTGCTGTCGCCGCGCAGTGTGCGGCTGCGCCATGAGGCGGGCATCTCGCTGGACGACACCTACATGGGCGTCATCGTCCAGGAGTACGCCCCTGCCGAACTGGGCGGGGTGCTGGTCACCTGCAACCCCACCCGGCGCGAGGACTTCCGCAACGTCTACATCAACTGCACACCCGGCTCGCCCGAGAGCGTCGTGGACGGTACGGCGCTGCCGTTGCAGTACCTGTACAACACCGTGGAGGGCGGGGGCCGCACCGTGGACCTCGGCTCCTCCGGCGCCGATCTGCCCGCGGCGGACCGGGCCCGGCTGGCGGATCTCGCGCTGACCGGACGGCTGCTCCAGTCGCACTTCTCGGACGACCCGGACGATCCGCTGGACATCGAGTGGCTGATGACCGACGAGGGCGGCTTCCGGCTGGTCCAGCTCCGCCCGTACGCGCTGTGAAGGGCCGCATACCGTTCCTCCGCCGCTCCCCGGCGGAGGGGCGGACGCCGCTCTCCGCCGGGGCCCGCCGGGTCATCGCCCTCAACAACGGTTTCCAGCTGCTGTTCAACCTGCTGTGGTGGATGCCGGTCTTCTACGCCTACCAGCGGGAGGCCGGGCTCTCGGACGCGCAGATCTTCGGTATCCAGTCCATCTACTACATCGCGTTCTGCCTGTTCGAGATCCCGACCGGGCTGATCGCCGACCGGATCGGCGCCCGCAACTGTCTGCGCGCGGGCGCGGTGGTGATGACCGCGGCCAATCTCGCCCCGGTCTTCTCCCCCGACTACACCGGTTTCCTGGTCCACTTCCTCGCCATCGCCGCGGGCCGCTCCCTCACCTCGGGGGCGGCCAGCGCGTACCTCTACGACGCGCTGCGCGCGGAGGGCGCGGACGACCACTATCTGCGGGCCGAAGGGACCGCGCGGGCCCTGGGCCTGGCCGCGAAGGTGGTGTGCTGGCCGCTGGTGGGACCGCTGATGGCGCTGTCCCGGCCCACGCCGTATGTGCTCAGCGCGGCCAGCGCCGCGGCGTCACTGGCGTGTGTCATGGCGCTGCCCCGGCTGGCCGGTGGCGAGAGCGGCGAACGGCGGTCGGGGGTCTGGAAGGAGGCCGGGGGCGCGCTGCGCCAGCTGCGCCGCTCCCCCTGGCTGACCCTGGTGATGGTGCAGGGGGTGGCGGTCTTCACGCTCTCCCGGATCTGCCAGGTGAACCTGTTCCAGCCGATCCTGATCGACCAGGGCATCCCCGAGACCTCGCACGGCGGTGTGCTGGCGGCGGTGACCGTGGCCGAGGCGGTGGGCGCCGCCCGGCCGCAGTGGCTTGGGCGCAGACTCTCACCGCTGACGATGGTGTCGGTGCTGAGCCTGGCGATGGCGGTGACGCTGGCCGGGATCACCCTCGGCGGGCCGATGGCGGCGATCGCACTGCTCTGTCTGTTCTCGGCGGTCACCGGTTTCGCGTATCCGATCCAGCGCAAGCTGGTGAACGACGCGGTGCCACCCGGCGCTCCGCGCGCCACCCTGCTGTCGGTGGAGAGCATCATCGACCGTGCGGTGTGCGCGCTGGTGGCGGTGGCCGCGGGCGCGTATCTCTCGGCGGGCCGGATGGACGCCCTGCTGTGGCACAGCGCGGCGGTGACCGGCGCGGTGATGCTCGTCGTACATCTGGCGGTGCTGATCGGGCGGCCCCGGCGGACCCACGCGCCGCGCACCACCTCCGAGGAACGGCAGCAACCCGTCGGCCACGCGCCACCGAGATAACACCGTCCGGGGCGGGTCCAACTCCCCTGACGAAAGACGGCCGTCCGGGCTCCCCCGGGCGGCCGTTCCGTTCGTTCCGCGCCCACCAAGTGGTCACCAAGGTCGCGTCGGGACCACGACGGACTCAACCCGCGCCCTCTTCCGTTCGTCCTCATAGCGGGAAGCCCGCTGCGCGTCGTCAAATTCAGGTAAAGATCGCTCAGATTTGATCACTTTTGCCGCTGTTAACGACAAGATCTCACCATCTTTCCGTCAACTCCCCCGAGGAGATACAGCGTGATATCGGCTTCCCCACAGCGCCGTCGCGCCGCCGCGGCCGCGCTAGCCGCAGCATCCGCTCTCGTCGCCACCGGCCTTCAGATCGCCGGTCCGGCCTCCGCGCAGGCCGCGGCATCACCGCGGGACAAGGCCATCGCCCACGCCGAGGCCAACGTCCGTGCGCACGCCGAGGAGTTCGGCTTCGGCAGCGGGCAGGACCTCACCGTCAAGGACGTCGTCTTCGACGCCGACGGCACCCAGCACATACGCTTCGACCGCACCTTCCGCGGACTCCCGGTCCTCGGTGGCGACTTGGTCGTCCACCAGGCGAAGGACGGCGACTTCACCGACCTCAGCCGGGCCAGAGCACGTACGGTGGCCGTCAAGAAGACCACCCCGGCCGTCTCGCCGCAGCACACCGCCGACCAGGCGCTGAAGAAGACCGACGGGGTCAAGGACGCCACCTCCCGCCCCAAGCTGATCGTCTGGGCCATCGACGGCACCCCGCGGCTGGCCTGGCAGACCACCGTGAAGGGCACCGGCGCCCACGGTGAACCGGTCGCCAAGGTCCTCGTCACCGACGCGGCCAACGGCAAGAAGATCGCGGCCTACGACGCACAGCACCAGGCCAGGGGCAAGGGCCACTCCGAGTACACCGGTGACATCGGCATCGACACCACCAAGCAGTCCAACGGCAAGTACGCGCTGAAGGACCCCAAGCGCGGCACCATCACCAGGGACGCCAAGAACGTCGACGCCGACGGGCTGAAGCCGACCTCCGGCAAGCTCCTCACCGACCGCGACAACGAGTGGGGCGACGGCAAGAAGTTCTCCACCAACCGCGCCACCGCCGGTGTGGACGCCCACGCCAACACCGCCTGGACCTGGGACTACTTCCAGAAGACCTTCGGCCGCAAGGGCATCCGCAACGACGGCAAGGGCGCCACGGTCTTCGTCCACGTCGGTGAGAAGTGGGACAACGCCCAGTGGTCGGACGACTGCTTCTGCATGTTCACCGGTGACGGCGACGGCAACAAGGACGCCGAGCAGGTGGACCTGGACACCATGGGCCACGAGATGACCCACGGCGTCACCAGCGCCACCGCCAACCTGGTCTACAGCGGTGAGTCCGGCGGCCTCAACGAGGCCACCAGCGACATCTTCGGCACCATGGTCGAGTGGTACGCCAAGAACGCCGTCGACAAGCCCGACTACCTCTTCAGCGACCAGTCCACCCCGCCGTGGCTGCGCCGGATGGACCAGCCCTCGCAGGACGGCTCGTCCGCCGACTACTGGAAGTCCGGTCTCGGCGACTTGGACGTGCACAACTCCTCCGGCGTCGGCAACCACTTCTTCTACCTGGCCAGCGAGGGCAGCGGCCGGAAGACCATCAAGGGCGTGAAGTACAACAGCCCCACCTTCGACCACTCCACGGTCAAGGGCATCGGCAACCAGAAGGTCGCCAAGATCTGGTACCGGGCGCTGACCGTCTACATGACCTCGACGACCGACTACAAGGGCGCCCGCAAGGCCACCCTGAAGGCCGCGGGCGACCTGTACGGCAAGACCAGCACCGAGTACAAGACGGTCGGCGCGGCATGGAAGGCCGTCAACGTCCGCTGACGCCCACCGATCTGGCCTGATCCGATCTGATCAGGCCCCCGACAAAGATCCCCGGCGCCCCGCCCCCCGCGCGGGGCGCCGGGGATCGTCTCATCCCCACCCCTGGCCCATCGGCTTCATGTGGTCAGGCCCGGCAAGCCCGTCAGGAGAACGGCTGCGGCAGCGGATTCAGTTCGGCCTCGGGCACACTGCGGTACCCCATCCGCCGGGGCGCCTCGTACAGCCTGCGGTGGCCCTTGAACTGCGCGAGCGGATCGACGCCCATCGGCTGGAGGTCCGGTACCACCGCGCTGATCGCCGTCAGTCCCACTCCCCGGAGCTCCCGCGGTGTCCGGTCCACCACCACCGGCCGCATCCCCGCACCGGCGAGCCGGTCGACGATCACGTCCAGCGCCTCCCCCGGATCGCGGGGCAGCGGAGCTCTCCGCGGCGGCCGGAGATCCCCCGCCCCCGCGAGGAGGAAGTCGAACGCGGAGGCGTGGTGCGGCTGGGCCAGGTAGCGCGTGGTGTCGCCGAGGCCCTGCGTCTCCGCCAGCGAACCGGGCATCGCCTCGTCCGCGTCCCAATGGGCCACCCCGTGCACGGACATCGCCTCGTGCACGGCCTGCTCCGCCGCCTGCGCCAGGGTGAGACCGCATCCGGCCGCCACCCCGATCCGTGCGGTGGTGTCATGCTCCGCCCCGAAGAGCGAGTAGACCGTCGGCACCCCCACGTCCGACGTGGCGTCGAAGAGATGGACCCGCGGGAACCGCTCGCGCAGCGCCTCGACCATCTCGGCGGCGTTCCCGCCGAGGAGCGCCGGATCCAGCGCCGGAACGGGCAGCCGCTGCAACCACACCACGGACACCGCGTCCCGCTCGATCACTTCGCACAGGCCCCGCAGCGCGGCCACCACCGGATCGGTGTGCAACGCGTACCCCGTCGAGACCTGGTGGCTGAACTTCTCCGCCGGGACGTTGTCGGTGAGCCCGTAGCAGGCCATGACCGACGGCACCCACACCGGACACCGTGACACCAGGTCGAGACCGCGCTGCCACCGGATCTTCGCGGTGGGGTCGAACGGCACCACCCGTGCCTGCGGATGCCCGTACTCGGCCTCGGAGCAGCGCGGATACCGGTCCGGCTCCAGGCACTCACCACGCAGTTCCTCGGCGGTGGCCCAGATCCGCTCCTCCTCGAGGACGTCGAACCCCGCAGAGCGCTCCGCCGCCTCCGCGAGCGCGTCGCGGCGTGCCGGCAAGGCGAGGTCGGGGGGTGCGGCGTCCATGTCGGTCCTTCCTCTTCCAGGTTGGCGGTGGGTTGTGTGGTGCGGCCCGGCCAGCCTCGCACCCGGCCCCGGTCACGAAACGGTCGTGGATCTGTCACCGGGCGTCCGGTCCTGCGACGGTCGCGCGACCGGGGCGGGACGGACCGCCCTGGCAAGGTGATGTGCGAGCACCCTCTGACCAGCCGGTGCACTGCGGCTGGCGGGGTGCCTGCCGTACACCCCTCTTTCGTGCAGGCACCCCGTAGGGCCGTCCAGGAAAGGTTCATCAGTCTGTGGAGGCAAGGGAGAACGTGGTGGTGCTGGGCTCGGGGCCCTTCGGCCGACGGGTGGCCGAGATGATGGAGAAGTGCCATCCCGGCGTGCGGCTCCATCCCGGCGAGGATCCGCGCGCGGCCTTCGACGGCACGGCGGACGCCGTGGTCATCGCCTCGTGGCGGCCCGCACCGGCCCTCTGCGAGAACGCGGACCGGCTCGCCCACCGGACGGGCACCCCCTGGCTGCCGGTCGTCGACGAGAATCCGTACCTCATGGTCGGGCCCTGGGTGGTCCCCGGCGCGGGTCCGTGCTTCCGCTGCTACGCGCTCATGCGCCGGCACGGCGCCGCTCGCGACGCCTCCACCGCACCGCACCGCGCTCACGGGAACGCCCCGGACCGCGACTCGGCCGGATACCTTCCGCACGGCGCGCGGATCGCCGGGGGCATCGCCCTGTCCCGGCTGCAACGCCCCGACCGTGTGACAGGCCGGGTGACGCGGGTGTCCCTGCGCGATCTGTCCGTGTCCAGTGACGTGGTCGTGCCCTGCCGTGACTGCGACCGCTGCGGCGGCGCCCCCGGTGAACGCGGTCTGCGGGCGGTTCCGCGCCCGGCCACGGCGGAGAAAGGGAAGTCCGACCGTGCCCGATGAGACCACACCCCGGCCGGGCGCCGGCCTGTCCGTCACCCTCATCGATCAGGGGCTGATCGTGCAGGGCGCGTCGCGCCGCTACGTCTTCCGTGGCCGCGCCGCGGTCTCGGTGCTGCCCCGGCTGCTTCACCCGGAGGACGATGTCCTCGCCGGGACCGGCCTCTCCGACGGCCAACTCCACCGGATCCTTGGCATGTTGAACGCACGGCTGCTCGTGGAGCCACCGGCCGGGCCCGTCAGCGAGAACGTCCCGGACCACCTCCGTCCGTACTCCTCCCGGCCCCGGGACGCCGGCGGCGGATACCCCGGAGTGGCCGCCCTGCTCGACACCCTCGCCGACTCCGCCGCCGGTATCCTCGGCGCCTCCGAGGCGGGGCAGCGGATCGCCGACGAGCTACGCGGGTCCGGGGTCGGTCAGGTCCACCGTGCGGCCCGGGCACTCGACCCGGACCAGACGGAGCTGGTGCGCGATGCCGCCCGCCGACTGGTGATCTGCGTCGACGGACCGCACGACCCCGGCCACCCGCATGAGGACGATCTGCTCGCGGACGCGGTCGCCCGCTGCGGCCAGGGGGAGTTCCCGCAGATCCCGGTGGTACGGCTGGCCGCGAGCCCCGGCCACCTGGAGGTCGGGCCGGTGTTCTTCCCCGGGTACACGGGGTGCGTCGACTGCTTCCGCCGCGGACGCGAGGCGGCCGGGTGGGGCGCACCGGCGCCGACCGCTCCGGTGGCCGACGCGATGGCCGCGCTGGCGGGCGGGGAGGCACTTGCCTTCCTGCTGAGGACCACCGCGATGCGCGCGCCGCGCACGGTGACCCGGATCCCGCTCGACGGCGGCTCCAGCGAATCCTTCCTGGTGGCACCCGAATCCGACTGCCCGGACTGCCCTCCCCGTCCGGCCGTCCTCGCCGTCGGCGACGACGCACAAACCGGCGCATGACCGCGGAACGCCCCGTGCGCCCCGCGCCGCCCCACCGACATCCCGCCGTATGTCTCCGGCACGTCGTCGCCCCTGACCGCCCGGGCCCCGTCCATCCCCCGGGGCCCCGGTGCCCGGCACGCTCAGGCGCCGAGGAGCACGCTCTCGGGGCGGTCCAGCGAGGCGTCGCCGCGCAGCAATCGCCGGTGCAGCTCGCGCAGTTCGCCGCCGGGTTCCACCCCCAGGTTCTCGACCAGATGACGGCGGGTGCGGGTGTACACCCCGAGCGCCTCGGCCCGGCGGCCGGAGCGGTGCAGCGCGAGCATCAGCAGGGCGCCGATGCCCTCGTCCGTCGGGTGGTCGGCGGCGAGTTCGTCCAGCCGGGCCACCGTGGTGGCGTGCTGGCCGAGCCGCAGACAGATCCGCGCCTCGGCCAGTTGCGCGGCGAGCCGCTCCCGGTGCAGCACCTCCCGGGTCCGCTCGGCCCAGCCGCCGATCACATCGGCCAGCGGGGTGCCGGACCACAGGGACAGCGCGGCGGAGTACAACTCCCGCGCCCGCGTGTGGTTTCCGGCGGCCGTCGTCCGGGCCGCCTGCTGTGCGGCGCGACGGAAGCGGAACACATCGACCGCGAGCGGTTCGGTGCGCAGCTCGTACCCACCCCTCCGACGCACCACGCACTCCCCCGTCGCAACCTCCCCGACCGCCTTCCGGAGCCGCTTGGCACAGGTGTAGAGCGCGTCCAACGGGTTCTCGGGCAGCCGGTCGTCCCAGATCCGGCCGATGAGCACATCGTCCGGCACCACCTCGTTCGGCTTCACGGCCAACGCGGCGAGCAGCCCGCGCGCACGGGCGGAACGGGGGTTGACATGGTGTCCTTCGTCGCTGATCCCTACCGGACCCAGTAGATGCAGATACATGGACGCAGCGTGTCAGCGGCCTGCACGGACCCCGTATGGATCGTGTATGGCACGGCGCACGCGCGGCGACCGGGGCGGACGAGTCCTCTTTCCTGCACGCACTTCCCCCGTCCGACGGCGGAAGTGCGCCATCTCTGAAGTTTGGCACTCATGTTCACGCTCGATTGGCGCGAATCATCACAAGGATTATCCGCGTCGAATGATCACCGTCCGCGCTATGCGCATCCGCTTGCCTTGATGGCGTCGGTCAAAACCATCGGCCTGCTCGCCCTGGCACTCTGGTCCTCGCTGAACGGCAGGAGCGCACATCTCCTGCTATCCGCCCGGTGGGATTCACTCTGGTACGTCAGAGTCGTAGAACACGGATACAGCTTCACCTTGACCGCACCGGATGGTCGAGTCCTGTCCGACCAGGCGTTCTTCCCACTGTTCCCGGCCTTCGAAAAGGTGTTGTCACACCTCCTGCACCTTTCTCCAGCAGATGCCGGGCTATTGATCAGCGCGGCGTCATCGCTCTTTGCCGGGGCCGGCATATATCGGCTCGTCGGCATGTTCACCGACCGCAGAACAGCCCTCCTCACGGTCGCCCTCTGGGCAACCACCCCGGTGAGTATCGTTCAGAGCATGGCCTACAGCGAGTCGCTGTTCACGGCTGCCGCCGCCTGGGCTCTGTGCTTCGCACTCCAGGAGAAGTGGGTACTTGCGGGTGTCCTTGCGTGTGCGGCAGGGCTGACCCGCCCGGTGGGCATTTCCGTGGCTTTGGCCATCTGGAGCGCCGTAGCAATCAGCGTACGAAGAGAGGGATGGAGCGCACCAAAGGTCGTCTCATTCGCTCTCTCCCCCGCCGGTTTCACCTGTTACATCTCGTGGGTGGGGGCCTCAAGAGGCACCCCATTCGGCTACTTGGACGTCCAGTCGGAATGGGGCAACGGATATGACGGCGGGGTCACCTTCATCAAGTTCCTGGGCACCCTCGCAAGTACCCCTCCGTACGCTGGAGGCATTGCCCTCCTTATTGGTGTCGGCATGGTGATCCGGACCTATCTGCTGGGATTTTCAGCCAGGTACCCACTTCCCGTCCAGGTATATTCCGGGATCGTGATCATCCTCGCCCTGGGTTCCTCGGGATTTTTTGAGTCGAAGCCTCGCCTCTTGATTCCGGCCTTCAGCCTGCTCATCCCTCCGGCGCTGTTCCTCAGCCGGAAGGGCAGCACGGCGCGCGTTTCGGTGATCGCTTCGATGTGCATGGCCTCCGCCGCCTATGGTGCCCTTTGGCTCAACGGTTCCGGTCCGCCCTGACGCGGCGGACGCGACGAGCCGAAGGAGAGCGGCGCAAGGCCGCCAAGGACCAACCCTGCGGCGAGGGATGAAGCGATGACCTTGCGTTCCGATGTGGCCGAGTTGCTGGCGGGGGCCGGCATCGTCGACGTGGAGGTCGACGATGCCGTCGCGGACGAGCACCTCCGATCGTCCGTCTACCGACGCGTCGTCTCGGTGACCGCTTCCTCACGGAGCCGCGACCGAGACCGCGCGATCGTGGCCACGATCCTGCGCGACCCCCTCGACATCGTGTCCAAGGGGGCGGTGGTCGCCCTCGTGGACAGGATCGCGATGAAGGTGACCGGTCCCGCCGAGTTCCGGCAGTGGTCGGCCCAACTGCTGCCGGAGATCGACCAGCTCAAGACGGAGGCGAACCGCGAGTTCATCCACCGCCGTATCGACGACTGGCTGTTCCACCTGTCCATCAAGGATGGCCACATGCCGACACCACCCGAGTTGGCGAAGGTCACGGACTGGATGCAGCGGCTCCTGGCCGAGCATTCGACATCGCCGGCGGTAGGCCGAACCCACCACCACCGGCGACATCGCGCCCGAGGCCGTCCTGCGCGCCGCCTCGGAGATGTGGCTCGTGCTCGACACCTACACCCAGGAGATGGCCGACGGCTACCGCGAGGAGATCACCTCCCAGACCCTCGGCCGCGAGGCCGAACGCTCGGCCGTGGTGCAGGCGTTGCTCGAAGGCGACCGGGACCCACTGGCCATCGCGGCCGCCGGCGCCCCCCAGGTCATGCGCGCCGTCGCCCGCACCACCCTCGGCGCACTCGACCGGGTCGCCGAACGCGACCGGTCCCTGCTGCTCGACACCTTCGCCGCCTGGCTCGACGCCGACGGCTCCGCCGACCGCGCCGCCGCCGCCCTGTTCTGCCACCCGAACACCGTCCGGCACCGGCTGCGCCGCCTCCAGGACCAGACGGGCCGCTCGCTGTCCCGCCCCCGCGAACTGGCCGAACTGACCCTCGCGTTGGAGGTCGACCGCCGGATCACGGACCCCGCACGCCGCCGGTCAGGGCCGGGGCCAGGCCCCGTGGACGGCGATCAGGAGTGACCACACATGTCGCGCGATGGCGTCCGCGTCCACGTCGATCAGCCCGTGGAGCCAGTCGGCGAGGACACCGGTGAAGGACGCGGCCACCGCCGACGCGGCGAGGTCGGCATGGGGTGCGCCCACCCGCTCCCGTTCGGTCCTGGACCGCTCACGCAGCTCGTGGTGGAGCAGTTCGCCGAGCGGCCCGCTGCCGCCGGGGCGCAGCAGGGTGCGGTAGAGGGCACGGTGCTGCCGCACCCCGGCGAAGAACGCGGTCAGCGCGGCGGGCGGCTCGACGGGGGCCCGTGACGGCTTCGCGGGGGCCTGCCGGGAGTGGTTGGTCTCGTCCTGCCAGGCGTGCAGGGCGTCGACGGCGTCGCGCACGACCTCCGCGCACGCGTCCGCCGCCAGCGCCCGCAGATCGTCGTAGTGCAGATAGAACGTGGCCCTGCCCACTCCCGCCCGCGTCGTCACGGCGGACACGCTGACCTTCTCCAGCGGACGCGTGGCGCATTCGGCCAGCAGGGCTGCTCGCAGCCGTGCGGTGGTGCGGGCGGTACGCGGGTCCTGCGTGGCCATGGCGGAGTTCAGCCCGCGACCAGGACGGCGGCCAGGGCGAGCGCGCCGGGCAGGGCCTGGGCGATCAGGATGCGGCGGTTGGCGGTGGCCGCGCCGTAGACGCCCGCGACCACGACGCAGCACAGGAAGAAGATCTGGGCCCGGAAGCCCGTCGGGTCGGCCGCGATGAGCCCCCAGACGAGCCCGGCGGCCAGAAACCCGTTGTAGAGCCCCTGGTTGGCGGCCAGCGGAGCGGTGGCCGCGGCCATCCCGGCATCCATCCCATGGAGTTCGCGCCCCGGCTTGCGCTGCCACAGGAACATCTCCAGCACCATGAAGTACGCATGAAGCACCGCCACGATGCCGACCAGAACGTACGCGACCGTCTGCACGGATCCCCACCCCTTCGTATGACCCTCTTCGCATGACCCCCGACTTCCTGGACAACTGTACAGGAAGTCGGGCGCCAAGTCGGCCGTCGGCCGCGACGGCGCGCGGCCGCCCCGGGGCGTTCCCCGGGGCGGCCGTGTGAGCACTCGGGCGTACGGCATGCGTGCGGATACGCTCCAACTGCCGAGCCGGACCCGGCCCGTTCGACGGTGCGGGGCACCAACTACTTCTCCATGAACGCCGCTGCCTCGCACTTGTCGAGCCACTTGCTCTTGTTCGCGGGCGGCAGTCCGTCCTCCAGGGCGAGCATGCCGTCGTCTCCGGCCGTCGCCTTGATGCCGTGGGAGCTCAGACACTTCAGCCACTTGTCCGCCTTGTCCCGGTAGTCCGGGTCTTCCCTGGCGGATCGCCACGACAGCATCTCGGGTTCCTTCTGCCCACACTTCTTCTGGCCCGCCGGGAACTTCGGGTCCGTGTCGGAGTCGTTGATGCCCCTGTAGGAACCATCCTCGTTCTTGCTCACCTTGACTCCCTGCTTCGCCAGGCAGTCGTAATACACGTCCCAGAGCCTGCTCTCCTCCTCATCGGAGGAGTCCGGCCTGAGAAGGGGCCGCTCGACCTTCGCCGCCGATTTCGGCTCCTTCTTGTCCTCGGCGCCCTTCTTGGTATCCGTCGCGCTCGCGACGCCCGTGTTCTCTTCGTCCTCGGCCGCGTCGGACCCGCCTCCGCACGCTCCGAGAAGGAGCGCCGCGGTGAGCGCGGTGACGGCCGTGAGCAGACGCCTCGCGCCGGGCGAACGGGATGTATCAGCAGCTCGCATGGTGTGAACCTCTCTCGTGGTGTGGAGTCCGGTCAGGGCCCGGAGGCTGGCCACCGGTGGAGTCGGGTGGGGTCGGCGGCGTCCGCCTTCCGCCGGGTCGGGTCAGGCCGAAGCCAGCGCTGCGGTCGGGGAGAGCCGGGAGGCACGGACGGCCGGGTACACACCGGCGACGACGCCGACGAGCACCGCGCCACAGAGCCCACTGCTCACCGCGGTGACCGGGATGACCGGCGGCCAGTCCTTGTACGCCGAGTAGCCCATGGTGCCGAGAACGCCGAGGGTGATTCCGGCGAGGCCACCGAGGCCGGACAGCGCGATCGACTCGGTGAGGAACTGACCTCGGATCTGCCTCCGGTTGGCGCCCAGCGCGCGGCGCAGTCCGATCTCGCGGCGGCGTTCCAGTACGGAGATGACCATGGTGTTGGCCACGCCGATGCCCCCGACCAGCAGCGCGACTCCGGCCAGGCCGATGAACAGCCCCGAAAACGTGGCCTCGGTGGAGCGTTTCGCGGCCAGGGCGTCCGACGGCCGGCTGACCCGCACCTCGCTCGGGGACCGCGGGCTGATCGTGGCGGGGAGTACCGCGTGCACATCCTCGATCGCCGGCTCATCCGCTCGGAGGAACAGCTGCGTCGGCCGGCGGTCGAAGCCGAGCGCGGTGTGCGCGGCCTCCCAGCCGACCAGAACGGCGCGGTCGATGTCCGGGGCCAGGGGAACCGCGCGCAGGATCCCGATGACGCTGAACCACCTGTCGTTGATCAGCACGAGCGGCGGCGGATCGCCGGGGCGCGGATCGGGGAAGCCCAGGCGGGCCGCGGCGACCGCGCCGAGGACGGCGGTGGGAAACCGCCCGGTGACCTCGGAGAGATACCGGCCGGAGCGAACCTGCGCGTTGATCACATCCGGCAGGTTCGGCTGGGCCGCGAGCACCGTCAGCCCGGCGGCGTCCAGGCGGCCGTGCCGGTCGGAACGCCGCACCTCCGCATGGGTGTTGGCCACCGCGGTCACCGCGTTCACGGGTTGGATGCGCTTGACCATCTCGACCGACTCGGGCGGGAACGAGACGGGCTCATCACCCGCGCCCGAGGATGTGTTCGCGACGGCTTGGAGCCGATCGGTGCCGAGCGCGGTCAGCTCCGCGTTCAGCGCCTGCTGGCTGGAGGCCGGGATACCGGTGACCACGATCATCGTCGCGATGCCGATGGAGATGCCGAGCGCGGACAGCGCCGCCCGCGTCCGCCGGGTGCGAATGCCGATCAGCCCGAGACGCAGCAGATCGGCGGGCGAGAGACGAACAGGCCGGTGCGGTGGGTTCGTTGTGGACCGGCGCCACCCGCGTACCGAGTGCCACCGCGTGCCACGACGCCACGGGGCCCCCGTCACGGCGCGACCCCGACGACGCCGGTCCTGTCGCGGCAGGGGTGCCTTTCGGCGGCGGTGTCGATGACGATGCGGCCGTCCTGGATCTCCACCCGCCTCGGCAGTCGCGCGGCGATGTCCCGGTCGTGGGTGATGAGAGCGATCGTGGTCCCCTCCTCGTTGAGCTGGGTGAGAAGTTCCAGCACGGCACGTCCGTTGGCGGTGTCCAGCGCGCCCGTCGGCTCGTCCGCGAGGACGAGCGTGGGTTCATGGACGAGGGCCCGCGCGATGGCCACCCGCTGCCGTTCGCCGCCGGAGAGCTCGTGCGGCCGGTGACCGGCCCGGTGGGCCAGGCCGACCCGCTCCAGCGCGGCGAGCGCGAGCGGCCGGCGCTGCTTCCTCGGCGCCCCGGCGTAGAGCAGGCCGGTGGCCACGTTCTCGGTGGCGGTCAGCCCCTCGGAGAGGTGGAACTGCTGGAAGACGAAGCCGAGCCAGCGTCCCCGCAGCGCGGACAGCTGCCGGTCGGGAAGGGTGGTGACGTCCTCACCGGCGATCACGACGGTGCCGGTGGTCGGCCGGTCGAGGGTGCCCATGATGTTCAGCAGGGTGGACTTGCCCGAGCCGGACGGGCCGACGATGGCCAGGAGTTCGCCGTTCCGTATCTCCAGGGAGACCCCGGCCAGGGCCTTGACCCCGCCGGGGTACTCGACCACGGCGTCACGGACCGACAGGACCGGGGTGCGCACGCCCGTCACGATGACGTCACCACCGCGGTACCCTCGGCGATCCCGTCCCCGGTGATCTCGGCCATCCCCTTGGCGATCAGCCCGGTCTCGACGGCGACCACCCGCCCTCCGGCGATCCGCAACCCGTAGCCGCCCTCGCGGAGCGCGAGCAGCGCGGTGACCGGAACAGCGAGCACCCCTTCCCGGGTCTCCGAGACGAACTCCACCTGGACCGGCGCCGAGTCGAGCCTCTTCACCTTGTCCGGGTCCGTGAACGAGACGGTGATGGTCACCTTCGGCTCGCCGGGGCCCCCGCCCTCCTTTTCGTCGGCGTCGGTGCCGACGCCGGCCACCTTGCCGGCGGCCGAGGTGCCGTCCGGGAGTCGTACGGTCACCGGGTCGCCGCGTTTGACGGAGCCCCGCTCCGAGGCGTCCACCGGTACGGTCACGGCCTTGTCGGTCGAGGTCACCCGCAACAGCGGTTCGGAGGCCGGGTCGCCCACCTGGGCACTGGCGCTGTCCACCCGGACAGCGCCCCTGAGTACCGCCACGTCACCGGGTTCGATCACACCGGTGGCCGGCACTCCGCGGTTGGTCTGCCAGCGTATGATCGCGTGTTCCAGAGCGGGAGTGAGGACACCGTCACCGGACTTGACCCTCACCTGCTCGGTCGCGGCGGCTTTCCGTACCGGCGCCCCGGTTCCCTCCGTCCCGGTCCCCTTCGCCCCGGCCCCTTCCGCGGGCGAGTCACGGTCGGATCCACTCGCGCCACTCGCGGGCGTCCGAGGGTCCGGGCTTCCTTCTCCGGACGCTCCCGAGTCGGGACCGGGCGAAGTCCCCGGGGGCGAGGCGGGCTTCGACGGAGTCGCCTCCTGGTCCTGCTTGCCGCCCGCCGGTCCCGAGCCATCCTTCGGAGCGGTGACGCCGACCACCTGTCCGGGCAGGGGCTGGGGCCCGATGTCGTACCCCAGCGCCCGCAGATTGTCGACGATCACCTGCACGTCCCGCCCGACCGTGTTCCGGCCCGCGATGCGCCTGTAGAGCGGCACGGTGCCGTAGAAGACCGGCACCTCGCGGTCGTCGACGCGGTACAGCGCCTTGCCCCGGGTCACCGTGGTCCCGTCGGAGGCCAGCCATGTCACGATGGCCTCCCCGGCCCCCTTGACGGTCTGCGGCGTGCCGTAGCCGAGCGTGCCGTCCAGCGACCGGGTGTCGGACAGATCGATCCGTTCGACCTCGACCGTTTTCGCCTTCGGCTCCGCCTTGGAGGGCGCCGAGCCGCCGCCCTGCCCCCAGGGCACGCCCACGGCGATTCCGGCACAGGCCAGGGCCATGGCGAGCACGGCACCGACGATCCGGATACGGCGCCCCTTCGGGGCACCCGCGGTGGTGGTGCGGGCGGGATCCTCGTCCGTCCCGATGACGGGCTCCCCTCCCGTACGGGTCACCGGGAGAACCCCACGGCGGGCAGGCCGAGGACCGCTCCTGCCGCGCCGCCGGAACGGCGGCCGTCGACGCGTACACGGTCCCGTACGGGGCCGCACACGGTCGTCGCGGTGGCTCGAGCTATGAGGCGGATCATGCAGATGACTCCCAGGGTGACGCGGGCACCGCTGTGAACGCGGACGCATCCTGCGATCGGAAGCGGTCACGGGCGAGCTGGAGGGCCCGACTTCGGGTACGCCTCGACGATGCCGCACGGCCATCAGAACGCTTTCAGCAAGATGTATCGGGATTGTCAGGACGTCGGGGCCCGCACGGGGCCCGGCTTATAGTCGCCGCCATGAGCGCACAGATCCTGGTGGCCGAGGACGACGTCAGACAGGCACAGGTACTGCGGATGTACCTGGAGTCGGAGGGTCACAGCGCGGTGGTCGTGCACGACGGACGGTCGGCGATCGACACCGTCCGCCGGCTCCGGCCGGACCTGCTCGTCCTCGACGTGATGATGCCGAAGGTCGACGGTCTCGACGTGTGCCGGATCCTGCGTCAGGAGTCGTCCGTGCCGGTCCTGATGCTGACCGCCAGCTCCAGCGAGGACGACCTGCTGCTCGGTCTCGACCTCGGCGCCGACGACTACATGACGAAGCCCTACAGCCCGCGCGAGTTGATGGCCAGGGTCCGGACGCTGCTGCGACGGGTCGAACGCACCGCTCCGCCGCACGACGGAGTCCTGAGGGTGGGCGCGATATCGGTGGACCCGCTCCGGCACGAGGTGCGGGGGCCATCCGGAGAGCTGGTCGCCTGCACCCGTGGCGAGTTCGCCGTCCTGACGGCCATGGCCGCCGAACCCGGCCGGGTGTTCACCCGCAAGCAACTCCTGGAACGCACCCGGGGCTGGGACGTCTCCTCGACCGATCGCACCGTCGACATGTACGTCATGAACCTGCGGAAGAAGCTGGAACTCAACCCGCGCCGCCCCACGCATCTCCTCACCGTCCACGGGGTCGGCTACAAGCTGACGCCAGGACCGGGCCCCGTGGGCAACTGAGGTGCGGCGCTCCGGAGTTCCCCTGCGCACCAGCCTCTTCGCCCGGCTCCTCATCGCGTCCCTCCTGGTCGCGATCTGTTCGGTGGCCGCGACCACCTGGCTCGCCGTCACCAGCACGACCCGGGCGATCAACACGGAACAGGGCCGGTCCTCGAAGGCCGACGCGCGCATCTACGACGCTCTGATCGGCTACGCGGCCACGCACACCGACTGGGGCGGGGTTCAGGACCTGGTGCGTGCACTCGCGGAGCGGACCGGCAGGGCGATCACCCTCACCACTCCCGCTCGTACCCGCATCGCGAGTTCGGAATCGACCGTTCGGCTCCCGGGCAGGCCGTCCGCCTCCGTCGACCCCCTGCGGCTCGACCCGGTCCTGTCCCACGAGAGCATCGGCCCGATCGACCCGCGCGCGGTGGGCCCGTTCCTTCTGGAGGCCGAGGACCAGGACCTGGTGCGGAAGATGGCGCGCAGGACCAGGAGCTGCCTGGCCGCGCAACATATCGCCGCCAAGATCGTCCGCCTGCCCAGCGGGCGTTCCACGGTCCAGGTCACCGGGGGCGGCGACCTGGACTCCGGGGCGATCCCGACCCCCGAGCCCGGCACCAACGGCCGTTCCCGCGCCGGGACGTGCGGCCTCGATCTGCTCAAGGAGCCCCTGCCGCCGGAGGAACTACCGCTCTCCCAAGTCGCCGAATTGGCTTCGGAGTGCCTGAAGCAGCAGGCCAGACCACCTGTCGAGGTCTTCGCCGACTTCTCCTGGCGCTTCCGTGGGAACGGAGCCCCGGAGAACTCGGACCGCGCCGCGCAGGAGTGCGTGAACGAGGGCCGCCGAACGCAGCTGCGGCCCTATGTCTCGCCCTCCGTGCTGTTGTTCGTCTCCGATCGCGAGAATCCGGACACCACGGCCATCGACCTCTCGGAAGCGAACATCGCGCGGATCACGGGCGCCGCGGGCATCGTCCTCACCGTGACGTGCGCCGTGACCGTCCTGCTGGGCAGTCGGCTCGTCCGCCCGCTGCGTGCCCTGATCGCGGCGGCCCAACGCCCGGCCGAAGAGGCGGCACGGGTCCCGGTGCTCACCAAGGACGAGATCGGCCGCGTCGCCGCCGCGTTCAACGACCTCGCCGAGCGCCGGGAGACTCTGGAGCGACAGCGCCGGGCCATGGTCAGCGACGTGGCCCACGAGCTGCGTACCCCGCTGACCAACATCCGCAGCTGGGTGGAGGCGGCTCAGGACGGTCTGACACCGGCCGATCAGCAGTTGCTCGCCCTTCTCCTGGACGAGGCGATGCTGCTCCAGCACATCATCGACGACCTGCGCGACCTCGCCGCGGCGGAGTCCGGAAGCCTCGTACTCCACCGTGAAACGCTGCCTGTCCGCCAGGTACTGGAGCAGGTGACGGCGGCGCACCAGGGGTCCGCCGGTCCGGCGGGCGTCACACTGGCCATCGAGGCCGCCGAAGAGCTCGAGGTGTACGCCGACCCGGTGCGACTGCGCCAGGTGGTCAGCAACCTCGTCTCCAACGCGATCCGGCACACACCGAGCGGGGGGCACGTCGTACTGCGATCCCGGGCGGAGGGCGACGAGCTGGTCATCGAGGTCGCCGACTCCGGGAGCGGTATCGATCCCGAGGATCTGCCGCATGTCTTCGACCGGTTCTGGCGTGCGGACAAATCCCGCAACCGGCAGACCGGCGGCAGCGGCCTCGGGCTGGCCATCATCCGCAAACTGTCCGAGGCACACGACGGGACGGTCTCGGTGATCAGCACGCCGGGCCGCGGCTCCGTCTTCACGGTCCGGCTGCCGCACCGGTGAAACTGCCCGGTCTCTCCCCGGGACCGGCGGAAATGCACAGGTCGGAGGCCCCTTCCGAGAAAAGGCCGCAGGAGGCGGCGGACGAGTCGGCCTGTACGCCGGGTTCTGTCTCCCGCGGGCCTTGCGGCCCGTGGGGAGGCGGCCATCCATCTAGGACCGGCGTTGCCGCCGGTCTCGTGCGGTCTACCCGCGGACTCGGGCGGGCAGCCCTCGGTCGTCCGCGCAGAGCCGCCGAGGCGGCTCCTCTTGACCTTGCTCCGGGTGGGGTTTACCGAGCCGTCCGAGTCACCTCGGACGCTGGTGGTCTCTTACACCACCGTTTCACCCTTACCGGGGACCGAAGTCCCCGGCGGTCTGTTTTCTGTGGCACTGTCCCGCGGGTCACCCCGGGTGGGCGTTACCCACCACCCTGCCCTGTGGAGCCCGGACGTTCCTCGGCGGGATCCCGAAGGGACCCCGACGCGACCGCCCGGCCGGCTCGTCCGCCGTGATGACCATGCTACCCGCAGCGGCGGGGGCGCCCCGCCGCCGCCCGCGGCCGTTGACCTTGCCGTGGCGTCAAGGTATTCACTGGCCCCATGAGGATCGGAGAGCTGGCCGCGGTGGCCGGGGTGACCACCCGGACCGTGCGGCACTACCACCATCTGGGGCTGCTGCCGGAGCCGCGGCGGCGGGCGAACGGGTACCGGGTGTACGGGCTGCGGGACGCCGTCGCGCTGGCGCGGGTGCGGCGGCTGGTGGAGTTGGGGCTGGGCCTCGACGAGGTGCGGGATGTGCTGGCCGATGACGCCGGGCGGGAACTGCACGAGGTGCTGGCCGAGCTGGACGCCGACCTCGCGCGGCAGGAAGAGGTGATCCGGGGGCGGCGGGCGCGGCTGGCGGGGTTGCTGCGGCAGGCCGAGGAGGGCGGGCTGCCGGCGGAGGGGCCGGTGTCGGAGGGGCTGGCCGCGCTGTTCGGCGAGATGGCGCGGGCCTCGGCGGCGCTGCCCGGACCTGAACCGGCGATGGCGGCGCGGGAGCGGGAGTTCCTGACGCTGCTGGAGACGGTGGCGACGCCGGAGGAGGCCGAGCGGATCTTCACGCTGTTCCGTACGGCGATGACGGGAACGCCGGGCGCGATGGAGCGTGCGTACGAGACCTACGCCCTGCTGGACGCGCTCGCGGACGCGGAGCCCGACGATCCGCGGGTGGACGAGGCCGCGCGGGTGCTCGTGGCGGCGCTGCCGGACGAGATGGTGGCCGGGATGCGGGCGCAGGAGGGGAACACGGAGGCGTGGGGCGCGGCGTTCATGGAGGCGTTCTTCGCGGACTTCGCACCCGCCCAGGCCGCGGCCGTACGCCGGGCTCTCGCAACGATCGAGGAGCGTCTGCGGTGATCCGGCTGACCCGCACCCTGGCACTGTGGGCGAACCGGCGCCGCGACGGGGTCGGGGCGGGGTCCGGGACGGGGTCCGGGACGGGGTGCTCACGCTGGCCGTCGGATCACGGACCGGCCTGGTCATCGAGGTGTCCGAGCCGGTGACGGCCCGGCTGCCCCGCGGTGGCGCCGTCGCGGTGCGTACGGTCAGATGTCCCGCGGACGCACCGGATCGGCTTCTCGCCGCGCCGCCTCCGACGGCCCGGGCGGGGCGGTGCTCCCCCGCGGGATGACCCGGGTGGGGAAGACGATGTGGCGGGCGGGGTCGGCCTCGGGGTCATCGATGATCGACCGGGCCAGCTCCGCGGCGGCGCGGCCGATCTCCTCCACCGGCTGGGCCACGGTGGTGAGGTCCAGCCATTCGGAGAGATGGTGGTCGTCGAAACCGAGGATGGATATCCGGCCGGGTATGTCGACCCCGGCGGACCGCAGCACCCCCATGACCTCGATCGCCACCTCGTCGGACTCGGCGAAGACTGCGGTGGGCGGATTGCGCAGGCTCAGCAGCTGGCCGATCGCCTCGCGGATACCACGCGGATGGCGGGCGACGGGGTAGAGCACCAGCTCCTCGTCGTACGGCAGTCCGGCCTCGGCGAGCGCCCTGCGGTAGCCGGTCAGCCGCTCCTGTGAGCTCCAGTAGAAGCCGGTGTTGTCGCTCGACTGGAGAAACGCGATCCTCCGGTGGCCGAGGTTGAGCAGATGGCGCATACCGCGCTCGGCGCTGTCCGCGTCGTCGATGTACACGCTGGGCCGCCCGGGGGCGTGCTGGCTGACGAAGACCACCGGCATGCCCAGCTCGTCCAGCCGGGCCCGCTCCTCCGGTGTGAGGTCGAAACAGGTCACCAGCATCGCGTCGGCGTTGCGCCGGGCGGGCAACCGGTCGAAGAACGCGCTGCGTTCGGTCACGTCGGTGACGCTGTAGACGAGCAGATCGAGATCGGCCTCGCGCAGCACCGCGCTCACTCCGGCGATGGTGTTGCCGAGGAACCACGAGTCCAGGTGCGGGGTGAGGACGGCGATCCGCCGTGTCTTGCCGGTGACCAGGCTGGAGGCGCTGCGCGAGACGGCGAACGACAGCTCGCGGGCGGCCTTTTCGACTCGGCCGCGGGTCTGCGGGGAGACGCTGGAGAGTCCGCGCAGGGTCCGGGAGACCGTGGAGACGGAGACGCCCGCGCGCTCGGCGACATCGGCCATGGTGGCCTCGCCGCCGTGGCCGTTCTGACCCCCGAGGCCATCGGTGTCGCCGAGCGTCCCGGCCTCGCCCGGCGTACCGGTGTCGCCCAGGGTCCCGGTGCCACCCGGCGTCCCGGCCTCGTCAAGAGCCCCGGTGTCGCCCGGCGTCCCGGTGCCACCCGGCGTCCCGGCCTCGCCAGGGGCCCCGGTGTCGCCCGGCGTACCGGTGTCGCCGGGGGGCCGGGGGCCGATCACGCGGCCCGCGCCCTCCGGGGCGTCCGGACCGCGGGTGGCAGCGCTGGCAGCGCTGTCCCGGGGAAGCTGACCGGCCGTGCTGTCGGGACCGTCGGAAGCTGCGGACATGGCGGGACGGTAGCACGCGCCCGCAGGCCGTCGGCCTGGGCCCGGCCACTACATTTTGGCAACGCTGTCATTCGAAGATCACCGCCACCTTCCTCGAACTTTCGCCGCCACGCCCGTTGACACCTCTCCCGCTGCCCGCCTAGCTTGCAAACGCTGTCAGAGAGGCAGCCCTGACGGGAACGGGAGGAGAGCGCATGGCCCTGAGCCGCAGGACGCTGCTTGCAACCGCTGGCAGCCTCGCCATGACCGCCGGTCTCACCACCGCGTGCGGGACCAACAACCTGGACGACCTGTTGGTCAAGGCGAAACGGCCGCCGAAGGGACCGGCGACCGTCCGCTGGTGGGCGGGGAAGATACCCGCCCGCGACGGGGGTGATATGCGCGCCGCCATCATCGCGGCGTTCCGCCGCGAACACCCCAACATCCACGTCGAGATCGCGAAGGGACTCAGCACCACCGACGGCAACCGCGTGGCGCTGACCACCCAGATCGGCGGGGGCTCGGCCACCCCGGACGTCTATCTCGGCGACACCACCTGGCCCGCCCAGTTCGGCGCCAACTACCTCGCCCTGCCGGTGGATCCGCTGGTGCCCAAGAGCTTCTGGGACAGCTATCCACGGGCGCTGATGCAGGCGTCCAGCCTCAAGGGCAAGGTGTACGCGTTCCCCTGCTACACGGACGCGGCCTATCTCTTCTACCGCAAGGACCTGCTGGCCAAGCACGGCCTCCCGGTGCCGAGGACCTGGGAGGAGCTGGAGCGCAGCGCACGGCGGATCCAGCGTGCCGGGGACGCCGACTACGGCTTCGTCTGGCAGGGTTCCGTCAGCGAGTCCCTCACCTGTGTCGTGACCGAGTTCCTGGCCGACGCGGGTGGCAGTGTGCTCGACCGTTCCGGACGTGTCGCCGTCGCCGACGAACCCGCACAGCGTGCCGTGAGCTATCTGCGCGGGCTGGTCGACGCCGGAGTGACACCGTCGGCGGTCACCACCTTCGCCGAACAGGACGCCATGGACGCCTTCGCGGGCGGCCGCGCGGTCTTCCTGCGCAACTGGGCCTACGCCTGGGGGATGTCCGACGCCGACGCCGCCTCGAAGGTGGCGGGCAAGGTGGGCGTCGTGCCGCGGCCCGGTTTCGAGGGCCGGCCGCGCTCCGGCTACGCCTGTCTCGGCGGCTGGAGCAACTTCATCAATCCGAACTCGGAGAACCTCGGCGCCGCCGTCGCGTTCGCCCGCTTCTGCGCCGAGGAGAAAGTCCAGATGATGCTGGTGCGCGAGTCCGGGGTGCTGCCCGCGATGGAGACCGTGCTCAACAGCCCGGCGGCGGCCAGGACCGGCGATCCCACCATCACCACCACCCGGCGGCTGCGTCTGGTCGCCCGTCCTGTGCAGACGCCGTACTACCCCCAGGTCAGCGAGGCCGTCTACACCCGGGTCAATTCGGCGATCGGCGGCTCGGAACCGGTCGGCGACGCACTGCGGGCCGCCCGCTCCGACATCACCGCGGCAGTGGAGGGCAAGGCGCTGTGAGTACCACCAGCCATACGAGCACCAGAACCGGTGAGCCCCGCGAGGCCACCGCCACTGCCCGGACCACCGGCCGGACGGCACACCGCTCCCCCGCCACCGGCTCCACCGAGCGCCGTCTCGCCCGCGCCGGGTGGCTCTACGCCTCCCCCGCGCTCACCATCATCGCGGCCGTCACCATCTTCCCGATCCTGTTCTCCGTCGTCCTCAGCTTCTCCGAGGTGCGCCTCAACTACGGCGGCTTCCGGATCGAGGGTTTCACCACCGACAACTACGCGGCGCTGGCGCACAGTTCGGCGTGGTTCGAATCGCTTGTCTTCACCCTTGGCTTCACCCTGGTCACCGTCGTCCTGGAACTGGCGCTCGGCACCGCCGCCGCGCTGGTCCTGGAGCGGCTGGGCGCCGCGCGCGGCTGGATCCTGGCCGTCCTGCTGCTGCCCTGGGCGATGATCAACGTGGTGGCGGCCCAGCTGTGGGGCTATCTGTACAACGGCACCTACGGTGTGGTCAGTTGGGCGATCGAGGCGCTCGGCGGCGGTGAACCCGCCATCCTCGGCCGTCCGGTGCCCGCGATGGCGGCGATGGCGGTGGCCGACATCTGGAAGACCACCCCGTTCGTGGCCATCATCGTGCTCGCCGGACTGATGCAGATCCCCAAGGATGTGTACGAGGCGGCGGAGATCGACGGCTCCGGCCCCTGGACCACCTTCTGGCGGGTCACCCTGCCCCAGCTGCGGCCGATCCTGGTCATCGCGGTGCTGTTCCGCACCCTCCAGGCGTTCGGCGTCTTCGACCTGCCGTTCGTGCTCACCCAGGGCGGGCCGGGTACGGCGACCCAGTCGCTGGCGATCCTCGGCTACAAGACGCTCTTCCAGAACCTCAGCATCGGGCCGGGCGCGGCCGTCGCCACCAGTACGGCGGCCCTGGTCATGGGGTGCTGTCTGCTCTTCCTGCGCGCCTTCCGGGCCCAGGTGGACGAAGGAGGCCGCTGATGAGAACGCGAACCGCCCACGGCTGGCGACGCTATGTCAACGTGGTCAACGTCGGTGCCCTGATCATCGTGGTGCTGACCACCGCGCCCCTGTACTGGATGGCCACGGCCTCCTTCAAGGGCACCGGCGAGATCAGCGCCAGCCCGCCCACCCTGTTCCCCGAGCACGCGACCGCCGGCAACTACGCGGACGCGTTCGGCGGCAACAGCCTGGGCCGCTATCTGTTCAACAGCGCGCTGGTGTCGGTGGTGTCCACGGTCGTGGTGCTGGCCCTGGCCTTCTTCGCCGGGTACGCGCTGGCCCGGCTGCCGATGCGCGGCCGCGGACCGATCATGATCGCGCTGCTGATGATCTCGGTCTTCCCCGCCATCGCCGTGGTCACCCCGCTGTATCTGCTGGAGCGTTCGGCCGGGATGCTCAACAGCTACCAGGGGCTGATCATCCCCTATATCGCCTTCAACCTGCCCTTCTCCATCTGGATCCTGCGCAACTATCTGCTCGGGGTGCCACGGGCGCTGGAGGAGGCGGCCACGGTGGACGGCGCCAGTCCGCTGCGCACCGTCGTCTCGGTGATCCTTCCGCTGGCGCGGCCGGGCCTGTTCACGGCCGGGGTGTTCACCTTCACCGCCACCTGGGCGGAGTTCCTGATGGCGCTGACCCTCAACAGCGAGGACGCGTTCCGTACGGTGCCGGTCGGCATGGCCCTGTTCAGCAGCCAGTACACCGTCCCCTACGGCACGATCTTCGCCGGGGCGATGGTGGCCACGGTGCCCATCGCCATCCTCGTCCTGGTGTTCCGGCGGTCGGTGATCTCCGGGATGACCTCCGGGGCGGTGAAGGGGTGACACCGCCTTGAGCTGATACGCGCGGCGCCCCGCCGCAGCCATGACCCGTACGCGTCCGTGCACCTACGCGTCCGTGCACCTACGCATCCGACGCCCGTAACCATTCCCGCGAGGACCTCGTGACCCTTCAGCCCTCGGACCCCAACTGGTGGCGGCAGGCCGTCTTCTACCAGATCTACCCCCGCTCCTTCGCCGACTCGGGCGGGGACGGCGTGGGTGACCTGCCCGGTATCACCTCCCGGCTGCCGTACCTCGCCGAACTCGGCGTGGACTGCGTCTGGCTGAGCCCGTTCTATCCGTCCGCGCTCGCCGACGGCGGCTACGACGTGGCCGACTACCGCGATGTCGATCCGCGTCTGGGCACCCTGGACGACTTCGACCGGATGATCGCCGAGGCGGACCGGCTCGGCCTGAAGGTCATGGTCGACATCGTCCCCAACCACACCTCCGACGACCATGTGTGGTTCCAGGAGGCGCTGCGCTCGGCCCCCGGCTCCGCCGCCCGCGACCGCTATGTCTTCCGTCCGGGCCGCGGCCCGGACGGCTCGCTCCCGCCCACCGACTGGATCTCCTGCTTCGGCGGTCCGGCGTGGACCCGGCTGCCCGACGGGCAGTGGTATCTGCACCTGTTCGCGCCCGAGCAGCCGGACCTCAACTGGGACCACCCGGAGGTGCGCGCCGACTTCCTCACCACGCTGCGCTTCTGGTCCGACCGCGGGGTGGCCGGGTTCCGCGTCGACGTCGCCCACGGGCTGGCCAAGGACCTGGCCGAACCACTGCGCGACATCGGCGACATCCAGGGCTACGACCCGGATGAACTGCCCGAGGACGGCAGCCATCCGCTGTGGGACCGCGACGAGGTGCACGGCATCTTCCGCGAGTGGCGGAAGGTGATGAACGAGTACGACCCGCCGCGGATCGCCGTGGCCGAGGCATGGGTGCGCAACTCCCGCCGCACCCCCTACGCCAGCCCGGACGAGCTGGGCCAGGCGTTCAACTTCGACTTCCTCTACACCCCGCTGTCCGCGCCCGCGCTGCACGCCGCCATCGACAGCGCGCTGGGCGACGCCCGCAAGGCCGGGGCCTCGGCCACCTGGGTGCTGTCCAACCACGATGTGATCCGGCACGCCTCCCGGTTCGCGCTGCCCGACGAGGTGAGCCGGGCGGGCCGCGAGGCATGGCTGCTGGCCGACGGCCGGGAGCCGGAGCCCGACCGGGAGCTGGGGCTGCGCCGGGCCCGCGCGGCGACACTGCTGATGCTCGCGCTGCCCGGTTCTTCCTATCTCTACCAGGGCGAGGAGCTGGGCCTTCCGGAGGTGGCCGATCTGCCGCGGGAGGCGCTCCAGGACCCGACCTGGGTGCGCAGCAGCGGACGGATCAAGGGCCGCGACGGCTGCCGGGTGCCGCTGCCGTGGACCCGGTCCGGCCCGTCGTACGGCTTCGGCGAGGGCGGCTCCTGGCTGCCGCAGCCGCCGGTCTTCGGCGAGCTGTCGGTCGAGGCGCAGGACGGGGTGGCGGGCTCCACGCTGGAGCTGTACCGCGCGGCGCTGCGGCTGCGCCGTTCGCTGGGCGGCGACGAGGAAGTGGAGTGGATCGGCACGGTGGAGGAGCTGAGCGCGGGGGTGCTGCACTTCCGGCGCTCGACCGGCTGGCACAGCCTCACCAACCTCTCGGCGGGCCCGGTGCCGCTGCCGGACGGCCTCGAGGTGGTGCTCGCCAGCGGGCCGGTCGACGGGGGTGAGGTGCCCGCGCATACGACGGTCTGGCTGCGCTAGCCGAAGGCCGTAGGCTGCGGGCGGGGCGGGCGCGGTTCTCCGGGCCCGCCCCGCGCTCCGCCGCCGACCCTTCGAGGAGAACCACCGTGCTCGTCCTGCTGCCGCCGTCCGAGGGAAAGGCCACGGGAGGCTCCCGGTCGCCGCTGGACCTGGAAACGCTGTCGCTGCCCGAGCTGGGCCCGGCGCGCGCGGAGGTGCTGGACGAGCTGGTGTCGCTGTGCTCGGGCGATGAGGCGAAGGCCGCCGAGGTGCTGGGGCTCAGCGAGGGGCTGCGCGGTGAGGTCGCCAAGAACGCGGCGCTGCGGGAGGCCGGGACCCGGCCCGCCGGGGAGATCTACACCGGGGTGCTCTACGACGCGCTCGGCCTGGCCACCCTGCCCACCGCCGCCCGGCGCCGGGCGGGCCGGTCGCTGCTGGTGTTCTCCGGGCTGTGGGGTGCGGTGCGGATCGGTGACCGGATCCCCTCCTACCGCTGCTCGATGGGGGTGAAGCTGCCGGGCGTCGGCGCGCTGGGCACGTACTGGCGCAACCGGACCCCGCTGGCCGAGGTGGTTCCCCGGGTCGCCGGACGCGGTCTGGTGCTGGACCTCAGGTCGTCGGCGTACGCGGCGGCGTGGAAGCCGAAGGGCGAGCTGGCGGAGCGTACGGCGACGGTGCGGGTGCTGCACTCCACCGTTGTGGACGGTGTGGAGAAGCGGTCGGTGGTCAGCCACTTCAACAAGGCGACCAAGGGACGGCTGGTCCGTGAACTGCTGATCGCCGGAGCCACGCCCTCCGGCCCGCGCGAGCTGGTCGGGGCGCTGCGCGAGCTGGGCTACGCGGTGGAGGCCGCGGAGCCGGAGAAGGCGGGGCGGCCGTGGGCGCTGGATGTGATCGTCACCGAGCTGTAGCCGGTGAGAACGGGCCGCGGCCCGTTGACGGAGCCCGGAAGCCCATTGCGCGGTACGCAACGCTCGTTGCGTACCGCGCCGGGGGTGGGCAGGATGGCGCCGTGTCCACCCCCGCCGCCGTATCCCCGCTCGATCTCGCCCCCGTCCTCCCCGTCGTGGTGCTGCGTGCCGCGGCCGACGCGGTACCGCTGGCCCGTGCGCTGGTCGCGGGCGGGCTGCCCGCGATCGAGGTCACCCTGCGCACCTCGGCCGCCCTGGACGCGATCCGGGCCATCGCCGAGGAGGTCCCGGAAGCGGTCGTCGGCGCCGGGACGGTGCTCACCCCCGAGCAGGTGGAGTCCTCCGCCGCGGCCGGTGCGCGCTTCCTGGTCAGCCCCGGCTGGACGGACCGGCTGCTGGACGCGGCGCGCGGATCGGGGGTGCCGTATCTGCCGGGGGTGTCCACGGCGTCCGAGGTGATGGCGCTGCTGGAGCGCGGGGTGACGGAGCTGAAGTTCTTCCCGGCGGAGGCCGCCGGCGGCCCGGCCTATCTGGCCTCGCTCGCCGCCCCGCTGCCGCGGGCCCGCTTCTGCCCCACCGGCGGTATCGACGCACTGCGCGCCCCGGACTATCTGGCCCTGCCCAACGTGGGCTGTGTGGGCGGCACATGGATGCTGCCCGCGGACGCACTCGCCGACCGGGACTGGGCCCGGGTGGAGACGCTGGCCCGCGAGGCGGCGGCCCTGCGGAGCTGACGACAGCCCGCTAACGGAGGTGGGAGGTGTCGTTCAGCAGCCGGAGCGAGGCGTTGCCGTCGGCGTAGTACGCCACCGCCGAGAGCGAGGCCGCGGAGAGCTCCATCCGGAACAGGGACTCCGGCGGGGCGCCGAGCGCCAGCCGGACCAGGGTCTTGATCGGCGTGACATGGGTGACCAGCAGCACCGTACGGCCGGTGTAGCGGGCGATCAGCTTGTCGCGGGAGACGGCGACCCGGCGGGCTACCGCGGCGAAGGACTCACCGCCGCCGGTGGGTGCCGCCTTGGTGGAGGCGAGCCATGCGTCCAGGTCGTCCGGGTGGCGCTGCTTGACCTCCGCGAAGGTCAGCCCCTCCCAGGCGCCGAAGTCCGTCTCGCGCAGCCCCTCGTCGATCCGGACCTCCAGGCCCAGCCGCTCCGCGACCGCCCCGGCGGTCTCCCGGCAGCGTCGCAGCGGGGAGCTGACGATCGCCTGGACGGTGCCGCGCGCGGCGAGGGCGGCGGCGACCAGTTCGGCCTGGCGCAGGCCGACGGGCGAGAGTTCCGGGTCGGTGCCGCCGCTGCCGGAGAACCGCTTCTCGGGGGTGAGCGCGGTCTCGCCGTGCCGCAGCAGGACGAAGGTGGCGGGGGTGCCGAGGTCCGCGGCGCCCCAGCCGCGCGCCGGGGCCTTGGTACCGGCGGCGGGCTCGGCGAGGGGGTCGTCGGCGGGGGCGCCCGCCGGGGCCTTGGGGCTCCACCGCTCGCCCCGCTGGCCCGCGTCCATCGCCTCGTTGGCCAGCCGGTCCGCGTGTTTGTTCCGCTCGCGCGGGATCCACTCGTACGTCACCTGGCCGGGCGGGAACACCGACCGGGCCTCGGCGGCCAGCGGGCGCATATCCGGGTGCTTGATCTTCCAGCGCCCCGACATCTGCTCGACGACCAGCTTGGAGTCCATCCGGACCTGGACCCGGGCCTGTGGGTCCAGAGCGTGCGCCGCCCGCAATCCGGCGATCAGCCCCTGGTACTCGGCCACGTTGTTGGTGGCGGTGCCGATGTACTCGGCCGCCTCGGCCAGGGGTTCGCCCGTCACGGGGTCCAGCACGACCGCGCCGTAACCGGCGGGACCCGGGTTGCCCCGGGAGCCGCCGTCCGCCTCGACGATGACGCGGCGCGCCATCGCCCTACAGCCCCGACTCGGGCGTACGCACCAGGATCCGGCGGCAGTTCTCGCAGCGCACGACCGCGTCGGCGGCGGCCGCCCGCACCTCGTTCAGCTCGGTGATGGCCAGCTCCTGGCGGCAGCCGTCGCAGCGCCGCTGGAAGAGCCGGGCCGCGCCGACACCGCCCTGCTGGCCGCGCAGCTTGTCGTAGAGCCCCAGCAGATCCGCCGGGATGGTCCCGGCGATGACCTCGCGCTCCTTGGTGACCGAGGCGATCTCCGCGTCGATCTCCTCGGCTGCGGTGTCCCGGCGCGAGGTGGCGTCGCTGAGCTTGGAGTGGATCGACTCCACCCGGCCGGTCAGCTCGGTGGCCCGCTCCTGCGCGGACTCCCGGCGCTCCATGACTTCGAGCACCACATCTTCCAGAGCGCCCTGGCGCTTGGCGAGCGAGGCGATCTCGTGCTGGAGGTTCTCCAGGTCCTTCGGGGAGGTGACGGCCCCGGAGTCCAGCCGCTTCTGATCGCGGGCGGCGCGCTGGCGCACCTGGTCCACGTCCTGCTCCGCCTTGGTCTGCTCGCGGGCGGTGTCGCTCTCCTCGGTCTGCGCGGCGACCAGCAGATCGCGCAGCTGGGTGTGGTCGGCGTTCAGGGCGTCGATCTCGGCGTGCTCGGGCAGCGTCCTGCGCTTGTGCGCGAGCTGCGAGAGCCGGACGTCGAGAGCCTGGACGTCCAGCAGGCGGATCTGGTCGGCGGGCGCGGCGTTCAGCGTGGGGCTCCAGGGGTGGTTGAGGGGCGGAAAGGCTTGGGGGCGTACTCAGACCGAGAAGGCGTGCGCCGAGGCGTGGGCCGTCCAGGGGTCGGTGACCGTACGGGAGACATGGGTGCGCAGACCCCAGTCGTGCCGGTCGGAGATCTCGTCGAGCTGGGCGGCGGCCTGCTCGGTCCACGGCCACTCGGTGGCCCAGTGCGCGGCGTCCACCAGTGCGAGATCGCTGTGCTCACGCGCCTCCGAGGACGGGTGGTGGCGCAGATCGGCGGTGAGGTACGCGTCCACACCGGCCGCCCGCACCTCCGCGAAGAGGCTGTCGCCGGAGCCGCCGCAGACCGCGACCGTACGGATGGTCCGGTCCGGGTCGCCCGCGGCGCGGATCCCCTGGGCGGTGGCGGGCAGGGCCTCGGCGGCGCGCTCGGCGAACTCCCGCAGCGTCCGCGGCTGGTCCAGCTCGCAGACCCGGCCGAGGCCCCGGCGGCCCGCCGGGTCGGTCGGATCGGGCACCAGCGGACCGGTGATCCGCAGCCCGAGCGCACCGGCGAGGGCGTCGGAGACGCCGGGGTCGGCACGGTCGGCGTTGGTGTGCGCGACATGCAGCGCGATGTCGTTCTTGATCAGGGTGTGCACCACCCGGCCCTTGAAGGTCGAGGCGGCGACCGTGGTCGTGCCCCGCAGATAGAGGGGGTGGTGGGTGATCAGCAGATCGGCGCCCAGCCGTACCGCTTCGTCGGCGACCTCCTGGACGGGATCGACGGCGAACAGCACCCGGCTGACCTCGGCGTCGGGGTCTCCGCACACCGTTCCCACGGCGTCCCACTGCTCCGCCCGCTCGGGCGGCCAGAGTGTGTCGAGGGCTGCGAGGACGTCGTTGAGTGCGGGCACGGGGCAAGGCTACCTCCCGGATCACCGGTAAGCCTTGCCCCCGCCTTCACTCACCGCGACCGGTGGACGGTGCGGGCCGGGTCCGGGGCGGGGGCGGGGGCGCGGCTACGGCCGGGGCCGGGGGGACGTACGGCGGTGGCCCGGACGGCCCCGGGCGCAACACGGCACGCCGGTGCTTACAGCACATTCACCCGCGACCTCTCAGGCGAATCGGGCAATCGCCACACGTACGGGTGGAGCAGGACCCTTTCAGCCGTTGTCGGGGAGGGCGAAAACTACGTTCAGTGGCCGGAGGTGACTGATCAATGACTGCCTGTGCTTTCGACGCGGCCCTCACGACCGGCGTCAGCATCCGGCGGCGCGATGGGTCCGCCCGGGGTTCCGCCCCGGACGGAGCGGCCCGCGAGAGGTTCACCGTCGCCGCCGACGGCTCGTACGGCGCACGGCTCGCGTTCCAGCCGGAGACGCGCTGCTGGTACCCGGAGCGCTGGACGCTGGACGGGCCCGAGCCGTACGCCGTGCCGCTGCCCGGCGCCCAGCCCGAGGAGCCGGACAGCGAACTGCTGCCGCTCGCCGACGGACAGGTGCTGATCCACCGTCGGGTGGCCGGACACCACGCCTTCTCGCTGCTCTACCCGGCGGGTCCGGGCACCGGCGAACGGCTGCTCGGCGCCCTCGACCGGGCCGACGTCTCACTGCTCCCCCCGGCACCGGGCGGCCTCTCGGCCTTCGCCCTGGCCCGCGGCGAGCGCTCCACCTCCGTCTGGCTGGTGCACGGCGGTCTCGTCCCCCAGCACCTCGCCGAGATCCCCGGCCGCTGCACGGGCGGCAGTTGGCTGGACCGCACCGGGCGGCTGCTCGCCCTCGACCGCGCACTCGACGGCCGGACCAAGACCGTCGTCGTCGATCTGGGGCGCGGCGGCGAGACCAGCCCGCTGCTCCAGATCACCGAGCGCAGCAACGACCGGCTGCTGCTGGCCGACCCGGACAGCGGCCTGTTGCTCGTACGGTCCGACGCCCCCGGGGACGAGCGGCTGGGCTGGGGCGTACTGGGCAGCACCCGCCCGGTCCGCTTCCCGGACTGCCTGCGCCCCGCGGCACAGTCGGAGGCGACCCCCTTCGCGGTCCAGCCGGGCCAGGTCCTCACCCCGGAGGCGTGCGCGGTCGCCTTCCGCGTCGACGGCCCGGCCGGACGCCCCTGGATCGGCGTATGGCGCCCGGCCGACCGCCAGTTGCACCAGTTCTCCGCCCCGGACGGCTGGCTGCCGGGCGCGGGCCTGATGACACGCGAGGGCGAGCTGCTGCTGCCGTGCTCGACGCGGCAGGTCGCGTGCGCAGTGGCGCGGGTGCGGCTCCCGGTGACGATGACGGAGCGGGGGTGCGGGGCGGGTCCTTCCTGTACGGGCGACCCCCTGGCCGCCCTCGAACTGCGCCCGAGCCCACCCAAGATGCCGCGCCCGGCCGACCCGGCCCGCAGGCCGGAGCCGACACGCAGGCCGGAGCTGCCCCGCACCGGGGAAATCCGCCGAGTGTCGGAGCTGCGGCGCGCGGCGGAACTGCCCGCCCGCGAAGCGACGCCCTCACCCGGCCCGGCGGCGCCCGCCCGCCCCGCGGATGCGCTCCGCGCGGCGGACCTGCCGCGCCCCGGGGACATGCCCCATGCCGGGGACGCACACCGCATGGTGCAGCTGCCGCGGCCCGGGGAGACGGGCCGCACCGCGGAGTTGCCGCGTTCAGGGGGGCCGTCCGGCACGGTGGCGGCGCCCCGTACCGAGGACGCACACCCTGGCGGGGAGCCGTCCCGCACCGGCGGGTTGCCCCAGTCCGGGAAGACTCCCCACACGACGGAGGCACCGCGTCCCGGGGCGACGCCCCACACCGGCGAGCCGCGCCGCGCGGCCGAGATGCCGCAGACCGGGGATTCGCTCCACGCGGCGGAGATGCCACGGCCCGGGGCGGCAACGTCCGGTGCGGTGGAGAGGGCACGTACCGCGGACATGCCGCACTCCGGGGGGTTGCCGCGCCCCGGGAAGACGCCCCACGCCGGGGATGCGCGCAGCACAGCGGACAGCCCCCACGCCGGAGGAGCGCGCCCGACGGGAGAGGTATCCCCTGCCGGGACAGGACGCCCCGCAGCGGACTGGTCGCCCGGAAGGGCGGAGACGCCGCGCACCGGGGAGATGCGCCGCACGGCGGAGTTGTCGCGTACTGGGGAGGGGTCCCCCGCCGAGGGCATCCCCCACGCCCAGCGGTTGCCGCGCCCCGTGGAGTTGCCTCGCACCGTGGACACCCCCCACACCGGAGGAGCGCGCCCGACGGGCGAAGTATCCCCCGCCGGGGCAGGACGCCCCGCAGCGGACTGGTCGCCCGGAAGGGCGGAGACGCCGCGCACCGGGGAGGCTCGCCGCACCGTGGAAATCCCCCACCCTCGGGAATTGCCACGCACGACGGAGATGCATCGGGCCGGAGAGACGCCGCGCACGGCAGCGTTCCCGCGTAGCGGGGAGGGGTCCCGTGCCGTGGGCGTCCCCCACGCTCGGGGGTTGACGCGCCCCGGGGAGCTGTCTCCCATGACGGACATCCCCCACGCCGGGGAGGCGGGCCGCGCGGGAGAGATCCGCCGCACGGCGGAGATGCGTCGTGCGGCGGGGCTGTCCGGGGTCGGGGAGGTGGGCCGCCGTCCCGGCGGGCTGCCGCACACCGGGGAGTCGCCCCTCACCGCGGACACTTACCGCGCCGCGGAGTTGCCCCAGATTTCCCACGCCGGGATCGGTGGACGGGGGACGGATGGGCCTTGGGGTGGGGGGCTGGTGGCGGCGGGGCCTTCCGCTGCCCGCGTCGTGCGGCGCGTGGTGCGGCGGGGGGCGGACCCGGCGGCGCGTGCCGAGGCCGCCGGGATCCCGGCCCCCGCACGGATCACCCCGTGGACGCGGGTCAAGGGCGAGGACCGGGCGGACACGGCGGCGGTGTCCGGGGTCGAGCCCTGGGGCGGGACCGGTTCCTGGGCCGGGGTGGCGCAGACCGGCCCGGAGGCCGAGGCCGAGGCCGGTCTCGGGCCGGATCCGGTGGCTCAGGCCACCGTCGCGGGGGCCGACGCGCTGCGCCCCGTACCGCTCCAGCAGGCACCGCTCGCGCGCCCGCTCCAGCCCCGTCCACCCCGGTGGGTCAGAGATCAGCGCCCTGGTTAGACTCGGGCCGGGGGCTGTGCAGCCATGCGTTCCGGGCACCCGCGGGCGTTTCGGGTGCCGCGCATCCTGATGCCGTGACCACCCTCGCTTCCGGCCTCCCTCGCACAGTACGGAGCGATTTGACAGGGTGACTACCCACATGTCCGAAACCCAGATCGACACGGCCCAGGCGCGTCCGCGCGAGGCGGCCGCGAACGAGGCCGATGCCGCAGCTCAGGGCAGGCACCGGGGGCGGCAGGCGAGCTCGGAGGAGGCACAGGCGCCGGTCCACGGCCGCCACCGCCGCCCGGACGAACGCGCCTCGTGACACTCGAGTAGATCCGAGTGGACCTGGCGCTCGGGCGCCGGACGGGCTGGATATGACCAGCCCCTCCGGCGCTCGAGGGTCGAGCGGGGTCAGCCCGCCGCCACCGCCACCTGGTCGACCGTCCAGAAGGCGCTGTTGGTGCCGGTGTACCGGAAGTGCAGCCGGGCGGACGTGGCACCGGCCGGTACGTCCACAGTGAGCTTCTCGACGGTGTTGAGGTCGGAGCGGTAGGACTTCAGCGGCTGCCGCGCTCCGCCGTCGAAGGAGATGTACACATCGCCGGTCTGCGGACCGTCCACCTTGTAGTTCGAGGCGTAGGAGACCGTCGCCTTCCGCCCGCCCTCGACCGGGAAGGCGGGGCTGTTGAGCGTCGAGTCGAACTGCCCGGCGCCATGCGCCTTGTCGTCCCATTCGTCGGAGTCCGCGACGGCGAACACGTCCCGGGCCCGTACGTCGGTCTCACGGCCCTGGCCGAGCTGGCTGTTGCTCCAGAACTCGTCGTTCGCGAACGACCAGCCGCGCCACTCGCTCACCCCACCGCCGGGCATGGCCGAGTTGTCGATGCTCCAGCCGGACGGGGCGGCGTTCGTCCAGCCCTTGAGCTCCGCGGGCAGCCCGGTCTCGTCCACCCGGGTGCGCAGGGACGGGCGCAGCGCGTCGAAGGCGTCGGGCTTCAGCGCGCCGATCGCCGTGCCGTCGAGTTTCCAGGCGGGGTCGGCGGGGACACCGAGGTGTGCCAGCACGGTGGGGGCGATGTCGGAGATCTTGACGTCGTTACGGACCGAACCCGGGGTGAAACCGGCCCCCTTGGCGATGACGAAGGTCTGCCGCTCGGCGGGGCTGCTGCCACCGTGGCCGCCGCCGGCGGTGTGACCGTGGTCGGCGGTGACGATGATCTGCCAGTCCTCGTCCGCGTAGCCGGAGCGCGAGGAGACGGCCTGGAGGATACGGCCGATCTCGGTGTCGGCGGCCGCCAGGGCGTCCCGGTACTGCTGGCCGGCGGTGCCGTGGCTGTGACCGGCGGCGTCGACCTCGTCGAGGTGGACGAAGGTGGCGTCCGCGTCGGTGGTGGCCAGCTTGTCGACCGCCTTCGCGGTGGTGTCCGCGTCATCGGCCCCGGCGATCCGGGTGTCCACGGCCTTGCCGAAGACATTGCCGGTGATGGGCCCCCAAGTGCCGACGACGAGGGTGTTGCGCTCAGGCTTCGCGGTCTCGAGGCGGGTGGCGTAGTCCGGGTAGTGGGCGAAGTCGGCGCCGTTGAAGGAGTTGTCCACCACCTTGTGCTTGTCGGGCCATACCCCGGTGGCGATGGTCGACCAGCCGGGGCCGGAGGAGGTGGGGGCCATCGGGGAGGCGTAGAGGTTGCTGGTGGCGGTCATGCCACCGGCTCTGAGGGCCGCGAGGTTCGGCATCCGCGCCGCGCCGAAGGTGGCGAACGTCGCGCCGTCGACGCCGATCACCAGCGACTTGGGCCGCTTGGCGGCCGCGGCGTCGGCCCGCACGGTCGAGAGGAGCGGCAGCACGGTGGAGACGGCGGTGACCGCGATGGCGGCACGGAGGAATCGGGACGGGTGCACGGGGTTCTCCCAGGGGAAGTCCGGGCGGGCTGAGGGAAGTTGATGCCTGAACCGGCCGGGCCGGTGTGCCATGAGCATCCGCCCGAGCGGCGATCGTCGTGTGCACGAGAAATCCCCGGGAGATGAACGCGGCACGACTTTTGGATCAGACCCGTTATCTTTCAGTTACTTCCCTGTCTGACGCTCCGTCACACCATCCACCCGGGGCCAACACGCCTGCGGGGCAGGGCTGTCGGGCCGGGTGTCCGGCCGGGCACCGGGACGCGCGACGGCCCCTCGCCCGGCCCGGATGGGGGCGAGGCGAGGGGCCGGAAGAACTCACGGCACGCGCGACTGACCCCGTTTGAGCCCCAGCACTTCCACCGCCGCGAAGTTCTCCCCGCCATGTCCGGCGAAGTACGGCGTCAGCACGTCGTCCAGTTCCTCGAAGCCGAAGGCGTCCTTCGTCGCGTCGAGTTTGGCCGCCACCTTGGGGCGCTCCAGGATGGCCACCATGCCGCCGTGGACCACGAACACCTGGCCGCTGACCTTGGCCGCGCGGGGCGAGGCGAGGTAGCCGACGAGGGGGGCGACATGTTCGGGGGCGAGCGGGTCGAGACGGCCGTCCTCGGGGAGCGCGAAGTCGGCGAAGACGTCCTCGGTCATCCGGGTGCGGGCGCGGGGGGCGATGACATTGGCCGTCACGCCGTACTTGGCCAGGGCGCCCGCCGTGGAGGTGGTGAGGCCGACGATGCCGCCCTTGGCGGCGGCGTAGTTGGGCTGACCCGCGGATCCGGCGAGGAACGCCTCGGAGGAGGTGTTGACGATCCGGCCGTGGACCGGGCCGCCGCGGGCGGCCTTGGAGCGTTCGCGCCAGTGGGCGGCGGCGAAGCGGGTGGTGTTGAAGTGGCCTTTGAGATGGACGCGGATGACCGAGTCCCACTCCTCCTCGGACATGGAGAAGATCATCCGGTCACGGAGGATACCCGCGTTGTTGACCAGGATGTCCAGCGCCCCGTAGCTGTCCACGGCGAGTTGGACCAGCTCACGGGCGTGGTCGAAGTCGGCCACATCACCGGAGTGGGCGGTGGCCCGGCCACCGGCGGCGCGGATCTCCTCGGCGACCCGCTCGGCCGGTCCGGCGGACGCCTCGCCCGAGCCGTCACGGCCGCCCTGGCCGAAGTCGTTGACCACGACCTGGGCGCCGAGACGGGCCAGTTCAAGCGCTTCGGCGCGACCGAGACCGCGTCCGGCCCCGGTGACGATCGCGGTCTTCCCCGCCAGCGGCCGGGCCCCGTTGGGCCTCAGATCTCGATGCATGTGCGCAGCGCCTCCCCGGTCCGCATCTGGTCGAGCGCGTCATTGATCTCGGTCAGCCGCACCCGGTGGGTGATCAGCCCTTCGAGGTCGATCCGGCCCGCCCGCCACAGCGCGATGGTGCGTTCGTAGGAGCGCAGCACATCGCCACCGCCGTAGAGCGAGGGCAGGATCCGCTTCTCGTCGAAGAACAGCTCGAACATGTTGAGGTGCAGCAGGTCGTCGGAGGCGCCCGCGCCGACGACGCACAGGGTGCCGCCGCGCCGGGTGGCCTCGTAGGCGGTGCGGGCGGTGGCGGCGCGGCCGACCACCTCGAAGACGTAGTCGAAGCCCTCGCCCGCGGTGACGTTGTTCCTGGCGTCGGTGAGTCCGTCCGGTGTGACCGCCTCGGTGGCGCCGAACCGCAGGGCCGCCTCGCGGCGCGCCTCGACCGGGTCGACGGCGACGATCTGGGCCGCACCGGCCGCCCTCGCGCCCTGGATCACGCTGATGCCGACGCCGCCGCAGCCGATGACGGCGACCGACGCTCCGGCCTCCACCCGTGCGGTGGTGAACACCGCGCCGAGCCCGGTGGTGACCCCGCATCCGATGAGGGCGGCGATGTCGTACGGCACATCGTCGGGGATCGGTACGGCGCAGGGCGCGGGCAGCACGACCTCCTCGGCGAAGGTGCCGGTGCCCGCGAAGCCGAAGACATCGGCCGGACTGCCGCCGGAACGGCGGTAGTTGGGGGTTCCGGCGTTCATGAAACCGGTCAGACACAGATGCGGCTGGCCACGGCGGCAGGACGGACAGCCGCCGCAGGCGGGCAGCCAGCACACCAGCGCCCGGTCACCCGCGGACAGCGAGGTCACGCCCTCGCCGACTTCCAGGATCTCGCCCGCGCCCTCGTGTCCGGGGACGAAGGGTGCGGGCTGCGGCAGGACGCCGCTCATCGCGGAGAGGTCGGAGTGGCACAGTCCGGTGGCCCTGACGCGCAGCCGGACCGTGCCGGGGCCGAAGCCCACCGGCTCGATGTCGTCCAGGACTTCCAGCTTCTCCTGCCCCGTCTCGTGCAGTACGGCCGCGCGCACGGCGCCTCCTCCTGGGTCACATGGGTCAAGCGTGCTCGACGGTGGTGTCGGTGAGGACGGGCGCGCCGTCCCGTTCGACGGCGGTGGCCGTCACATGGATACGGCCCGGACCGGCGGCCGCGCCGTCCCCGTTCTCCCTGTCGTCCCGCCACATCCGGACGCACAGGGTCTCGCCGGGGAAGACCACCCCGGCGAATCGGGTGGTGTACGCGCGGACGCGGGCCACCTCACCGCCCAGCGCGGTGTCCACGACGGCCTTCAGCACCATCCCGTACGAGCACAGCCCGTGCAGGATGGGCCGGTCGAACCCGGCGCCCTTGGCGAAGTCGGGGTCGGCGTGCAGCGGGTTCCAGTCGCCGGACAGCCGGTACAGCAGCGCCTGGTCCTCGCGGATGGCCCGCTCCACGGTGTGGTCGGGTTCGCGGGCCGGGGGCTCCGCCCGGTCGGAGGGTCCGCGTTCACCGCCGAAGCCGCCCTCGCCGCGGACATAGATCCGGGTGTCACAGGTCCACAGCGGTCCGTCGGCGTCGGTGGCGTCGGTCCGCAGCACGATCACCGCGGCCTTGCCCTTGTCGTACACCGCGGCCACCTTCGACAGCTGGGTGGCCCGGCCGTTGACCGGGATGGGCCGGTGCAGTTCGACGGACTGTCCGCCGTGCAGCACGGCGGCGAGGTCCACGTCGATCCCGGGTGCGGTGAGCCCGCCCGCGAGGGCCATCCCGCCGCCCGCCACGGTGGCGAAGCTGGGGAGGACGTGCAGTCTGCTCTCCAGGGTGTAGCGGAGTTCCTCGGGGTCGGTGGCCGGGACTCCGGCCCCGATACCGAGGTGGTAGAGCTGGATGTCCTTATGGCCCCAGCTGAGAGCCGTGGTCCGGGGTTCGGCCGAGACGGCCTTGACGGCATCGATGGGCATAGGGCGACAGCACTCCTCGGTTCCTCGGCCACGGCGACACGGCGGGTGAAGTCCCCACCGTGTGAAGACCCCGGCCCGCCCGTCCGCACCGTCGGCCGTGCCGGGGTCGCATCTGGTCGGCAGAACGAGAACGCGTTCTAGCCGATGGCCCCATGTATAGCCCAATCCCGTGGGACTGGGAAGAGTGCTGACACCTCGTCAGTTTCGCTCGGGAGCCATGCCCCCGCCGCCCGGCCACCTTCGCAACGGCCCAGGTCATGGCCACGGACGAGCGGCGCCGCCGCGCCCGGTCCCCGGTCGGGGAACGGGCGCGGCGGAGACGGTGAGGGCGCGCGGCGGAGACGGTGAGGGCGTCCGTTACGCCGAACGGTCCGCACCCCCGCCGCCCGGCCCCGCGGTGGCGGCGGATGTCCGCGGCAGGGCCACGACCATGAGTACCGTGGCCGCCGCGACGATCCCGGTGGCCACGGTGAACGCCTGGGCGTAGCCCGCCGCGAGCGCCTTCTCCGCCGTGTCCCCGTGGCCGCGCGCGGACGAGATGCGCTCGGCCGCCACCGTGGCCAGCACACTCAGGCCGAGCGCACCGCCCATCTGCCGGGAGGTGTTGACCAGACCCGAGACCAGTCCGGCGTCGGACGCGGTGGCGCCCGAGGTGGCCGCGGCGGCCAGCGGGGTCATCAGCAGCCCCGAGCCCAGCGACATCACCAGGGCCGGGCCCAGGACCGTGCCCAGGAAGGTGCCGTCCGCGTCCATCCGGCTCTGCCAGCCGAAACCGATCGCCGCGAGGGTGCCGCCCACTATCGCGAGCGTCTTCCCGTCGATCCGCGCCATCAGCCGGGGTGCCAGCTTCGATCCGAGGACGATCGAGAGGGTGTGGGGAAGGAAGGCCAGACCGGCCTTGACCGGGCTGTAGTGCAGCACGTTCTGCAAGTAGAGCGACATGAAGTACCACATGGCGAACATCCCGGCGCCGAACACCGTCATCACCGCGTTCGCCGCCGACACCGCCCGGACCCGGAACAGCCGCAGCGGCATCAGTGGCTCCTTGGTGCGGGCCTCCACCGTCAGGAAGACGCCGAGCAGCGCGAGACCGGCCAGCATCGGGACGAGTGAGGCGGCGGCGGACCAGCCGTGCGCCTCGGTCTGGACGATGCCGTACGCGAGGGCCGCGAGCCCGGCCGTGACGAGCACCGCACCCGGCATGTCGAGCCGCCGCGCGGCGCCGGACCGGCTCTCGGCCAGCCACACCGTGGCGGCCACCAGGACCAGGGCCCCGACCGGCACATTGACCAACAGCACCCAGCGCCACGACAGATACTCGGTGAGCAGCCCGCCGACCAGCGCGCCCGCCGCTCCGCCGCCCGCGCCGACCGCCGTCCAGGTGCCGATGGCCCGGGTGCGGGCCGGACCGTGCGGGAAGGTGGTGGTGAGGATGGTGAGCGTGGCCGGGGAGACCACCGCGGCGCCCACGCCCTGGACGGCGCGCGCCGCGATCAGTTGCCACGGCTCCTGCGCGAGTCCGCCCGCCAGGCTGGCGGCGGTGAACAGGCCGAGGCCCAGCAGGAACACCCGCTTACGGCCGAAGAGGTCCGCCGCGCGCCCGCCGAGCAGCAGGAATCCCGCGAAGGTGAGCACATAGGCGTTCACGACCCACTGGAGACCGGTCTCACCGAGCTCCAGGGACGAACGCATCGACGGCAGCGCCATGTTGACGACGGAGACGTCGAGCACCACGAGGAACTGACCGGCACAGGCGGCGAGCAGCACCGCCCAGACCGGTGGCGTGGCCCGCGGGGCGGACGAGGTGATGGCGGAGGACGTCACCGGAGGGACGGCGTCGCTGGTTTCGGTGGCCGATGATGGCGGGTAAGGAGTGTGGGCGCCCATGGACCTGATGCTGCCAGTTCGCCCCCACCCCCCGCATCAGCATTTCGTCGCATCCAGACCGCCGGGGGTCCTAGGTCGTATCGCGCGGGAAGAGCCGTCGGGTCCGGCCCCACCCGCCCGGCCGCCGGGACCGTACGGGAGGATGGCCGGGTGACTCAGCCCGCCGCCGCCCCGGCCCCCGACAGCACCGTCCTCGCCGCGTTCGAGGCGGCGAAGGGCTTCATGCCCGTCGACGAGGGGCTCGCCCTGTACGCCGCCGCCCATGAGGCCGCCACCGCGCTCCGGCTGCCGCTGGTCGAGGTCGGCACCTACTGCGGGCGGTCCACCCTCCTGCTGGCCGACGCCGCCCGCGCGGCGGGCACGGTCGCGGTCACCGTCGACCACCACCGCGGCTCCGAGGAGCAGCAGCCCGGCTGGGAGTACCACGACCCGGAGGTCGTCGATCCCGAGGTCGGGCGGATGGACACGCTGCCCGCCTTCCGCCGCACCCTGCACGCCGCCGGTCTGGAGGAGCACGTCATCGCGGTCGTCGGCCGCTCACCGCGGGTCGCGGCGATCTGGGGGCGGCAGGTGGGGCTGGTGTTCATCGACGGCGGCCACACCGACGAGCACGCCAGCGCCGACTACGAGGGCTGGGCGCCGCATCTCGCGCCCGATGGGCTCCTCGTGGTGCACGACGTCTTCCCGGACCCGGCCGACGGCGGTCAGGCGCCGTACCGGATCTACCGCCGCGCGCTGGAGTCCGGCGCCTTCACCGAGGTGTCCGCGACCCGCTCGCTGCGGGTGCTGCGCCGTACCGACGTACCGCTCGACGACGACCCGGGCGCATAACCCAGCGGTGGCCCCGGCGCGTCATCCGGCCCGGTTACCATCGCGTGCGTGTCCTACGGCAGCTTTCCTCCCCCGCCCGGCGGCCGACGCGGCGGCACCCTCGCCGTCGTCCTGGCCGCCCTCATCCCCACCTGTTTCGCGGGCTGGCTGCTGTGGAGTTCCCTGGGCGGCCCGGAGAAGGGCGACGGGACGGCGGGCGGCACCGGACTGCCCACCGCGTCGTCCACCTCGTCCCCCTCGCCGCCGTCCGTCGCGCCTTCCTCCGGCGCCCCGGAGAAGGCGCTCAAGGGCAAGGTCGTGGTGATCGATCCGGGCCATAACCCGAACAATCACGACCACGCCGCACAGATCGGCCGCCGGGTGGACATCGGCACCAACAAGAAGGAATGCGATACCACCGGTACGGCGACCAACTCCGGCTATTCCGAGGCGTCCTTCACCCTCGATGTGGCGCGCCGCGCCCGCACCCTGCTCGAAGCCCGTGGCGCCACGGTGAAGTTCACCCAGGACGGCAAGAAGGCGTTCGGGCCGTGTGTCGACGAACGCGCCGAGATCGGCAACAAGGCCCACGCGGACGCCGTCGTCTCCGTCCACGCCGATGGCGCGGGCCCCGGGGAGCGCGGCTTCCACATCATCCTGCCCAAGGGGGTGCACGGCGGTGGCGCCGACACCTCGGCCATCACCAAGCCCTCCCGCCGTCTCGGTGAGCGGCTGCTGAAGACGTTCACCGAGGAGACCGGCAGCGAACCGGCGGGCTATATCGGAGACGGCAGCGGGCTGAACGTCCGGGGAGATCTCGGCGGTCTCAACCTCTCCACCGTTCCCAAGGTGTTCATCGAATGCGGCAATATGCGGGACGCGAAGGACGCGGCGCATCTCACCGACGCACGCTGGCGGGAAGGGGCCGCGCGGGGTATCGCGGAGGGCATTACGGACTTCTTGAACGGGTAGCGTCTCCGCATCCGAACGGGAGGTCACGACCGTGAAACCGATGGGACACCCCCGCTCTCCACGCAAAGTTTCACCCGTACGATGGGGCCCACCCCCGACGCCTTCAGCGCCACGCGCCTGGCGGCAGCGCTAATACCCACGAAACCGACAAAGGACCTCACGTTGAACATCCGCTCGCTCACTCGAGGCGACGGCGTGGTGATCGGAGCAGCGGTGTTGCTCTTCATCGCCTCCTTCCTCGAGTTCTACTCAGCCGATTGCGACGGCCCCTACTGCGACAAGATCGACATGCCGAACGGATGGGACACGGACAAGCTCCTGATCGTCCTCCCCGCGGTGTTCCTGATCGGTCTGATCGGCGCGGGGCTGGTCGTCGCCGGGCGCTTCCAGCCCGAGAGCCGTAAGATCGGCGGGCTCACCCTCAGCCAGTGGGGTGCCGGCTTCGTCGTGGTGGCGGCGTGGGACTCGCTCTGGAGCCTCATCGCCACTCCGGACGGGGGCAGCGTGGGCGTCGGTGCGATCCTCGCACTGCTGGCCACCCTCGCCATGGCGGCGGCGGTCATCGCGACCCCGCGCGTTCCGGCCCTGGCCGCACCGCTGATGGCCACCGGCCCGGCGGCTCCGTCCCCGTACGGCCACCAGCCCCCGCAGCCCGGCTACGGCTACCCGGGTCCGGGTGCCCAGCCCGGCGCCCCGGCGCCGTTCGGCGCCCAGCCCGGTCAGCCCCAGCCCGGCGGCCAGCCGTTCGGCGGCCAGCCCGGTCCGGCGGCCCCGGCCCCGGCCGCCGGTGGTGACTTCTCGCCGTTCTGGTTCGCCGTTCCGGTGGCCCGTCCGCTGTACGCGGAGGACGGTTCGTCGAACACCATCGCCGAACTGGCCCCCGGCACCTGGTACCTCGCGGTCGAGCAGCGCGGTCAGGCGCTGGTCGCCCAGACCCAGGACGGCCGTCGCGGCGTCCTCCAGGACACCACGGGGATCCAGCGCGGCTGATCTCCCCCTCGTGCCACCCGGCCCCTCGCCCCTCACCGGGCGGGGGGCCGTTGCCATTCCCGTTACCGGCCCGTACAGTCCGGCGCACCAACTGACGCTCCATCATTCACGGTGGCGGGAAGGGGACATGATGCGGCTCGGTCTGGCGCTCGGCTACTGGGGCCGCGGTCCCGACCCCCGCCATCTGGAACTGGCCCGGGAGGCCGAGCGGTTGGGGTACCACTCGGTGTGGACCGCCGAGTCCTGGGGCTCGGACGCCTTCACACCGCTGACCTGGATCGCCGCGCACACCAGCCGGATCCGGCTGGGTACGGCGGTGGCGCAGATGGCCGCCCGCACCCCCACCGCCACCGCGATGCAGGCGCTCACCCTGGACCATCTCTCCGGCGGACGGATGATGCTCGGCCTCGGGCTGTCCGGACCGCAGGTGGTGGAGGGCTGGTACGGACGGCCGTTTCCCCGCAGTCCGCTGACCGCCACCCGTGAGTACGTCGACGTCATCCGGCAGGTGCTGCGCCGGGAGGCACCGGTGCGGCTGGAGGGGCGCCACCATCCGCTGCCGTACACCGGTCCGGACGCCACCGGGCTCGGCAGACCGCTCAAGCCGATCGTCCATCCGCTCCGGTCCGATCTGCCCGTACTGCTCGGCGCCGAGGGGCCGAAGAACATCGCGCAGACCGTGCGGATCGCCGACGGCTGGCTGCCGCTGTACTGGTCGCCACTGCGCACGGAGCTGTACGCGGCGGCGCTCGCCGAGGCCCGCGAGGGCTTCATGGTGGCGGCGATGGCACAGGTGCGGGTCTGCGCGGACGTGGCGGAGGGGCTGAAGCCGGTCAAGGCGATGCTCGGCTTCTACATCGGCGGGATGGGCCACGCGGCCCGTAACTTCCATGCCGATCTGATGGCGCGGCTCGGTTACGGGGACGAGGCGCGGCGGGTCCAGGAGCTGTTCCTCGCGGGGCACCGCGCCGAGGCGATCGACGCGGTGCCGGACGCGTTCGCCGATGAGATCTCGCTCGTGGGCCCCCGGGAACGGATCGCGGAGCGGCTCCAGATGTGGCGTTCCGGTCCGGTCACGGATCTGCTGGCGCTCGCACCGGACGAGGAGACACTGCGGGTGCTGGCCGAACTCAACAGCTGATCAGGCGCGGTGGATTCACGCAGGTGAGCGGTGTGGCGGCGGTCAACAGGGTTTGACACCGGCCGGAGCGGCAACCCTCATCGGCATGTCCCCAAGCTATCGCTCCAGAAGCAATCAGGCCGCGACCGTCCTGGCGGTCGTCGCGGACATCGCCGCGGTCATCCTCGGCCTGTGGATCCTGTTCTCCCTCCTCGACGCCAACCGCACCAACGATCTCGTCAACGCCGTCCATGATGCCGCCCAGTGGCTGGCAGGCTGGTCGCACGACCTGTTCACCATGGATACCGAGTGGCTGCGGACGATCCTCAACTACGGTCTGCCCGCCCTGGTCTACCTGTTCATCGGCCACACCCTGGCCAACCGTATGCGCCGCGGCTGACGGCCGCCGCGGCGGTCGCTCAGCGGCAGCAGTCCGAGTCCAGCCCCCTGGGCAGGGACTCCCCGCCGAAGACGGCCGTGGTCGCCTCGTCGCCGCCCAGTGCCGCCACGGCCAGCACCAGTGATCCGGCGGTCCAGGTGGTGCGCTCCTCGGGCCAGATGGCGTCGTCGTCGAAGACGTAGCCGGTCCAGTACATCCCGTCCTCGGCGCGCAGCCGGGGCTGGATCCACCGCAGGACGTCCACCGCGCGGTCGGACTCACCCATCGCCCAGAGGGCGAGCGCGAGTTCACAGCTCTCGCCGCCGGTGATCCAGGGGTTGGGGTGCACACAGCGCACCCCGAGCCCCGGCACCACGAAGCGGTCCCACTCGCCCTCGATGCGCTCCTTGGCGGCCGCGCCGGTGAGCGCCCCGCCGAGGACCGGGTAGTACCAGTCCATCGAGTAGCGGTTCTTGTCCAGGAACCGCTCGGGGTGGTGGCGTATGGCGTGGCCCAGCATGCCGGCCGACAGCTCCCAGTCGGGCTGGGGCTCCTCGCGGTGCTCGGCGATGGCCAGGGCGCAGCGCAGGGCCTGGTAGACGGAGGAGGAGCCGGTCAGCAGGGCGTCGGTGTCCACGCTGCCGTCCTCGTCGCGGCGCCAGCCGATCTGGCCGCCGCTCTGCTGGAGGCCGAGGACGAACTCGACGGCGTGGCGGACGGTGGGCCACATCCGGTCGAGGAACGTGTCGTCGCCGGTGGCCAGGTAGTGGTGCCAGACGCCGACGGCCACATAGGCGCAGAAGTTGGTCTCGCGGCCGCGGTCGGTGGGTTCGGTGGCGGCCACGCCGTCGGGGGTGTCGGGGTAGGCCGCGTACCAGGAGCCGTCCGTGTTCTGGTGGTCGGCGAGCCACCGGTAGGCGGCCTCGGCGCGGTCGTGCTCACCCGCCACGTCGAGTGCCATCGCGGCCTCGATGTGGTCCCACGGGTCGAGGTGGTGGCCGCGGAACCACGGTATGGCGCCGTCGGCGCGCTGTACGGCGGCGATGGCGCCGACCGTGCGCAGCGTCTCCTCGGCGGTCAGCACCCCGGGCAGCGCGAGCCGTTCGGTCCGGGGGCCGGGGCCGCCGGATCGGGGGCCGTACGCCATCACGCCCCCTCGATGGGGCTGCCGGTGTCACCGGGGGTGTGCGGCTTGGTCGCGTACGCCACGAAGCTCTTGCCGATGAGCGGGTTCAGCGCACGTTCGGCGACCCGGGTGGCCAGCGGCTTCTTCATGATGTCCCAGACCAGCAGCTTGTGGTACGCCCGCACCGGCAGGGCTTTGTCGTTGTCCACGCCGAAGGCGCACTTGAGCCACCAGTAGGGGCTGTGCAGGGCGTGGGCGTGGTGGGTGCCGTACGGCCGCAGCCCCGCCTCGCGCATCCGCTCCAGGAGCTGCTCGGCGCGGTAGATCCGGATATGGCCGCCCTCGACCTCGTGGTACGCGTCCGACAGCGCCCAGCACACCTTCTCCGGGCCGTAGCGCGGGACGGTGACGGCGATCCGGCCACCGGGGCGCAGCACCCGCACCATCTCGGCGAGCACACCCTTGTCGTCCGGGATGTGCTCCATCACCTCGGAGATGATGACGACGTCGAAGCTGTCGTCGGGGAAGGGCAGGGCGAGGGCGTCGCCCTCCATGGCGGTCGCGGTGGCACCGGCCGGGGCCTCGCCGGCCTCCTCCATGGCCGCGAACCACTTGGCGACCTCGCGTATCTCATCGCCGTTGCGGTCCAGGGCGACGACCCGCGCACCGCGCCGGTAACACTCGAAGGCATGCCGTCCGGCGCCACAGCCCAGGTCGAGGACTCGGTCGCCGGGGGCGAGCGGGAAGCGGGAGAAATCGACGGTCAGCACGGGGGTCTGCTTTCGTCCGGCGGGTTCGCGGGCTGGCGGGCTTACGGGTTCTTGGGCTTACGGGGCGCGGCTCGGCGGTCGGGGCGGTCAGCGGCGGGCGCGGGCGGCCGGGGTCCGCGCGCCGATGGCCGCGCGGTAGTGCTCGACGGTGCCGCGGGCGGCCTGTTCCCAGGTGAACCGGCGCAGCACCCGCTCACGTCCGGCCGTGCCGAGCCGGAGTCTGAGGTCGGCGTCGCCCAGCAGCCGGACCAGGGAGGCGGCGAGCGCTCCCGCGTCACCGGGCGGTACGGCGAGGCAGGTCTCCCCGTCGGCGCCCGCGACCTCGGGGATCGCACCGCCGGTGGTGGCGACCAGCGGGGTGCCGGTGGCCATGGCCTCGGCGGCGGGCAGCGAGAACCCCTCGTAGAGCGAGGGCACACAGGCGACCTGGGCGCCGCGCACCAGGTCCACGAGTTCGGGGTCGCTGATGCCCTTGACGAACTCCACCGCGCCCTCGAGTCCGTAGCGGGCGATGGCGGTGGCCACCGGACCCTTCTCGGGGCGTTTGCCGACGACGACGAGATGGGCCCCGGGGTGCTCGGTGCGGACCTTGGCGAGCGCCTCGACGAGGTGGACAAGGCCCTTGAGCGGGACGTCCGCGCTGGAGGTGGTGACGATGCGCCCGGGGATCTCCGGCACGGCCGGGTCGGGCGAGAACAGCTCGGTGTCCGCGCCGATATGCACCACATGGACCCGCCGCGGGGCCACCCCGAGGTGGTCGACGATCTCGCGCCGGGAGGAGCCGGAGACGGTGAGCACCGAGGGCAGCCGCCGGGCCACCCGCTTCTGCATCCGGGTGAAGCCGTACCAGCGGCGCACCGAGGCGCGGCGCCGCCAGCCCTCGGCGGCGTCCAGGTCGAGTGCGCGGTCCACGGTGATGGGGTGGTGGATGGTGGTCACCAGGGGGTAGCCGATCCGCTCCAGCCCCAGCAGCCCGTAGCCGAGGGTCTGGTTGTCGTGGACGACGTCGAAGTGGCCGCGGCGGGCGGCCAGATGGCGGCGGGCGCGCAGGCTGAAGGTGAGCGGCTCGGGGAAGCCGCCGGTCCACATCGTGCCGACCTCCAGGGCGTCGATCCAGTCGCGGTACTCGGCGAGTGCCGGGGTGCGGAACGGATCGGGCTGGCGGTAGAGGTCCAGGCTCGGCAGTTCGGTGAGGGTCACGCCCTCACGGGTGTCCACCACCGGGTACGGCTGGGCCCCGATGACCTCGACGGTGTGGCCGAGCCGGGCCAACTCCCGGGAGAGATGCCGGACATAGACGCCCTGACCGCCACAGAAGGGGTTCCCCTTGTAGCTGAGCAGCGCGATCCGCAGCGGCCGGTCGGTGGCGGCGGGGGGATCCACTCGAAGCGGGTCGGGCCCGATCTCCTGCGCGGCCTCTGCGGTCACTCGCGCCCCCTCCTAGGTGCAGTTCAGCGGGAGCGTAGCCGCTTCCGATTATCTAGAACAAGTTTCACTATCGGATAGCCCGAGAAGTCTCGAAGATACCTGGCTCCCACGGCTCCGCCAGAGCCGGAACAGGTGATTCCTACCACTCAGTAACCGTGGGTATGAGACAGCCGCGCGACGGGCCGGGCGATATCGGTGCGAGTGCGGCAAACTCCCCCGCTCCAGGGAGCGGTCCGGGCAAGGGGGCCGGTCCGGGCGCCGCGCCGTCGGAGCGTCGTACGGGGTGCGCGGAAGGCGGTACCCGCCGGGCGCCACCCGGGCGGCAGCAACCTGCCTCAACTGCGCGGACACCGGTACGGCGGCGGCCCCCCGCGCTAGCCTAGAACGAGTTTCAGTGAGGGATCCGGTGACTCGCACCCCCGGGCCGGGCCTGCCATCATGCTCGGGTCCACATGGCCCCGACCCGCAGACGCGACACATCTGAAGTGGGACATATGACCGCAGAAGTCAAGCCAGCCCCCTTGCAGCTGACCGAGCGGCAGGAGGCGCGCCGACGCCGCATCCTGCACGCCAGTGCCCGGCTGGCCAGCCGCGGCGGCTTCGACGCGGTCCAGATGCGCGAGGTGGCCGAGAACTCCAGCGTCGCCCTCGGCACCCTCTACCGCTACTTCCCCTCCAAGGTCCACCTGCTGGTCGCCACCATGCAGGACCAGCTCCAGCACATGCACGAGGCGCTCCGCAAGCGCCCGCCGACCGAGGAGGATCCGGCCGCCCGGGTCGCCCAGACCCTGATGCGCGCCTTCCGGGCGCTTCAGCGCGAACCCCATCTGGCGGACGCCATGGTCCGGGCGCTCACCTTCGCCGACCGTTCGGTGAGCCCGGAGGTGGACACGGTCTCCCGGCTGACCACCGCGATCATCCTCGACGCCATGGGCCTCGAGGGGCCGCCGACACCCGAGCAGCTCTCGGCGGTCCGGGTCATCGAGCACACCTGGCATTCGGCACTGATCACCTGGCTCTCCGGGCGGGCCTCGATCGCCCAGGTGAAGATCGACATCGAAACGGTCTGCCGGCTGATCGACCTCACGGCTCCCCCCGCGTCCCCCTGACCTCCTCAATCGACCCCACCAACTGAGCCCACGCGACCCCCGCATAGCGCCTCGGGTCGCCTCCGTATACCCCCGACCGACTTTCGCCACCGCGCGCCAGGGGCGCACGCTCTTTTAGCCGCGCCCCCGCCGAGCAACGGGGCAGTTGTTTGTGCGCCCGCGCGCTCCCCGTTGGCGCAAAACCCGCGTTCACGACCCGGGCAATCCCGGTATTCATGAACGGCGCGCGACAGAGCGACAACGGCGTGCAACCAAAAGAAACTTCACTGGGGGTGGAGAAGTCCGTGATACGGGTACTTCTGGTGCATGACTCATGCCTGCTGCGATCCGCGCTGGCGACGCTGATACGGGCCGAACCGGACATCGAGGTGGCCGCGTGCTCCTGGCGTGACGCGCGTAGTAGAGCGCGCTCGTTACAGCCCCATGTGTGCGTCATGGACACCGACTGCCCCGGTTCCGACGCACCCGCGCACAAGGGGGAGTTGAAGAAGATCGTGAGCGCCGCCGCCGGTGACCACGGTGGGTGCGCACTGCTGGTCCTGGCCAGTGCGGGACGCCCGGGTCCCTTGCGGCGTGCCCATGAGGCGCAGGCGCTGGGCTATATCGACCGGAACGCCCCGCCGCAGCGGCTGCTGGACGGCATCCGCCATGTCGCCAGGAAGGAGCGGTTCGTCGACGACTCACTCGGCTACGGCTTCCTCCAGGCGGCCGAGATCCCGCTGACCCAGCGCGAACTGGGGGTGCTCTCGCTCGCCGCGGACGGCGCCTCGATCGCCGAGATCGCCCGGACCCTCCATCTGTCCAACGGGACGATCCGCAACTACCTGGCCGCGATCACGCGGAAGACGGGGGCGCGCAATCGGGTGGACGCCATCCGGATCTCGCACGCCGAGGGCTGGGTCTGACCCCGGCCACCCCACCGGGCCGGATCCCCACCGGATCCGGCCCAGCCCCTCCCGGCTCTCCACTCGTCCGGCTACTCGTCCGGCGGAAAGACCTGCTCGCCGCCGTCCCGCAGCCGGATCGCGATGGCCTCCACCGGACATCCCTCGGCCGCCGCGAGCACCGCCTCCGAGGCATCGGCCTCCGCCGCCACCGGATGCGCCTGCCGCGCCGTGTCCAGCCGGAAGCCGCGGGGCGCGGTGCTCGCGCACAGTCCGGAGCCGATACAGACGCCCCGGTCCACCTCGATCCGCCAGCGGTCGCCCATCAGACCGGCTCCCCGTCCCAGCCCTGCGGCAGGTGGATCATCTTGTGCTCGAGATAGGCGGCGTAGCCCTCGGGCCCGAACTCCCGCCCCAGACCGGAGTTCTTGTAGCCGCCGAAGGGGCCCAGCATGTCCAGGCTGAAGGTGTTGACGGAGTAGGTGCCGGTGCGGATCCGCCGGGCGAAGGCGACACCGCGCGCGGGGTCCGCCGTCCAAACGCTGCCCGACAGTCCGTAGTCGGAGTCGTCGGCGATCCGGGCCGCCTCCTCCTCGTCGCCGTACGGCAGCAGACAGATCACCGGGCCGAAGATCTCCTCGCGGGCGATCCGCATCGAGTTGGTGACATCGCCGAAGAGGGTCGGCTCCACATACCAGCCGGTGTCCGGACCGGCCGGACGGCCGCCGCCGGTCAGCACCTTGGCGCCCTCGCGCTGCCCGAGCGCGATGTAGTCCAGTGACCGCTGCCGCTGCCGCCGGGTGACCAGCGGGCCGACCTGGGTGGCGGGGTCCAGCGGATCGCCGACGACCAGGGCGGCGGCGGCCGCGGTGAGGCGTTCGGCGATCTCGTCGTACCGGGCGCGCGGGGCGAGGATCCGGGTCTGGGCCACACACGCCTGGCCGTTGTTCATCCAGGCGTTGGGGACGATCCCGGTGACCGCCGCGTCCAGATCGGCGTCCGGCAGGATCACGGCCGCCGACTTGCCGCCCAACTCCAGTGTCACCCGCGTCAGATGGCGGGAGGCGACCTCCATGACCCGTTTGCCCGCCGCCACCGATCCGGTGAACGACACCTTGTCCACGCCCGGGTGCCCGACCAGATACTCACTGACCTCGCGGTCCGCCGGGAGGATGGAGACCACTCCCTCGGGCACCCCCGCCTCGGTCAGGATCTCCGCCAGGACGTAGGAGTCCAGCGGGGTCTCCGGTGAGGGCTTGAGGATCACCGTGCACCCCGCGAGCAGCGCCGGGGCCAGTTTCGCCGCCGCCACGAACTGCGGGACGTTCCACGGCACCACGGCCGCCACCACCCCGACCGGTTCACGGCGCACCAGCAGCGGACCGAGACATCCGTCCCGCCGCTCCTCGTGGACCGCGCCGCGCGCCACGGTGATCGCGGAGTCCCACACCATCATCGCGCCGAGCGCCTGGGCCAGCACGCTCCAGGAGTACGGGGAGCCGTTCTGGGCGCTGATGATCCGGGCCAGTTCCTCATGGCGCACCGCGATGAGGTCCTTGATCCGGGTGACCACGGCGATCCGCTCGTCCAAGGTCATCCGGGGCCACGGCCCCTCGTCGAAGGCCGTGCGCGCCACCGCCACCGCCCGGTCCACATCCGCCCGCGCGGCATGCGGCACCCGTCCGATGACCCGCTCGGTATGCGGCGAGACGACCTCGATGGTCTCCGTGCCCGCCGGATCGACCGGCTCCCCGCCGATGTAGAGCTGCCCGTGCTCGATGAGGTCGCCCATCGCTGATGCCTCCCGTGGGGATCGATCTGACGGTGCATCAGAACTGATACCAGCTCTCGTTATAGTGGGCAATGGCCGAACGACAGGGGGACACTGATGACGGCACGGACAACCGGAGCGGTACGGGTGAGAGACCACGGCGGCGGGGTCCGGAGCATCCCGGTACCGATCCCGGACAATCCCCTCGGCCACACCCTGGTCCACCTCCTCGACACCGATCGCGGCCCGGTCCTCATCGACACCGGCTGGGACGATCCGACCGCCTGGGACACCCTCACCGCCGGACTGACCGCGTGCGGTACCTCCGTCACCGAGCTGCACGGTGTGCTGATCACTCATCACCACCCCGACCACCACGGGCTCTCCGCGCGAGTGCGGGAGGCTTCCGGCGCCTGGATCGCCATGCATCCGGCCGACGCCACCGTCGTACGCCGCACCCGTGACGCCGAGCCCGCCCGCTGGCTCGCCTACCTCGCCGGGAAACTGGCCGCGGCGGGCGCCCCCGAGGATCACCTCGCCCCGCTGCGCGCCGCCCGCACCGCAGGCGGCGGCACCTTCCCCGGGCACCGGGCCGCCCTCCCCGACCGCGAGATCGTCCCCGGCGCCCTCCTCGATCTGTCCGGCCGCCGGCTGCGCGCCGTCTGGACCCCGGGCCACACCCCCGGCCACGTCTGTCTGCACCTGGAGGAGCGGCACCCCGCCAACGCCCCCGGCCACGGCCGCCTGTTCTCCGGCGACCATCTGCTGCCCGAGATCAGCCCGCATATCGGGCTCTACGAGGACCCCGACGACCACACCGTCACCGACCCCCTCGGCGACTACCTCACCTCCCTCCGGCGCGTCGCCGACCTCGGCCCGGCCGAGGTGCTCCCGGCCCACCAGTACGCCTTCACCGACGCCCCGGCCCGGGTCCGTGCCCTGCTCGACCACCATGAGCAGCGCCTCACCGGTCTGCTCGTCCTGCTCGGCACCCCGCTCACCCCCTGGCAGCTCGCCGAGGCCATGGAGTGGAACCGCCCCTGGGCCGAGATCGGCTACGCCTCCCGCAATATCGCCGTCTCCGAGGCCGAGGCCCATCTGCGTCATCTGGTCACCCAGGGCCGCGCCGCACCCGTCCCCGGTACCGACCCGGTCACCTACCGGGCCGTCTGAGCCCGGCGCGGCCCCGCACCGCGGACGGACCGGACCGGAGCTCCGGATTCCGGACAGCCCGGGGAATCGTGGACCGACCGGGCGGTTAAGGTATGCGGGAAAACTTCATCCGCGTCCGTTCGGGGGAAGCCGGTGGCAATCCGGCGCTGACCCGCAACCGTGACCGTACGGCGCCGCCCCGTGCGTATGCCGTGCCCAGCCGGAGTACCTGGCCGGACGCACCGCAGGCTCCCGCCGCCGGACCGCCGGCGGCGGCACCGTCGAGGTATGCGGAGCTGAGCCCGGTGCCGACGTGTCGCGGAGTGTCCGCGCGCGGTGGGTGCGCCGTGCGCGGCAGCGCGTACGCCCGTCGTCCCCCATGTCGCCCGTCGCAGCGACACTCATGAGAGGCACCACAGCCATGATCGTACGCCGCAGCGTCGCGGCTCTGGCCGTCTCCGCCGCCCTGTGCGCGGCCGCCGCGCCCGCGGCCCTCGCGGACGGCAAGCCCGCTCCGAAGGGGTCCGGCGCCGCACTGCCGAAGGGGCTGTACGGCACCAAGGACCCCAAGTTCGACGGGGTGTGGCGGCAGTCGCTCGCACTGCTCGCGCAGGACGCGGTGGAGGTCACCCCGGCGAAGTCGGCGGTGGACTGGCTGGCCGGGCAGCAGTGCGCGGACGGTGGCTTCGCCGCGTACCGGGCGGACACCGCCAAGCCGTGCGACGCGAAGAAGGGCGAGTTCAGCGATGCCACCGCCGCCGCCGTCCAGGCGCTGGCCGCGGTCGGCGGCCGCGCCAAGGCCGTCGAGAAGGGCATCGGCTGGCTGAAGCGGAACCAGAACGAGGACGGCGGCTGGGGTATGAACCCCGGCGGAGCCAGCGACGCCAACTCCACCTCCGCCGCGGTCGGCGCCCTCGCCGCCACCAGTGTGGACCCCGCCGAGGTCACCTCCGCGGAGAGCGGCAAGACCCCGTACGACGCGCTGCTCGGCCTCCAGCTCGGCTGTGACGCCAAGGCGGACGAGCGCGGGGCGTTCGCGTACCAGAAGGCCAAGGGCGGTCCGGCCGCCAACGATCTGGCCACCGCGAGCGCCGCGCTGGCCGTACGGGGCAGCGGGCTGGTCCCGGACACCGAGGGCAAGGGAAGCGCCGCTGAGCCCAAGCCGCTGGCCTGCGGGGACAGCGCGAAGGACCGCACCCCGGAGCAGGCCGCCGAGGGCGCCGCCGACTACCTCGCGACCACCATGGCCGGACACGGCGACCATCTGCTGTCCGCCATGCCCGGCGCCAAGGACCAGCCGGACTTCGGCGGCACCGCCGACGCGATCGTGGCGCTCTCCGCGGGTGGCCACCGCACCGCCGCGGCGAAGCCGCTGGCGTGGCTCCAGAGCAAGGAGGGCTCCGCGGTGGCCTGGGCGAAGGGCGACCCGGGCGCGCTGGCCAAGCTGGTGCTGGCGTCCCACGCCGCCGGTGGCGACCCGCGCGACTTCGGCGGTGTCGACCTCGTCCGCCAGCTGAACGCCACCGGGCCGAAGCCGCAGGCCGCGTCGGGCCCGGAGGCGTCCGCCGAGAGCGACAAGAAGGACGACGGCGACGGCAACGGCGTCTGGTGGGTCGTGGGCATCTGCGCGGTGGCCGGTATGGGTATCGGCTTCCTGATCAGCGGCCGGAAGAAGCAGCGGGTCTGATGCGGAGAGCGCCGTTCGCCACCGTGCGCGGAGATGACCGCGCCGTCCGGGCCACGGTCCGGTCCGCCGTCCGGCCGACCGGGCGGTGCACCGGGCGCGGGCCGTGGCGGGCCGGGGCGCCGCGTCGGGTGTCGGCCGTGGTGGCCGTGCTCACCGGGCTGCTGGTGCTGGTGGTCGGGGCGGTTCCGGCGCAGGCCGGGGCGGGGTACCGCTACTGGTCGTTCTGGGAGCGCGAGGCCGGCGCGAAGAGCTGGACGTACGCCACGCAGGGGCCGTCGGTGGCACGGCCCGTCGATGGCGAGACGATCGGCTTCCGCTTCGGCGTCAGCGAGGACTCCGAGAACGCCGTCCAGCCGCGCGGTGCCGCCGACTTCGACACGGTCTGCGCGGACACCCCCGCCAAGGACGGCAGCAAGCGGATCGCGGTGATCATCGATTTCGGCACGGCCGCGGACGCGCCCGGCGGTGACACCCCGCCGGGGAAGGCCCGTACCCGCTGTGCCCGGGTCGAGACGCGGGCCAGCGCCGGGGAGGCGCTGGCCGCCGTCGCCGAACCGCTGCGCTACAACTCCGCCGCGCTGCTGTGCGCCATCGCCGGATACCCCTCCTCGGGCTGCGGTGAGAAGACGGACGGCAAGGGCACGAGCGGCGACGGCGGCAAGGGTGACCCGGGCTCCGGCGCCGGGCGGAGCGGTGCGGAGAAGAGTGACGACGGCGGTCCGTCGGCCGGGCTGATCGGCGGCATCGCCGCCGTTGTCCTCCTCGGGGCCGCGGGCGTCTGGCAGGCACGACGCCGCCGCGTATGAACACCCCGGTCGCCGAAGTCTCCGCCCGGCTGCGCGCGCCCGCCGCCACCCGCGGCGGCGCACTGCACGCGGGCGCCTGGTGGCTGTGGGCGCTGGGGCTGGCCACGGCGGCGTCCCGCACCACCAATCCACTGCTGCTCGGACTGCTGATCGCGGTCGCGGGCTATGTGGTCGCGGCGCGCCGCACCGACGCGCCGTGGGCCCGCTCGTACGGCGCGTTCCTGAAGCTGGGACTGCTGGTGCTGGCGATCCGGCTGTTCTTCGCGGTGTTCCTGGGCTCGCCGATCCCCGGCACCCGGATCCTGTTCACCCTCCCCGAAGTCCCGCTTCCCGACTGGGCGCAAGGGGTGCGGATCGGTGGCCGGGTCACCGCCGAGGGGCTGGTGTTCGCGCTCTACGACGGACTCAAGCTGGCCACCCTGCTCATCTGCGTGGGCGCGGCGAACGCGCTGGCCAGTCCGGCCCGGCTGCTCAAATCCCTGCCCGGTGCGCTCTACGAGGCCGGGGTGGCGATCGTGGTGGCGATGACCTTCGCGCCCCAACTGGTCTCCGACGTCCAGCGGCTGCGTGCCGCCCGGCGGCTGCGCGGCCGCCCCGACCGGGGGTTCCGCGCACTGCTCCAGGTCGGACTCCCGGTGCTGGAGGGCGCGCTGGAGCGGTCGGTGGCGCTGGCGGCGGCGATGGACGCGCGCGGCTACGGCCGTACCGCACAGGTGCCACCCGCCGTACGCCGGGTCACCGCGGCACTGACCCTGGGCGGGCTGCTCGGTGTGTGCTGCGGGACCTACGGACTGCTGGCGGCCGAAGGCGGCGGCTACGGGCTGCCGTTGCTGCTCGCCGGGCTGGCGGCGGCGCTCGGCGGACTGTGGCTGGGCGGCCGCCGCTCGGTGCGCACCCGCTACCGGCCGGACCGGTGGGGTGTCGTGGCATGGCTGGTGTCGGGCTCGGGCGCGGCGGCCGCGGCGGTGATGATCTGGGCCACCTCGTACGCGCCGGAGGCGCTGCAACCGCCCACCGTGCCGCTCACCGCGCCGACCCTGCCGCTGTGGCCCGCGGCGGGGGTGCTGCTCGGGCTGCTCCCCGCGTTCGCCGCCCCGGCGCCCCCGGGACGCACGCCGCGAACGGCACCGGAACCGGCACCGGCGGTGCCCGGCCCGCGCCCGGCGCCCCCGGCCACGGAGCGGAACGGCGACCGCACCCCGCCGGACCGGCAACCCGGCGGACGAACCGGCGGACGAACCGAAGAACGACCCGGTGGACGAACCGACCGACGACCCGACGCAGATTCCGAGGAGGCCGCACAGTGATCCGCTTCGAGCAGGTGTCCGTCACCTTCGAGGGCGCGGCCCGGCCCGCCCTGCGCGAGGTGGACCTGACCGTTCCCGAGGGCGAGCTGTGTCTGCTGGTCGGCCCGTCCGGATCGGGCAAGTCCACGCTGCTGGGCGCCGTCTCCGGACTGGTGCCGCATTTCACCGGCGGCACCCTGCGCGGGCGGGTGACCGTCGCGGGCCGTGACACCCGCACCCATAAACCGCGGGAACTGGCCGATGTGGTGGGCACCGTGGGGCAGGATCCGATGGCCCACTTCGTCACCGACACCGTCGAGGACGAACTCGCCTACGGTATGGAGTCGCTGGGCGTCCCGCCGGACACCATGCGCCGCCGGGTCGAGGAGACCCTCGATCTGCTCGGCCTGGCCGAGCTGCGCGACCGCCCGATCGCGTCCCTCTCCGGCGGCCAGCGGCAGCGCGTCGCCATCGGTTCCGTGCTCACCACCCACCCCCGGGTGCTGGTGCTGGACGAGCCCACCTCCGCACTGGACCCGGCCGCCGCCGAGGAGGTGCTGGCCGTACTGCAACGGCTGGTGCACGACCTCGGCACCACCGTGCTGATGGCCGAACACCGCCTCGAGCGGGTGGTGCAGTACGCGGACCAGATGATCCTGCTGCCCTCCCCCGGGGCCGCCCCGGTGGTCGGCGATCCGGCCGAGGTCATGCCGGTCTCACCGGTCCAGCCGCCCGTGGTGGCCCTCGGCGGCCTGGCCGGGTGGTCACCGGTGCCGCTGTCGGTGCGCGACGCGCGGCGCAGGGCCGGGCCGCTGCGGGAGCGGCTCGCGGACGCCGCGCCCCGCGCGGTGGCCGGGCCCGCGCCCGGCGCTCCGGTGGCCGAGGTGTCCCGGCTGGCGGTGCGCCACGGCCGGGTCGAGGCGCTGCGCGGGGTCGGCCTGTCGGTGCGGCCCGGTGAGACGGTGGCGCTGATGGGACGCAACGGCGCGGGCAAGTCCACCCTGCTGGCGAGCCTGGTCGGGATGAACAGGCCCGCCTCGGGCTCCGTCCGGGTGGGGAGCGGGGACGGCGGGGTGGTCCCGCACCGCACCCGGCCCGCCGAACTCCTGCGCCATGTCGGCCTCGTACCGCAGGAGCCGCGCGATCTGCTCGCCGCGGACACGGTGGCCGCCGAGTGCGCCGCGGCCGACCGGGACGCGGACGCCGCCCCGGGCACCTGCCGCGCCCTGGTCGCGCGGCTGCTGCCGGACGTGGCGGACACCATCCACCCCCGCGATCTGTCGGAGGGCCAGCGGCTGGCTCTCGCCCTGGCCGTCGTGCTGACCGCCCGTCCCCCGCTGCTCCTGCTCGACGAGCCGACCCGCGGGCTGGACTACGCGGCGAAGGCGCGGCTGGTGGAAGTGGTGCGGGAGCTGGCGGCGGACGGCCATGCCACGGTGCTCGCCACCCACGATGTGGAGCTGGCGGCCGAACTCGCCCACCGTGTGGTGATCCTGGCCGAGGGCGAGGTGGTGGCGGACGGACCGATGGCGGAGGTCGTGGTCTCGTCACCCGCCTTCGCGCCCCAGGTGGCGAAGATCCTTGCGCCGCTGCCATGGCTGACCGTGGCGCAGGTGCGCACCGCGCTGGAGGCGGCGCCATGAGCACGCCGGACACCGTCGGCACGGTGGCGAGGGGGCAGCGGGTGCGACCGGTACGGCCGGTGCGGCTGGGCCCGCGGTCGGTGGCCGCGCTGGCGCTGGTGTCCGCGGTCGGGGTGGTGGCCTTCGGGTGGCCGCTGTTCGCACCGGGCGACTCCGGTGTCACCACCCACGCCGCCGACGCGCCCTGGCTGTTCGCCGCGCTGCTGCCACTGCTGCTGGCCGTGGTGGTGGCGACGATCGCCGACACCGGTCTGGACGCGAAGGCCATCGCGATGATCGGGGTACTGGCGGCGGCCGGTGCGGCCCTGCGTCCACTGGGCGCGGGGACGGCCGGGATCGAGCCGATGTTCTTCCTGATGGTGCTGTCGGGGCGGGTGCTCGGGCCCGGTTTCGGCTTTGTGCTGGGCTCGGTGTCGATGTTCGCCTCCGCGCTGCTCACCGGCGGGGTGGGCCCCTGGATGCCGTTCCAGATGCTGGCGATGGGCTGGGTGTCGATGGGGGCGGGGCTGCTGCCCGGCCCCTCCCGGCTGCGCGGACGCGGTGAGTTGGCGCTGCTCGCGGCGTACGGGGCGGTGGCGTCCGTCTGCTACGGCACGGTGATGAACCTCCAGGGCTGGACGCTGATGCAGGGCACGGCCTCGGGGATCAGCTATGTGCCGGGGGATCCGGTCGGCGAGAACCTGGTCCGGTTCGTGGCGTACTGCCTGGCCACTTCGCTCGGCTGGGACCTGCCGCGCGCGGTGGTGACGGTGGCGCTGACGCTGACGCTCGGCGGCACCGTCCTCAAGGCGCTGCGCCGGGCCACCCGGCGGGCGGCCTTCGACGCGACCGCCGTGTTCGAGAAGGGCTGAACGCCACCCAACGGCCAGTCCCCGGGGGCGGTGGTCAGAGCCGCTGGATGATGGTGCCGGTCGCCAGTCCGCCGCCCGCGCACATCGTGATGAGCGCGAACTCCCGGTCGGCGCGCTCCAGTTCATGCAGGGCGGTGGTGATCAGCCGGGCTCCGGTGGCGCCCACCGGGTGGCCCAGCGCGATGGCGCCACCGTTCACATTCACCTTCCCCAGGTCCTGTTCGAAGACCTGCGCCCAGGACAGCACCACGGAGGCGAACGCCTCGTTGATCTCCACCACATCGATGTCCTTGAGCGACATCCCGGCCTTGCCCAGCACCGCCCGGGTGGCGTCGATCGGACCGTCGAGGTGGTAGTGCGGATCGGCGCCGACCAGCGCCTGGGCCACGATCCGGGCGCGCGGCCTCAGCTTGAGGGCGCGCGCCATCCGCTTGGACGCCCACAGCACCGCACACGCGCCGTCGGAGATCTGAGAGGAGTTGCCCGCGGTGTGCACGGCGGTGGGCATGATGGGCTTCAGCCGGGACAGCGCCTCCATACTGGTGTCCCGCAGCCCCTCGTCCCGGTCGACCAGCCGCCACATGCCCTGTCCGGCCGCCTGCTCCTCATCGGTCGTGGGCACCTGTACGGCGAACGTCTCATGCTTGAAGCGCTCCTCGGCCCACGCCCGCCCGGCCCGCTCCTGCGAGAGCAGCCCGAGCGTGTCCACCCGCTCCCGGGTCAGCCCCCGGTGGCGGGCGATCCGCTCCGCCGCCTCGAACTGGTTGGGCAGATCGACGTTCCACTCGTCCGGGAACGGCTTGCCCGGCCCGTGTTTGGAGCCACTGCCCAGCGGCACCCGCGACATGGCCTCGACCCCGCAGCCGATACCGATGTCGATCACCCCGGTGGCGACCATATTGGCCACCATGTGATTCGCCTGCTGCGAGGAGCCGCACTGACAGTCCACCGTGGTCGCCGCGGTCTCGTACGGCAGCCCCATCGCCAGCCAGGCGGTGCGGGCGGGGTTCATCGACTGCTCCCCCGCGTGGGTCACCGTGCCGCCGACGATCTGCTCGACGCAGTCGGGCTGGATCCCGGTGCGGGCGAGGAGTTCCCGGTAGGTCTCGCCGAGCAGATAGGCGGGATGGAGATTGGCGAGCGCGCCACCGCGCTTGCCGATGGGCGTGCGTACGGCTTCGACGATGACGGGTTCCGCGGCCATGTCTCGTCCTCTCCTCGTCCTCGCCTCCGCGGGGCTCCCGGCGGCACCCGCGCCCGTGACGTACGTACTGCCCACGCAACTAGTACGTGTTCTAGTTCCTCTCTCAGTCTGCTGAGCCCCGCCCCGGCCGCGCAAGGGTTGTGCAGAGCCCGAGTCGGGCCGTTCGGGACAACAATGACCGCCACATCTCTTGCCACTTGTAGAACTCGTTACTACGTTGCGGACACTTCTGATGAACCGTCAGATGTTTTAGGTCCGGAACCTGGAGTGGCCGATGTCGTGTCCAGCGCTCCCCGAGGGCTTCGATCTCACCGACCCCGACCTCCACCAGCAGCGGGTGCCGCTCCCGGAACTCGCCCTGCTGCGCCGCACCGCCCCGGTCTGGTGGAACGCGCAGCCGCACGGTATCGCCGGTTTCCAGGACGACGGCTACTGGGCCGTCACCCGCCACGCGGATGTGAAGGAGGTGTCCACCCGGCCCGAGGTCTTCTCCTCCCACCGCAACACCGCCATCATCCGCTTCAACGAGAGCATCCAGCGGGAGCAGATCGACGTACAGAAACTGATCATGCTCAATATGGACCCGCCGGAACACACCCGGGTCCGCCAGATCGTCCAGCGCGGATTCACCCCGCGCGCCATCCGCGCGCTGGAGGGCGCCCTGCGCGACCGCGCCATCCGGATCGTGGCGGAGGCGAAGACGAACGGCAGCGGGGACTTCGTCACCGATATCGCCTGTGAACTGCCGCTCCAGGCCATCGCCGAGCTGATCGGCGTCCCCCAGCGGGATCGCTCAAAGATCTTCGACTGGAGCAACAAGATGGTGGCGTACGACGATCCGGAGCTCGCCATCACCGAGGAGATCGGCGCGGAGTCGGCCATGGAGCTGATCTCCTACGCGATGAACCTGGCCGTCGACCGCAAGGCGTGCCCCGCCCAGGACATCGTCAGCAGACTGGTGGCCGCCGAGGACGAAGGCAACCTCCAGTCCGATGAGTTCGGCTTCTTCGTACTGCTGCTGGCCGTGGCCGGGAACGAGACCACGCGCAACGCCATCAGCCACGGGATGCACGCCTTCCTCACCCACCCCGACCAGTGGGAGCTGTTCAAGCGCGAACGCCCGGCCGGCGCCGCGGAGGAGATCGTCCGCTGGGCCACCCCCGTGATGTCCTTCCAGCGCACCGCCACCCGGGACACCGAACTCGGCGGTGCGCGGATCCGGGCCGGGCAGCGGGTCGGGGTGTTCTACTCCTCCGCCAACAACGACCCGGAGGTCTTCGACCGTCCCGAGGTCTTCGACATCACCCGCGATCCCAACCCCCACCTCGGCTTCGGCGGCGGCGGACCGCACTTCTGCCTCGGCAAGAGCCTCGCGGAGCTGGAGATCCGGCTGATCTTCAACGCCATCGCGGACGCCGTGCCGGACATCCGGCTGACCGGCGATCCGCGGCGGCTGCGCTCGGCATGGCTCAACGGGATCAAGGAGCTCCGGGTGGCCTACGCCTGACCGGTGGCGCGTGGGTCATCCGGCGTGGGTCACTTGAACGGGACGTTCACACAGGCGACGCGGTCCCCTGCCATCCCGGCCTTCCCCTTGTGCGTACTGGTGCCGTGCTCATGGATCACCACGGAGCGCGCCTCACCGGACCGGAAATGCCACTTCACCCATGACTTGGACCAACCCTTGCCGACCCCGTTGGTGGTGAGGTCGAGCCACACCTCGTTGCGCGGGTTGGCGTACGTGGGATTGGTCGAGGGCTGATGGGGGTCCTGCTCGTTCTGGTAGTGCGGCCCCGACGAGTCGGGCTTGGTGCCGCACGGCTTCGTATGCACATGGATCCCGAAGTGGTGGTCGGGCGCGAGGCCGCGCAGACTGATGAACACGAACGTTCCGCGGTGCATCATGCGGTAGCCGTGCTCCTGGCCGTCCGCACCCTCGTGGTGCTTCATGCCCTTGCCGCCCACCCGCGCCTCCGCGATGAACACACTCGCGGACGTCGGCACCAGCGTCTTGTCATAGGTCACCGCACCGGCGTTCTGCGCCTGTGCCGCGGGCTGGAACTTGTCGTGGACGAAGACGAAGGGGTGTGGCGGCGCGGCGACCGCGGGTGCCGCGAGGGCCAGGGAGGCGCCCATGGCGACCGCCGCGGTCACTGCCTTCACCAGCAACATCCTTGATCCCTCCTCGGTCGGGGTCCCCGATCCCCGTCTCGATTCCCGGATCCCCCCGGTCAACGCGCTTTCGCGCCTTTTCGCCCCTTTTCTCCACGCTAGACGTGTCGGTCACACCCTTCAACGTGAGCGAGCTCGCCATGACACGGGCCGGGTTGGCCCAACACCGGTCATGCTTCCCGCATCAGCCGCCTCGGCGTGCGGGGAGTACGGTGAGAGGACGGAGGGCGATCCGCACCGACGGTCGCCCCGCGCACATCGCGATACCCGACACGGTCCGGACCCATGGGCTCGGAGAGCGCGCAAGCACAGCCCAGGGCGCCCCGCGGGATGGCCACCACGGCCCCGGCGATGCGTGAGCGGAGGACACGTGGTCTGAGCACCGGCCGGACGAACCGGCCGATCTTCACGATCCTTGTCCGTTCCCTGGCCCCGCGAGGGACGCGCCCGACGGCCCGCACGAGCTGCCCGCATCCGCGCGCCGCTGACAGGTGACAACGATCAGGATCGAGATCAATGGAGTCCTCAGACTTCGTTCGACGCCCCGCGTTCACGCGCTCTTCGGCACCGCGGGCCGAGCCCCGCGGAAAGACTCCGGGCGAGCGCGCCACCTTCCGTGACCGACCCGCCGGCAGTGACTACGCCCTGCTCTCCCGCCGCATCAGAAGCGCGGGACTGCTGCGCCACCGGCCGCTGCGTTCCGTCTCGGCGTTGGCCGGCACGCTGCTCTTCCTCACCGGTGGCTGGGCTGCCTTCCTCCTGGTCGGCGACTCCTGGTGGCAGCTGGCCACCGCCGCCGCGCTGGCATTCGCCTTCACCCAGTGCGGGTTCCGCGGCCATGAAGCGGGCCACCGCCAGTTGTTCCGCGGCAAACGGGCGAACGACATCACCGGGCTGCTGTTCGGCGATCTCTTCATCGGCCTCGGATTCGGCTGGTGGGTCGCCAAACACAACCGTCACCATGCCCATCCCAACCAGGTCGGCCGCGATCCCGACATCGAGACCGGCGCCTTGGTCTTCATCGATCACGAGGCCCGCGGGCGAACGGGTACGGCCGGTTTCCTCACCCGTCACCAGGCCCCCCTCTTCTTCCCCATGCTGCTGCTGGAGGGCTGGGCACTGCACGTGGCCACCTTCCGGTCGCTGCGAAGGGGCAGGACGAGCGCTCCCGCTCCTCTCGCGGTCGAGGCCCTCGCGCTGCTCGTACATGCGGCGGCGTATCTCACCGCCGTGTTCCTGGTCCTCTCGCCCCTCAAGGCGCTGGCGTTCATCGTGGTCCAACAGGCGTTCTTCGGCCTCTACATGGGAGCTTCGTTCGCCCCCAACCACAAGGGCATGGCGATGCCGGAGGAGCACGAGCGCCCGGACTTCCTGCGCGGCCAGGTCCTCACCTCGCGCAATGTGCGGGGCGGGCGGGTCATCGACTTCCTGCTCGGCGGCCTGAACTACCAGATCGAACACCACCTGTTCCCCAGCATGCCCCGAAGCGCCCTGCCGACCGCCCAGCCCCTGGTCCGCGCCTTCTGCGCCGAGCTCGGCCTGCCCTATACGCAGACGGGCCTGGTGGACTCGTACCGACAGGCACTGCGCCACCTCCACGCGGTGGGAGCACCCCTGCGGGCCGAACCGCGGGCATGACCCCGGTCGCGCCGACGGCCGTACAACGGCCCCGGCGTATACACACCGGGGCCGCCCTTTCGGGTCGGTCGCACGTGAGCGTGGACCGGCCCACTCACCATGCTACGCCCAGGGAACTTTTCCGACATAGCGGGTGTATTGAACAACGCGGTGGGCCCCCGGACGGTGTGTCCGGGGGCCCAGTCCGTCGAACGAACGACGGACAGGAACGGTGCACCAGGCGGTCAACGCCTGCGATGGCTCAGTGCCGTCGTCTCTCCGCTCCTTGCCTTTCTCTCCTCACGAAGAGGGACCGGGAGACTCAGGCCTCGCACGTCCCGTGAGCCGGCGCCGAGGCGCTCCTGAAGGAGGAGGCACACTCGTCGTCGTGGCGGTAGTGATCGCTCTTGCCCTCTTCGTCGCAGTCGTCGTCGTGGCCCCGGTCATGGTCGTAGCCATGGCCGCCGTGGTCGCCCGGAGTGCAGGGAACCGCAGGACCACCACCCGGTCCGGGAGGCCCGGGAGGCCCGGGAGGTCCAGCGGGTCCAGCCGGTCCGGCCGGTCCGGCCGGTCCAACGGGCCCGGCTTGGCCTGTGGGTCCAGCGGCTCCTGCCGGTCCTGCGGGCCCTGCGGGTCCCGCTGCTCCAGGCTGGCCAGGGGCGCCGGGGGATCCGGGGGCACCGGGAGCGCCGGGAGCGCCGGGGGCACCAGGGGCACCAGGAGCGCCGGGGGCACCGGGAGCTCCAGGGGAGCCGGGCGGCCCGGGCGGACCGGGCGGACCAACGGTGCAGGCGGCCCGCGTGATGACGTTGTTGTCCAGCGTGACCGCGCCATTACGCGCGAGGGCACGGCCTTCGATCACCGCGCCGGTCTGCACCGTGATGGACGTCAGGGCCAGGATGTTGCCCTTGAAGAAGGAGTTGGTTCCGAGCGTGGCGGAGCTGCCCACCTGCCAGAACACGTTGCACGCCTGGGCTCCGTTGGTGAGCAGCACGTTGCTCGCCGACGCCGTGGTCAGAGTCGAGGCCATCTGGATGATGAAGACGGCGTCGGGGTCGCCCTGGGCATCGAGAGTGACTGTCCCGGTGAGCCCCAGAGATGATGTGGAGGTGTAGACGCCGGGCGTCAGCGTCGATCCGCCGAGATCGCCTGAGACGGAGGCCCCGGGGCCCCGGCTGGCCGCGTCGTTGTAGGCGATGGTGAGATCGGACTGCGCCTGAGCGGCGGGGGCGTCGGCCGCGTGAATCGTCCCGTTGACGATTCCGGGCGGAAAGCCGGTCACCGCGGAGCCCGGGCTCACCCCGAGGTCGCCGTTGACGACGGTGGGGGTGATCGTATTGGTGACCGTTGAACCGGCGAGGACCGCGTAACTGGTGGCAGTGCCCAGTTGCACGGGGGCTTCCGCGGCGCTTGCGGGGCTCGAGTGCATGGAGACCGCCGCCAGCAAAGCCACTCCGGGGAGCAGGGCGAGGGCCCGCTTGAGGCGAGTGCGTTTACGTTCTCTGCATGGGGGGGCGGACCGCATGGTGTCCACTGCCATGGCATGACCCTTCTTCTCGTCGTTGAACTCAGTCGCCCCGGCAGGGGACTCCGAGCGTGCTCGTGAGTTCTGGTCAGGCGAGAGCCGCCCGCCGCGCGCGTCGCGTCCACGGGCACCGCATAAGCACAGGACCGCAGCACGACTGACGACCGCAAGTGATGAGGGACCGTCACTCACTTAAGCGTGCTAATAGCATCATAAGAATCACTACATACCAAAGAACTCGAAGTGTGAAATAAGCGGACAATAATGACTATTCACCCATACGCTCTGGCGTGTCGTCAGGAACCCCCTCGTCAGAGCGAGGTGCCGCGCCGGGGAGTTCGAGCCGGTTGATCGTCCGCTCGATCCCGGCGGACGGCACGCAAGGATCCTGTCCGACATGCCGTCCGCCGGATGGTGCCTAGCGCTGCGACACCTCGGTCTTGTCGTCGGCCCCGACCGGCTTGTCGGCCCACTCCGGCACGGGGGCGGCCACGGCGCCCATCGTCGCCGACAGCGGTGGCGCCTTCTCCCGCGGCGGCCCGCCCACCCCGAGCAGCAGGTACTGGAGCCCGAACCCGGCCGAGACCACGGCGACGCCGCCGATCGCGTCCAGGATGTAGTGGTTCGCGGTGCCGACGATCACGGCGGTGGTCAGCAGCGGGTACAGGGCACCGAGCACCTTCGCCCAGACGTACGGCGCCACGATCGCGATCACCACACCGCACCACAGCGACCACCCCACATGCAGTGAGGGCATGGCGGCGTACTGGTTGGACAGCTTGGTCAGCGCGCCGAAGTCCGGGTCCCGCAGGTCCTGCGGACCGTGCGCGGTGTCCACGTAACCCAGGCCCATCAGCCGCGGCGGGGCCAGCGGGTAGAGCCAGAATCCGACCAGCGCCAGCAGCGTGGCGAGGGCCAGCGGGGTACGGGCCCATCGGTAGGTGGCCGGGCGGCGCAGATACAGCCAGCCCAGCAGCGAAAGCGGAATCAGGAAGTGGAAGGTGCTGTAGTACCAGTTCATTCCGCCCTTGAGCCACGATGTGTCCGCCACGATCGCGTTGGACCAGTGCTCGACATCGATCCGCAGCCAGCCCTCGAGGGTGAGCACCTGATGGCCGTGGTCCTCGGCCGCACCGCGCTCACCGGGCGCGTGGGCGCGGATCCACGAGTACACGAAGTAGCCGACGCGGATCAGTATCAGCTCGAGCATCAGATTGGGGCGGGACAGCGGTCGCCGCGCGAAACGCAGCAGCGGCACCCAGGAGAAGCGGCTCTTCGCGGGCTCCGTCACCGGGGTCGCGTCCGGGGTGTCCCATAGCGGCGAGGACCGGGAGAGGAACGGCACCACACAGGCGGCGGCGAGCGCGGCCAACAGCGGTGCGTTGTAGCCGATATGGCCGAGGACATCGATGTCGGGCAGTAGCGCGGTACGGCTGAGCGACATCACCAGCACCACCAGCAGCGGCCACACCAGCCGGTCCGCGGCGCGCTTGCCGACCCGGCCGACCATGGCCAGCAGAATCCATAACTGCTGGTACTGCCAGGAGGTGGGCGAGACCGCCAGCGCCACACAGCCGGTGATCGCGGTGGCCAGCAGCAGTTGACCGTCCCGGGCGTAGCGCACCGCGCGCCGCAGACCGACCACCGCCACCGCCACCGCCAGCAGCGCGAGCAGCGCCAGCTCGGCCGGGCCCTCGAGGCCGACGCGTAACAGCAGTCCGTGCAGGGACTGGTTGGCCAGGCCGTCGGCGGGCGCGCCCAATCCGGCGCCACCGATGTGGTGCAGCCAGTACGTCGAGGAGTCATGCGGCATCGCGGCCCAGGCCAGCGCGGTGCAGACGGCGAAGGTCGCGCCCGCGAGCGCGGCCGACCGGCGCCGTCCGACCAGCCACATCACCACGGCGAACAGCAGCAGCGCGGGCTGGAGCGCCGCGGCCACACCGATGAGCGCCCCCGCCTGCCGTCCGGAGGTTCGGGGCAGCACGGTGAACACGACCAGCAGCACCGGGATGACGCTGGTCTGGCCGAGGGTGAAGGTGTTGCGCACCGGGAGCGAGAGCACCAACAGGCAGATACCGAGCGGCGCGGCCTGGAGCGACACACGCCGGGAGACCGGACCGGGCAGCGCGCGGGCGGCGACAAGTCCGAGGACGACGACGAGCAGCAGGGTGCCGAAGGTCCAGACGACTCCGAGGCTCTGCTCGGCGGCACGCGTCAGCGGTTTGAGCACCAGCCCGGAGAAGGGGGTGCCGGTGAACGCCTCCCCGTCGTAGAGCGATCCGCTTATATGCAGGACGCCGCGGTCGCCGATCCATGTCTCGAGGTCGGTCAGCCGCTGGTCCGGTGGCAGCCGCAGCACCGCGGCGGCCTGACGGACGGCCAGCACACCGGCCAGCAACCACAGCGCGCCCAGCACCATTCTGGTCCGTGACGTCCCCGCCCCGACGGCGCCGGACGCTCTCCGCGAGCCCGGGGTCGACTCCAGTCCGCTCCGCTCCGCGTTCGCCACGCTCCGCGCTCCCCCACTCACTATCTGTATCGATCCGGATACGAGGAGACCTTACTGAGCCACCTCCTCAGACGCCGAGCACCCTCTCTTCACTGGCTGTCGCGTCGGGTTGTCCGAGATAGGGCGGTCCCCACGACATCCGGGCCGATATGCATAATTCTGTGCGGATCATCGGCATCGCAGTGGGGGTGGAAGCGTGGCGGAAGAATTGGGCGTGCAGGGCTTCGACGGGCCGGTCGGGGGCACGCCGGCAGCGGGCCCGGTCGCCGGGGACACCGTCCCGCCCGGCACCGTGGTTCACCGCTCCGTTGTGCGGCCGGCCCGCTCCGCACCGGCGTTCCTGACCCCGCCCCGGGCCACGGGGGAAGGTCCCCCCAGGCGATACGACACCAAGATCGCGGTCATCGTCCGGGACGATCTGGCCGACTGGCAGAAGCTCCATGTGACGGCCCGTCTCTCCAGCGGGATCGCGCACGCCACGGACCAGGTGGTCGGCGGGACCTACGAGGACGCCTCCGGTAACACCTACCTCCCGATGTTCCGCGGGCCCGTCCTCGTCTACACCGGCTACTCCCCCGCCCTCACCCGCGCCCACACCCGCGCCCTCGCCCGCGGACTGACCACCGCCCTCTGCACCGAGGAGCTGTTCACCACCGACAACGAGGACGACCACCGCGCCGCGGTACGGGCGGTGGCGGCCGAGGATCTCCGTCTGGTGGGCCTCGCGGTGTACGGGCCGCGCAGCGCGGTGGTCAAGGTGACCAAGGGGCTGAAGCTGCACGGCTGAGTGGCAGGATGGCCCCATGAGCGTAGTCAAGATCAATGTGCTGACCGTGCCCGAGGAGCAGCGCGAGGTGCTGGAGAAGCGCTTCGCCTCGCGCGCCGGTTCCGTGGAGAACTCGGACGGTTTCGAGTGGTTCGAGCTCCTCCGCCCGGTCGAGGGCACCGACCAGTACCTCGTCTACACGCGCTGGCGCGACGAGGAGTCCTTCCAGGCGTGGATGGAGGGCCCCATGAAGGCGGCCCACCAACGCGGTGGCGAGGGCGCCCCGCAGCAGAAGCCCGCCGCCGCCGGCTCCACCCTCTGGTCCTTCGAGGTCGTCCAGCAGGCAGCCCCCAAGCAGGCTTGATCCGGCCCTGCGCACACCGTCGGCCAGGGGCCGACGGTGTCGGCCCCTGGCCATCAGCGCGGCTGCCGACCAGCCCCTCGCACCGACGCACACCGTGCGCACCGGCACGGCGGCCACGCCGACGTCTCCACCGGATTCAGCGGTTCGGTGGACCTGACCACGCGCATTGGTCCGTAGGTCTTCCCGCCGTCCCGGGACACGCGCAGCGTCATCATGGGGCGGCGCCTCACCGGTCCGTGTCCCTGTGCAGCGGTCCCTCATGGTGCCGCTGGAGTGCCACCAGGCAATCCACCGCCTTGGAATAATCCCCGACGGCGTTCCAGTGCGCTTGCTGTCGCAGAAGAGCGCGGCACACATCGCACCGCACGGGTGATTGCCCGGCCGGAAGACCAAGCCGACAGACGGGGCATTCCGACGGAATGCCCGTGTGGACGTTCCTCGGGCCCAACAGGGTCTCGGCGGGCCATGTCGGCCGTAACCCGGGGGACCTGTTCTCTTCCACGTTGGCGCTCCTGTGCGGCGTCGGCCGTACCCCGGGCAGTTCGCGCTGCCGCGGGGTCCTGATCTACGTCAAGACAACCGCGCTGGTGAAGTCCCGGTTGGTGACCGGCTGGTGACTGCGCGGTGACAGCCCGTACCCTGGTCACCATGACCGGCGGGGAGTTCAGCCAAAGAGTCCGCGACCTGCTTCGCGATCGGGGCATGAGCGTCCGGGCGGTCGCCCGTCAGCTGAACTACGACCACGCCTATCTGTCTCGTGTGCTCTCCGGGAAACAGCAGCCGTCGGCGCAACTCATCACGGGATTGGACAACCTGCTCCAGGCGAACGGGGAACTCGCCACACTCGCGGCCCGAGTAGCACCGCCGACAGTTTCGCCGGAAGCAACTGATACACCGGCCCTCACCGATCGGATGCTCACACTCAACGAGGCCCGTGGAGCCGACCTCGCACAGGCCATCCGGGAGACTTCGCACCGGCTGATCGCCCTGGACAATGAGCTCAACGGGGTTTCCATCGCAGAGCCCGCGGGCCGCGCGTTCAAGGTCGTACATCGACGGCTCGGTGCCGGAGACTACGATTCCCGGCACGAGCGCGACATCCAGTCGGCCGCCGCCGAACTGGCCGAAGTCGCCGGATGGGCTCTCTGGGACGCGGAAAGAGAAGACGCCGCCCAGCGTTTCAACCATGAGGCGCTGTTCCTCGCGGATCTCGCAGGGGACCGTTCCATCGCATTGCTGACGTTGCAGAACATGGCCATGCAGAGTGAATGGCGCGGACGGAACCAGGAAGCGCTGTCCATCGCCCGGTCGGTGCTCAACCGTAGACGGCTGTCCCCGCGCGTCGAGGCGATGTTCCGCATCCGTGAAGCCAAGGGACTGGTCGGCACGGGACGTACGTCGGATGCGATCGAGTCACTCGGACGCGCCCGGTCGCTCATCGAGGACGGTAGCGGCGTCGGCGAACCGGCCTGGACATGGTGGGTGACCAGCGGGGAAATTGACCGCCAGTGGGGTCACTCACTCCAGATCGCAGGTGACGCACAGAAGGCAATCGAGCTACTACTGCAATCCGTACAACCAGGGCGCGACGTCACGACCGGCTATTCAAGCGAGCGAGTCGCACGGCTCGCACAATGCCTACTGGACGTCCATGCCTGGCGCGACGCGGAAGACGTCGTCAGGTCCCTGGTCACCGCCGCACCCGGAATCTCCTCGGGACGGACCCTCCGCCTCATCGGTCATGTCGCCAAGCAGCGCGAAAGGCTGAGCGGTGCACCGACAAGCCTTACGGATACTCTTGAGTATTTGTCAGAAAAGCTGGACGAGGATCCATTCACCTTTTGACGGAGCTGGTCAGCCGAGGTTGGGCCGGGACGGCCGCCGGGAGTTGTTTGTAGAAGAAGGTGCAGTCCTCGAGGGTGCCGTCCGGGTCGGTCGCGTAGGCGGGGACAACGCCGTAGGGGGTCCAGCCGTCGGAGCGGTAGACATGTTCCGCGGGGCTGCCGGTGCGGGTGTCCAGGATCAGGAGGGTGACCCCGGCCGCCGTGGCGGCGGATTGGGCCGTGGCCAGGAGGACGCGGGAGAGGCCGCGGCCGCGGGCGGTGCGGTGGACCATCAGTTTGAGGATCTCCGCGCGGTGGCGGCCGTTAGGCTTGCCGGACAGAGCCAGGCTGACGGTGCCGTTGATGCCGTTCTCGTCCCGGCAGACCCAGACGAGCAGACTGCCGTCGGCGACCGCCGGGGCCTGGCCGCGCCACCAGGCGGCGGCCGACTCCCGGTCGAAGGGGGCGAGGAAGCCCAGGGAGGCGCCGTCGTCCACGGCGTCGACGAGGAGGGCGGCGAGCCCCTTGACGCTGCCGCCGAAGGTCTCGGGGGTCAGACGGTCGACGGTGTGGTCGGACGGCCTCATGGGAGCACCACCATCACCGCGTAACGCACCGGTTCGGCGCCCGTGCAGCGGAACCTTGAACTCCCCCACAGCCGGAACCGCAGACAGTCCCCCGCCTCCAACTCGTGGGCCTGGCCGTTCGCGGTGATCTCCACCGCTCCCTCCAGCACCCATACGTGCTGCTCCAGCCCCGGCACCGGCGGCTCGTCGTACGCGATGTCCGCGCTCGGGCTCAGGGTGCCCTCGACGATCTCGCCGCGCAGTCCGGCATGCGGCGGGGAAACCGAGCGGCGTACGAAGCGGGAGGAAGCGTCCCGCCACACCGGCTGTGACGCGGCGCGTACCACCGCCGGGGGCTCGGACTCCACCTCGGCCAGCAGACGTGACATCGTCCGCTCGTAGACCGCGCACAACCTGTTCAGCAGGGCCGCCGTCGGGCTGATCTCGCCGCGCTCGAGGCGGGACAGCGTCGACCGGCTGATGTCCGCCCGCCGCGCCAACTCCTCGAGCGACCAGCCCCGTTCCGTCCGCAGCTCCGCGAGGCGTGTGGACAGCCGTGCGTCCAGCGCGTCCGTATCCAGCCCAGCATCTCTCATATGCGAGAGGGTATCCCACATACGAGACGCCGCCCCCGGCCGGGGCCGGGGGCGGGGGCGGTAGGGCTCTCAGATGGTGAGCAGGCGCTCCAGGACATTGCGGTAGCCACGCATGGCCAGCCGCAGTTCCTCGGTCTCCGAGATGACCGTGCCGTCGTCGTGCCATGCCGAGCGGAGGGTTTCGCGGCGCTCGGCGAGGAGGGTGTGGATACGGGCCGCCAGCTCTTCGAGGAGGACGTCCGCCTCCTCGACCGCGCCACGGGGGGAGTCCACGAATCCGCTCACCGCGTGCCGCAGCCGCTCGTCGAGCGCGTCGTGCTCACCGTTCGGCAGCACCGGGAAGCTGGGCCCGCCCGGGGTGCGCTGCGTGCTCGGCGTAGCGCCTTCCGCGCGGGGCGCGGGCTCCTGCTTGTCGACCGTCCGCAGCCGCCGCGTCTCATGCCGTTCGCCGTTGCGCCGGTTGATCCGCCTGAGTCGTTGGGTGTCACGCCCCGGGGTGTGCGGGGCTATCGGGTCCTCCATGGCCACCGGGTCCTCCATCGTGAGGGGGTGGTCCGCCGTCGGGTCCGTCACCAGGCTCCGCCCTTCTTCGTATGGCCAAGGCCCAGCTCCCACCGGCCGCCGCGGTGCGAGCGACGCGGGCCGCGCGGGGCCGGAGTGGGAGTGGGCGCCTGTTGCGCGTCGGCGTGGTGCGGCGGCTTCACCAGCTCCTCGAAGAACGGCCGGGCGTGCACCACGGCCTCGCGCAGCTCCTCGGTGTCCGCCAGGCCCTCGCGCGTCCGCGCCGCCGCGGTGTGGATCTGCCGGTAGCCCTGCACACACTGCGCATGGTGCACGGACAGCGCGGCGACCTGCTCGGCGTGGCTGTCGGACGGATAGCCGCGGTCCCGGGCGAGGCGCCCCAGCAGCTGGTCGGCGGTGGTCACCGCGTGCTCGGGCGAGTCGATGAACATCTCCTGCGCGGCGGCCCACTCGGCCACGTACCGCTCGCGCAGCTCACCGGCGAGCGGTTCGGTCCGCAGCTCTCCGTAGCGCGCGAGCCGTTCCTCCAGCTCCCGGTGGGCGGCCGCGGCGTCACCCGCGTGCTCGGCCACACTGAGTTCGTATTCCGGTCCGAAGTGGCGTCGCAGTACGCGCTCTCTGCGCCCGGCACCGCCCCGCGCGAACCGGACGGCGAGCGCGGCCGCGACGACGACCGCAACGACAACCACGAAGATGATGGCGCCAGTTGACATGGTCTGCTTCTGCCTTCCCGCCAGTCGCCCCCGACGGATCCGGGAGCGCCCTACCTATGCGGGTAGCCCGAGCGCCCGGCCTCAAACTGAGTCGCGACATGGACGCCACCGCTGTAAAGATGCGCGGCATGCCACGCACCCCGCCCCGCGCCCCCCGCCCCACCGTCTCCTGGACCGTGTCCGTAGGGCCGGTCGACGATCCGTCGGCGGTCGGTCTGCTGCGCGCGTATCTGGTCGATGTGGCCGACCGCTACTACCAGCTGCACAACGGCCGGAACGCCACGTCAGAGGAGATCGAAAGCGCGCTGGCGGAGATGCGGAGCGATGACCTCGCCCCGCCGGACGGGGTGTTCCTGCTGGCCCATCTCAACGGTGCGGAGGAACCGGCCGGATGCGCCGGGCTGCGGCTGCTCGACCCGCACACCGCCGAGCTGAAGCGGGTGTTCATACGGCCCGGCAGCCGCGGGCTCGGCGGCGGCGCCGCGCTGCTCGCCGCCGTGGACGCCGCGGCGGACGGGCTGGGCGCCGGGCGGATCGTCCTGGACACCCGGCTGGACCTGGTCGAGGCGCGCGCGCTGTACGCCCGCCACGGCTACCGGGAGGTCGCGCCGTTCGGCGACGGGGCGTACGCCGAGGTGTGGATGGCCAAGGAGCTGGGGTGAGCGCCCCGTCGCGCGCGCCCCTGCGGCGTATCGCTCACCTCGCCCACGGCGGCTGCCGCCCCTGCCACGGGCCGCCGCCCCGGCCGCCGCCGTTGTGCGGCTGCTCCGCGTCCGAGCCGCACATCTCCCGCGCCAGCTCGTCCACCAGCTCGTTCAGGTCGGTGGGGCGGGACGGCGACCACCAGTCGCCCAGCAGCTCGGCCAGCGACGCCTCCCGGGCCCGGTACAGCCGTGCCGCCGCCTCCCGCCCCCGCGCGGTCAGCGTCAGATCCAGCCCGTACCGCCGCCCCAGCCCCCGTTCCTCGATCTGCCGGGACGCGTCCGTGATGACCCGCAGCGGTACGGGGGTGCGCTCGGCCAGCAGGGCGGGCTCGACCGATCCCTGGTGGCTGATGCGCAGCAGCATCCAGCTCGCGGCCGGTCGGAGGTCGAGCCCGGCCCGCTCGGTGATGTCCGCGTAGACCTGCCGACGGCCCTCCCGGCTGCCCAGCAGCGACAGCGCCCGCGCGCACTCTTCGTGCGAGGAGCGCTCGACCGGGTTGCTGGCGAGCACCTCGCTCGCGTCGGGCGCGGTGACACTGCCCCGCAGCGGCTCCTCCCGCAGGTACCAGGCGAGCACGAAGGCGACCAGCACCACCGGCACCGCGTAGAGGAAGACATCGGTGATGGAGACGGAGTACGCGTGCAGCACCGCCGAACGCTGGCCGGTGGGCAGCCGTCCGATGGCCCGCGGATCGGCGGTCAGGTCGCCGATGCCGACGCCCGCCGGGAGCCGCTGTCCGGCGAGCGCGTCGGCGATATGCGGGCCCAGGTTGTTGGCGAAGATCGTGCCGAAGACGGAGACGCCGAACGAGGCGCCGATCGACCGGAAGAAGGTGTTGCCCGAGGTGGCGACGCCCAAGTCCGCGTAGCCCACCGAGTTCTGCACGATCAGTACCAGCACCTGCATGACCAGGCCCAGCCCGCTGCCGAAGACGAAGAAGTACGCGCTGGTCGCGAGCACCCCGCTGGTCTCCTCGAGCTGGTGCAGGAGCAGCAGCCCGACGCCGGTGACGGCGGTGCCCAGGATCGGGAAGACCTTGTAGTGGCCGGTGACGCTGACCAGGTGTCCGGAGAGGGTCGAGGTGAGCAGCATGCCGACGACCATCGGGAGCATATGGACACCGGAGATGGTCGGTGAGACGCCCTGGACGACCTGGAGGAAGGTCGGCAGATAGGTCATGCTGCCGAACATCGCGAAGCCGACGACAAAGCTGATGACCGCGCAGAGGCTGAAGGTGCGGCTGCGGAACAGCGTCAGCGGCAGCACCGGTTCCGCGGCCCGCGCCTCCGCCCGGACGAAGGCGGCGAGCAGCAGCACACCGGCCACCGCGAGCCCCACGATCTGCCAGGAGCCCCAGCCGAAGGTGACCCCGCCGAGCGAGGCCATCAGCACCAGGGCGGCGGCCACCGCGGCGATCAGGGCGGTGCCCAGGTAATCGATGGTGTGCGGGGTGCGGCGGACGGGGATGTGCAGCGCGGCGGCGATGACGAGGAGGGCGACGATGCCGAGGGGAAGGTTGATGTAGAACACCCAGCGCCAGCTGAGCTGGTCGACGAACAGCCCGCCGAGCAGCGGTCCGAGCACACTGGTGGCGCCGAACACTCCGCCGAAGAGGCCCTGGTAGCGGCCGCGTTCACGGGGCGGGACGATATCGCCGACGATGGCCATCGACAGCACGATCAGCCCGCCGCCGCCCAGCCCCTGGAGCGCGCGGAAGGCGATCAGCTCAACCATGTTCTGGGAGAGCCCGCACAGCGCCGAGCCGATCAGGAAGAGGACGATCGCGCCCTGGTAGAGCCTCTTCCGTCCGTACTGGTCGCCCAGCTTGCCCCACAGCGGGGTGGCGGCGGTGGAGGCGAGCAGATACGCGGTGACGACCCAGGACAGATGCTCCAGACCGCCGAGGTCGCCGACGATCGTCGGCAGCGCGGTGGAGACGATCGTGCTGTCGAGCGCCGCGAGCAGCAGTCCGAGCAGCAGTGCGCCGATGGCCACCAGGACGGTACGCCGGGGGCGGCCCTCCCAGGGGGCGGCTGCCACGGGATCCGGCGCGCCCGGCGCCGGAGTCGGGTGGCCGGCGTCCTGCGCCATGGCGACTCCTCGGCTGCTCGGGTTCCCATCTTCACCCCATCCTCACCTTTATGCCCCGTTACGGCCCGCCGAGTGGGTCCACGATGCGGTCCACACAGCCAACGAACACCTGCGCGGAAGGCGTTCGGATGCGCATAATCGCTGCGAATCCAGGGAGGGAAAGACCCGTGACGGCAGAATCCTGCCCGCACTGCTTGGCTCCGCCGCGTGCCAACGGCCGCCCCGGGTGCGCCTGCGCGGCGCGCGCCGCCGCTGCCGCCGCCGAGGCCGCCGAGGCCGACGCCGCGATGCCTCATGTGCGGCCCGTTGTCACGCACTCCGACGCCGAGGAGAGCGTGACGAGACCCGATCCGCGCGATGTGCGGCTTTTCGAACGCGGCCCGTCGAAGGCGACGGCGGAGGCGGAGGCGGAGGCGAGCGCCGACACCGGCGGCGGCGCCGACGCCGATACCACTGCCGACGCTGATGCCGACCCCGACGCGACTCGGGTGATCGCCCCCGTCGACGGCGGCGGGAACACGGAGGCGGCCCCGGACACCACGGCCGGGGACACCGACGCCACCGAAGGCACCGGCGACACCGGAGAGACGGGCGACACCCGTGCGACCGGCGACACCGGCGACGCCGCCTCCGGCCGCCACCGCAAGAGCCGCCGCAAACCGGTCGCGATCATCCTCACCGGCGCAGCCGCCGTGGCCGTGGCCGGAACGCTCGCCTTCGGCACGGGTCTGCTGGGCGGCGACTCCGAGGACGACGGCGGCGCCGGAAAGCGTGAGCGCGCGCTCGCGACCACTCAGCCGAGCGCCCCGCCCGGTGACAACGGCGAGGGATCCGAGGACGGCGGCGGGTCCGGCGGGCCCGCCGCGTCCACGGCGTCCGGTCCGCCCGGGTCCTCCGGTGCGCACCGGTCCGGCGCACCGCATACGGACTCCGGATCCGGCCCGGGCCTCGACTCCACCCCCGGGCCCCCGCGCCCGTCCGCCTCGACCTCCACGTCCCACAGCGAGGCCGAGCCGAAGCCGATGGAGCCGAGCGACCCGGCCTCCTCCACTCCGCCGACAGGTCCGGACCCCACCGGTCCGCCCGTGCTGGGCGAGGGCGACAGCGGTACCGAGGTCCGTGAGCTCCAGAAGCGGCTGACGCAGTTGCTGATGTACCTCGGCGCCGCGGACGGCGAGTACGACGAGGGGGTGAAGAACGCGGTCTCCTCTTATCAGGACCGCTATGACGTGACGGGCGACCCGGACGGCATCTACGGCGAGCACACCCGCCGTGACCTGGAGTCCAGGACCGACAAGCCATGATCACGCCGCCCGTCCGGGAGATGGTTCACGGACAGCACTGGCGTTGTGGCCCCGCTATTTGTATGGTGGAGGAACAAAGTGGTTCCGCCCGCACTCCCTGACCGGCGGGCGGAGCCACTTGTCTTCTTTTTCTGAGGGGTCCGCTCTCTGAGGAGTCCGCCGATGTCGCGCACCGCCACGCTCTCCGCCCGAGCCCTGCTCCTCGACATGGACGGCACGCTGGTGAACTCCGACGCCGTCGTCGAGCGCTACTGGCGGCTGTGGGCCGCCGATCACGGGCTGGACGAGGAGAGCGTGCTCAAGGTCTCCCACGGCCGGCAGGCCCACGCCACCATGGCGGTGCTCCTCCCGGACCGGCCCACCGCGCAGAACGTGGCCGACGGCCGGTGGATGCTGGAGCGGGAGAGCACCGACCTCGACGGTGTCGTCCCGGTGCCCGGCGCCCCCGCCTTCATGGCCTCGCTGGCCGGACTCCCGCACGCCCTGGTCACCTCGGCCGACGAACGGCTCGCCCGCGCCCGGATGGACACGGCCGGACTGCCGATGCCCGAGGTGTGGGTGACCGCCGAGCGGGTCGGCGTGAGCAAGCCCGATCCCGAGGGTTTCCTCAAGGGCGCCGCCGAACTCGGCTTCGCACCCGAGGACTGTGTGGTCTTCGAGGACTCCGAGGTGGGCATCGCGGCCGGACGGGCGGCGGGGATGCGCGTGGTCGGCGTCGGCCCGCGCGCCGCCGCCCAGGCGCCGGACGCCCATGTGCGGGACCTGGACGGGATCCGGATCACCCCCCACCCCGACGGCACCCTCCAACTGCACCTCCCGACCTGAGCCCCGGGCGGTCCCCGACGACCGTCGCGCCCCGCTCGGCCGCGCGCGTGGCAGCCGTACCGCACCAGCCGTGCCCCGGTCACCCGCGCCGACCGTGGCGGGAGCGCGACCGGCCCCACCCGCCGTCTCCACTCTCGGAGCGGCCTCCTGGCAGGGGGTGCTGCCCGGCCGCGTCGCCTCGAGGCGAGGGCGAGCAACACCCCGGGGCTCCGGGCCGGGCGACCACCAGCCCCTCGGCCCACGAGGGCGGCAAGGGCGCGGGAGACGGCCACCGGCTCCTCGGTGGGCGGTGACGCCGCCAGCTCCTCGGCGGGCGGCGTCACCGCCTCCGCCCCGGACGTCATCACCGCCGACGACGGGGTGGCGGCCGAGGCGGGGGACGGGCCCGGCCGCCAGAAGCCGGGTCCACGGTCAGCCCGTCACGGCCTCACGGCCTCGTAGACGCTGAAGCCGCCCAGCGCCATCATCACCAGCGCCGCGATCTTCGTGATCAGCCGCAGCGGTACGTACTTCATCAGCGTGCGCCCGCCCAGGATGCCCAGACCCGCCACCGCCCACAGCGCCAGCACCGCGCCGACGCCCACCGAGAGCGGATCGTCGTAGCGGGCGGCCAGGTTGGCGGTCATGATCTGCGTCAGATCGCCGAACTCGGCGACCAGGATCAGCATGAAGCCCGCCCCGGAGACCTTCCAGAAGCTCTGGTCGGCGGGCTTGCGGATCTCCTCCTCGTCGTCGTCCTTCTTGAAGAGCAGCATCACCGCGCCGCCGAGGAAGAGCACCCCCACGATCGCCGAGAGCAGCCGCTGCGGCAGCAGGGTGAGCACACTGCCCGCCGCGATGGCGAGGCCGACATGGAGGGCGAAGGCGGCGGCGACGCCGACGAAGACATAGGAGGCGCGGTAGCGGGCGCCGAGCATCAGCCCGGCCAGGGCGGTCTTGTCGGGCAGCTCGGCGAGGAAGACGACGCCGAAGACGACGGCGGCGACGGTGAAGCTGAACACGGGCTGGTTACCTCATCGGGTCGGGCCGCACCGAGGGGCCCCGGGGAGGGATCGCTTCGGCACGGCAGCGTCGGACACTGCGGCCGAAGGTCTCGCTGGCGTATGAACGACCGGTCCGCGCGATGTGACGGCGGTCTCGCTCTCATACGCTCCGGGCGCCGGCCCGCACCCCTGAGGGGCGGGCAGTATGTCGACGGTCCGGCGAGGAGCTACTCCCCTTCTGCTGCCACCAGGATACGGGACACCCCCGGAACCCCCGGCGGCCGGGCCCACGGGCCGAAGCGACCCCGCCCGTCGGGCAGGGGGTACGGCCGCCCCACCACGCGGGGGTACACCGGCCCGGGGCATCCACTTCCGGAAGCCCCTTGCGTTGACATGGCCGCGTCGTCACCCTGTTACCTGGCGCCAACCCCACAGCAACCCGGCGCCGACACGATGGCCGGACACGGGCCAACGACCCCCCACACCAAGGGAGTACGCATGTCCACCATGCACAGCCACTCCACCCGGCGCAGCGTCTACGCGCGTCGAATATCCGTCTTCGGCGGATTCGCGGCCCTGTTGGGCACTCTCGTCCTGAACGGGCCGAATGCCCAGGCCGAGCCGCCCGCTCCGCCGAGCGCCGAGACCGTCCGGGGCTACCTCGGCGAGCTCACGGTGAAGACGGAGGGGTCGATGGACGGTTACAGCCGCGAGAAGTTCCCGCACTGGATCACCCAGAGCGGCAGCTGCAACACCCGCGAGGAAGTCCTCAAGCGCGACGGCACCAACGTCCAGACCGACTCCAGCTGCGCCGCCACCAGCGGCACCTGGAAGTCCCCCTACGACGACGGCAGCTGGACCGACCCGGCCGACGTGGACATCGACCATGTCGTTCCGCTCGCCGAGGCGTGGACGTCCGGTGCGAGCTCCTGGACCACCGACCAGCGCCAGGGTTTCGCCAACGACCTGACCCATTCGCAGCTCGTGGCCGTCACGGACAATGTGAACCAGTCCAAGAGCGACCAGGACCCGGCCGAGTGGCTCCCGCCGAAGGCGTCCTACCACTGCGTGTACGCCCGGATGTGGGTCTCGGTGAAGCACGAGTACAAGCTGTCGGTCGACGACGCCGAGAAGTCCAAGCTCAGCGAGATCCTCAACGGGTGCTGAGCCCGGCCCGCCACCCGGCACCGCACACACCGCGCACCGCACGGACGGCGTGAGACACGTGCCGGAACCTCCGCGCCCTCCTCCGTCGTTCCGTACCGTACGCATACGGAAACGACGGAGGAGGGCCGGATGGCCGGGCTGCGCCTGGGACCACTGCTGCGGCAGGTCGACTGGGAGACCGGGACGAACGCGACCGTCTGGGTCGAGACCGACCGGCCCTGCGAGGCGGAGGTGCGCTGCGCCGACGGCGCCGGTGGCTCCGCCACCACCTGGCAGGTCGCCGGGCATCACTACGCCCTGATCCCGGTCACCGGGCTGCGTCCGGGCGGTGAGACGGCCTACCGGGTGCTGCTGGACGGCGCGCAGGTCTGGCCACTGCCCGATTCGGGCTTTCCGGACAGCACGATCCGCACCCCGGCACCCGCCGCCACCGCCGGGCGCGAGGACGTGCCCGTACACGTCGCGTTCGGCTCCTGCCGCTGGGCGGCGCCGCCCTCCGACACCTCGCACGACCCGATCGGGCCGGACGCGCTGGACACGCTCGCCGCCACGCTGGCCCGTACCCCCGACGCCCCGCGCCCCGACGTCCTGGTGCTGCTGGGCGACCAGGTGTACGCGGACGAGACCTCCGCCGAGATCCGCCGCCGCATCGACGCCCGCCGCGATCTGGGCGAGCCGCCGGGTGAGCAGGTCGCGGACTACGAGGAGTACACCTGGCTGTACTACGAATCGTGGCTGGACCCGGAGGTGCGCTGGCTGCTCTCCACCGTCCCCAGTTGCATGATCTTCGACGACCACGACGTCATAGACGACTGGAACACCAGCGAGGCGTGGCTGCGCCGGATGCGCGCCACCCCCTGGTGGCAGGAGCGGATCGTCAGCGGTCTGATGTCCTACTGGGTCCATCAGCACCTGGGCAACCTCTCCCCCGCCGAGCTGGCCACCGATCCGCTGTACGCGGCGGTGCGCGAGGCGGCCGACGGCACCGAGGTGCTGCGGGAGTTCGCCTCCCACGCCGACGCCGACCCGGTGTACACCCGCTGGAGCTACCGCCGTGACTTCGGGCGGGTGCGACTGCTGATGGTGGACACGCGTGGCGCCCGGGTGCTGGGCGAGCACGAGCGGGCGATGGTCCACGAAAAGGAGCTGGCCTGGGTCCGCGAACAGGCCCTGGAGGGCACGGACCCACCCCACGGTACGGACTCGCCCCACGGCCCCGGCCCGGGCTATGACCACCTGCTGATCGGCAGCTCCCTGCCCTGGCTGCTCCCGCACTTCGTCCATGACGTGGAGCGCTGGAACGCCTCGGTGTGCGCGGGCAGACGCGGGGCGCGCTGGGCGCGCGTCGGCGAGGATCTGCGGCAGCGGGGCGACTTGGAGCACTGGGCCGCGTTCCCGGAGTCGTTCGACGCCCTGACGGGCCTCGTCGCGGAGGTCGGCGACGCCCCCTCGGCCCCGGCCACGATCAGTGTGCTGTCGGGCGATGTGCATCACGCCTATATCGCCGAACCGGACTGGTCGCACTGGCCGGGACGGCCGCGCAGCCAGGTGCGCCAGCTGACCTGTTCACCGGTGCACAACAGCATCCACGCCTCGGTGCGGGCGGGATTCCGCTTCGGCTGGAGCGGGGCGGGCCGGGCGATCGGCCGGCTCTTCGCCCGCCACGGCCGGGTGGAGCGTTCGAAGCTGAGCTGGCGCAAAACCGGCGGTCCGTGGTTCGGCAACCAGTTGATGACCCTGACGCTGCGCGGACGCACCGCGCGGCTGCGGATGGACCAGGCGCGCAGCGATCCTTCGGGCGGCCCGGCCCGGTTGGTCGCGGAGTTGGATACGGAGTGGACCGGCCCCTGACCGGGGGCTGAACCTCCTCATACCGGCCTCCCCCGGGGCGACGCACGTGATCCGCCCCACACCGGAGGGATCAGTTCCGGCCAGCGGCTCGATTCTCCGGGAGCGACCGGCATGATGGGCGCGCGTCCTGCCTCCATCTGCCCCGGGAGACACCACCTTGGCCGGAGACCCCCACGCCATAGCCGTAGTCGGAGCCGGTCCGCGGGGCACCAGCGTGCTGGAGCGACTGTGCGCCTCGGCTCCGGAACTGGCACCCGGTGCCCGGCTGACGGTGCATGTGGTGGATCCGTATCCGCCCGGCGCCGGACGGGTGTGGCGCGCCGCGCAGCCGGGCGAGCTGCTGATGAACACGGTGGCCTCGCAGGTGACCCTGTTCACCGATGCGAGTGTGGTGTGCGACGGACCGGTGCGCACCGGGCCGAGTCTGTACGAATGGGCCGCGGCGCGGGGCGTCGCGCCCGGTCTCGGCCCGGACGACTACCCCGGCCGCGCGCTGTACGGCCGCTATCTGGAGTGGGTGTTCGCGGAGGTGGTGCGGGGCGCACCGGACCCGGTGACGGTCCGGGTGCACACCGCCCGCGCCGTACGGCTCGAGGAGGGCGGCGACGGCGAGCAGATCCTGAGCCTCGACAACGGCACCCGGCTGGCCGGGCTGTGCGCGGTGGTGCTGGCCCAGGGCCATCTGGCGGCGGCCGCCGATGAGACGGAGAGCCGGTTCGCGGACCACGCCGAACGGTACGGACTGCGCTACTACCCGCCCGCCAACCCCGCCGATGTCGATTTGTCGCCCATCGCACCGGGCGAACCGGTGCTGCTGCGCGGTCTGGGCCTCAACTTCTTCGACCATATGGCGCTGCTGACCCAGGGCCGCGGCGGCTCGTTCGTCCCGGCATCCGGCCCGGACGGCCCGGACGGCCCGGCCCTGGTCTACCGGCCCTCAGGGCGCGAGCCCCGGCTGTACGCGGGGTCCCGGCGCGGTATCCCGCACCAGGCGCGCGGGGACAACGCGAAGGGCCCGTACGGCCGCCACCACCCGCTGCTGCTCACCCCCGATGTGCTCGCCCAGTTCCGCAAGCGGGCGGAGGCGGGCGATCCGCCGGACTTCCTTGCGGAGATATGGCCGCTGGTGGCCAAGGAGGCCGAGACGGTCTACTACGAGGCGCTGCTGACCCGGTCCACGACCGCACAGACCCCTCTCCTCCTGCGGGAGTTCCGGCGGGCGTTCCGGCGGGCGTTCCTGGCCACCGAGCACGGCAGCCCCGAAGAGACGGCCGTGCTGATGGAATTCGGCGTCCCGGCCGAGCGGCACTGGTGCTGGGAGACGGTGTCCCGGCCGCACCGGGGACGCCGGTTCACCGGGCGCGACGACTTCCGGGGCTGGCTGCTGTCGTATCTGCGGGAGGACGCGGCGCACGCGCGGCAGGGCAATGTGGACGGTCCGGTGAAGGCGGCCCTGGACGTACTGCGCGATCTCCGCAACGAGCTGCGGCAGATCGTCGACCACGGCGGGCTGAGCGGCGCCTCGCGCGACGCGCATCTCGACGGCTGGTACACCCCGCTCAACGCGTTTCTGTCGATCGGCCCGCCGCGGCGCCGGATCGAGGAGATGGCGGCCCTGATCGAGGCCGGGGTGCTCGAGGTGCTGGGTCCCCGGCTGACGGTCTCCCCGGCGGCGGAGAGCGCGGGCGCCGGGTTCCTCGGGCGGTCGGCGGAGGTGCTCGGTCCGCCCGTGCTGGCCACGACGCTGATCGAGGCCCGGCTGCCGGAGCCCGATCTGCGCCGCACGGCGGACGAGTTGCTGGGGCGTCTGCTGCGGACCGGGCAGTGCCGTCCGCACCGGGTGGACGGCTACGAGACGGGCGGCGTCGATGTCACCCCGGCGCCGTACCGGCTGGTGGACGCCCAGGGCAGACCGCATCCGCGCCGCTTCGCCGTCGGCGTGCCGACCGAGGGCGTCCACTGGGTGACAGCCGCCGGGGCGCGGCCCGGGGTGAACTCGGTCACGTTGTGCGATACGGACGCGATAGCGCGTGCGGTGCTGCACACGGCCATATCGGGCCACCCCTGGCAGGAAGTTGTCCCCGCATCCCGTATCCAGCCCTGAAGCGGCGAGATCAGAGGGATATGACGCGTAGGTCAGGGGCCCCATATTTGGCAGGAACTTGAACTTGCAACAAATGGTGAGGCTACCCTAACCTGGCGCGTTGTCTCCCGTCCCCGGAACAAGGAGCACATCCTTCATGTCTCCCTCGACCTCGCCGCGCTCGCTCGGCGAACTGCTCGACAGCGCCAGACCGTACGTCCTGTCCCTCTTCCGCATCGTCGTCGGCCTGTTCTTCTTCTGCCATGGCGCCGCCTCCCTGCTGGGCTGGTTCGGCGGGATGATGGGCACCGGCAAGACGGTCGACGCGGGCACCTGGCCCGGCTGGTACGCCGCGGTGATCCAGCTGGTCGGCGGCGGGCTGGTGATGCTCGGACTGGGCACCCGCAGCGCGGCGTTCATATCGTCCGGCTCGATGGCCTACGCCTACTTCGTGGAGCACCAGCCGGAGAAGCTGTGGCCCATCCAGAACGGCGGCGAGTCCTCCGCCATGTTCTGCTGGGCGCTGCTGCTCCTCGTCTTCACCGGGCCCGGCCCGCTGGCGCTGGAGCGGCTCTTCGGCTCGCCGCGCGAGACGGCCGGCCAGACCGAGCCGCGGCGCCAGCCGACCGCGGTGTAACAAGGCACCGTTCAGGACTCGTCCCGCATCACGCCATGCGGGGACATGTGCCCCCGCATGGCGTGATCCGAACAACATCATCACCCCGTACCGCTATCCTCCACCGGCACAGGCGTACGCTGTATGGCGGTACAGGCCGCGTCTGCCGCTTCCCGGCGACATACGCAGCGGGGGGAACGGGATCGGGAGAAGAACGGTGCTGGAACAATTGGGGTCGCTGACCAACACCCCATGGATTTACGCGGTGATCGCGCTTTCTGTCCTGCTCGATGTCTTCCTGCCGGTCCTGCCGAGCGGGGTCCTCGTCATCACCGCGGCCACCGCCGCCGCCGGGACCACCGTCGACGCGGTCGGTGTGGTGCGCCAGGCCGACGCCGCCGACTTCCCCGCGATGCTGGCCCTGGTGCTGTGCGCCGCGACCGCCTCCGTACTCGGGGACATGGTCGCCTATCGGCTGGCCTGGCGTGGAAGCGACCGACTGGATCGAGCCATTGCTCGTTCGCGCCGACTCACCAACGCCCAGGAGAAGTTGGACACCGCCCTTGTCCGGGGCGGCGGTCCGCTGGTCGTCATAGCCCGATTCGCGCCCGCCGGGCGCTCGGTGGTCAGCCTGGCCGCCGGTGCCGCCCATCGCAGGGTCAAGGAGTTCCTGCCCTGGTCGGCCGCGGCCGGGCTGGCGTGGGCCGCGTACGGCGTGGCCCTCGGCTATGTCGGCGGCCAGTGGCTCGGCGCCACCTGGCTGGGGACCGCGGTCTCGGTGCTCGCGCTCTTCGCGGCGGGCGCGGGCGCGGCGTATGTGATGAAGCGCCCCGGTGCGGACGAAGAAGGTCCGATTCCGGTGGCGGCGGCCGCGGGCGGCCAGCCGGTCCACCATCCGTAGCGCGGTCCGCGTGGTGCCGTCTCCGGCGGCGTAGCCGTCAGCGCCGGGCGCCGCGCCGGGTCCTGAGCCGCCGGACGCGCCACGCCGGAGGCGCCTCGCCGGAACCGCCACGCCGGAGCGCGCGGTCACTGGCCGGTGTCGTTCGGTGATCAAAGGCTCGGCCCCGGATTCCGGCTACCGTCCCCCTATGCGTACCTTCCTGCCGGATCTGCCGGGTCCGGCATGCTGAGCCGCACCACCGGACTGGTCGCGGCGTTCCTGGCCGGCCTCGCCCTGGTCGTCGCCGCCGTCCTCGTCGTACGTCAGCTCACCGAGCCCTCGAAGTCCGCGTTGCCGGTCATCCCCGAGGCGCGGCGGCCGGTCGTGGAGGTCGCGGCGCACGTCTGCTCGGCGCTGAGCGTTCCCCTGCTGGCCGCGCAGATCGACGCGGAGAGCGGCTGGCGGGCGGACGCGGACTCCGGACAGGCCCAGGGCATTTCGCAGTTCGCCCCGGAGACCTGGCGGGAGTGGGGGCGGGACGGCGACGGCGACGGCAAGGCCGATGTCTGGGAGCCCCGGGACGCCATCCCCACCCAGGCGCGCTATATGTGCCATCTCTACACCGTGGTCGAGAAGGTCCCCGGCGGCTCGACCCGGCGGGGCTCCACCCGGCTGGCGCTCGCGGCGTACAACGCGGGGCCGAGCGCGGTGGTCAGGGCCGGGGGCATGCCGAGGATGAGCGAGACCCGCGGCTATGTGGACAAGATCATGAACGATCTGCTGCCCAAGTACCGGAAGGCCGAGAAGAAGTACCAGGGGAGCGAGGCGAAGCACCGCTCGAAGAAGAGCCGCGCCGCCTTCCCCTCGCCCTCCCTCCCCTCCCCGGCGTCCGGTGCCGAGGCGTCATCCGCCTCGGCGTCACCCCTGCCCGTGCCCGTACCCTCCACGGTCCGGCCGCTGTCGACCGCGCCCGGCACCCTCGTGCCGCCCCCTACGCGTCGGCGGCGATGAAGTCCTCCACGGCCCGGACCAGTTCCAGCGGGGTCTCATCGGCCGGATAGTGCCCGGCGCACGGCAGCTCGACCAACTCGGCGTTGGTGTACCAGCGCAGCCACGTCTGCCGCATCACCTCGGCCGTCAGCGCCGGGTCGTGGGCCCCGACGACCACCCGGACCGGCACCTCGGCCCCGCTGATCTTCTCGTGGAAGTCCTCCAGGGCCCAGGAGTCCAGCCATGTCCGGAACGCCTTGGCGTCGCTGTGCTGCACCGAGTGCCGCACCATCAGATCGAGCCAGGCGGCCGGATGGCGGCTGCCGGTGGTCAGATCGATGATCGCCCTCCGGTTCTCCGGGCGCTCGGCCGCGGAGGCGAACAGCTCCCACTGCTCACCGGCCATCGGTACCCCGCTCGCGGGCACCGGCGCCACCCCGACCAGCCGCCGGACACGGCTCGGGGCCGCCGCCACCACCCGCTGGATGACGGACCCGCCCATCGAGTGTCCGATGAGTGAGAAGCGGTCCCAGCCGAGGTGGTCGGCGAGCGCGAGCAGATCCCGCCCCCCTTCCTCGGTGGTGAACGCGCCGGAGACGTCGCGCGCCTCCCCATAGCCCCGCAGGTCGGGCAGGACATAGGTGAAGGCCCGCCGGTCGACATGCGGCAGCATCGCGGCGTACGCGGCACGGTCCGAGAACCAGCCGTGCACCGCCATGACATGGTGCGGACCGTCCCCGACGGTCTCATACGGTGGAACGAGGGGTGGAACGATGGGCCCCATGGCGCCTCCGGTCCCGGTCGGAAACGGGCACGCGGCGCACGCCCGTGGGGGACAACGGTGGCGTCTCCCACGGAAGGGGGCAAGCCCGATGCGCATATGCGTGCCCGCTGATGTGGCGGGAGTCCACATCGTGGACATGGCGTGTTGCGTGTGTCGGGGGAGCTTAGGGATGGTTCACGAGGTTCGCCACATTCTTGCTTGATTTTGACGAACCGACCGATCGCGATTGCGGTGTGCGGTGCGGACGGAAAGCGCACCCGCACCATGGATTTCCAGCCAACTGGCCCAGAGAAACGGTGAGTTGATCGGTCCGTACCGCCGTGGACAGGACGCTAGAACCCTCGGATTACGGTGTCAATACGGCCTTGACGGGCACGGTGGCCGGTCATCGGTATCCGCCCCGCGCACCACCTCCCGCCACACCGTTCCCCCGTACGGGCGGGTCCCCCGCCCCGTCTGCGTGTCAGCCCTGCCGCGCGGGCGGGGGCGTAGTCAGATGGCGGCTGTGGCGCGCGATGACGGGACGATCCGGCGATACGGTGCCATGGTTCTGCGGATCGCGGCCGTGGCCGCCCTCTACTACGCGGGCGCCAGAATCGGACTGTTGCAGGAACTGGTGCGTGACCAGGTCACCCCGCTGTGGCCGCCGACCGGGATCGCGCTCGCCTGTCTGCTGCTGCTCGGCCCCGGCGTCTGGCCCGGGATCGCGCTCGGCGCGCTCGCGGTCAACGCCCCCATCGGCCCGTCACCGCTCCCCGTCGCCGGGATCGTGGCGGGCAACACCCTCGCCCCGCTCTGCGCGTATCTGCTCCTCCAGCGCGTGGGCTTCCGTATCTCCCTGGACCGGCTCCGGGACGCGCTGGCCCTGGTGTTCCTCGGCGCCCTGCTCGGGATGCTGATCAGCGCCACCGTCGGAACCGCCGTACTCGTCCTGGCGGACGCGCTCACGGCGGACGGCTTCTGGCCCACCTGGTCGGTGTGGTGGACGGGCGACGCCATGGGGGTCCTGGTGATCACTCCGCTGCTGCTGGCGCTGCGCGGGGCGCGGCCGCCGCGCGGGGTCCACCCCTACCGCTGGCTGGAGGCGGTGGTCCTGCTCGCGGGCACGGTGGCCGTCACCCTCGTGGCCACCCGGAGCCTCGCCAGTCTCCTCTTCCTGGTCTTCCCGTTCCTGATCTGGGCGGCGCTGCGCTTCCAGTTGGCGGGCGCGGCGCCGTGCTCGTTCATCGTCTCCCTCCTCGCGATCAACGCGACGGCGGAGGACGTCGGTCCGTTCTCGGGCGACTCCCTGCTGAGGCAGATGGTGACCCTCCAGGCGTTCAACGGCACCACCACCCTGACCGCACTGCTGCTTTCGGCGATCATCGCCGAACGGAACAACACCCGGCGGCAGATCGAGCGGGTCTGCGCGGAGCTGGCGGAGGTGGTGGTCCGGCTGACACCGGGCGAGACCCTGGGAACCTGGCCGTCGCGGCGGCACGACGACGAACCGCCGGAGGGCGCGCGGTAGCCGCACCCGGGGCCCGGGGGAACCCGGGCGACCGCGCTTCCGTCTGACAAGGCGTACGGAACACGGCGCGCGACGGGAGCGTACGCGGCCGGGGTGTACGCGAACGGAAGCACGAATGGGCACACCCGCCGGCGGCGTACGCAAGGGGCGTGCGCCCGGACAAGAGCGCCCTCGTGCCGGTCGCGACCGGCGCCCCCGCGCGCCAACGGAACGACAGGGACCCATGACCGCGACCACAGCCACCCGCTATCTGTATCTGGCCCGGCACGGCGAGGCCACCGAGGACGAGAGCGAGCTGACCGCCGTCGGCCGCCGCCAGGCCGTACTCCTCGGCAAGCGGCTCCGGGGAGCGCCCCTGTCGGCGATCCACCACGGTCCGCTGCCCCGGACCGCCCAGACCGCGCGGCTGATCGGCGACCAGCTGGACGGCGTACCCGCGCATGTCTGCGAACCGGCCGGGGACTACGTCCCGCACACCCCCGAACGGGATGAACTGCCCGCCGACTCGGCCGACTTCCTGCTCGACTTCGTCCACCGCTTCCCGGCCGAGGAGCGGAAGCGCGGTCCGCTGCTGGCGCGACAGGCGGTGGAGCGCTTCACCGGCCCGGTGGACGGCCCCGAGGACCGCCATGAGCTGGTGGTGACCCACAACTTCCTGATCGGCTGGCTGCTCCGCGACGTCCTCGACGCCCCGGCCTGGCGCTGGCTGGGCCTCAACCACGGCAATGCGGCCCTGACGGTCATCCGCTATCCGGCCCCCGGCCGTCCGGCCTCCGTGGTCTTCTGGAACGACACGGCGCATCTCTCGGCGGAGCTGCGCTGGACGGGCCTGTCACCGGAGCTACGGACCCTGCCGTAACCGCCCCGGGCCCGGGCCCCGCGCGAGAGGGCACGCCGAAGGCCGGACCCGCGCTGTTGGGTCCGGCCCCCGCCGTGTCCGAGTCAGTCGCATGCAGCCCAGCAAGCGTGAATAAGGACAGGGCCCACCGTAGGGCCCGGCACTGACAACGGACCGCCGTCACGGACCGGTCCATGACCCCGCACACCGCGAGCAACGTGAAGAGCCCTCTGAAGGAGCCTCCTCACACCCGGGAGGGCCCCCGCACCACGCCCGCGGACCGGGCGGCGGTCAGCCATTGCGGAAACTCCCCCAGCAGCTGGTCGTAGAGCCCCTCGTCCGTCAGCGACTTCGGTGACGCCCCGGCGGCGAAGAACCCGGCGTTGTCGACCACGCGCTTGTCCGGCACCGGCAGCTCGTCCAGCCTGCGCAGAAAGCGGAACTCGTCATAGCCGAAGCCGATGAACTGCCAGAAGATCGGCAGCCGCGCGGCCGTACACAGCACATGCTCCGCGGCCGTCTTGGACGTCGGGGAGCCGTCGGTCTGGAAGACGACGAAGGCCGGGTCCTCGGCCCCGGACGCCTGGTAGTGGTCGATCACCGCCTGCATGGCCACGTGGTAGTTGGTACGCCCCATGTGCCCCATCGAGTCGTGCAGCGGATTGATCCGGTCCCGGTAGCCGTCGAGGCTGATCTCCGCGGTGCCGTCGATGCCCGTGGAGAAGAACACCACCGGCACCACCCCGTCGTCATCGAGGTTGGCCGCGAGGGCGAGCGTCTGCTCCGCCAGGTGCTGTACGGACCCGTCGCGGTAGTAGGGCCGCATGCTCCCGGACCGGTCCAGCACCAGATACACGGCGGCCCGCTGCCCGCCCACCCGGTGCTTGGCCAAGGACACCGCGGCCGACTTGTAGAGGCTGACCAGCCCGGGAGCCCGGGCGGCGACCTTCTCCAGACTGACCCCGGCGGCCGGTGCGCTCGGCTTCGGCTCGGGCTCGGACTCGGGCCGTTTGCGGTAGTCGATTCGGGGGCGCTTGCGGTAATCGATGGCCATACGCAGAGATTGTGCACCTCAGGACCGGGACACGTCCCCCCTTCGACCGAACGAACGCACTTGGTCTCCAAAGGCATTGGCGGTAACGCCATCCCCGGCCGCTCTACACAACTGGAATTGGCCTCTTCAATTTGAAACTTTCCTAGATCCCTTGACCCATGACACATGGGATGTAGGGTTTTTTGCGATTGCCTCGGCGATCACAAACGGGAGGATCGAGATGAAGACCAAGAAAATCCTGACGGCGGTCGTCATCGCCGCCGCAGCGGCAACATGTACGGCGGTCACCGCCGGTCCATCCGTCGCCGCGGAGGGTTCTGATGTCGTAACAGCGGGCGACTGGAAGGGCTACACCGTCGCCTGCGAGAACCCCGGTGACACAGCGAATTTCCGATACGACCCTTCGGATAATTCCTCGACCACGGTGTACTACAACAACCATTGCACCCACGATGTGAACGTCACCGTCCACATCACCGGTGGCGGCGACAGCGACAAGTGTATCGCGGCGAACGCCAACACGAAGAGCCAAAAACGCCTGTACGTCGGCGGTGAGCACATCACCACCCTGAGCAGGGGGTGCTGACCCCAGCACACCGTCAGACAGCGGTTGCCCCGCCCGCGTTCGGGACATCCGCACCGAAACCAAACCACGGGGAGGAAACACCATGAGGCCGATCAAGGCAACGGTAATGGCCGGAATCGCCGCCACAGCGATGGCGGGCTCCGCCCTGATGCTCGCGGGACCGGCGAGCGCGGCAGAGCAGTCGACCCCCGGAACGATATCGGCGGCCGCCGACAACTACACCGTCGCATGCAATACACCCGGTGACACCGCCAACTTCTCGTGGAATACCGGCACCGTCCACACCACCGTCTACTTCAACAACCACTGCGGTCATTCGGTGAATGTCACGCTCGAGGTCACCGACCTCGAGGGTCCGCACAAGCACTGTCTGCCGACCGATGCGGGCGAGAAGGGCAAGAAGAAGTACCAGACCGGCGCGTCCGGGTCGATCACCCATGTATCCCGGGGCTGCTGACGGTTCATACACGAGGGCTCCCTGACCACGGCCCCCGGGCCTCGCTCGCCGGGGAGCCCTCCCCCCGCCCCACCTCAGCGCCGCGGGCGCGCGACCAGCCGGATGTCCGGGCCTGTCGGCGAGAGCCCGGTACGACCGCAATTCGGCGCGGGTGCGCGGGCGGGGCTTCGGGTCCTTGCCGCAGCCGCACACCGACAGCCCCTCGTAGCGCATGCCTTCGCCCAGGACCTCGGCGACCACCGACCACGCGCGGACGTCACGCCTCCGCGGCGGCGCGAAGTCGTGGCCCGCGCACACCAGCGGCTGGGCGCAGTTCGGGCACGGGCGGTGCTTCCCCGCCGGACCCGGGTGGAGCTTGAAGCTGACACGGCATGACACACACGCGTAGTGCGGCTTGTAGTAGGTCATGGCGTAGAAGCACATCCGCTCACCGTAGTGAGCCGCCCCGCGACGGGGCCAGTGGGTCGGGGGGCCAGCGCGGTGGCCACCCGGCCAGCCGGGCGGGCGGCAGGGCGAAGGGGTTGGCGGGGTTGCGGGTGGAGTACGCGCCGTCGTTGGTCAGACGGGCGTGGGGATCGGTGGTGGTGCCGCCGGGCGGACCGGTCTCCGCGGCGGCGGCCGGCTCCGGCCAGGACGGCGCGGGCCCCATGAAGCACCCGTCGTCGTAGTCCGCGCCGAACAGCAGCTCCTCCGCCTCCGCGCCCCCGCGCGCACGAGGAGAGGTGCCCCAGCCAGAACAGGTGCTCGTCCAGCCGCTCGGGGCGGCGGGCGAACGGACCGCCGCCGTAGCCCGGTATCCGGGTGGGGTGCAGAGCCGCGCGGTCGCTCACGGAGGCCATCATGCCGCCGGGGCACGGGGCCGCCGGAGCGGGGCCCGGGCTGCCGGGGCGGCGGCGCGTGAAGCCGGCCTGAGCCCGCCGCCGGAGATCTCGGCTTGGTTGCATTAGCCCGCATGGCAGGGGCAGCCCGCTCACCAGGAGCATACTGAGGGGAATGACGAAGCCAACCGTAGCCCGGCGCCATCTGCCGTCCAGCCCCTTCAAGCCCCCGGTCACGCGGCCTCCCAAGGAGTTCGCGGTCGGCGACCGGGTCACACACGATGAATACGGCCTCGGCCGGGTGATCGGTGTGGAGGATAAGATCGCCGTCCTCGTCGACTTCGGTTCGGTGCAGGCACGGATCATGAGTCCGTACGCCAAACTGGCCAAGCTCTGAGACCCTCGCGACGGAACGTTCCATCCGCTCACGCCGCTGTATCCGTGACGGCTGCGGTACGGCGGCCCGGCACCGCCGTGCCCGGCCCCGTACAGCGCGCGGCCACAGACGTCGAAGGCCCCCAGCCGTCATCGGCTGGGGGCCTTCGTACCGTGGTGGGCGCAGACGGGTTCGAACCGCCGACATCTGCCTTGTAAGGGCAGCGCTCTACCGCTGAGCTATGCGCCCCTGGAGCGAGAGGTCAGCCTACAGTGTCCGCGCGGCGGCGCCGCAATCCCCGTTTCGGGGCCGGACCGCCCGCACCGCGACCCGCCCGACGCGAACCGCCCGGCCGCTGTGCACGTCCGTGACGGGTGGGAGAATGACATCCGGGCCACGGGCGATCCATGGCGATCCCACGGGCGATCCATTGGGAGAGGTAAGTGGCGGCGACACCTGGCGGCGGGGGCGGGCGGCGTTGGTTCGGGGGACGTGGGGAGAGTCAGCGGGCCGAGGCGCAGGCGGCGAAGGACGCGGCCGCGGCGGCCTTCTACGAGCTGGACACCGCCCAGCGCGATCTGCGGATCTCGATAGAGACGATCACCGCGGTGGACGACTCGCCCGGCGCCCGCCGGACCGCCGCCGACTTCGCCGCGCTCGGCCAGCGGATCGACCAGGTCAGCCAGGAGTACATCACCGCCGTCGACGCCCATGATCTCGACCGTGACGATCTCGACGGGGCCACCGCCTCCCGGGCGCGGATGGAGCTGACCCGGGCCAAGGACGAGCTGCTGCGCGCCAAGGCCGAGCTCGACCGGTTCGAGCAGGGGCTCGGGCCGCTGTTGCGGCAGGCCGAGACGCAGCTCGCGCGGCTGGCACCCGCCGTGGAGCGGGCCCGGCAGGCGCTGCTCGCCGCCACCAACGCGCTGGACGCCGTACGGGGTTCCGGGCTGCGGGCGGACGATCTCGCGGCCCGGCTGGCCGCCCTCTCCCCCGAGCTGACCAAGCTCAACCAGGGCGCGGGGCAGCACGGTGTGCAGGAGACCATCCGGCGCGCCGACGATGTGCTGCGCAAGGCGGAGGCGGTCCGCGGCGAGGCCGAGCGGCTGCCGGAGCGGGCCGCCGAGATCGACCGCCGGCTGGTGTCCCTGCGGACCCGCGCCCAGGCGATCACCACCCGGGCGGCCGGGGTCGAGCCCGTCCTCAGCGAGCTGCGCCGCCGCTACAGCGCCGCCTGCTGGCAGGACCTCCAGCCCGTTCCCGCGCAGGCCGAGCGGGATGTGGCCCTGGCCGAGGCGAAGCTCAAGGAGGCGCAGCAGGCCCGTGAGGAGCAGCGCTGGCCGGACGCCACCGCGCTGCTCGCCACCGTACGGGCCCTGCTGAACACCACGGACGAGGCCGTCTCCGCCGCCGGGGACCGGCTGCGGCGGCTGGACGAGGTCTCCTTCGACCACCGCAAGGAGGTCGAGCGCACCCGCTTCGCCATCCGTGACGCCCAGCGGCTGGCCATGGCCGGGCGCAGCACCCCGGACCCGCGCCATGCGCGCCCCCTGGACGACGCGGTGGGGCGGCTGGAGCGGGCCGTGGCGGGGCTGGAGGGGCGGCACCCCGACTGGTGGCACTTCCTGTCCGAGACCGAGGCCGTACGGCAGACGGCCGCCCGTGTGGTGCAGGAGATCCGCGACGAGCGCGGGGGCGCGGCCGGACACTGAGCGGCCGTATCGCCCTCCCGCTCTCTCCACCGCCCCGACCTGGCCTTCGGGCTTCGCTGGCTATGCTCCTGCCATGCCTCGCTATGAGTACCGCTGCCGCTCCTGCGGCACCACCTTCGAGCTGAACCGGCCGATGGCCGAGTCCTCGGCGCCCGCGTCCTGCCCCGAGGGGCACGACGACACCGTGAAGCTGCTGTCCACCGTGGCCGTCACCGGCACCGCGGGTGCCTCGGCGGCCGCCGCGCCGCCCCGGCCACAGGGCGGCGGTGGCGGCTGCTGCGGGGGCGGCTGCTGCGGCTGAGCCGCCACCACCGCCGCCGCTGACGTGCGCGGCCGCCGCTGACGTGTGCGGCTGCGGTGGTGCGGATCCGGCGGGGGGCGGATGCTTGGAGGTACCTGCGTACCCGCACGGGTGCGGTACGGCCCGCGGGTACGGCCTCGACGGCGATGCCGAGGTCCGGCGAAGCGAAGGAGGCCGGAGATGGCTACGGGCCGCCCCTCCCCCATCGGAGCGCACCCCGCGGGAATCGCCCGCCACTTCCCCGAGCGGATCGGTGGGCACACCACCCTCGACGAGCACCTGCCCGTCGACCACGGGCTGAGCAAGGTCTATCGCATCGGGGCCGGGCTCACCGGGCTCGTCCTGGTCGCCTTCGGCATCCTCGGCCTGATCAACAAGATCGGCTTCTTCGCCACCGGTGACAACACGGTCGCCGGGCTCAACACCAACGGCGCGCTGAGCGTGCTGTCCATCGTCATCGGACTGCTGCTGTTCATCGGCATGGTCATCGGCGGCAATTTCGCCTCGACGCTCAATATCGTGCTCGGGGTCCTCTTCCTGCTGAGCGGGTTCGTCAATCTCGCCCTGCTGGAGAGGGACTTCAACCCCCTGGCGTTCCGCCTCCAGAACGTGCTGTTCAGCTTTGTGGTCGGGCTGATGCTGATGTGGTTCGGCATGTACGGGCGGGTGAGCAGCAAACTGCCGCACGACAATCCGTACTGGCGGGCCCGCCACCCCGATCTGGCCGAACGCGAGGACCGGGCCCGTACGGCCGCCGCCACCCACCACCGCGCCGTGGAAGGCCGTGGGGAAGGGAAGGCGGAGCGGTCGGAGGGCGAGGAGCACGGCGAACGGGCCGGTCAGCCGCCCGGTAAATGGGGCAAGCTGGACCGGCCCGCCGACTCCGGGGGCAAGCGGAAGCAGACGGCCGGGGACGACGGCGGATCACCTGAGCGCGAACCCCGTGAGAGCGGGTCCCGCGCCGATCAGCCGCCCGGCAAGTGGGGCAAGATGGATCGCCCCGACGGCCGGTCCGACAACCGGCCCGACGAACGGTCCGGAGATCCGTCCGCCGGGGACCACCGCCGTCCCCGGCGCCGGCTGCGCGACCGGTTCAGCCGCGGCGACGGGCCAGCGTGAGTCCGTCCGCGACCGTCAGCATGATCGACTCCATCCGGTCGTCCGCGCTCACATGCTCGTTGAACGCACGGATCGCGGCGGGGGAACCGGTCGCCTCGGGATCGGTGACACCGCCGTTGAAGAAGACGTTGTCCGCGACGAGCACCCCGCCGGGGCGCAGCCGCGGCACCAGCTCCTCCCAGTAGTCGATATAGCTCGCCTTGTCCGCGTCCAGGTAGGCGAGGTCGATATGCGGTTCGGCGGGCATCGCCTTCAGCGTCTCCAGCGCGGGCGCGATCCGCAGGTCGATGCGGTCGGCGACACCCGCCTTCGCCCATGCCTCCCGCCCGTACGCGGTCCACTCCTCCGAGATGTCGCACGCGATCAGCGTGCCGTCGGCGGGCAGCGCCTGCGCCATGGCCAGTGCGGAGAAACCGGTGAAGGTACCGACCTCGACGATATGGCGGGCGCCGGTCAGCCGGACCAGGAACGCCAGCAACGGGCCCTGCTCCTCGGCCGACTGCATCCCGGCGTACTGGGCGAGCCGGGTGTGCGTGACCTCGACAAGCTCACGCTGTACGGGGTCGAGCGGCGGATTGTGCCGCAGCATGTACTCGTACAGCTCGGGCGTGATCGGAGTGCTCTTGCTCTCGGCCACGGACTCCCCTTCGATTCTTCGCTCAACTGCCCAGGTAGCACAGGACAGCCAGGACTCGGCGACTGTAACCCGAGCCGCCGGGGAGTTCGACCTGAGTTCGACCTTGTCGAAGATCGCGCCGATATGCCGCCGCCGACCGCGCCGTCACGACGGGGCCGGCGTCGGCGTCCGGCCGATCAGCCCCGGCCGCGGGAAACGGCGCGGATGACCTCGCTGCGCGCCCGCGCCCAGGTGACCGAGGCGCGCTCGGCCAGCGCGCGGGTGATGACCTCGCCCGCCGCCACACCGCGCTCCTCGACCACGGTCACCTCCGGTGCGGTCCAGCCCGCGTCGGCCAGTTCACCGTGGCCCGGGCGCCAGCCGCGGTCGGCGGCCAGCAGCAGATCGGCGTCGAGCAGCGAATCCCCGGCGGCGAGCACCTCGTCCGCCCCGGTGCGGCGCTTGATCTCGGCCACCGCCGCGCTCTTGGTGAGCGGCTTCGGCACCGCGTAGAGCTTGCGGCCCTGGAGGGAGACGGTCCAGCCGCGCGGCTCCGCCCACTCCGTCAACTCCTTGACGTGGTCCTCGGGCAGCCGGTCCCGGTCGATCACGAGATAGGCGAACAGATCGCCCGCCACCCGCTCCTTGAGCAGCCAGCCGGGGTCGGCGGTGGCGCTGAGATGGGCGGTGACCTCGGCGAGCGGGGCGCATTCGCCTTCGATACGGGTGCGCACACTCGCATGCCACTCGGGGTCGGACTCGCCGTCGACCAGCAGATGGCCGCCGTTGGCGCAGATCGCGAAGCGGGACGGCGGGCCGGGGAGACGGACCCTGCGGTACTGCTCGGGGGTGCGGGTGGTCGTCGGTACGAACACGGAGGTGCGGGCCAGTTCGGCGAGCAGCCCGGCCGCGGTCTCCGTCATATACGACAGCGGACGGCCCTCATAGACCTCGACGCACAGCAGCCGCGGGGCTTCGGCGTCCGGTATGTCCAGGCCGAGCGCGGCCGCCGAATAGATCAGGGTGCGGTCGAGGTCACTCGCCACCACAACACTCATCGCGCGTCCGCCGTTCTCGTTTCGACCATGTTCTCGTCTGATGGATCATTTTCAGCCATGCGGCTGTCAGACGTAGTCTGGCCGACCTCGGCGCCATCGGCTGTGATCTGGACCGCTTTTCCGTCGGCTCCGGTGGCGCCGCGGGTGTAGCGCGGGTGAATCAGCCCGACGCAGGTGTACGGCAGATCGTCGGTCTCCTCCACCGGCACACCGCGCTGCCCGGCCAACAGCCGTACGTGGTCCAGGTCCGCGCCTGCACCGCGCTTGGCGAGGATCTTCCAGGGAACGCGGCGCAGCAGCACCCGGGTGGTCTCCCCGACACCCGGCTTGACCAGGTTGACGTCGTGGATGCCGTACTCCTCGCTGATCCGCTCGACGGCGGCCCAGCCCGCCCAGGTGGGGCTGCGGTCCTCGGTGGCGAGCCGCTCGACGTCGGCGGCGACGTCCGCGGCGACCTCGTCGAAGTGGGCGCTCACGGTGTCCAGGAAGTGCTGGGACACATCGGATCCGGCCAGTTCGCGGTAGAACTTCGCGCCATGGAAGTCATCCGGTCCGACCAGGTCGGCGCGGAGCACGGTACGCGAGATCAGCCCGGAGACGGTGGAGTTGAGGCAGGCGGAGGGGACGAGGAAGTCGTCCCGGGTGCCATAGGTCTCGACACAGCCGCCCGGGTCGGCGAGGACCGCGATCCGCGGGTCGATATCCGGATGGGCGGCCACCGCGTCCGCCAACTCGCGGGTGATCGCGCCCTTACCGGTCCAGCCGTCGACGAACACGATGTCGGCCGGGTCGTGATGGTCCGCCAGCCAGCGCAGCGCGGCGGTGTCGATACCGCGGCCGCGCACGATGGAGATGGCGTAGTGCGGCAGGTCGAGCCCGTGCGCGTGCCGCGCCCAGCGGCGCATCAGCACACCGACGGGGGTTCCGGCGCGGGCCAGCGAGACCAGCACGGGACGCGGTGAGCGCTCCGCGAGCACGGTCTCGGTGACGGCGCCGACCGCACGCGCGATCCGGGCGGCCGACGTGGTCAGCGCGGCCCGGAACAGCGCCTGGTACTCCTCGCTCGGCTGGTACTCCTGCGGCAGCGATTCGGCGTAGTGCGCACCGCCGCTCTGGATCGCCTCCTCACGCTCCTCGGTGGGGGCTTCCAGCGTGACGTCCGAGAAGTCCTGGAGCAGCCAGCCGACGTCCTCGGCGGCGTAGGAGGAGAAGTCGGGTCCGCGCAGGGGCTCATGCGGTGGTTGCGGCATACGGGGGGCCTGTCGTTCGGTGCGGGTGACGGGGGACGGGGAGGAGGGCTCGGCGGGCGGCGCGGCCACCTGCGCGGGCAGATACGAGGGGACGACGGCCAGCAGCACCCGGTCGGTGTGCGGCGCCAGTTGGGCGAGCAGTCCGTCGGGGGCGTGCAGCGCGGGGGTGTCGGCGGCCGAGTCCACCACGGCGACGACCGCGTCGAAGCGGCGCGCGGGGTCACCGCCGGGCGCCACGTTGTACGCGAAGCGCGGGCCGGGGCCGTCGGCCGGGTCGTCATGGGCGGGGAAGGCGAGCCGGGTGCGGATGGCGTAGCCGGGGTCGTCGACGGCGAGCACGGGCGACCGCGTGGTCGTCGAGTACCGCACCTCGGCCCCGTCGAGGGCGTGGTCCAGCGCCTCGGCGAGCCGCAGCGGCGCGTACATCAACTCCTCGAAGCCGAGCACGAGGACCCGGGGGCGGGCGCCGTCCCGCGAGGTCGGCACCGCCGCGGCGATCCGGGACGCCATGTCCGGGAGCGCCGCGTCCAGCCGGGCGCGGTGGGCGGGGGTGAAGCCGTGGCGGCCGCCGTCGGGCAGCCCGGCGGGCCAGCCCAGTGCGACCCGCACGGCGGCGGGCGAGCCGGACCCGGGCGCGGCTTCGCGGGCGGGCTCACCAGCGGACTCCCGCTCGGACTCGTACGCGGCCACCAGCCGCCGGCCGCGTTCGAGGACGCCCTCGGGGAGGTGGACCGTACCCGTCGCCGCGGCGATCAGGTCCACCCGGGCGCCGAGTTCGGCCGTGAACTCCTCCAGCCGGGCCCGGTCCCCGGCGGAACGCATATCGACCAGGGCGACCACCACATAGTGCTCGCGGGGGAAGCGCCGGTGCAGCGCGGCGATGGTGTTGAGCACCGTACGGCCGGTCGAGAACTCGTCGTCCACCAGGACCAGCGGACCGTCACCGGCCAGCAGCTCCGGGTCCTCCGGCAGCAGCAGGTGGGAGGTGGCGTGGCTGTGCTCCTCCTCGAAGCCGCCGACGGCGGCGACACCGTCGACCGGCCGGCGGGTGGAGTGCAGATACGGCGCGAGGGCGAGGCCGTCCGCGACGCTGTGGCCCAACCCGGTGGCCGTCTCGGCGTACCCGAGCACCACCGCACGCGCCGCGGCGGCGTCGCCGAGCAGCTCCCGGACCCGCCGGCCCAGCCGTACGCCCGCGCCGTGGACCGTGGCGGGCCGCTGCGGGACATGCTTGCCGAGCACATTCGACACCAGCAGATGGGCGCGCTTGGGGTTGCGCCGCAGCGCCAGCCCCAGCAGTCCGGTCAGCTCCTCGCCGCCGTCGAGCCGTACCCCCAGCCGATCCGCGACCCACTGTCCCGACCACACCACGCCGTACGCCTCGTCTCTCTCGCTCGTCACAACTCCCTTTCCGCGCCCCGTCGCTCAGCCCGGCCGCACACTCGCCGACAGCAGCTCGACGAAGCTCACGTCCTCCCTGGCGACACCGAAGACCTCCGCGCGCAGCATGGTGCGCTCCGCCCAGGCCCGGTGCGGTTTCACCTCGTTCATCTTGTTGGTGTACGAGGAGCGCAGCACCCCGCCGCCGTACCGCTCGGGCTCCAGGATGTCCGCCGCGTCGCTGAACTCCTCGTGGCTGACGACCGAGAGCGCGTGCACGGGGGCGACATGGGTGGGGTGGATACAGGTCTTGCCCAGCAGGCCGTTGGCCCGGTCCAGCTCGATCTCGCGCAGCAGGCCGTCCATATCGTGCTCGATGAGCGCGGTGCGCAGCGCCTCGGCATGACCGCTGAAGGGGCTGAGGCGGAGCTGCGGTTTGAACATCCGCTCATGCTGTTTGAAGTACTCCCACACCGGGCCGGTGACGGTGAAGCCGGTGCCGTCGGCACGGCCGAGCATATTCACCACGTCCCCGATCACGGAGGCGACCATCTGGACGTCGTAGGCGGTCATATCCGGCGCCCGGCGCAGTCCGTACGCGGAGCAGAGATCGGTGACCCCGAGCCGCAGCGCCAGCACCCGGTCCCGGTACTTGTCGACGATCCGGCCTATGCCGCTGAGGGTTTCGGTACGGCTCTCCCGGTGCATCAGCTCGGGGGATTCCAGGACCGGCATGGCGAAGAGCCGCCGCCCCCCGAGGGCGGCCGTCACCTCGGCGGTCTCGGCGGAGATCAGCGCCTCGAGGAAGGAGGCGCCGCGCTCCTCGGTGAATTTCGGCAGTACGAATCCGGACAGCAGCCGGACGGTCGGTCCCAGGCGCCGGACGAGATCGACGATCTGCTCCGGGGTGCGGACGCGGATGAACAGCAGGGGCAGGGCCGGGTCGGGACCGCGCTCGGCGAGCGTGCCGAGCTGGCGCACAAGGTTCTCCTCCGCGTCGGCGACCTCGGCGTCATGGATGGAGTCCTCCAGGCACAGCACCATGGACACCACGCCGCGACCTGCCTGTTTGACGATGTCATCGGCGAGGCGGGGCCGGGTGGCGGGCGAGTAGAGGGTGGCTCCGAGGGCGACCGCCAGGGTCCTGGCGGGCGAGTCCACGGTGAATTCGCCGGGCTCCTGATGGAAAAGACCCGACCGCACCTCAGCTGGCAGGTGCCCAAAATGCCTCATAAATCTCCCCGTGTGCCAGTACCCGCTACGGGCCGCGACGACCCCTGGTTGGCCGATAATCGTACGTGCGGGCCAGGGTCAAAAGTTCCCCAAGACCGTGAAAATCAAGTAACTCATCGGGGTCGGATCCATGTCCTTTCCACCCCGTCGACCGGTGCGTGCGCCCTTCGCTCCGGACGCGCACCGCCTCCGCCCCCGTACCCTGCGTTGTCCCCGGGCCGGGTGGGAGGGCAGGATTGCGGCCATGACGCACGCGATGCTGAAGGGATCGAACATCCCGCTCGAGACCACCGCCATACGCGCGGTGCTGCGCTGGACCCCCGGCACCGACGTACCGGATGTCGACGCCTCGGCGCTGCTGCTGGCCGGGGACGACCGCGTGCGTTCGGACGAGGACTTCGTCTTCTACAACCAGCCGCGCCACCCCTCGGGCCTGGTCCGCCACCTGCCCAAGAAGCGGATGCCGGAAGGGCTGACCGACACCATCGAGGCCGAGCTGTCCGGTCTGGAGGCGGGGGTGCGCCGGGTGGTGCTGGCCGCGTCCGCGGACGGCGGCCCCTTCGGACGGGTCCGGGATCTGAGCCTGCTGCTGTACGACGCCTCGGCCGCGGCGGACGCGGATCCGATCGCGATCTTCGAGGTACAGCCCGAGACGGGCGCGGAGACCGCGCTGATCTGCGGGGAGCTGTACCGGCGCGAGGACAGCTGGAAGTTCCGCGCACTGGGCCAGGGCTATGAGACCGGTCTGGTCGGCCTGGCCACCGAGTACGGCATCTCGGTGGACGACGGCGAGGGCGCGGGCGCCGCGTCCGGGCGCGAGGAGCCGGCGGACGCCACCGAGCCGCCGTCCGCCCCCGCCGCACCGCCGTCGGCCGCCTCTCCGGCTCCGCCGCCGTCCTCCCCGACCCCCTCGCAGGCCGAGACCCAGGCGCTGCCGCCCCAGGCGCCCGCACCCGGGACCGGCTACGGCTATCCGCCGCCGCACCCCCAGCCGCATCCGCAGGGGCCGACCCCGGACCCCTGGGACCCGCAGCGGATGACGCCCGCCGCGGCCCAGGGCGACGGCTATGGCTATGTGCCCCCGCAGCCCACCTCACCGCCGCCACCGCCCCCGGGCTATCAGCAGGCCCCGCCGCAGCAGCCCTACGCGCCGCAGCCCTCGTACGCCTATCCACAGCCGCCCGCGTACGGCTATCCACAGCAGGTGCAGCCGACCGGGGCCGTACCGCCCCCGCCGCCGCTGCCCGCACCGGTGCCGGACCCCAACTTCACGCTGCCGCCGCAGGGACCGCAGTTCCAGAACCGCTAGCGGCGCCAGGGGGCCGCGGGCCCGAGAAGAGCCACCGGACAGGGGCTAGGCCGACACGGCCTAGGTCGTGTCGTTTGGATCTTCGCGGACCCGCGAAAGATCCGAACGACACGGCCTAGACCTTGCTCTTGTAGCCCCGGCCCCACTGGAGCCCCCAGCCGTACAGCCGGTCCAGCTCCGCCTGGAAGCCGTAGACGTACTTCACCTCGCGCCGCACCACCATCTCGCCCTTGATGTTCTCGATCATGACCACGGCGCAGGAGCGGGCCTGCGGGGCCCGCTCGTGGAGGGCGATCTCCACCCGGGGGCCATTGCTCGGGTAGAGCGTGACCATGCCATGGGTGCGGTCGAAGGCGGGGGTGCCGTCGTAGATGTAGACGAACACCAGCAGCCGCTTGATGTCGTCCTTGTGGTCCATGTTGATGTAGATCGTCTCGCCGGAGCCCGACCCGAACCGGTCGTCCCCGCTGAGCTTGACGTACGGGGCCTCATTGAGGTTGCCGAAGAAGTTTCCCAGCGGCTGCACCACACCCTTGGAGCCGCTCTTCAGCTCGTACATCACCGCCAGGTCGAGGTCCACATTGACCATGGCGGGGCCCTGGGCCTGCACCACCGCGGGCTTGAACATCCGCAACGGATGGCGCAGCGAGCCGCGCCCGCTCTCGTTGAAGTCCGAGGTCCGCATCTGCCACGACAGGTTGATCCGCAGGTTGCCACTGGCGGCGCCCTGTTTGGTCAGGGAGATCACGGAGTGCCGTTTGGTCAGCTCGACCACCCCGGACGCGTCACCGCTGTCGAAATCGCGCCACGCGGCCCGCCCCCAGTTGCTCCAGAACGCCATCGCGTACACCCCCACCCTTCACTGGCCCCGCCTGCCGAACTGCCGCGGGGCGGCCGGGAGCTCATACTCTCGGCCGCCCCGCTCAGAGCGTTCCTCAAACGCCCCCCGGTCACACTCCGGAGGAGACTTCCGTCTGTTTCCCGGACCCCTCCGCCTCGGCCTCCCGGCGGTTGCGCACCACCGAGGACCAGTACGAGGCGGCGATCAGCAGCACACCCACCGAGCCGGTGATGACCTCGTTGATCTCGTACTTGATGGTGGCCAGCAGGATGAGGGCGAGCGCGCCGATGGCGTAGTGCGCGCCGTGCTCCAGGTAGACGTAGTCGTCCAGGGTGCCCCTGCGGACCAGGAAGACGGTCAGCGACCGGATGTACATCGCGCCGATACCCAGACCCAGCGCCATCTCGAAGATGTCGTTGGTGACCGCGAAGGCGCCGATGACACCGTCGAAGGAGAAGGACGCGTCGATGACCTCGAGGTAGAGGAACATGAAGAACGCGGCCTTACCGGCCAGCCCCACCACGGTGGGCTTGCCGCCGCCGTTCTTGGCGGCCGCGGCCTTCTCCTCGGCACCGCCTTCGTCGGCCGCGTCGGCCTCGTCGTCGTCTTCGTCCTCTTCGAGCTTGTCCTCGAAGTAGCCGGAGATACCGCCGACGATCAGATAGGTGAGCAGACCGGCGACACCGGCGAGCAGCACCGTGGAGCTCTTGTCACCGCCGCCGTGGGCCACGTCGGTGGCCACGGTGGTCGCGGTGATGAGCAGGACGCCCAGCGCCACCGCGATGGAGAAGGTGTCCAGCTTGCCCAGCTTGGACAGCGGCTTCTCCAGCCAGGCCAGCCACTTGATGTCACGGTCCTCGAAGACGAAGTCGAGGAAGATCATCAGCAGGAACATCCCGCCGAAGGACGCGATCGACGGGTGGGCCGCCGTGACCAGGTGTTCGTACTTCTCCTTGTCGTTGATCGCGAGGTCCACGGCCTCGAGGGGCCCCAGCTTCGCGGTGATGGCGACGATCACCACCGGGAAGACGAGGCGCATGCCGAAGACGGCGATCAGAATGCCGACGGTCAGGAAGATCTTCTGCCAGAAGGCATTCATCTTGCGGAGGATGCCCGCATTGATGACCGCGTTGTCGAACGAGAGCGAGATCTCCAGGATCGAGAGGATCCCGACGATCGCGAGCCCCTTCCACCCCCAGAGGACGCCGGCCAAGGCCAGACCGCCCGCCGTTACGGCGAACGACCAACCAAAGGTTTTGAGGAGCACAGGCAACCCAATCCTTCTTCGTAAGGTCTCCCCCGCGCGCTGTACGCGGCTTTACGAAACGTTGACCCCGAAGTCTAGAGCGATGCCGCGCAGTCCCGACGCGTACCCCTGCCCCACGGCCCTGAACTTCCATTCGCCGCCGTAGCGATAGACCTCGCCGAAGATCATCGCGGTCTCGCCGGAGGCGTCCTCGGACAGGTCGTAGCGGGCCAGCTCCTGACCGTCGGCCTGGTTCACCACCCGGATGAAGGCATTGCTGACCTGCCCGAACGTCTGACCCCTGGCATCGGCGTCATGGATCGAGACCGGGAAGACGATCTTGTCGACATGGGCCGGCACCGCGGCGAGATCGACCAGCAGCGACTCATCGTCACCGTCGCCCTCACCGGTCAGGTTGTCACCGGTGTGCTCGACGGAGCCCTCGGGGCTCTTGAGATTGTTGTAGAAGACGAAGTACTCGTCGCCGAGCACCCGCCCGTTCTGGCACAGCAGTGCGCTGGCGTCGAGGTCGAACGGCGCTCCGGTGGTGGAGCGCGCGTCCCATCCCAGGCCGACGAGCACCTGTGTCAGGTTCGGCGCGGCCTTCGAGAGGGAGACATTGCCTCCCTTGGCGAGCGTAACGCCCATGATCCTTGTTCCTCCCCGGGTGTTGCGTGCGCTCAGCGCGTCCGGCGCCGCACTCCTGCCTGGATACAGGGATGCGGCGCCGGACGCGGTGGTGCCGTTCACGGCCGCGGATGCCCACCGGTGGTGTGCACACGCGGCCCACGGCTCGCCGTGGCGGCTGTCAGACGTTGACGCCGAAGTCCTGCGCGATGCCACGCAGCCCGGAGGCGTACCCCTGGCCGATGGCGCGGAACTTCCACTCCGCCCCGTTCCGGTACAGCTCGCCGAAGACCATGGCGGTCTCGGTCGAGGCGTCCTCGGAGAGGTCGTAGCGGGCCAGCTCATTGTTGTCGGCCTGGTTCACGACGCGGATGAACGCGTTGCGCACCTGGCCGAAGCTCTGCTGGCGGGACTCGGCGTCGTAGATCGACACCGGGAACACGATCTTGGCGACATCGGCCGGGACCCCGGCCAGGTTCACCTTGATCTGCTCGTCGTCGCCCTCGCCCTCACCGGTGATGTTGTCACCGGTGTGCTCGACGGAGCCCTCGGGGCTCTTGAGGTTGTTGAAGAACACGAAGTTCTGGTCGTTGGCGACCTTGCCCTCGGCGTTGGTCAGCAGGGCGCTGGCGTCGAGGTCGAAGTCGGTGCCCGTGGTGGTGCGGGCGTCCCAGCCCAGACCGACGATGACCGCGGTCAGGTTCGGGGCTTCCTTGGACAGCGAGACGTTGCCGCCCTTGCTGAGGCTGACTCCCACGAGTCCTCCCTAAAAAGGTTCGTCAGGAGCACTGCGTGCCCCCTCATGGTGGATGCGGATACCTTCGGTGAGCCTTACGGAACCCATCAGGATCAACGCGTCGATCCTAGTGAGCGGTTCCCGGTGGCTACAGGGGTTTCGCGACGCGCGGACGCGGCTCAGAGGGCCTCGAGGGCCTTCACGTAGTCGTTGAGGTCGCGGGCGTCGGGCAGACCGTTGACCACGGTCCAGCGCACCACGCCCTCCTTGTCGATCACGAATGTGCCGCGCACCGCGCAGCCCTTCTCCTCGTCGAAGACGCCATAGGCGCGGCTGGCCCCGCCATGCGGCCAGAAGTCCGACAGCAGCGGGTACTCCAGCCCCTCCTGCTCGGCGAAGACGCGCAGGCTGAAGGGCGAGTCATTGGAGACCGCGAGCAGCTGGACCTCGTCGTTGACGAAGCTCGGCAGCTCGTCGCGGAGGGCGCACAGCTCGCCGGTGCAGACGCCGGTGAAGGCGAACGGGTAGAAGAGGAGAACGACGTTCTTCTCGCCCCGGAAGTCGGAGAGCCTGACCGTCTCTCCGTGCTGGCTCTTCAGCTCGAAGTCGGGGGCCTTGGTACCGACCTCTATCGCCATGGGATGTCCCTTCGCTCTCTCACTCATGTGATCACGTGCGGTGGCGTCCACCCTACGCGCCGAGCCCCCCTCCGAAAGCGAACGGAGGGGGGCTCGGGTGTGTGGTTTCCCGGTCTCAGCGCTTGCTGGTGCGGGCGGCCTTCGGGGTGACCAGGCGGCTGCCGGTCCAGTCCTTGCCCGCGTTGAAGCTCTTGGTCTGGGAGAGTCCGGCGGTGGTCGCGGCCTCGTTGATGTCGCTCGGCTCGACATAGCCGTCACGCCCGGTCTTGGGCGTCAGCAGCCATACCGGGGCACCGTCGTCGATCATCTGGATGGCGTCCACCAGCGCGTCCGTCAGATCACCGTCGTCCTCTCGGAACCACAGCACCACGGCGTCGGCCACGTCGTCGTACTCCTCGTCGACGAGCTCCTGGCCGGTGATCTCCTCGATGACCTCGCGGAGCTCCTGGTCGACATCGTCGTCGTAGCCGATCTCCTGGACCACCTGTCCGGGCTGGAAACCCAGCCTGGCGGCCAGGTTGGTCCGCTCCTCCGCGTGGTCCGCGGTCGCGCTCACGGATTGCCTCCTGTCATCTTTCATTCACTCTTCGGATCCGGTGACCCCGCGCGCGTACGCGAGGGGCATGGGGCGTAGTCCACACGGGCCGGGCGGATCGCGCAAGTACCCGGCCAGCGATCCCGCCCAAACGTTGACGTCTCGCCGCAACTCCCATCAGGGAGGAACGGCGTGAATCAGCGGGTGGCCATGCTGATTGCCCCATTATGTCCGGCTTACGTGTGCGTATCGCCACCCTACGCCGACCCGGAGCCGAACGGTCGTACGCAGATGCCCCCCGTCGTGGGCGTAAGGTTGCGATTTGGCCGTCACACCCGACCGGCCCTCAGCGCCCATCTCGTCTGGTGGCGGTTACCACCCAGTAGAGATGACGTATCCCGTACCCGAGGTACACGATGGAGACCGGCGCGACCAATAGAGCATGAATCCATGTCCGTGCACCGCACGACCGAAAAGCGAAGGAATAGCGTGGCTTCCGGATCCGATCGCAACCCGATCATCATTGGCGGCCTTCCCAGCCAGGTCCCGGACTTCGATCCCGAGGAAACCCAGGAGTGGCTCGACTCGCTCGACGCAGCCGTCGATGAGCGCGGCCGGGAACGTGCCCGCTACCTGATGCTTCGACTGATCGAGCGCGCCCGCGAGAAGCGGGTGGCCGTGCCCGAGATGCGCAGCACGGACTACATCAACACCATCGCCACCAAGGACGAGCCGTTCTTCCCCGGCAACGAGGAGATCGAGCGCAAGATCCTCAACGCGACCCGCTGGAACGCGGCGGTGATGGTCTCCCGGGCCCAGCGTCCGGGTATCGGGGTCGGTGGCCATATCGCCACCTTCGCCTCCTCCGCCTCGCTGTACGACGTGGGCTTCAACCACTTCTTCCGCGGCAAGGACAACGACAGCGGCGACCAGATCTTCTTCCAGGGCCATGCCTCCCCCGGTATCTACGCCCGTGCCTTCCTGCTGGACCGGCTGAACGAAGCGCATCTGGACGGCTTCCGCCAGGAGAAGTCCAAGGCCGGTCACGCCCTGTCCAGCTATCCGCACCCGCGGTCGATGCCGGACTTCTGGGAGTTCCCGACCGTCTCCATGGGGCTGGGCCCGCTGGGCGCGATCTACCAGGCCCGGATGAACCGCTATATGGAGTCGCGCGGTATCGCCGACACCTCCGGCTCCCATGTCTGGGCGTTCCTCGGCGACGGCGAGATGGACGAGCCGGAGTCGCTCGGCCAGCTCTCGCTGGCCGCCCGTGAGGGTCTGGACAACCTGACCTTCGTGGTCAACTGCAACCTCCAGCGGCTCGACGGCCCGGTGCGCGGCAACGGCAAGATCATCCAGGAGCTGGAGTCGCAGTTCCGCGGCGCCGGCTGGAACGTGATCAAGCTGGTGTGGGACCGCACCTGGGACCCGCTGCTCGCCCAGGACCGCACCGGCCTCCTGGTCAACAAGCTCAACACCACGCCGGACGGTCAGTTCCAGACCTACGCCACCGAGACCGGCTCCTATATCCGCGAGCACTTCTTCGGTGACGACCAGCGGCTGCGCTCCATGGTCGAGCACATGACCGACGACCAGATCCTGCACCTGGGCCGTGGCGGTCACGACCACCGGAAGATCTTCGCGGCCTACGCGGCGGCCAAGGCGCACAAGGGCCAGCCGACCGTGATCCTGGCCCAGACGGTCAAGGGCTGGACGCTCGGCCCGAACTTCGAGGGCCGCAACGCGACCCACCAGATGAAGAAACTGACCGTCGACGACCTCAAGGGCTTCCGCGACCGGCTGCACCTGCCGATCCCGGACAAGGAGCTGGAGTCCGGCCTTCCGCCGTACTACCACCCGGGCCGGGAGTCCGAGGAGATCCAGTACATGCACGACCGCCGCAAGGCGCTGGGCGGCTACGCGCCGACCCGTGTGGTGCGCGCGAAGCCGCTGGCGCTGCCCGGCGACAAGGCGTACGCGGCGGTGAAGAAGGGCTCCGGCCAGCAGTCGATCGCCACCACCATGGCCTTCGTCCGGCTGCTGAAGGACCTGATGCGGGACAAGGAGATCGGCAAGCGCTTCGTGCCGATCGCGCCGGACGAGTACCGCACCTTCGGCATGGACTCGCTCTTCCCCTCGGCGAAGATCTACAACCCGCTGGGCCAGCAGTACGAGTCCGTCGACCGTGAGCTGCTGCTCGCGTACAAGGAGTCGCCGACCGGGCAGATGCTGCACGACGGCATCTCCGAGGCGGGCTGTACGGCCTCGCTGATCGCGGCGGGCTCGGCCTACGCCACCCATGGCGAGCCGCTGATCCCGGTCTATGTCTTCTACTCGATGTTCGGCTTCCAGCGCACGGGCGACCAGTTCTGGCAGATGGCCGACCAGCTCGCGCGGGGCTTCGTACTGGGCGCGACCGCCGGTCGTACGACCCTGACCGGTGAGGGTCTCCAGCACGCCGACGGCCACTCCCAGCTGCTGGCCTCGACCAACCCCGCGGTCGTCGCGTACGACCCGGCGTTCGGCTACGAGATCGCCCATATCGTGCAGGACGGTCTGCGCCGGATGTACGGCGAGAACAGTGAGGACGTCTTCTACTACCTCACCGTCTACAACGAGCCGATCCAGCACCCTGCCGAGCCGGCGGATGTGGACCGCGAGGGCATCCTCAAGGGGCTCCACCGCTACAAGCAGGGCGAGAAGGGCGCGATCCCGGCGCAGATCCTCGCCTCCGGTGTCGCGGTGCCGTGGGCGGTCGAGGCCCAGCGGATGCTGGCCGAGGACTGGAACGTCAAGGCCGACGTCTGGTCGGCGACCTCCTGGAACGAGCTGCGCCGCGACGCGATCGAGGCCGAGGAGCACAATCTGCTCCACCCGGAGGAGGAGCAGCGCGTCCCCTACGTCACCCGCAAGCTGGCGGACGCGGAGGGTCCGAAGGTGGCCGTCTCCGACTGGATGCGTGCCGTTCCGGACCAGATCGCGCGCTGGGTGCCCGGCACCTACCAGTCGCTGGGCGCCGATGGCTTCGGCTTCGCCGACACCCGTGGCGCGGCGCGCCGCTTCTTCCACATCGACGCCGAGTCGATCGTGCTCGGGGTGCTGACGGAGCTGGCCAGGGAAGGCAAGATCGACCGCTCGGTGCTGAAGCAGGCGATCGACCGCTACCAGCTGCTGGATGTGGCGGCGGCCGACCCGGGCCCGGCGGGCGGCGACGCGTAACCGTCCTCGACGGCTGAGCGGAAACGCTGGGCGGGCTGGATCTCCAGTCCGCCCAGCGTTCGTCTTCGCCGCTCCCCGCCCCCTTGTCCTCAGCGCTCCCAGATCTTGAAGGCCCGTACCCGGTAGGCGGTTTCGGGGGCCCAGGAGCCGGTGGGATAGGTGCGGAACTCGCCGGTCTCGGCGCACTCCGCGCTCTGGTACGCCGTGACCGGGCGCCCGGTGCGATTGGCCAGCGAGGCGGCGGAGGCGCCGGACGGCAGGGCGACACAGCTCTCGATATCGGTGTCGGCCAGCTCATGGAGCTGACGCGGTCCGGTGAAACCGGTTCCGTGCCAGAGGCACAGCTGTCCGGCGTCACAGTTCCCGAGCTGTGGCGGCGGTGCGGTCCGGTCCTGTGCCGTCGCGGCCGCGGCGGCGAGGACCGAGAGGGCCGCGGTGACGGCCGCGGTGACGATGGTGCGCGATGTGCGCATGGTGAACGAACTCCCCGTGTGACGACAGCAGAAACGGGAGTCAGCCTGTCGGCCGACTCCCGCTGCCCACCAGGGAGTTGAGCGAGCGCCACCCTGATAGGGGGTGTCCCTCGGCGAGACCCCGCAACCGGTTGCCCGCGCGGGATGCTCCCGCGCGGGATCAGATGTGGCCCACCCCGGCACCCGCCTCCGCGTTGGTCCCGGCCTTGGTGAAGGCCGCGACCCCGGCCGCGATCACCGCGATCACTCCGGCCACCACGAACGCGAGGCTCATCCCCGATACGAAGGTGTCCTGCGCGACGTGGGTGATCTTGCCCGCGAGCTCCGGCGGGGTGCCCTTGGCGATCGGCGCCCGGCCGACCTCCACCGCCTCGGACGCCTTGGACATCTGCTCACCGGTGACGGGCGGCAGCTTGGCAGCCGCCCATTTGCCGGGCAGGTCGTCGTCCACCTTGGCCGCCATCACCGCGCCCAGGACGGCCGTCCCGATGCTTCCGCCGACCTGCATGGACGCCTGCTGGAGACCTCCGGCGACACCGGACAGCTCGATCGGCGCGTTGCCGACGATGACCTCGGTGGCACCGACCATCACCGGGGCGAGGCCGAGGCCGAGCAGACCGAACCACAGGGACATCTCGAGGGTGGAGGTGTCCACATCCATCGTGGAGGCGCCGAACAGCGCCACGGCGGTCAGCGACATCGCGACCACCAGCGGGATGCGCGGCCCGACCTTGGTGATGACGGCGCCCGCGAGCGGTGAGGACACGATCATCATCGCGGTCAGCGGCAGCAGATGGAGTCCGCTCTTGACCGGGCTCATCCCGTGCACGTTCTGGAGATAGAAGGTGACGAAGAACAGTCCGCCCATGAAGCCGAAGGCCATCAGCACCATCAGCACGGTGCCCGCCGTGAGCGGGACGGAGCGGAACATGCCGAGCGGGATCAGCGGTTCGGCGGTGTGGTTCTCCCAGAAGGCGAACGCCACGAAGCAGACCGCCGCGAGACCCAGGAAGAGCAGGGTCTTGGGGTCGCCCCAACTCCACTCCGAGGACTTGATGACGGCCCAGATGAGGAAGAACATCGCACCGGACAGCAGCAGGATGCCGGGGATGTCGAAGGACCTCGGGGCGTTCTTGGCGCGGTGGTCGACCAGGATGAACAGGCCCAGCATCAGGGCGAGCAGACCGACCGGCAGATTGATGAAGAAGACCGACTGCCAGTTGACATGCTCCACGAGCAGTCCGCCGACGATCGGTCCGCCCGCCGTGGAGGCACCGATGACCATGCCCCAGATACCGATCGCCATATTGAGCTTCTCGGCGGGGAAGGTGGCGCGCAGCAGCCCGAGCGCCGCGGGCATCAGCAGCGCGCCGAACAGGCCCTGGAGCACCCGGAAGGACACCACGAGCGGCACGGTCGAGGAGAAGCCGATGGCCGTGGAGGAGAGCGCGAAGCCGACCACCCCGATGAGGAAGGTCTGCCGGTGGCCGAACCGGTCGCCCAGCTTGCCCGCCGTGATCAACGCGACGGCCAGGGCGAGCAGATAGCCGTTGGTGATCCACTGGGCGTCGGCGAGCGAGGCGCCGAGGTCCTGGGCGATGGCGGGGTTGGCGATGGCCACGATGGTGCTGTCGAGGGCGACCATCGCCACGCCGAAGCCGACGGTCAGCAGCGTCAGCCAGGGATGCCCCCGCAGTCCCTTGCGGGAGTCGGATATGGGCGGAGGTTCCGCCGCCGTGTCGGCGACGGGGGTCGAAGACGTCATACTCGGAGGCTAATGTCAGTCTCTGACATTTGACAAATGGAATCATCCGCGGGTTGCTGTCTCCTCCCACAGGTATTCTGAGCAGCCCGAACGCATCCCGGCCGCGGTACGAACGCGGCCCGGGCGCAGTACGAAACGCAGCTGGACGCGGGCAGGAAGCGAGCCGACAGGTGACAACGGACGAGGCGGCGGAGGCGGTGACGCCCGCGCCGACCGGACTGCGCGAGCGCAAGAAGCAGCGCACCCGGAGCGCCCTGGTGCACACCGCCTTCGAGCTGTTCACCCGTCAGGGATACGAGGAGACCACGATCGACGAGATCGTCGAGGCGGTGGATGTCTCCCAGCGCACCTTCTTCCGCTACTTCGCCAACAAGGAGGAAGTCGCCTTCGCCACCCAGGGGTCGGCGGAGGCGCTGTGCTTCGACGCGCTGTGCGCCCGCCCCACCGACGAGCCACCGCTGACCGCCCTGCGCAACGCCATACTGGACGCCTGGGACCGGATGGGCGAGACCATCGAGGAGCTGGTCCCCACCGAGCTCCATCTGCGGATGTACCAGGTGATCGAATCGACGCCCGCCCTGCTCGCGGTACATCTGCGCCGGACGATGGAGATGGAGGAGCGGCTGGCCCGGGAGGTCGCCCGCCGCGAGGGTCTGGACATCGACCAGGACCCCCGTCCACGCCTGGTGGTGGCGATGTTCGGCGGAGTGGTCCGGGTGACCGGCAAGCTGTGGGGCGAGCGTGACGACCTCAGCACGACGGCGCTGCGGGACATCGCCGCCCACCAACTCGACCATGTGGGACCGGCGCTCGCCGAACATTGGACGAAAAAGCACTAATCGGACATAACGCCTGGATCGCGCGGTCCCCAAACGTGATATGACTCACGGCATTTGGCGACCACCACCAGGCTTCTCCTAGTGTGTCCCGCGGTGACTTCCTTCTCGGAGCTCGGCTCCCCCTCTCCCGGTTCCACCGCCTGGCGCGCCCTGCTCGCCCTGGCGGTGGTGTTCGTCCTGCTCGCCACCACCGGCTGGACGGCCGTACGGGCCCAGAGAGGGGACCGGGACCCGCTGGCCGCGTCGATCACCGCCTGGCGCCACGCGTCCCTGGGCGGTCACCGGCTGCCCGACCCGTACTCCTCGCCGCGGCGGCTCAGCCGCTGGTTCGACGCGCTGGACAGGGCCGAGACCCACCGTCTCGTACGCCGCTTCCCGCTTGTCGTCGGCAATCTCAACGGCGCGCCCGCGGAGCTGCGCTACCGGGCCAACCGGACCGCCCTGCTCCAGGCCAAGGCCGTGGAGCGGGCGCGGATGCACGACAGCAGGCTGACGCCGCTGGGCCGCACCGACGCCGGCCGCCGGATGCACCGCTACCAGGACCTGCTCGCCCCCGGCCGGCAGATCCTCGCCTTCGACCCCTCGGGGCAGGGCCGGGCCGCCGAGGTCTTCGGCGACCTCCCGCACGCGGGCCGGGTCTCGATCGTGGTACCGGGGGTGGACACCAACATCCTCACCTTCCAGAAGAGCGACAAGCCGTACTCCGCCACCGTCGGCATGGCCCGCGCGCTCTACCGGAACCAGCGGACCGACGCCCCGGAGACCCGTAGCGCCGTCATCGCCTGGGCCGACTACACCTCACCCGCGGGCATCGGCATGGACGCCGCCACCGGCAAGCTGGCAGCCCAGGGCGCGCTGCGGCTGCGCGGCCTGGTCAACGCGCTGCCCGGCCCCTCGCGGGTCTCCCTGATGTGCCACAGCTACGGCTCGGTGGTGTGCGGTGTCGCCGCGCGTGACCTGCCGCCCAGCGTGACCGACATCGCGGTGGCCGGAAGCCCCGGAATGCGCGCCGACCACGCCTCCGACCTGGGCACCAGTGCCCGGGTCTGGGCCATGCGCGACTCCGGGGACTGGATCGAGGACATCCCGCACCTGGAGGTCGGCGGACTCGGCCACGGCGCCGACCCGTACGGCTCCGGCTTCGGCGCCCGCAGGCTGTCCGCCGACGGCGCGGACGGCCACGCCGGGTACTTCGAGCCCGGCACCACCAGCCTGGACAACCTGGCGCGGGTGGGCGTCGGCTCGGTCCAGTCCGTGAGCTGCGCGGACGGTGACGAATGCACCGCCGGGCTGGTCTGACCGCACACCACACACGCGACGCGCGTAGCGCTCAAGGGGGGACGGGCGGGCCACCGCCGCATACGATGAGCCGCATGGGTGATGTGCTGGCCGGTTTTCAGACCGTCTGGGAGTTCGACACCGACTCCGTGCTCATCCGCTTCGAACGGGGGATCCGCACGCCGAAGCTGCTCCAGGCGCTCGGCGAACGCCGCGTTCCCTTCGAGGCGCTGTCCGCGGTGGAGCTCGCTCCCGGCAAACGAGGCACCGTCGTGCTCCGCGCCATGCCCAGACCCGGTGCCGACCCCCTGATGGACGTCGCGGACGGCCAGCTCAAGGAGGCGTACGACCCGTACCGGCTGGTGCTGCCCGCCGAGCGGGAGAAGCTGGCCGAGTACTACGCGGAGGAGATACGCGGCGGGCTCGCCCCCGACGCCGACACCCCCGCCGAAACCCATCTGGTCACCGCCCCCGCGGCCCCGTTGTCCTTCAAGGCGTACGACGGCAAGGCGTCCTTCGACGGCAAGGAGGTCTCCTTCCGCTGGTTCTGGACCGGTGCCTCCTCGGCCAAGTGGAAGGCCGGGGACCAGCGCTTCCGGATCGACGATCTGAGCGGTGTGGAGTGGTGTTCACCGGAGAGCAAGGGCTCCGGCGGCGCCGCGCCCAAAGAGGGCGCCGCCAAGAACGGCAACGGCCATCTGCGGCTGATCGAGCGCGCCACCGAGGACCGCCCCGCGGGCCGGGCCGACCACGACCCCGCCGCCGTGGTGTTCGGGATGGGCTACGGCCTTGTCCACCAGTCGCTGCCGTTCGCCGCCGCCGTACTGGAGGCCGTACGCGCCGGAAACCCGGCGCAGGGCGCCGAGAGCGCCCCCGCGTCGGCCTGCCCCACGGCCCCCCGCCGCGACCCCGCCGATATCGCCGAGCGCATCCGCCACCTCGGCGAACTGCACACCCAGGGGCTGCTGACGGACGAGGAGTTCAGCGCGAAGAAGGCCGAGCTGCTGGCGGAGCTGTAGTACGTGGCGAGGGGCCACCGCTCCGCCACCGCCACCGCCACTGCCACTGCCACCGCCACCGCACCGATACCCAGGTATGACCCGCATCCGACTCCCAGGTATGACGTGCCGGTGCGCCGCGAACCCTACGCTGAATCCGCCATGTCCAGCACTTCTTCCGCCAACGCCCCCTCCGCCGGCGTCCCTTCCAGCAGCGCCCCCTCCACCGCGCATGAGGGCCTTCTCGCGGCCGCCCGGCGGCAGGTGGGCGGCCTGCTCCGGGCCCTGGTGACACCCAGCTATCCGGCCACCCCGCTGTTCTCCCAGTCGCCCCGGCGCTGGCTGCGCAGGATGCCGTACGGGGTGGCGATGGTGCTCACCGCGATCCTGGTCCCGTCCTCCGCCCAGGCCCTCAGCGACTACGGGGAGAGCGGCGAGACCGCCACTCTGATCGCCGTCGCCCAGACCACCCCGCTGCTGTTGGCCGTCACCCGCCCCCTCCAGGCGTGGTGGATCGCCATCCTCGCCAATGTGCTCGGTGCGGTGATGGTGCTCAACCCCGGTATGGAGAACCGCATCTGGCCCTGGCTGCCCGCCGGGATCGTGACCTATCTCTTCCTGATGCTGGCCCTCGCGCTGCGGGAACCACGGCCCGCGCTGGTGGCGGTGTGGCTGGTCACCGGCGGCGCCGGACTCGCCCTCGGCACCGGCGTCACCAGCCGGTCCGACAACTCCGGGGTGCTGCTGTTCGTGCTCAGCGGTGTGGTGCTGCTGATCGGCGGCGCGCTGCGGGAACGCGGCGACGTCCAGCGGCGGCTGGCCGAGCAGAAGACCATCAGCGAGGCCGAACGTGCCCACCGCACCCTGCTGGAGGAGCGCACCAGGATCGCCCGCGAACTCCACGATGTGGTCGCCCACCATATGTCCGTGATCACCGTGCAGGCGGACAGCGCGCCCTACCGGATCGACGGCCTCCCGCCCGACGCGGAGCGGGAGTTCGGCTCCATCGCCGCCACCGCCCGGGAGTCCCTCGCCGAGATGCGGCGGCTGCTGGGCGTACTGCGCAGCGAGGAGACCCGTGGTGAGCGGGCGCCGCAGCCGGGGCTGGACCAGGTGCACCAGCTGATCGAGGCCACCGTACGGGCGGGCATACCGACCGAGCTGACCATCGCGGACGCCGTCGCCGCGCTCGGCCCGCTGCCGCAGGCGGTGGAGCTGTCGGCGTACCGGATCGTGCAGGAGGCGCTGGCGAACGTGGTGCGGCACGCGCCCGGCGCCGCCACCCGGGTCTCGGTCTCGGCCGCCGGTGATCCGGCGGCACTCACCGTTCTGGTCGTCAACGGGCCGCCGACCGGTGTGCCCACCACCCCCCTGGAGACCACCGGTACCGGTCATGGCCTGGTCGGCATGGTGGAGCGGGTCCGGCTGGTGGGCGGGATGCTCGACACCGGCCCGCTGCCGGAGGGCGGTTTCCGGGTCGCGGCCCGGCTGCCCCTGATAGACCTCGACGAAGCCTCATAGCTTCCGAAGAACCCTCGTAGCCCCCGAAGAGACGGACACATGACCATCAAGGTGATCATCGTCGACGACCAGGCGATGGTGCGGGCGGGGTTCGCCGCGCTGCTCGCCGCGCAGTCCGACATCGACGTCGTCGGTGAGGCGCCCGACGGACGGCAGGGTGTGGAGGTCAGCAGGCACACCCACCCCGATGTGGTGCTGATGGACGTCCGGATGCCGGAGATGGACGGTCTGGAGGCCGCCCGCCAACTGCTCGATCCGCCGCGCGGGGTCACCCACCGCCCCAAGGTGCTGATGCTCACCACCTTCGATGTGGACGACTACGTCTACGAGGCGCTGCGCGCCGGAGCCAGCGGCTTTCTGCTCAAGGACGCCCCGCCCGCCGATCTGATCTCCGCGGTACGGGTGGTGGCGGCGGGCGAGGCGCTGCTCGCGCCCTCGGTCACCCGGCGTCTGATCGCCGACTTCGCCCGTCAGCGCCCGGCGAACCGCCGTAAGGACACCCTGGCGCTGCGCCGCGGCGCGCTGACCCCGCGGGAGACGGAGGTGCTGGAGCTGATCGCGCGCGGGCTGTCCAACCAGGAGATAGCCGAATCGCTGGTGCTGGCCGAGCAGACGGTGAAAACCCATATCGGCCGGGTGCTGGCCAAGCTGGAACTCCGCGACCGGGCCCAAGCGGTGATCTTCGCCTATGAGTCGGGGCTGGTGTCGCCCGGCGGACAGTAGCCACCGGCAGCGGGCCGTGGCCGGTCGTACGGTGCCCCCGCCGACCGGGGGGTGTGACCCCGTTCGTCGGGCGGCTCACCCCCTACCCCGGTATCACCCCCGACTTGGCACCGCGGTGTGACGCCCCGCCAGCCACCGGCTCCTTACGTTTCCCTCGCCACCGAAACGGAAGAGGGAACCCGCGGCCATGTCCCAGACGCATCGACCACGGCACTACGCCCGCCGTCTGATCACGGCCGCGCTCACCGTCACCGTCATGGCCGGGACGGCCGGGTGGACCGTCGCCCACGAGGAGCAGCCGATCACCGGACCGCCGCCCGGTACCTCCGGCTGGCTCGCCGACCACTCGCTGCCGGGCCCCGGACGGGAGCTGCCCGATCCGGCCACCGCCTCCCCGGCCCATATCGCCCGCTTCTTCGCCGGGCTCGGCGACGTCCAGCGGCGGGCCCTGGCCATCCGCCATCCGCAGGTGGTGGGCAACCTCGACGGTGCGCCCCTCGCCCTGCGCTACGAGGCCAACGCCCGTGCCATCCGGGCCGCGCGCGACAAGGAGCGCGCCGCCGATCCGCACAGCCCGCTCGTCGAGCGCTACACCTCGCTGCTCTCCCCCGGCCGGCAGATCCTCGCCTTCGATCCGCGCGGCCGCGGCCAGGTGGCCGAGGTCTTCGGGGATCTGGCGACGGCGCACCGCACGGCCGTCGTGGTGCCCGGCTCCGATATCGATCTGACCGCCTTCGACCGCGACCACGACCGGTACGGCACGCCCGTCGGCATGGCGCGGTCGCTGCGGGCGCGGATGGCCCGGGAGGCGCCCGGCACCCCGACCGCCGTGGTGGCGTGGGTCGGCTACACCACCCCGGTCGGGCTCGGCCCGGACGCCGCCACCAGCAGGCTGGCCGACGCGGGGGCACCGCGCCTGGACCGCTTCCTGGCGGGGCTGGCGGTGACCACCTCGGCCACCGCGGAGGCGCCGCCCGCGGTCTTCTGCCACAGCTACGGCTCGGTGCTGTGCGGGGTCGCCGCCTCCACGATGGACCGCGCCCGGGTCTCGGACCTGGTGGTCCTGGGCAGCCCGGGGATGCGCGCCGACAGCGCCGCGGGGCTGGGCACCGCCGCCCGGGTGTGGGCGGCGCGGGACAGCACCGACTGGATACGGCGGGTGACGGGCTACGCGTTCCTCGGCCTCGGCCACGGCGAGGACCCGACCGACCGGTCCTTCGGCGCCCGGGTCGTCTCCGCCGACCGCGCCCACGGCCACACCGGCTACTTCGCCCCCGGTACGGACTCGCTGCGCAACTTCGCCCGGATCGCCCTCGGCCGGTTCGACGGGGTCCGGTGCGCGGAGCACGACGAACAGACCCAGGACTGCCGCCATGGCCTCCTATGACCCCCGGCCGTCGGCGCTCGCGGTGCTGTGCGCCGGTCTCTTCGCCCTGGACCGCCGGGAACGCCCCGCACCACCGGAGGATCCGGCGCCGATGAGCCGGGCCGTCCTGGGCCGGGCCGCCGTCGCGTTCGCCGTGCTGTGCGTGACGGTGGCGCTGACCGCCCTCCGCGGCTGAACCACTCGCCCCGGTGGCCTGGGTCAGGCGCTCTCCGCCCGCTGCCGCGCCCCGGAGTAGATGCCGATCTTGTAGTCGATCACCTCGAGTGAGCTCTGGAGCTCCGCGATCCGCGCCCGGACGTTCTCCCGGAGCTCGGTCAGCAGTGCCTCGCGCTCGTGGAAGGTGCCCTGCCCGGCGCGGACCATCTCGGCGTACCGCACCATGTCCGCCACCGGCATCCCGGTCAGCCGCAACTTGCCCACCAGCTCCAGCCAGTCCAGATCGCGGTTGGTGAACCGGCGCTGACCGGTGTGGGTGCGGTCGACATGCGGCATCAGCCCGATCCGCTCGTACCAGCGCAGGGTGTGCGCGGACAGTCCGGTGTGCTCGGCCACCTCGCTGATCGTGTAGCGGTCCTGCCCGGTCGGCCGGGGGTAGGGGTGTCCCACCTCGCAGACCCGCGGCTTCGCCGGGGCCGGAGCGCTCTCCATGACGGTCATGCCGAAACACCCTCTCGCCGATCGCTGCTGTGCGCGCGTGTGCCGCACCGGGGCCACGCCACGAAGGACAACGCTATGAAGTTAGAGCACACTCCAAGCAAGCGGATAGCGGGACGGATTCCGGCGGCCACTAGGCTCTGAGCCATGGAGAGCCTGCGGATGATCGAGAACTGGCCGGTCCCCACGGCGGCGGCGGCCGTCGTCACGGCGGACGGCACCCGGACCGGATCGTACGGCCCGGCCGGCCACCGCTTCCCGCTGGCCTCGGTCACCAAGCCGCTCGCCGCGTACGCCGTACTGGTCGCCGTCGAGGAGGGCGCCGTCGAGCTGGACGAACCGGCCGGGCCCGAGGGCTCCACCGTCCGCCACCTCCTCGCGCACACCTCCGGGCTCGCCTTCGACGAGCACCGCGCCGTCGCCGCCCCCGGCGACCGCCGGCTGTACTCCAACGCGGGCTTCGAGGTGCTGGGCGATCACATCGCCAAGGCCACCGACATCCCGTTCGGCGAGTATCTGCGCCAGGCGGTGCTGGAGCCGCTCGGTATGACCGCGACCGATCTGCCCGGCTCCCCCGCCAAGGACGGCGTCTCCACCGTGGACGACCTGGTGCGCTTCGCCGCCGAGCTCCAGGCGCCGCGGCTGCTCGCGCCCATGACACTGGCCGAGGCCACCTCCGTGGTGCACCCGGGGCTGACCGGGGTGCTGCCCGGCTACGGCCACCAGCGGCCCAACGACTGGGGGCTGGGGTTCGAGATACGCGACGCCAAGTCCCCGCACTGGACCGGCGGTTCCTCCTCGCCCCGCACCTTCGGGCACTTCGGCCAGTCCGGCACCTTCCTGTGGGTCGACCCCGAGGCGCGGGCAGCCTGTGTGGCCCTGACCGACCGGGCCTTCGGACCGTGGGCCGTGGAGGTCTGGCCCGCCCTGACCGACGCGGTCCTCGCCGAGCTGCGCACCGGCTGAGCCCCGTACCCCAACCACCGCGGGCCCGGGGCCCGGCGGGCGTCAGCCGTACACCGGCTCCGTGTGCATCTCCCACACCAGCAGCTCGGCCGGGCCCTCGGCGCGCGCCTCCAGCCCGTCCGCGTCCCGCACCCGGGCCGCGTCGCCCGCGCCCAGCGTCCGGTCGCTCCGGTCGCCGATCCGCACCGCGCCGCGCACCCCGTGGACGTAGAGCCAGGGCGCGTCCGGCAGCGCGGTGCGCTCGCCGTCCACCAGTCGCCGTACGTGCAGCACCGCCTCGGTGCGCTCCAGCGCGTACGGGGTGCCGTCGGCGATACCGCGCACCACCTCGTACCCGGGTTCGGGCGCGGCGCCGGGGCCGGGCACCAGCCACATCTGTACGAAGACCAGGGGTTCGGCGCCCGCGTTCCGTTCGGTGTGACGCACTCCACTGCCCGCGCTGAGCCGCTGCACATCGCCGGGGCGCACCACGGTCCGGACGCCGGTGGAGTCCTCGTGGGTGAGCTCGCCCGACACCACCCAGGTCACGATCTCCAGATCGCGGTGGGGGTGCTCGGCGAAGCCCGTGCCGGGCGCGATCCGCTCCTCGTTGCAGGCCACGAGCAGTCCGAAGCGCACGTTCTCCGGGTCGTAGTGCCCGGAGAAGGAAAAGGCGTGGCGCGTCTCGATGCCGGTGCCGTCCCCGCCCGGATACCGTGCACCGGACCGTTGTATCCACATCACGCGGTCCACGGTAGTGCGCCCCTCCTCCCGCCGACCCCCGCCTCCCCGCCCCCCGCGTACGCCACCCGATAAGGCAGTCTTGTCCTCGTGCCTGAACCAGCCGCGAACCTCCCGCATCCCCACAGTGCCACCCTGCGCCGCCTGGAGAAGTCCTCCGGGAAGCTGGCTGCCGCCGCCATCGCGCGCATGGACGAGCAGCTGCCGTGGTACCGGGCGATGCCGCCCGAGAACCGCTCCTGGATCGGGCTGGTGGCACAGGCGGGTATCGCGGCCTTCACCGAGTGGTTCCGGCATCCGGAGGCCCCGCAGGCGATCAGCACCGATGTCTTCGGCACCGCTCCGCGCGAGCTGACCCGCGCGATCACCCTGCGGCAGACCGTGGAGATGGTGCGGACCACCATCGAGGTCATGGAGTCCGCCATCGACGATGTGGCGGCTCCGGGTGATGAGTCGGTGCTGCGCGAGGCGCTGCTGGTGTACGCGCGGGAGATCGCCTTCGCCACCGCCCAGGTGTACGCGCAGGCGGCCGAGGCGCGCGGCGCCTGGGACGCCCGGCTGGAGTCCCTGGTGGTCAACGCGGTGCTGTCGGGGGAGGCGGACGAGGGGGCGCTGTCCCGCGCGGCCGCCCTCGGCTGGAACGCGCCCGAGCATGTGTGTGTGGTGCTGGGCACCGCCCCGGACGGGGACAGCGAGCTGACCGTGGAGGCGATCCGGCGGGCCGCCCGGCACGCCAAGCTCCAGGTGCTCACCGGAGTGCTCGGCGACCGTCTGGTGGTGGTGGCGGGCGGTTCGGACAATCCGCTCCAGGCGGCGAAGGCGCTGATCGGCCCGTACGCCGCCGGTCCGGTGGTGGCCGGTCCGGTCGTCTCCGACCTGCTGGCCGCGACCCGCTCGGCGGGTGCCGCCGCGGCCGGGCTCAAGGCGTGCACCGCCTGGCCGGACGCGCCGCGTCCGGTGCTGGCGGACGATCTGCTGCCGGAGCGGGCGATGGCCGGGGATCCGGCTGCCCGTGAGCAGTTGGTGGAGGAGATCTACAGACCGCTCGAGGAAGCGGGCTCGGCGCTGCTGGAGACGCTGAGTGTCTACCTGGAGCAGGCCAGCAGCCTGGAGGGGGCGGCCCGGATGCTGTTCGTGCACCCCAACACCGTCCGCTACCGGCTACGACGTGTGACCGACGTCACCGGATGGTCACCTTCCGACGTCAGGTCGGCGTTTACGCTGCGCATAGCCCTGATCCTCGGTCGCCTCGCTGATGGAGACCTTCTGCTCTGACCCTTTGTTGGACTCCAACAATTCCCCTGACGGTTCTTCGTCCCTGTCCTCACGGGCGAGTCGGACCACCCACAAGAGAGAGTGTGAGAGTGCTCGTACTCGTCGCTCCCGGCCAGGGCGCTCAAAAGCCCGGCTTCCTGTCTCCCTGGCTCGACCTCCCCGGTGTCACCGAACGTCTGACCTGGTGGTCGGCCGTTTCCGGTCTGGATCTGATCCACTACGGCACCAAGGCCGACGAGGAGGAGATCCGCGACACCGCGGTGGCCCAGCCGCTGCTGGTGGCCGCGGGTCTCGTCGCCGCCCACGCCCTGTTCTCCGACGGCACCGGCGCCCCCGCCGGCCCGGCCGCCTCGGCGCACCGCCTGGGCGCCGCCGCGGGCCACAGCGTCGGTGAGATCACCGCCGCCGCGCTGTCCGGGGTGCTGACCGACGAGGCGGCCATGGTGCTGGTCCGCCGCCGCGGTCTGGCCATGGCGGAGGCCGCGAGCCGCACCGAGACCGGTATGGCGGCCATACTGGGTGGTGAGCAGGACGAGGTCGTCGCACACCTCGAGAAGCACGGGCTGACCCCGGCCAATGTCAATGGCGCCGGGCAGATCGTGGCCGCGGGCACCGCCGAGCAGCTGGCGGCGCTGGCCGAGGACAAGCCGGAGGGCGTGCGCCGCGTCGTTCCCCTGAAGGTGGCCGGTGCCTTCCACACCGACCACATGACCCCGGCGGTCGCCACGCTCGAGGCCCTGGTCCCGGGTGTCCCGGTCGCCGACCCGCGTACCGCTTATGTCTCCAACCGCGACGGCAAGGTGGTGACCTCCGGTGCCGAGGTGATCGAGCGGCTGGTCGCCCAGGTGTCCAACCCGGTCCGCTGGGACCTCTGCATGGAGACCTTCCAGCAGCTGGGTGTCACCGGGCTGATCGAGCTCGCCCCGGGCGGGACCCTGACCGGTATCGCCAAGCGCGCGCTGCCGGGCGTGGTGAACGTGCCCCTCAAGTCTCCGGACGACCTCGACGCGGCCCGCGCGCTGATCGCCGAGCATGCCGACCCCGCCGCCGACACACCGGCCGAACAGGAGCTCCGAGACGCATGACCGCGAAGATCAAGCCCAGTAAGGGCGCACCGTACGCGCGCATCCTCGGTGTCGGCGGCTACCGTCCGACGCGGGTGGTGCCGAACGAGGAGATCCTCAAGCACATCGACTCCTCGGACGAGTGGATCCGCAGCCGCTCGGGCATCGCCACCCGCCACTGGGCCGGACCGGACGAGACGGTCGCCCAGATGTCGGTCGAGGCGGGCGGCAAGGCCATCGCCGACGCCGGGCTGACGCCCGAGCAGATCGGCGCCGTGATCGTCTCGACGGTCTCCCACTTCAAGCAGACCCCGGCGGTCGCCACGGAGATCGCGCATCTGCTCGGCGCCAGGAAGCCTGCCGCGTTCGACATCTCGGCGGGCTGTGCGGGCTTCGGCTACGGACTGGCCCTCGCCAAGGGCATGGTCACCGACGGCACCGCCGAGCATGTGCTGGTCATCGGTGTCGAGCGGCTGTCCGATCTGACCGATCTGACGGACCGGGCGACGGCCTTCCTGTTCGGTGACGGCGCGGGCGCCGTGGTGGTCGGCCCGTCCAAGGAGCCCGCGATCGGCCCGACCGTCTGGGGCTCGGAGGGCGACAAGTCCGACGTCATCAGCCAGACGCTGCCCTGGGACGTCTACCGCGAACGGAGCAGCGAGGAGGTACGTTTCCCCGCGCTCCGTCAGGAGGGCCAGGCGGTCTTCCGCTGGGCCGTGTACGAGATGGCCAAGGTCGCCCAGCAGGCCCTGGACGAGGCCGGGATCACTGCGGACGAGCTCGACGCCTTCATCCCCCACCAGGCCAATATGCGGATCATCGACTCGATGATCAAAACCCTCAAGCTGCCGGAGCATGTCACGGTCGCCCGTGATGTGGAGACCACCGGCAACACCTCGGCCGCCTCCATTCCGCTCGCCATGGAGCGGCTGTTGGCGACGGGGCAGGCGAAAAGCGGCGACACCGCGCTCGTCATCGGATTCGGAGCGGGTCTCGTCTACGCAGCGACGGTCGTTACCCTCCCTTAGGCTCCATAGTCCATATCCACGCAGCCCCGTACGACTCGGACGCTGCGCACCCACCGCAACACACCGAAGAAGGAGCGCCGCAATGGCCGCCACCCAGGAAGAGATCCTCGAAGGTCTCGCCGAGATCGTCAACGAGATCGCCGGTATCCCGACCGAGGACGTCCTGCTGGACAAGTCCTTCACCGACGACCTGGACGTCGACTCGCTGTCCATGGTCGAGGTCGTCGTCGCCGCCGAAGAGCGCTTCGACGTCAAGATCCCGGACGACGACGTGAAGAACCTCAAGACCGTCGGCGACGCCGTCGAGTACATCCTCAAGCACCAGGGCTGAGCCCGAGGGCTCGTCGCCACCCAAGCGGCGGCAGGTCCAGCACCCTCTACACGTGGAGTAAGAATTCCTGTGAACTCGACCAATCGCACCGTGGTCGTCACCGGTGTTGGTGCTACGACGCCGCTGGGTGGCGACGCCTCGACGACCTGGGAGGCCCTGCTCGCCGGCCGGTCCGGCGTCAGCCTCCTGGAGCAGGACTGGGCGGCGGAGCTTCCGGTCCGGATCGCCGCGAGCATCGCGGTCGACCCGGCCACCGTCATCCCCCGGCCGCAGGCCCGCAAGCTGGACCGCTCGGCGCAGTTCGCGCTGATCGCGGCCCGTGAGGCATGGGCGGACGCCGGTTTCACCGCCAGGGCGGGCACTGTGACATCGGCCGCCGGCGCGGCGGGCGCCCCGGTCGACCCCGACCGGCTGGGCGCGGTCGTCGCCTCCGGCATCGGCGGGGTCACCACCCTCCTCGACCAGTACGACGTGCTGCGGGAGAAGGGCGTCCGCAAGGTGTCCCCGCACACCGTGCCGATGCTGATGCCCAACGGCCCGGCGGCCAATGTGGGTCTGGAGGTCGGCGCCCGCGCCGGTGTCCACACCCCGGTCAGCGCCTGTGCGTCGGGCGCGGAGGCCATCGGCTACGCCATCGAGATGATCCGCACCGGCCGTGCCGATGTGGTCGTCGCGGGCGGCACCGAGGCGGCCATCCACCCGCTGCCCATCGCCGCGTTCGGCAACATGATGGCGATGTCCAAGAGCAACGACGACCCGCAGGGCGCCTCCCGCCCCTACGACGTCGACCGCAACGGCTTCGTCCTCGGCGAGGGCGCCGGTGTGGTGGTCCTGGAGTCGGCCGAGCACGCCGCGCAGCGCGGTGCGCGGGTCTATGCGGAGGCCATCGGCCAGGGCATCTCCGCCGACGCCCACCACATCACCCAGCCGGAGCCGTCCGGCAACGGCATCGCGCACGCGCTCCAGAACCTGCTGGATTCCAGCGATCTGAAGCCCGCCGAGATCGCGCACATCAACGCGCACGCGACCTCGACCCCGCAGGGCGACGTCGCCGAGATCAAGGCGCTGCGCAAGGTGTTCGGCCAGGACGTGGACCATATGGCGCTGTCCGCCACCAAGTCCATGACGGGCCATCTGCTGGGCGGCGCGGGCGGTGTGGAGACGGTCGCCAGTGTGCTGGCGCTGTACCACCGGATCGCCCCGCCGACGATCAACATCGACAACCTCGATCCGGAGGCGGACGCGGACGTCGTACGCGGCGAGCCGCGGGCGCTTCCGGCGGGCACCATCGCCGCGCTCAACGACTCGTTCGGCTTCGGCGGACACAACGTGGTGCTGGCCTTCCGCACCGTCTGACGTCACTCGGCCCACCTCACGGTGGCCCGCTTCCGGCTCCGGCCGGAGGCGGGCCACCGGTGTCCGCGGGGGCCTCAGCCCCGGTCGTCGTCGAAGCTGGCGAAGTACGAGGCGGCCATGTCCTCGTCGCCGTGACCCTGGGCGATGGCGCGCCGGAACCGCTCGGCCCCCGCGGCGGCCACGTCCATCCGTACCCCGTTGCGCTCCCCCGCCGCCACGATCAGCCGGGCGTCCTTCTCCGCGGTCCTGGTCGCGAAGCTGGGTTCGAGGTCACCGCTGAGCACCTGGCCCGCCTTGACCCGCAGATAGCCGTTGTCCAGCGGCCCGTCGGCGATGGCGTCGAAGAACCCCTGCGGATCCACGCCCAGCCCCTTCGCCAGGGCGAGCGCCTCGGCCGCGCCATGGGTGAGGTTGAGCACCCAGCTGTTGATCACCAGCTTGAGCCGGGTGGCCGCGGCGTCCTCCGCGCTCTCGCCGACCCAGGCCGTACGGCTGCCGATCGCGTCGAAAACCGGCCGGACGACGGCACGGGCCGTGGCCGGGCCCGCGGCGAGCACCAGGAGCTGTCCGCTCTCGGCGGGTTGTCTGGTGCCCAGCACCGGGGAGTCGACGAGGACGAGTTCCCTCTCCCGGGCGAACGCGACGAGGGCCGCCAGCCCGTCCAGCCCCGCGGTGGTGGCCTGCGCCCATACGGTGCCGGGGCGCAAGCCGTCCTGGGCCTGACGCATCGTCTCCAGGGCCGCCTGGCCGTCGTACAGCATGGTGAGCACCACATCGGCGCCGTCCACGGCCTCGGCGGGGGTGTCGGTGACGCGCACCCCGTCGGCGGCGAGCGGTTCGGCCTTGGCGCGGGTGCGGTTCCACGCGCGGGTGTCGAGTCCGGACCGGGCGAGGTTACGGGCCATGCCGGAGCCCATGAGGCCGGTGCCGAGGAGGGCGACGGAGCGTGCCGGAAGTGTTTCGGTCATCACGCCACGCTAGGACGCGGCGGGCACCAGGGGGCCGAGGGAGAGCGGCGCGTCCGGCGGACGGCGGGGCCGCGAGGCGGTCAGACGACCTGGTGGAGCCAGCGGACGGGGGCGCCCTCACCCGCGTAACGGAAGGGCTCGAGCTCGTCGTCCCAGGGCTTGCCGAGCAGTTTGGCGATCTCGCCCGGCAGCTCGCTCTCACCGCGCGCGGAGCGGGCGAGGGCGGCGCGCAGCCGGTCCTCGGGGATCAGGATGTCGCCGTGCATTCCGGTGACGGCGTGGAAGATGCCCAGATCAGGAGTGGAGCTGTAGCGCTCGCCCTCGGCGGTGGCGCAGGGCTCGGCGGTCACCTCGAAGCGCAGCAGATGCCAGCCGCGCAGCGCGGACGCCAGCTTGGAGGCGGTACCGACCTCGCCCTGCCAGGAGAACTCGGCGCGCCAGGTGCCGGGCGCGGCGGGCTGCTTGATCCAGTCGAGCGTGACGCGCACGCCGAGGACGCCCGCGACGGCCCATTCGACATGCGGGCACAGCGCGCGCGGAGCGGAGTGCACATACAGAACTCCACGTGTCGTCACCGGGACCTCCTGTGCGGTTCGAGGTGCGCCTTCCCCAGCGGCCTCATGCCCGTACCGGTCGTGCCCGGGACACCACCCGACATTCTGCCCTAGTGATCACCTCCGCACCAGTCCCGACATTACCTTCAGTGAAATTTATCGTGCAGAATTCTCTAGAAAAGGGACACGATGTGACGCGGCGTAAGATGCCCGTACCGCACAGCGCCCTTCGACACCGGCCGGAAGCCCATCTGTCACAAGAAAAAAGTACCCCGCGGGCCAGTCGGAGGAGTGACGTACCGTCGGACCCGGATAGATATCACTCATCAGCCGGAGGGGGAAAGCCATGCGGGCCAGCGCGACACGCCGGACGGGGTCGACCACCGCGTCCATGACCGGGCGCACCGCCGTACGTCCGACCGCGCGCACCGCGGCGCGCACCGGTGTCGCACTGCTCACCACGGCCGCCGTGCTCAGCGCCTCGGGCTGTTTCGGCAGCTCGGACAGCCCGTCCCGGCAGGGCCCCTCCCGCGGCGGGAAGTCCGCGCACGCCAAGCCGAAGGTCGTCTGGAACACCAGCCCCGATTCCCTCGCCTCGCTGGGCGACTCCATCACCCGTGGCTTCGACGCCTGCTCCGTGCTCTCCGACTGCCCGGAGGTGTCCTGGTCCACCGGCAGCGATGTGAACAGCCTGGCCCAGCGGCTGCGCTCCTCCACCCGCAGCTGGAACTTCGCCAAGACCGGTGCGGTGATGGACGATCTGCCCGGTCAGGTCACGGCGGCGGTGGCCCGTAAACCGCAGCTGGTGACCGTGATGATCGGCGCCAATGACGCCTGCCGCGCCTCGGTGTCGGAGATGACCTCGCCCGAGGAGTTCCGCACCACCTTCACCTCGGCCCTCACCAGGCTGCGGCGCGAACTGCCGAAGACCCAGGTGTACGTGGCGAGCGTGCCCGATCTGAAGCGGCTGTGGTCGGAGGGGCGGAAGAACGTCCTGGGCAAACAGATCTGGAAGCTGGGCATCTGCCCCTCGATGCTCAAGGACTCCGATGCCCTGGACGCGGCCTCGATGGACCGCCGGCACCAGGTGGCGCAGCGGGTGGAGAGCTACAACAAGGTGCTCAAGGACGTCTGCGGCCAGGACCAGCTGTGCCGTTACGACCCGGCCGTGCACAACTACCGTTTCAGCACACGGGAGTTGAGCAAGTGGGACTGGTTCCACCCCAGTAAGGCCGGTCAGCAGCAGCTGGCCGCGATGGCCTACCGCCGGATCTCGGCGCCATAGCCCATCCGTCCGGGCCGACGGGAGCGGGCCGACGGGGGCTCCGGGGAGCCGGACGGCTGAGGCGGGGCGGCCCGGGTGCCCGGCCGCCCCGCCCCGCGCGGATCAGCGCATCCCGTTGACGAGCGTGATCGAGTGCTCGGTGTCGGCCACGGTCCGCGGCATCGGCACGAAGTCACCGCGGTCGCCGTACTTCACCATGCGGGCCTCGGCGTAGGCCGCGCCACCGACGTAGTACGCGCCACCCGTGCCGTTGACGGCCCAGCGGTGCTGCTGGCCGTCACAGATGGCCGGTGCGGAGCCGATGGTGTCGCGTTCGGCGCCCTGCGTCAGCGTGACGAGGATGCTGGCGCGCGGGGAGTCCACCGTGTCGTACACACAGCGGTAGGTGCCGTACACCGTGACGTCGCCGCCCCGGTTGACGTACCCGGTGCGGTCGACGGTCAGGCTGTCGCCCCAGGGCAGGGGCACGGCCGGGCGGGAGAGGGCGTCGGTCCGAGGGGACACGCCGCGGCCCTCGACGGCGCCTGCGGACGTGGCGTGGGCGGCCGGTGCCGAGATGAGCAGAACGGCGATGGCGCCGAGGACGCGATGACAGTTACGCATGGTTCGGATTCCCTCCGAGTGCGGGGAGCGGATTCCTGTAGAGCTACCGGGCGCACACCCCTGGCTGGGGGAACCTCACCCGCCGGGCGGCGTGTCCGGCACCGCCCAAAGGGTGGCCCCACGGCGGCCCGTTGAGCCGTACGGCGGTCGCCGACCCGATCAGTCGATAAAGCGCACATCCGGGTGGCGGGGCGAAGGGCCGTTGAACAACCGCTGGTCACGGCCGCGCAGATGGTGCTCGAAGAACGCGGTGAGATAGGCCCGTCGGCTCGCGGTGAACCGTCGGGCGTCAACCCGGCCGATCATGTTGTTCCGTAGCCCGTCCGGCAGGGTGAACCGTTCGGCGAGACCGGGCAGCACCGTCTGATAGTCCGTGAACGAGTTGTGTTCGGCGGCCTCGGTCCACAGATCACGTTTCCAGCCGGTGGAGTTGCGCCACATGGCCCGCCAGGACGGGGAGTGGCGGTGGGTGTGCGGCTCGCGGGTGTCGGCCGTGGTCAGCCATCCGCCCATCTGGAGAAACGGCCGGTCGAGACCGGTGCGGGCCACCGGCAGCAGCTGTTCGGGGTCGGCCCAGTCGTAGCCGAGCGGCCCGTCGAGATTCACCCCGGCCCGGATCCGGCGGTCCAGCCGCATCGCCTCGGCCGTGGTCATCCCGCCGAGCGAATGCCCGAACATACCGATACGGGAAAGGTCGAGGGCGGCGGCGAGTCCCTGCGGAAGGGCGCGGGATACCCTCCCGGGCGCCCGGCCGTGCCCCAGCGCCACCACCTGGTCGAGGACGAAGCGGATATCGGCGACGCGGACGTCCAGGGCGGCCTTGTTGCGCTTCGCGGGCGGCTCGATGGCGCCGAGACCGGGGGAGGGCTCGACCACCCGGCCACCGGGGAACTCCACGGCGTGCGCCTCGTAGGTGGGGTCAACGGTGATCACCACATAGCCGTGGCTGGCCAGTTCGGTGACGGCCGTCGTGTCCAGGGTGCGTTCGTTGTACATCCCCGGGGAGTAGAGCACCACCGGCCTGCGGGTCCGGCCGGGCGCCAACGGCGCGCCGGTGCGGGCGTGGGTGGTGAACCCGGCCCAGTCGATATCCCCCGGCTCCCGCTTGAGTATCCGCGCCGCGCCCGCCCCGAACACGGCCGCGGCGCGGGGCCGCATATACGGCGCGGCCGGTGCGTGGCCGCCCTGGGCCGCCGGGTACCACACCCCGGCCATCAGCTCACGGAACCGCTCCGCCGCCCCGGTCCAGCGCGGCTCGTGCCGGGTCCGGTCCACGAGGTGCAGTTCGGTGACACCGACGGGGTAGGGGCCGGTGGGCCGGGGCAGTTCGAGCCGCAGGGGCTCGTCCGCCTTCGCACGGCCCTTCCCTCCGGAGGTTTCCTCGGCCCCGGAGGCGAGGGCGACGGAGGTGAGGGTGACGGTGGCGCCGGTGGCGGCGATTCCACCGAGGAGTTGACGTCGTGTCATTCGCATGCCCCGACCCTCGCTGAGGGCCGGGGCATGGGAACACTGCCGAAAGTCAGCCTTGCTCCATGACCTTCTGCTGGTTCTGCGTGGGCATCGTGATGCCCTGCGGCATCGTGGCACCACTCTGCGGCGCGGCCGTGCCCTGCGGCATCGTCGCGCCCTGCGGCATGCTCACGCCCTGCGGCATCGACATGCCCTGCGGCAGGGCCGCGCGGCCCTGCGTGGGCATCCCCGGGCGCGACATGCCCGTGCGGCCCTGCGTGGGCGACGACGAGCCTCTGAACCTGAGGTTGGAGCACTTGGCACCGACGTTGGTGTCGCCGGTCGCACCGGCGACAGCCGCCTCCAGGTCGACCCCGCCGTACTGGGTGCCACAGTCGTTCTTCTGGATCGTCCCGCCCAGGGCGGAGGCGAGCAGGGCCTCGCCCGAGGGCCCCGACTGCGCCTGGGCCACGCCGGCCCCGCCGAAGGCCACTGCGCAGAACGCGGAAGCGCCCAGGGCCACTGCTCGCATGACTCGTCTCATCGGGTCACCTTTCCCGTACTCGTCCACGGATGTCTGCGTGCAGACTTCCGGCTGGCATGGACGGGGGTCGGAACCGACACGGTCCCTTAGACCGATCAGCGGTGCGGGCGCGGTGGTTCGAGCCATTCGGCAGACAGGCCCTACACGGGTTGCCCAACGGGCCTGATGATCACATTGTTGACATCCACGCCGTGGGGCTGCTGAATGGCCCACACGATGGATTCAGCGACCTGATCGCCCGTCAGCGTCCTTCCTTCGAGGGCCCCGTCCAGCCCGTCCCAGAACGCGGTCTCCACCCGGCCCGGCGCGATCAGCGTCACCCCCACCCCGTCCCCGGTCACCGCCCGCCGGGTGTTCTCGGCCAGCCCGGTGACGGCCCACTTGGTGGCCCCGTAGAGGTTTCCCGGCGTATGGATGAACCCCGCCACGCTCCCCACGAGCACGATGCGGCCCTGTGTCTCCTTCAACGCCCCCAGCGCGGCCCGTATCAGCAGCGCGGGCCCGAGGACGTTGGTCAGCACCATCTCCCGCCACCCCTCGGGATCGCCGTCGGCGACGGTGTCATGTGTGGCGAACCCGGCGTTCGCCACGACGGTGTCCAGCCGCCCGAACGCCTCCAGCGTGCCGTCCACGGCGCCCTGGACGTCCGTGTGGTCCCCCGCGTCCCCGGCGAACGTCAGCAACCGCCCGTCGCCGTCCCCCACTTGACCGGCGAACCGCCGCAACCGCTCTTCACCGCGCGCGGTGACGGCCACCCGGTGTCCGGCGTCGAGCAGTCGGCGAGCGGTGGCGGCCCCGATGCCGCTGCTGCCGCCGGTGATGAGGGTGACGGGTGAGGTGTTCTTGTCCATGCTGGCCCCCGTGAGATCTGCGCTGGGCTGTGGTGTGTGGTGAACGACAGCCCATCACCTCGAGCGCTCTCGAAGTCAAGCGTGAACTTCCCCGCGGCCCGCGGCACGGTGGCCCTCCTGCGTCGCGTCGTACAGGCGTCCTAGACTGCGCGGCCGGGAGAAAGGACTCCATATGAGACCCATTCACGCTCGTCTGGCCCTCTTCGGGGCTGCCTTGCTCACCGCGGCGCCCCTGGTGTTCGCCGGGCCGGTGGCGGCCGCGCCCCTGAGTGCGGGACCGACCGTGGAGGAGGGGCGGCTGGGGCTGGAGGCGCCGCGGGAGATTCTGCGGCGCAGCGGGTTCGACACGGTGGCGCCCGAGTTCGCGCGGGCGCTGGCGGGGGCGCGGTCCGTCGCGGAGGCGGAGACCGTGGTGGCGCGCGACGGGCGGCGGTTGTGGCGGCGGGCCGTGGACCGGGTGCAGGGGCACGGTCCCGCCGGTGGCGACCTCAGCAGGGAGGACGACCGGCCGCTGTACTGGGCGCGGTTGGGGATGACGCGGGCGCTGGGCGAGTGGCGGCCCGCGTTCCCGCTGTCCGACGCGCGGCGGGCCGCGCTGCTCACCACCCTTGAGCGCGGTTCGCGCGGTGAGGACTCCATCGATCTGCCCGCGGGCAAGGAGATCAGGCGGATCGTGGTGACCGGTTTCGATCCGTTCCAGCTGGACGCGGATCCGCGCCGGTCCAACCCCTCGGGGGCGGCGGCGCTCGCCCTGGACGGGACCACGGTCCGTACGGAACGGGGTCCGGCGCGGATCGAGACCGCGGTGTTCCCGGTGCGCTGGGCGGACTTCGCGGCCGGCACGGTCGAGCGGACACTGCTGCCGTCGTTCCGGTCCGGGCCGCGCAGGGCCGATGTGTTCATGACCGTGAGCCAGGGCCGGGACGGGCGGTTCGACGTGGAGCGCACCAACGGCGCCTGGCGGGGCGGCTATCCCGACAACGCCAAGGTGTCGGAGACGGGGACCGTGCCCATCCCCGCCGGTGTGCCGACCCCCGAGCCGCAGCCGCAGTGGACGACCACCACGCTGCCGTACGGGCGGATCGTGGCGGCGGACACCGGGCCGTTCCCGGTGTACGACCACACCGAGGTCACCGAGATCCCGGCGGGCGGCGGCGGTCCGGTGGTGCGTCCGGACGGGCCGACGCCCGGTTCCACGGCGCGCGAGGGAGGTGGCGGGGACTACCTGTCCAACGAGATCGCCTACCGCGCGACGCTGCTGCGGGACGCGGTCGGGCTGAAGGCGCCCGGTGGCCATCTGCACACACCCGTACTGCGGTTCGGCCCCGGGAACACCGACCCGACGACCGGCGACGTGACCGATCCGGAATTCGTCCGCGAGCGCGTGGCCATCACGGACCAGGTGCGCTCCGTACTGACCGTGGCGGCCGGTTAGGCCGGCGGACGCGGTGGCGGTGGCGGGTCGACCGCCACCTCCGATGCCGGCTACCGCTGGGAGGTACCCCCGGCCGCGTTGTCGGACTCGCCCGTACGAGGACGATCCTCCGCCTTGCGATCCGACCCCGGCGGCCGCTGGGAGGTGGCCCCGCACCAGACAGCGCGGGCTGATCCTCAACGAACCACCGGACAGGGTCTAGGCCGGCGGACGCGGTGGCGGGTCACCCGCCACCATGTCCGCCGGGTGGGCCGGGTTGTCGTCGGCCGGTTCGGCCTCGCCGGTCAGATCGCGTACCAGCAGGGTGGCCCCCGCGACCGCGCCCGGCATCAGGATCACCGCCACCAGCGGCAGCAGGAAGAACAGGGCGAGCGGTACACCGAATCCGAGGGAGAGCAGCCGGCGGCCGCGCAGCATCCGCCGCCGCTCCTTCAGCAGCACACCGCGGCGCAGCAGCGCGATCGAGGTCAGCTCCTCGACGAGGAAGAAACCGGTCACACAGAACGCGAGCGCGGGGACCACGGTCTGGCCGATCACCGGGACGAAGCCGAGTGCGAAGAAGAGCACGCTCCACAGCGTCACGCGGATCACCAGGGCGATGGCCTCGCGCAGCCCGATCCACAGCTCACGCCAGAGCGGCAGTCCTGACTCGGGGGCGTGGCCGTCCTCGGAGCGGTCCACCGCCTCGGACAGCGACTCGTAGAAGGGCTGGCCGACCAGCAACGTGACCGCGGTGAAGGTGAGGATGGCCAGGAAGAGACAGGCGGCGGCGAAGACGAGCGCGAGGGTCCCGCGGAAGACACCGAGCCATGGCGAGGACCAGTCGTCGGCGAACGGGGTGGCCCACGCGATGACGTCGTCGGTCCAGAAGAAGAGCGCCACGAGCGCCGCCGCGTAGCCGACGAGGGTGATGAGGGCGGGCAGCATCCCTATCCCCCACCATCGCCCGTGCCGGGCCACCCAGCGCTGCCCCTTCACCAGATAGCCGAAGCCGGTCGCAAGATCACGCATGGGCGAAGCCTACTCGGCGGGTGTGGCGCGAAAACGCCCCCCGGGGGTCGGCCCCGCTACGGCGTCAGCCGCGCCACGCTCCCCGACTCCAGCGCCGCCCACACCACACCGTCCGCGGTCACCGCGATGCCGTGCGGCTCCGAGGAGGGCGTGGGCAGCGGGTGTTCGCGGATCTCCCCGGTGGCGTCGATATGGCCGATACGCCCCGTGCCCCATGCGGTGAACCAGCAGCCTCCGGCCGGGTCCGGGGCGATGGCGTGCGGTTTGGCGGTGCGGTCCGGCAGCGGGAACTCCTGGAGGTGACCGTCCGGTGTGATCCGCCCGACCTGGCCCGCGAGGATTTCCACGAACCACACCGCGCCGTCGCCACCGAGCGCCATCCCGACCGGTCCGGCGCCCGGGGTGGGCAGTTCGTACAGGGTGGTGTCACCGTCGAGGGCGAGACGGCCGAGGGCGTTGCCCTGGTTGAGGGTGAACCACAGCGCCCCGTCCGCGCCCGCCACGACGGCCGACGGGAAGCCACCCGCCACCGGCAGTGGGAAGACGGTGACCTCTCCCCCGGTGGTGATCCGCGCGAGGGCGTCGCGGTTCATCAGGGTGCACCACAGAGCGCCGTCGGGGCCCGCCGTGATGCCGTACGGGGCGCTGTCCGGGGTGGGCAGGGGAAACGAGGTGATCCCGCCGTCCAGGCCGACGCGGCCGATCCGGCCGTCGCGGGAGCGGGTGAACCACAGCGCACCGTCCGGGCCGGGGGTGATGACCATCGGGCCGCACTCCCCCGAGTCCAGCGGCCAGACGGTGGCCTCGCCCGCCGCCTCGCCCGTGACGGACAGCCGGGCGATCTCCCCGGAGTGCACCAGGGTGAGCCACAGGGCGCCGTCGGGACCCGCCGTGATGCCGTACGGCCCGGCCCCCGGGCGGCCGACGGCGAACTCCCGGATCGCCCATCGGTCGTGGTCCGGCATGGGGTACCTCCTGTGAACGGACGAGGGGCGCAGCGGTGCACACCTTCGTCCAACGGCCCGGTGCGCGCAATCTCTTTTCGCGACCGCACACCGGGGCCGCCACGTCCGGGGAGACGACAGTCACGGCACCAACGGCACGGAGCCGGAACGGCGGCGGGCGACGCCGAGTCGGCCGTTCCCCGCCCGGACGTACCGGACGGGGAACGGTGAGCCGGTGCGATCGGCCCGGTCCTCCGCGGAGTTCTCCGCCTACGGGCCCCTCAGACGTATCAGACGTAGAGGTAGCCGCCCGGCACGGTGGCACTCCCGCCGGGGGTCGTGACCACGACGGTGGCGGGGCCCGCGGTGCCCGCCGGGGTGACGCCGGTCAGCACGGCGCCGCTCGCGACCACCGTGACACCGGTCGCCGCGGTGCCGTTGAAGGTGACCGAGGCACCGGTGAGGTTGGCGCCGACGATGGTGAACGGGGTGCCGCCCGCCGCCGGGCCGCTGACCGGGGTGATGAGGAGGGCGACCGGGGGCGGCGGGGCCACGTAGGTGTAGGCGGCCGGGGTGCTCGCGCCCGACGGGTTGGTGGCGATGACCGGCACCGCACCCGCCGCGTGGGCGGGGGCGGTGGCGACGAGCACGGTCCCACTGGGATCCTGCGCGACGATGGTGGCCGAGGTGCCGCCGAAGGTCACCGAGGTGACGGTGTTCAGGTTCGTTCCGATGAGCACGACGGGGTTGCCACCGCCGATCGGCCCGGAGCTCGGGACGACGAGGAGGATCGTCGGCACGCCGACCGCGAGCGCGACGTCCTGGTTGGACACGGGTGAGGACATGAGGTGTCTCCTCATTGAGTTACGGGAGTGGACACCGCGGTCCCTCGGGGAGGCCCTCACAGTCAGCAGGGCGGCGACACTGCCTGACCGGTCCGCACGCTTCGAGCGCAGAAATCCGCAGGCCGCTCCCCGGGAGGGATGGGCGGCCCACCGTTTGGTTGTTTTCAGTACCTCATTCGTGTGTGTACGCCACAAGGGAGTTGACGCCGGTTCACCCGGAAAGCGCAGCGCGTCGGCGTACGCCGGAGGCCCCGGGGAAATCCCCGGGGCCACCCTGTGCGCCGCTGGTCCGGCCTTCGTGGAGCTCAGTCCTCGAAGGAGACGATCATCTTGCCGATGTTGTCGCCGCGCAGCACGCCGAGGAACGCGTCCACCCCGTTCTCCACGCCCTTCACGACCGTCTCGCGGTAGCGCAGCTCGCCGTCGCGGACCCAGGCCCCGACCTCCTCGAAGAACTGCTCCTTCAGGTGCTGGTGGTCGGAGACGAGCATGCCCTGAATCCGCAGCCGCTTGCCGATGACCAGCCCGAGGTTGCGCGGGGCGGCGGGCGGCTCGGTGACGTTGTACTGGGCGATCATGCCGCAGACGGTGATCCGGCCGTGCAGGTTGAGCCGGTCGATGGCGGCTTCGAGGTGGTCACCGCCGACGTTGTCGAAGTAGACGTCGATCCCGTCGGGCGCGGCCTCCTTCAGCTGCTCGGTGACCGAACCCGTCTTGTAGTTGAACGCGGCGTCGAAGCCGTACTCGTCGACCAGCAGCCGGACCTTCTCGTCCGTGCCCGCGCTGCCGATCACCCGGGAGGCGCCCTTGAGCTTGGCGATCTGGCCGACCTGGCTGCCGACGGCGCCCGCGGCACCGGAGACGAAGACCGCGTCGCCCTCCTTGAAGGACGCCACCTCCAGCAGACCCGCGTAGGCGGTGAGGCCGGTCATGCCGAGCACACCGAGGTAGGCGGGGAGCGGGGCGGTCTCCGGGCTGACCTTGACCGCGCTCTTGTCCGCCACCACCGCGTACTCGCGCCAGCCGCTGGAGTGCAGTACGTGGTCGCCGACCTCGATGCCGTCCGCGTTGGAGACGAGCACCTTGCCGACCGCGCCACCCTCCATGGGCTGGTCCAGCTGGAAGGGCGGCACATACGACTTCACATCGTTCATCCGGCCGCGCATGTACGGGTCCACCGACATGTAGAGGTTGCGGACCAGGATCTCTCCGGGGCCCGGCTCGGCGACGGGGACCTCGCGCAGCGCGAAGTCCTCCGGCTTGGGCCAGCCCTGCGGGCGGGCGACGAGATGCCATTCGCGGCCGGTGGCGGGGGTGACGGACATGAGAAGGGGCCTCCCTCGTAGCGGAGAAATACTTCAGCAGGTGAAACAATCATGCACCTGGATATTTCATGTTGTCAAGTAAATGGGTATCCTGGTGCCCATGGCATCCCGCATCGATCCGCTGACCCTCGAGGTCGTCGAGCTCATCGGCACCGTCGTGGCCCGCTACCACGAGGAGTACGAGGAGGCGGCGGCCAAGCACGCCCTGACCGGAGCGCAGGCCAGGGTCCTGGGGCTGCTCTCCCGGGGCCCCATCCCTATGCGGCGGATAGCCCAGCAGCTGAAGTGCGAGCCGTCGAACGTCACGGGGATCGTGGACCGGCTGGAGTCCCGTGGGCTCGTCGAGCGCCGTCTCGATCCCGCCGACCGGCGGGTCAAGCTGGCCGCGGCCACCGAGGCGGGCAAGGAGACCTCCGACCGGCTGCGCGGCTCGCTCGACTTCGCCCGCGAGCCGCTGGCCGGGCTCTCGGCCCACGAGCGCACGGTCCTGCGGGACCTGCTGCGGCGGATGCTCGGCATCGAGCCCTGAGACCGCTCACCGCTCCGGCTGCCGCCGGGTGCCTCACCGACCGCTGAGCGCGCCGCGGGAAGTGCCGCGAAGTGCCGTCATGCGTCCGCGGCCACGTCGTGGCCGGTCGCGCAGTTCCCCGCGCCCCTTCGGGGCGCAGATCCGAACGGCACGGGCTAGGTCGTGTCGTTCGGATCTTCGCGGATCAGGCCGCGGCGTCGGATGCGGTGCATCGCAAGGCGGAGCCTGACCCGCGTACTGGGCGTACTCGGGTCTGGCGACAACGCCGCGAGGTGCCGTAGCCGGCGTCGCGGACCCGCGAAAGATCCGAACGGCACGGCCTAGGTGCACCACCAGAGGAAGCGGTTGCAGGTCTCGGACGGTGTCGGGGTCGGGGTCGGCGCGGACGTCCCCGGCGTGGTCGGACGCGGCTGCGACGGCGGGGACGGCTGGGTGGTGCCGGCTCCGCCGGTGGCCGGGGCCGAGGGGTCCGGTGCGCCGGAGACCGGGGTGCCGGGCGCGGACGAGGAGGCGTGCTTCGCCTTCTTCCCGTCCTCGCCCTTCTTGTGGTCGCGGTCCTCGGTGTCCCCGTCCGGACGGCCGCTCCCGGTGGACGCGGCCGTACTCGGCCCGCCGCTGTCCCGCGCGACGGGCTCGGCGGACTCCGTCACCCCGCCGCCGTGGTCGGCCACCGGCTTCTCGCGGGCGGGCGCCGGGGCCGACTCCCGGAAGTACCCCTCGTTCGCCAGCTCCGCCACGAACAGCGCGGCCAGCACCGGGCCCAGCACCGCGGCCACGACGATCCTCCGGCGACCGCGCCCCGGCCGGGCCCGGCGCGCACGGCCCCCGCGCACGACCCCGCGGGACTTGGGCTTACGGCGGCTGGCGGCGGACGGCGTCTTCTGCGCCCTGCGCCGTTCCGCACGCGTCATCGGCGCATCGGAGGCGTCATCGGCGCCCGCCGCGCCCGCTCGCGCCGCCGCACCCGAACCGGCCCTGGGCAGCTCCAGTTCCTCAACGGGCTTCCCGCATCCGGGGCAGGAGAGCGCGCCGTTGAGATGGCGTCGGCAGGGAGGGCAGTAATCCATGACGCGGGGCAGGTTATGTGACCGCTGAACAATGCCGATACCGGCGTGTGTGAGGATCCTGTGCAGGGAGCCACCGGAACGGCCGCCCCGGGCCCGGCTCGCCGTGGTCCGGGCCCGACCCGCCGTGGTTCGGTCCTGGTCTGCGGGGAAAGCCCCTGGTCCTGCCCGGTTTCAGCCCGCGAAGGCGGGTTGCGCCCGACCTCGTCCGGCACCCGGGACGACCAGCAGCGATCCCGCGAGCGGAGCCGCGGCGGGGTTGACGCCGACCCGGGCGGTGGTCACATACAGATCGGTGAGATCCGGGCCGCCGAAGGCACACGCGGTGGGGCGCGGCACCGGAAGCTCCACCACCCGATCGAGTGTGCCGTCGGGGGCGTAACGACGGATCGCGCCACCGTCCCACAGGGCGACCCAGACCGCTCCCTCGGCGTCCACGCACAGCCCGTCCGGCTGGCCCGCGCCCTCCTCCAGCCGTACGAACGGCCGCCGGGCGGAGAACTCCGCCGGTCCGCGGCCGCCGTCCCCATCGAAGACGTCGACACGGCGGGTGGGGGTGTCGACGTAGTACATCAGCCGGCCGTCCGGGCTCCAGCCGATGCCGTTGCTGACCGCGACATCCGACAGGACGTCCGTACGGCCGCCGTCGGGGGCGATCCGGGTGAGCGTGCCACCGCCGGGCGCCGCGTCGTAGCGCATCGTGCCCGCCCACAGCGAACCGTCGGGGGCCACGGCCGCGTCATTGCCACGGCGGCCGGGGACCACCTCGCGCAGCAGCCAGCGGAAGCCGCCGTCGGCGCCGTAGAGCCCGACGCCGTCACGGAGGTTGACGACGAGGCCGCCGCGCGCGCGGGGCTTGGCCGCGCCGATGTGCTGCTCGGTGGCGAGGGTGGTGCGGTCGCCGGTGGCCGGATCGTAGGTGTGGACGCGGGCGGCGAGGATGTCCACCCAGATCAGCCGCCGGGCGGTGGGGTCCCAGGTGGGGCCCTCGCCGAGCGAGGCGGTGGCGCGGACCGCGATGTCGAACGTCTGCCGTCGGACCATCTCTGGAGCCTGGCCCATGAGCCGGGTGGCAAACCTGCGTCAGGATGGGGACATGGCTTCCGCGTCCTCGTTCCCCGGGACACCCGGGTCCCCCGGGTCCGAACCGTTTCCCGCGCCCTTCCCCTTCGTACTCGTCCTGCTGCGGCGGATGGCCGACTTCCAGCCCGGGCTGGTCGAGGACGCGCTGCGGGAGCTGGGGTTCGGACGCGCCGTGATGCGCGAGGCCAACCGCCGCTGGCAGGCGATGCAGCGGTCGCCGCGGCGGCGACCCGCCGTCGCCCGCTACCGCTCGGTGCTCGGCCCGCCCGAGACCACCGCGAAGCGCCGGATCGGCGATCTGACCTGCGATGCGCTGAGCTGGCCGGTGCCCCTGTGGCCGGATCTGCGGTTCGAGGTGCTCACCGCGCCCGGCGGGGCGGTGTGGAACGAGTGGCTGGTCCGTGCACCGGGCGCGGCCGGACCGGCCCTCCGTACGGCCGCCGACCTGGACCCCTGGTCCTGCACGGTGGACGAGGTGGCGCGGGCCTTCGCGCCCGCGCGGCCCATGGAGGGCTCGGCGCCCACCCGTTGGCGGCTGGCCTTCGACGCCCCGGACGGCGCTCCGGACGGCGCCCCAGAAACGCAGACAGGTGAACTCCGCCCGTACGTGGCGGAGTTCACCTGGGGTCTGCTTCAGCGCGTGGAACGGGTGGACCCCGCCAACTGACCTCGCGCCAACGGAAATCAGGCCAGCTTCGCCGACAGGGTGATCTCCGTACCGGCGAGCGCCTGGCTCACCGGGCAGTTCTTCTTGGCGTCCTCGGCGGCCGCGACGAACGCCGCCTCGTCCAGGCCCTCGACCGAGCCCTCCACGGTGAGGTGGATCCCGGTGATACCGGTGCCGGGCTGGAAGGTGACATCGGCCTGGGTGGTCAGCTGCGTCGGCGGGGTCCCGGCCTGGGTCAGGCCGTGCGACAGCGCCATCGAGAAGCAGCTGGAGTGCGCGGCGGCGATCAGCTCCTCGGGGCTGGTCTTGCCGTTCGCCTGCTCGGCGCGGGACGGCCAGGAGACCGGCTGCTCGCCGATCCCGGACGAGTCGAAGGTGACGACTCCCTTGCCCTCGGCCAGATTGCCGTTCCAGACGGTGTGCGCGGTGCGCGTCGTAGCCATGCTCGCTGTTCCCTGCTTTCTGTCAGGTGACGTCGTCAGGTGACGTCGTCAGGTGACGTACCACGGGGCGTTCGGTCCGATCATCCGGCCGTGGCCGCACCGCTGCCGGTTGCGACCCGCCCGGAGGCCGGGCTACGAGCCTACGTTCCAGGCGACAACCGCCGGGCGGCCGTGCTCGGTTCCCAGTCGACTGAGGGTCGCGGTGTCGAGGCGGAAGAGGGCTCCGGCGGCCGGGGGCAGGCCCAGCCGACGGGCGGTGAGCACCCGCAGGACATGGCCGTGGGCGACCAGGACGACATCACCGCCGCCGGATGCCGCCGCCCCGTTCGGCGCGCTGTCGTCCGCGTCCGGCGCGCTGTCGTCCGCGTCCAGTTCGGGCGCGATCCGGGCCAGTACCCGGTCGACCCGGGCCCCGATCTGCTCGGGTGACTCACCGGGGTGCTCGGCGTCGCCCGGTGCCACCCCGTCGGTCCACAGGTTCCAGCCGGGGCGGGTGCGGTGGATCTCGGCGGTGGTGATGCCCTCGTAGCCGCCGTAGTCCCATTCGTGCAGATCGGGCTCGGTGCGCGCGCCGTCGAGCCCGGCGAGCCGCGCGGTGTGCGCGGCCCGGCCCAGTGGGCTGACCAGGACCAGCCCGATCTTCCGCTCGGCGAGCAGCGGGCGCAGCGCGCGGGCCTGGTCCTCCCCGCGCGCCGTCAGGGGCTGCTCGGTCCAGCTGGTGTGCTTCCCCGACCGGCTCCACTCGGTTTCGCCGTGGCGGATCAGCACCAGCTCGCTCATGCCGTCAGACGCCTTCGCTTGGCTCGCCCGCGCCGGAGCCGTCCTGGGGCGCCCGCTCCTTGTTCGCCTCGGCGTTCGCCGCGGCGCTCTCGGCGGTGGCGATGTCGGCGCGGACCTTGTCCATGTCGAGGGCCCGGGCCTGGCCGATGACGTCCTCCAGCGCCTCCGCGGGGAGGGCGCCCGGCTGGGCGAAGACCGCGATGTTCTCACGCACGATCATCAGCGTGGGGATGGACTGGATGTCGAAGGCGGCGGCGAGCTCGGGCTGTGCCTCGGTGTCGACCTTGGCGAAGGTCAGGTCCTGGTGACGCTCCGCCGACCGCTCGTACACGGGGGCGAACATCCGGCACGGTCCGCACCAGGACGCCCAGAAGTCGATCAATACGAAGCCACTTCCCGAGACGATCTCGTCGAAGTTGTCCTTCGTGAGTTCAACGGTGCTCGTGCTCATGCCTGAGTTCCCGCTTCCGTACGTCGGCAGTTGCCACGACGGTAACCCCTCTCCTCCGTCCGGTATTCCTCGGGGCCGTCCTGCCGCAGGTCAGGGGCGTGCTACGGGGGTCAGCGGGTCCGGTAGCGGATACCGAGACCGGCGGGGGTGAAGCGGTCGACGGCGCGGGTGGCCAGCCCGTGCCCGGTGCCGCGGAACACCCAGAAACCGCCGGTCCTGCCGCGTCCGTAGCCGGGCGCGGCGGCGATCACATCGGCGTGGCCGTCCCCGTCGACGTCGAGCAGCGGGGTCTGTGGTGCGAAGGCGTCGAAGCCGTGGGGTGTGTGGCCGCCGGGCACACCGGGGGTGTCGAGGTCGATGGTCTGTGCCCGCTCCCGGCCCGTGCCCTTGGGGTCGTCCTCGCCCTCGGGGTCGGCCGTGGGCGGGGCGTATCCGCGGTCGCCCTGGCCGAGCCCGCAGCCCGGCAGCAGGGTCAGCCGCCCGTTGCCACGGCCCTTCTCCGGCGCGGCCACCACCAGATCGGGGCGGTCGTCGGAGGTGATGTCACCCACGGCCGGGGCCGCGCCGAAACCGTCGTCGCTCTCCGGCTTCCCGGGTACGCCAGGGGTGGACTGGTCGATCAACCAATCGGAACTCCCTTTGCCCAGACCGGACTTGGAGCCGTGGACGACGGTCAGTCGGCCGGAGGGTTCCGGTGTCCCGGCCGGGCCACGGCGGTGGTCCCCGTCGGTGTCGGTGGGCCCGTCGGTGTCGGTGGGCCCGTCGGCGTCGGTGGGTCCGTCGGTGTCGGTGGGCCGGAGGGCCGGGCCGCTTTCGCCGGGTGCGAGCAGATCGTCGATGCCGTCGCCGTCGATGTCCCCGGCCGAGGGCTCACGCGGTCCGTCCGCCGTCTCCAGGGCGTGGTCGAGGCGCGCCTCCGGCCGTCTGTCCCGGACCAGCCCCTTTGAGCCGCCCCGGTAGTGGACGACGGGTGTGAGCAGCTCCGCGGGAGCGGGTGCGGGCGCGTCCTGGTCGGCGTCCTGGTCCTGCTGCGCGTCCTGCCGGTAGGTGAGTACGAGGTCGGTGCGCCGGTCGCCGTCGAAGTCCCCGGCGGTGGCACTGGCCGGGGCCAGGTCCCGCGGCTGTGCCCCGCCCTTGTCCCGGCCACCGTCGGGGAGGTGTGGGTCGCGGGCGCGCGGGAGGGGCGTGCTGCGGGCGGGTTCGCCGGTGCTGGTGCCGAACGGACCGTAGAGCACCCGCACCGCACCGGTCCGGCGGGTGTGACCGGAGGCGAGCAGATCCGGCGCCCCGTCGCCGTTGAAGTCACCGGCGGCGAGCGCGGTGAGCCCGTCGCCGCCCAGGGGCCGCGGCCGCTCCAGCCCCTTGCGTCCGCCGCGCAGCACCACCGTCTGGCCGGTCCGCTCGCCGCCGGGCGCAGCGGCGTGGGCCCAGCGCGCCGTCACCAGGTCGGTGTAGCCGTCGCGGTCGAGGTCGACGCGGAGCAGCGGACCCACGTAGTCGTCCTCGGGGACGTCGACGACCAGCCGTCGGTGCGGGTCGAGGCCGCGGGAGGAGCCGTAGACGACGGCCAGCCTGCTGGGCAACGGGCCCCGGGAGGCGCTGGTGGGCCGGATGGTGGTGGCGAAGTCGTCGTAGCCGTCGCCGTTGAAGTCCCCGGGCGAGACGCGGCCGTTCGTGGTGTTGCCCCCGCGCGTGGGGGAGCGCGAGGTGTCGGCGCCCTCCCCCACGCTGCATCCGGCCAGGAGGACAACGGCGAAGGCGGTCGCGGTGGCGACGTGAACGAGCGGACGCACAGCGGCACCTCGGGGGCGGTCGACGGTTGCGGACGTCTTTCGCGGACAACGGCTTCTGTGAGCAAGGACCCCGCGACGGGCCCCCGGGTTGCTCGTCCCGGCCCCGGTCCGTTCGGTACGGGGCGATCGTTCCGGGCACGGAATGTCGGGTGCGGCAGGGCGGGCCCTCCCTAGCGTGAAGGGGCACGCAGAGAAAGAGGAGAGGAAGGAGGCCGGGGAGAGTGCTGGAGCGGCTGAACCAGGCCATGGACCACATCGAGGACCGTCTCGACCACGAGATCGACGCGGCCGAACTGGCGCGGATCGCCGTCACCTCGGAATACCACTTCCGACGGCTGTTCTCCGCGCTCGCGGGCATGCCGCTGTCCGTCTATGTCCGGCGTCGGCGGCTGACGGTCGCGGGCGCCGAAGTGCTCGCCGGACAGCGCACCCTGCTCGACATCGCGACGCACTACGGGTACGGCTCGGGCGAGGCGTTCGCCCGCGCGTTCCGTGCGATGCACGGCGTCGGTCCGGGGGAGGCCAGACGCGACGGCGCCGCTCTTCACTCCCAGCCACGGATGTCCTTCCGCCTCATCGTCGAAGGGAGCGGCAGCATGCGATATCGGATCGTCGAGAAGGAGGAATTCCGGGTGGTGGGCAGGAAGGCCCGCATCCCACTGGTCCACGAGGGGCTCAACTCGGCCATCGTGGATTTCGTACGGAGCATCGCCCCGGAGACACTGACCCGGCTCGAGGAGCTGAGCGACCAGGAGCCGCGGGGGATCGTGGCCGTGACGGACAACCTCGACGAAAGCCGTGCCGAGGGCACCGAACTCGACTACTACCACGCGGTGGTGACGGGCGAGGGCGCGTTGGCCGGGGACGGCGGGGGCCTGGACACCCTCACCGTCCCGGCCGGGGCATGGGCGGTGTTCGAGGTCTCGGGCGAGTTCCCGCGGGCGATCCAGGACCTGTGGCGGGATGTGTTCACCCAGTGGTTCCCGTCCAACCCGTATCGGAGCAGGCCCGGACCGGAGATCCTGCGGACCAGGCCCTCGGAGGACGGACGTCAGGGGGACGCCGAGCTGTGGATCCCCGTCGAGGCCGCCGCGGTGTGACGCTGGGCGAGGGCGAGGATCATGGCGGCGTTCCGTCGAAGATCAGCCCGACGCCCATGTTGTCCTTGATGAACCGGGCGATCCGTCGCCGGGGCGCCGCCGATCGGCGGAATCCTTTGGGCAGAACCAGCGTATTGCCGGACCGGTCGAGTTACCCGTCGCCGCGTCGGCCGGGGTACGTGCGCGGCTCCCCGTTAGATCTGATGGTCAGATTTGGCCACATGGCTCACCCGGAGGAATCGCATGCGAATCGGTAAGAAGGCAGCCCTGATGGCTGCGGCGTCCGCGACGCTGGTGCTGGTCGGCGCGGGGAGTGCGGCCGCGTACGGGGTGCCGGCCGCCGGGAAAGGCGGCACGGGCAACGGTCTGGGCGGCGGCGGGTTCAGCCTGATCTTCCAGACGAACGACTGCGATGCCGCGTCCGGCACCATCGCCCCGGTCGGCGGGGCCGCTCCGGTCGGCGACACCTCGATCGGCGGCCACTGCTCCAACATCGCCAGCGGCTGACCGCTGGCGCATGGCGCTCCGGCGTTCCCCTCGGCCCCGGCTCGAGGGGGCGTCGGCGGCGCCGGGCGCCGGTGACCGATTCGCGGAGCTCGTGGGTCGAGCTCTCGAAGAGGAACGCGGTCAGGGGCGGGAGTTGGCCACACCAAGAGAGCGTGCGGCCACGGTGGCGCCGCCGCTCGTGTCCCTTCGGGCGTCCGGCTCGTTCTCTCACTACGGGACACGATCGTGGGCGACGTCGTTCCCGTGCTGACACCCTGGTGCGCGGTATCGTGCGACACCCCGCCCCAAAGAGATCGTTCCCGACCTGTCAGACCAGGTCAGGAACGTTTTCGCGAACATCCGCGCGGTGGGGCGGGTGGGACTCGAACCCACGGCCGACGGATTATGAGTCCGCTGCTCTAACCGGCTGAGCTACCGCCCCGTAACGGCGCGCCTTCACGGTCGTGCGCGCCGTCTGCCGCAGCATAGCCGCTCATACGATCTGCTGCTTCAGCAGGCCGATGTTGGACGCCTCGGCGGCTCGATCATGGCTTGATCTTGTTCTGCCGCCGTCCAGGGCACCCTTGTCCGGCAGGAATCCTGGGCATGAAAAAGGGCCCCTCAGGGCCCTCTCCCGCTGGCTCCCCCGACTGGACTCGAACCAGTAACCCTCCGGTTAACAGCCGAATGCTCTGCCAATTGAGCTACAGGGGACCGAGCTCCCCCGACTGGACTCGAACCAGTAACCTGCCGGTTAACAGCCGGCTGCTCTGCCAATTGAGCTACAGGGGATTGCTCCGTGTGCCTCGACCGCGCCCCCGTCCGGTGCTCCCGGAGGGCGTGCGTTCGCTGCGACACATACATTAGCGCAAGCAGGGGGGTGCTCCGCCAATCGGTATCCCCGTGTGGGGCCGTCGGATGATCTCTTGATGATCTGTGGGTGATCTGCGGCACGGGCGGGTAGGCGCAGCACGACCCCGGGGTCCGATGTGAAGGACAACCAGAAGGGCAGGTCGATGCGCTACCGGCTGACGTTCATCACCGGGCTGGCTGTTGGTTACGTACTGGGCACGCGGGCCGGCCGCGAGCGGTACGAGCAGCTGCGCAGCTGTGCGCAGCGGTTCGCACACAACCCTGCCGTCCGCAACACCGCCGAATCGGCCGCGCACGGCGGTCGGCAGGCCGCCGCCAAGGCGCTCGGCAAGGTGCGCCCGCTGCGCGAGCGGATCGGCGGGCAGCGCGAGGAGCGGGTCATGGAGGAGGACGACTGGGGCACCAGCAACACCTAGTGCCCACGGTGGCATCATCTGGTCCATGGGGATAGTCGCCGGGTTGGACAGTTCGTCCGACAGCACACGAATCGTCGTCTGTGACACAGATACGGGAGCCGTACTCAAACAGGGGTACGCCCCGCATCAAGCCGTCGGCGACGACGGCTCCCCACATGACGTGGACCCGCAGTCCTGGCTGCTCTCCCTCGGTGAGGCCGCCGAGGGCGGGCTGCTGGAGGGGGTGCAGGCCATCGGCGTCTCGGCACAGCCGCACGGGCTGCTCGCGCTGGATTCGGGCGGCGGGCTGGTGCGCCCCGCGCTGGTGGGCAACGACAAGCGCGCCCAGTCCGCGGCGGCCGACGTCATCGAGGCGCTCGGTGGCCGCAGCGCGTGGGCCCAGGCCGTCGGCGCGGTGCCGACCGCCACCCAGGCGATCGCCAAGCTGCGCTGGCTGACCCGTACCGAACCGGACGCGGCGCGCCGCGTCGCCGAGCTGATGCAGCCGCACGACTGGCTGGTGTGGCAGCTGCTCGGGCGGCCGCACCGGCGTACGACCGACCGGGGCACGGCCTCCGGCACCGGCTACTGGTCGGCCGCCACCGGCTCCTGGCGCCCGGACCTCGTCGAGCTGGCGCTCGGCCATCAGGTGCGGCTGCCCGAGGTGATCGGCCCCGCCGAGGTGGCCGGGCACACCCCCGAGGGGCTGATGATCTCCGCCGGGACCGGCGAGACGATGGCCGCCGCCTTCGGGCTCGGCGTCGGCCTCGGGGACGCGGTGATCTCGCTCGGGGCGTCGGGTTCGGTCTTCTCCGTCCACCATGAGGCGCTGGCCGATCCGACCGGCACGATCCTTTCGTACGCGGATGCCACCGGGATGCATCTGCCGGTGGTGCACACGCTCAACGCCGTACGGGCGCTGCGCGGCACCGCCGAGCTGCTCGGCACGGACCTGGAGGGGCTGTCCGCGCTCGCGCTGAAGTCCAGCCCCGGTTCGTACGGGCTGGTGCTGCTGCCGTATCTGGAGGGTGAACGCACCCCCCACCTGCCGCACACCGCCGGAACGCTCACCGGGCTGCGGCGTGAGTCGATGAAGCCCGAGCACCTCGCGCGCGCCGCCTTCGAGGGCATGCTGTGCGGGCTCGCGGACGCGCTGGACGTCCTGCGCGGCCGCGGGGTCCAGGTGCGGCGGGTCTTCCTGCTCGGGCCCGCGGCCGATCTCCAGGCCGTACGGGCCATCGCGCCCGCGCTGCTGGGCGCGCAGGTCGTGGTCCCGCAGCCCGCGGACTACGCGGCCATCGGCGCGGCCCGGCAGGCCGCCTGGGCGCTCGGCGCCGCGCATGGCACCCTCTCGCCGCATGAGCCGCCCCGCTGGCCGGCGGCGGCCAGCCAGGTCTTCGAACCGGGTGCGGAGCTGGCCGTGGGGCAGGCGGTGCGGCAGCAGTACGTGACGGTGCGCGAGCAGATCCATCCGGGTGCCTTCGAGGGCGAGGCGGGCGGCTAGGCCGTGTCGTTCGGATCTTTCGCGGGTCCGCGAAGATCCAAACGACACGACCTAGGTCCGGTCCGGTGGATCCGCTGAGGACCCGCCGGGCAGGGCCGAGGCGGACACGCCCTAGTCCAGATAGCCGCGGAGCTGGTCGGCGAAGGCGTGGTCGCGGAGCTTGTTGAGCGTCTTCGACTCGATCTGGCGGATCCGTTCCCGGGTCACACCGAAGATCCGGCCGATCTCCTCCAGCGTCCGCGGGCGGCCGTCCACCAGCCCGTAACGGAGCTGGACGACCTTGCGCTCGCGCTCGCCGAGGGTGGACAGCACGGCCTCCAGATGCTCGCGCAGCAGCAGGAAGGCCGCGGACTCCACGGGGGACGCGGCGTCGCCGTCCTCGATGAGGTCGCCGAGGGCGACGTCGTCCTCCTCGCCGACCGGCGCGTGCAGCGAGACGGGCTCCTGGGCCAGCCGCAGCACCTCGGTGACCCGCTCCGGGGTGAGGTCGAGCTGGACGGCGACCTCCTCGGGGGTGGGTTCGTAGCCGCGCTCCTGGAGCATCCGGCGCTGTACCCGGACCACCCGGTTGATCAGCTCGACCACATGCACCGGGACCCGGATGGTCCGGGCCTGGTCGGCCAGGGCGCGGGACATGGCCTGGCGGATCCACCAGGTCGCGTACGTCGAGAACTTGTAGCCACGCGCGTAGTCGAACTTCTCGACCGCGCGGATCAGGCCGAGATTGCCCTCCTGGACCAGGTCGAGCATGGTCAGTCCGCGGCCGATGTAGCGCTTGGCGACCGATACGACGAGGCGGAGGTTGGCCTCGATCAGCCGGCGCTTGGCCATCCGGCCCTGGACCACCAACCGGTCCAGGTCCAGGGCGAGTTGGGTGTCGAGGTCGGCGGCGCTGCCGAGCTTCTCCTCGGCGAACAGGCCCGCCTCGACCCGGCGCGCGAGGTCCACCTCCTCGGCCGCGGAGAGCAGCGGGACGCGGCCGATCTCCCGCAGGTACTGCCGGAAGAGGTCGGAGGACGGGCCGCTGGTGTCGGGCCGCAGGGCCGACGGCGGTGGCGCCGCCTCGGGCTCGTCGGGTTCGTCGGCCGTCGCTTCGGGCTCGTCGGACCGGTCCGGTGGCTCCGGTGGGTCCGCGGCCTCGGACGGGGCACGCCGTCTGTCCGGCCCGGCCCGCTCGGCTCCGTCTGGTGACGCCGTCACATCCCTTGCCCCCTCCGGTCCGGCGTCCGGCGCGCCCGAGGAGTCCGCGGACCGCGGCGGCGCGGCCGGTTCCACGCCGGGCGAGGGGGCTGGCCGGGAGTGCGGTGGCGCGGCCGGGGCCGCATCGGTGAGGGTCTGGGTCTGCACGGGGGCGACCTCCAGGGTGATCGCTGCTGAGGCGGCAGAACGATCGGGTACGGATGCGGCGGCCACGCCGCCGTCCGTCCCGTACATCATGAGTGGATCTGCGGGGGAATCCGGCACTGGCCGGTCAACACCGCCGCGCTCCGAGGACTCAGGCACCGCCCCCAGTGTGGAGTACGAGACAGGCCCGCCACGAGGGGCGTGCGGGCACTTTTTGCTCAGCGGCCCGTGACCGGCCGACTACCCGGCGGCTACACCTATCGCCCGGGGGCGCTTCCCGTGGGGCTCCCGAGGCTGAGGGGGCGGCCGGAAGGGCCGGGCGGACCGGCTCGCGGCGCCCTACAGCGCCGCCGCACCCCGGTCGCGCAGGGACTGTCCGTACTGCTGGAGGACCCACAGCTCGTTCTGGACGGCGGCGAGATGGGCGGGGTCGGCCTGCTGGCCGAGGCGCTGGAGGGCGCCGCGGACCTCCGTCACCCGCTGATTGACGGCGGCCAGGCGCACGGCCACCAACTGCACGCCCGCATACGCCTCGTCCGCCTCCCTGCGAGTGTGCAGGGGCTCGACGGCCAGCTCGGTGACCATCGCGCGGACCGTGTCGTCGGGGGCGACATCCCGGACCCGGGCGAGGTAGTCGCCATCGGCGCCGGTCGCCCCGCCCGCCTCCTCGATGGTGCGGCGCACGGCGGCGTACGGCGGGGCGGTGAACTCGTCGACGCCGTAGGCGTCGAAGGCCGGGGAGACCAGCTCGGGGCGCTGGAGGGCCAGCTTCAGCAGCTCGCGCTCGACGCGGTGGGCGGGGCTGCGGAGGTTGAGGGCGGGGCCGCGCGGCCCCGCGGGGGCGGTGCTCGCCTCCGGGCCGCCCTGCTGTCGCCCGCGCGCGCCGCCGTCCCCGGGGGCGCCACCGGGACGGCCGCGCTGGTCGCCCCGGCCGCGGGCGTCACCCCCGCGCCCGCGCTCACGGGCCCAGCGGGCCAGCTGCGAGACGCGCCGTACGACGAACTGGGTGTCGAGGATGCCGAGCAGACCGGCGAGATGGACCGCCGACTCGTGCTGGATGGAGCTGTTCTTGATCCCGGCGACGACCGGGGCCGCCTCCTCCAGGGCCGCGGCGCGGCCCACCGCCGTGTCCAGATTGTGGCGCGCGATGATCTGCCGGATGGCGAACTCGAACAGCTGGGTGCGGCTGTCGACCAGCGCCTTGACCGCGTCGTCGCCCTCGGCGAGCCGCAGTTCACAGGGGTCCATCCCGCCCGGGGTGACCGCGATATAGGTCTCCGCGGCGAACTTCTGGTCGTCCTCGAAGGCACGCAGGGCCGCCTTCTGGCCCGCCGCGTCACCGTCGAAGGTGAAGACCACCTCGGCGCCCGAATTGTCCATCAGTAGCCGACGGAGGATCTTGATGTGGTCGCCGCCGAAGGAGGTGCCGCAGGTGGCGATGGCGGTGGTCACCCCGGCCAGATGGCAGGCCATGACATCCGTATAGCCCTCGACGACAACCGCCCGACTGGTCTTGGCGATGTCCTTCTTGGCGAGGTCGATGCCGTACAGGACATGGGACTTCTTGTAGAGCGGGGTCTCGGGGGTGTTGAGGTACTTCGGGCCGTTGTCGTCGTCGCGCAGCTTGCGGGCGCCGAAGCCGACGACCTCACCGGTGATATCGCGGATCGGCCACATCAGACGGCCGCGGAAGCGGTCGATCGGATTGCGGCGGCTCTCCTGGGCGAGACCGGAGACGATCAGCTCCTTGTCGGTGAAGCCGCGGCCGCGCAGGAAGCGGACCAGGTGATCCCAGCCCGCCGGGCTGTAGCCGACGCCGAAATGCCGGGCGGCGTCCTGGTCGAAACCGCGCTCGGCGAGGAACTTCCGGCCGATCTCCGCCTCGGGTCCGTCCAGCTGCTCGACGTAGAACTGGGCCGCCGCCTTGTGGGCCTCGACCAGACGGGTGCGCTCACCCTGCTGACGGCCGGGGGCGGCACCGCCCTCCTCGTAGCGCAGGGTGATGCCCGCCTGGGAGGCCAGCCGTTCGATGGTCTCGGCGAAGGAGAGGTGATCGATCTTCATCACGAAGTCGACCGTGTCGCCACCCTCCTGGCAGCCGAAGCAGTAATAGAGCCCCTTACTGGGGCTGACCTGGAAGGACGGGGACTTCTCGTCATGGAAGGGGCACAGGCCCTTGAGATTGCCGCCCCCCGCGCCCCGCAGCTGGAGGTACTCGGACACGACGGCGTCGATCGGGACCGCGTCCCGTACCGCCCTCACGTCGTCATCGTTGATCCTGCCTGCCACGTGAGAATTCTACGGCCGGGGTCCGACACGGATTTCCCTTCCATGCCGGACCCCGTTCGCCGCTCATGGCTCGCCGCTCGCCGCTGGCACGTTCGCCGTTACGGCATCAGCGAGGCCAGCGGGACGGCCGGGTCGGCCAGCGCCGCCGGGTCCAGCCGGGCACCGCCGCGGATCAGCCCCTGGATGGTCTCGGTGACGTCCCACACGTTCACGTTCATGCCCGCCAGCAGGCGGCCGTCGTTCAGCCAGAAGGCGATGAACTGCCGCTTGGCGACATCACCCCGGACCAGGACCTGGTCGTACGAGCCGGGCGGGGCGTAGCCGGAGTACTCGAGTCCGACGTCGTACTGGTCGGAGAAGAAGTACGGCACCCGGTCGTACGCGACGTCCTGGCCGAGCATCGCGCGGGCGGCGGCCGGGCCGCCGTTGAGCGCGTTGGCCCAGTGCTCCACCCGCAGCCGGGTGCCGGGCGGCAGCGCGGCCCGGACCGGGCTGCCCTCCAGGAAGGCGAGCGGGGCGGAGGCAACGTCGCCCGCGGCGAAGATGTCCGGGTCGCTGGTGCGCAGCGAGGCGTCGACCACGATGCCGCCGCCCAGCGCGCGGTCCGCCACCTCCAGCCCCGCGGCCTCGGCGAGGGCGATCCGAGGGGCGGCGCCGATGGCGGCCAGCACGGTGTGGGCGGGGTGCTCCTCGCCGTCGTCGGTGAGGGCCGCCAGCACCACACCGTCCTGTCCGGTGATCTCGGTGAGCCGGGCGCCGAAATGGAAGCGGACGCCGTGGTCGCCGTGGAGATCGGCGAAGAGCGCGCCCAGCTCGGGGCCGAGGACCGGGTGCAGCGGGGTCGGCTCGGGTTCGACGATGGTGACCTCGGCGCCGTAGCCGCGGGCGGCGGCGGCGACCTCCAGGCCGATCCAGCCCGCGCCCGCGATGACCAGCTGGCCGTTGTCCCGGCCGAGGGCGGTCAGGACGCCCTTCAGCCGCTCGGCGTGGGCGAGGCGGCGCAGGTGGTGAACCCCGACCAGATCGGTGCCGGGGATGTCCAGGCGGCGCGGTTCGGCGCCGGTGGCCAGCAGCAGCCGGTCGTAGTTGATCCGGGTGCCGTCGCCGAGCGTCACGGCCTTGGCGACGCGGTCCAGCCGTACGGCGGGCTGGCCGAGATGGAGCTCGATATCGGCCTGCGCGTACCAGGCGGGCTCGTGGACGAAGACGCTGTCGCGCTCCTGGCTGCCGGTGAGGAAGCCCTTGGACAGCGGTGGCCGCTCATAGGGGTGGTCGCGCTCGTCACAGATCAGGATCACCCGGCCGGTGAAGCCCTCCGCTCGAAGGGTTTCCGCGGCCTTCGCCCCGGCCAGACCCCCTCCGACGATGACGAACGTCTGGTGTGCGTCGACCACTTGTCTCCTCCTCGCTGCCGAGCAGTGGCTCTGCGTATGCCTTACCCCGGTCGCGTCGGCCTGGCGCAGGGGTCTCGCGTGGTTCTCGCGTGAGTGTCGCGTGTGTCGTGTGTCGTTCCGCGGTGTGTCGTGTGTCGTTCTCCCGTCAGTCTGCCGCCGGTCCGGTATCGGAGGTCTCTTCTCGGCCTGTTCCGTCGGTGTCCCCGGTGGCCCTTGTCAGGCGCCTCGGCCGCGCCGCGACGACCGCGTCCCGGCCAAGAAGGAGCCTCCCGCACCACGCGGCCCCCGGGAAGGCCCGGCACCACCCCTGCCGAGCGGTCGGCACCCGTCCGGACGCCGTCCGGTGCGGCGTACGCGGCCGGGCGCGGTCGTCGTCGGGCGGGCGCACGAGCCCGCCGACACAAGCCCCCGGCCGTGGCGCCGTCCGGTACACGCGGCACGGCAGGTCCATCGGGACGTGCGGCGTGCGCGGCTGAACTCGCGCCGGGCGGGGGCCGGGGGCCGCCGACGGCGGTCGTCGGGCGGGCGCACGGGCCCGCCGTCGTGGCTCCCGGCGGTGGCGCCGTCCGTATGGCGTGAGGGGGCGTTATGGGTGGCGGGCTGGGCGGGGGGTGGTGAGGCGGGCGTGGAGGGAGCGGGCCGAGACGTCGGTCAGGGCGGCGATCTGGTCCACGATCGCGCGCAGCCGTCCGACGTCGTCCCCGGCCGCCTCGGCCTCGTCGTACAGCGCGCGGAACTGGGGGTCGAGCCCGACCGGGGCGCGGGCGATCAGCGCCTCGCCCAGCTCGGCGATGACCACGCGCTGGTCGGCGCGGACCAGCTCCTGGTCGGCGCGCTGGATGACGTACCGGTCGGCCACCGCCTTGAGCACCGCGCACTCCAGCCTGGCGGCACGGGGCACCACCAGCTCGGCGGCGTAGCGGGTGAACCTGCCGGTGCCGTACGCGGTGCGGGTGGCGGCCTCGGCGGCGAGGCAGAACCGGCCGATGAGCTGGCTGGTGGCGTCCTTCAGCCGGGCCTGGGCGACCGGTGAGCCGTCGTAGCCGTGCGGCCACCACTCCTGCTCCAGCAGCCGGTCCAGCGCCTCGGCCAGCTCCTGCGGATCGGCGCCGGGCGCGTACCGGTCGGTGGCGACGGCGAACACCTCGCGCCGCTCGGGCTCGGCGAGCAGGCTGGCCGGGTCGAGATGACCGGCGTGCAGCCCGTCCTCGACGTCGTGCACCGAGTACGCCACGTCGTCGGCCCAGTCCATGACCTGGGCCTCGAAGGTGGTACGGCCCTCGGGGGCGCCCTGCCGGAACCAGCGGAAGACCGGGATGTCGTCCGCGTAGACCCCGAACTTCGGGGAGCCGGGGTCGCGGGGGTGGCCGCCGCGCGGCCAGGGGTACTTGGTGGCGGCGTCCAGCGCGGCGCGGGTGAGGTTGAGACCCACGCTCCGCAGGACCCCGGTCTCCTCGTCGGGGACGAACCGCTTGGGCTCCAGACGGGCGAGCAGCCGCAGCGACTGCGCGTTCCCCTCGAAGCCGCCGCAGGGCTCGGCGATCTCGTTCAGCACCTGCTCGCCGTTGTGCCCGAAGGGCGGGTGGCCGAGGTCATGGGCGAGACAGGCCATCTCGACCAGATCCGGATCGCAGCCCAGGGCCGCGCCCAGCTCCCGGCCCACCTGGGCGCATTCCAGGGAGTGGGTCAGCCGGGTGCGCGGGGTGGCGTCCCAGGCCGGGGCGCGCCGGGCCGGGCCGTGGTCGGCGGCGGGTGCGGCGGGTACGACCTGGGTCTTCCCGGCGAGCCTGCGCAGGGCGGCGGAGTGCAGCACCCGGGCCCGGTCCCGCTGGAAGGCGGTGCGGCCCGGCCGCTTGTCGGGCTCGGCCGCCCATCGCTCGAGGTCCGCCGCCACGTAGCCGGGGGTCCGGCGGACGTCGGCCTCACCGGACGTCTGGGACTGCCGCCACGCGTCGGTGGAGTCGGGGTCGGGATCGGGTCCTGCTGCGCTGCTCATACACCGACGGTAACCGCCCTGTGTGACAAGGGAGCATTTGTGAGGGCCTGTTCGTAGCGGTGGAGAACGAGCCGGGCGACGGCCGGATGGGCGCCGAGCGGGGCCGCCGCGGCCCCGGGGGCGGCCTCCGCGCACTGGCGGGCGAAACGGCCGGGCGCGGTGAAGTACGAGGCCACCGCCACCCGCTCATGGCCGAGCGCGGCCAGGGCGCGCAGCGCGTCGGGCACACCGGGCCCGGCGCCGGAGGCGTGGCCGGGCAGTACGGGGACGCCGCCGAGCCGGGTGCTGAGCAGGGCGACGGTACGGGCGGTGTCGATGGCCGCGTCGGGGTCGTTCGAGCCCGCGGCGGCCAGCACCACACCGGTGGCCGGGGACACGGCGGCGGAGAGGGGCCGCCGGCCCGCCTCGGCCAGCCGGGTGTGCAGGGCCTCCGCCAGCAGCGGATGCGGGCCCAGCGGGGCGGCGATCCGGGCGGCGAGGTGGGGCGCGGCGGCGACGGCTGCCGGGATGTCCCGTTTGATGTGATGGCCGCGGCCGAGGAGCAGCGGCACCACGACGACATCGCCGCGCAGGGCGGCGAGGGTGTCGGTCAGCAGCGGCTGGTTGAGCTCGATATGGCCGAGGCGCACCGGCACCTCGGGGCGGAGCGCCCGGACCCGGTCCAGCAGCGCGGTCACGGTGCGCAGCGCCCCGGGGTCCCGGCTGCCGTGGGCGACGGCGACCAGGGTCGGCGGGGACGACGGGGACGACGGGGACGACCGGGAGGGCGCGGGGCGGCGCCGGGTGAGCGGTTTTCCGCGGCTGAGCTGGGTGTGGAGCTGTGCGGTGATCCGGTTCATGAGCTGCGCCGTGCTGTCGAACTCGTGCGGGGCGGTGGGGGCGGGGGAGCCGGGAGGGCCCGGGCGGGGCGACGCCGTCATGAAAGGAGCCTGGCAGCGGTGTGTTGCGCCGCCGTTGCGCCGCCGTGACGGGTGGTTGCGCCGAGTTCACCGGCGGCCGCGCGGCCCGTGAGATCCGGTTCCCGGGGGCGTAACGCACGGGGACGCGGGCCGTAACACGGGCGTAGCACGCTCCCTCGTATGCAGCACGCCCCTGGGGACGCACCCTCCGCACCCGCCGTCGCGCCGCCCGCCTCCGCGCCTGTCGATACGCACTGCCCGTACTGCGCGTTGCAGTGCGGGATGGGGCTGCGGCCCTCGGCCGTGGACGGCGGGGTCGAGGTGGTGGAGCGCACCGCGTTCCCGGTCAACCGGGGCGCGCTGTGCGGCAAGGGGCGTACGGCGCCCGCCGTGCTCTCCTCCCGGGTGCGGCTGACCGGGCCGCTGGTGCGCCGCCCTGGCACCGGTCGGCTCGAACCGGCCACCTGGGAGGAGGCCCTCGACCGGGTCGCGGAGGGCCTGGCGGCCACCGGCCGGGCGCACGGCCGGGACGCGGTGGGCGTCTTCGGCGGCGGCGGGCTGACCAACGAGAAGGCGTACGCGCTGGGGAAGTTCGCGCGGGTGGTGCTCGGCACCTCGCAGATCGACTACAACGGCCGGTTCTGTATGTCCTCGGCCGCCGCCGCCCACCAGCGGGCCTTCGGCCTCGACCGGGGGCTGCCGTTCCCGCTCGCGGACGTCTCCCGTACGGGCTGTGTGATCCTCGTCGGCTCGAACCTCGCCGAGACCATGCCGCCCGCGCTGCGCTATCTGACCGAGCTGCGGGAGGCCGGGGGACGGCTGGTCGTGGTGGATCCGCGCCGTACCCGCACGGCCGAGCAGGCCGATCTGCATCTCGCGCCGCGGCCCGGGACCGATCTCGCACTGGCTCTCGGGCTGCTGCACCTGGTGGTGGCGGAGGGGCGGGTGGACGAGGAGTTCATCGCCCGGCGGACCGCGGGCTGGGAGGAGGCGCGGGCCGCCGCCATGGCCCACTGGCCGGAACTGGTCGAGCGGATCACCGGCGTTCCGGTGCCCGAACTCCGCCGCGCGGTCGGCATGTTCTGCGACGCGGAGAACGCGATGGTGCTCACGGCGCGCGGCCCCGAGCAGCAGTCCAAGGGCACCGACACCGTCGGCGCCTGGATCAATCTGTGCCTCGCCACCGGCCGGGCGGGCCGCCCGCTGTCCGGCTACGGCTGTCTCACCGGACAGGGCAACGGCCAGGGCGGCCGCGAACACGGCCAGAAGGCCGATCAGCTCCCCGGCTACCGCAAGCTGGCCGACCCCGACGCGCGCGCCCATGTGGCGGCCGTCTGGGGCGTCGACCCCGACGCGCTCCCGGGGCCGGGGCGCAGCGCGTACGAACTGCTGGACGCGCTCGGCGGCGAGGTGCGGGGGCTGCTGCTCATGGGCTCCAACCCGCTGGTCTCCGCGCCCCGCGCGGCCCATATCGAATCCCGGCTGCGCTCGCTGGACTTCCTGGCGGTCGCGGACGTCGTGCTCTCGGAGACGGCGGCCCTCGCGGACGTCGTCCTGCCGGTGGCCCAGTGGGCCGAGGAGACGGGCACGACGACCAATCTGGAGGGCCGGGTCATCCTGCGCCGGGCCGCCATCTCCCCGCCGCCGGGGGTACGGACGGATCTCGCGGTGCTGAACGGGCTGGCGACACGGCTCGGCTGGGAGAAGGGGTTCCCGACCGACCCGGAGGAGGTCTTCGACGAACTGCGCCGCGCGTCGGCGGGCGGACCCGCGGACTACTCGGGCATCACGTACCGGAGGATCGTGGAGGAGGACGGGGTGTTCTGGCCCTGCCCGGACACGGCCGGTCCGGGGACGGCCGGTCCGGGGACGGCGGACGCGGCGGGAGTGGGGGCGGATAGGGCCCCGGACGGTGCCCACCGGCCGCGGCCCGGTACCCCCGTAACCCGGCCACGGCCAGTGGACTCCGCGGCGCACCCCGGGACGCCGCGGCTCTTTCTCGACCGGTTCGCCACCGCCGACGGGCGAGCCCGCTTCGTCGCCGTCAGCCACCGCCCCGCGGGCGAGGAACCGGACGCGGAGTATCCGGTGCTGCTCACCACGGGGCGAGTGTTGGCCCAGTACCAGTCGGGGGCTCAGACCCGGCGGGTGGCCGAGCTGAACGAGGCCGCGCCCGGTCCGTTCGTGCAACTGCATCCGCTGCTCGCCGAGCGTCTCGGGGCCGTCGAGGGTGCCCCATTGGCCGTGGTGTCACGCCGTGGGCGCAGCGTCGCCCCCGCCCGGATCAGCCGGGACATCCGGCCCGACACCGTGTTCATGCCGTTCCACTGGGCGGGGCCCGGCCGGGCCAACACGGTCACCAATCCGGCGCTCGACCCGGTGTCGCGGATGCCGGAGTTCAAGGTGTGCGCGGTACGGGTGGAGTTGGCGGAGGACTGACCCCGCATAAGCGGGCATGACTCGATTTGCGCGCAATCCGCACGCCATCAACCTCTTTTCCATGTCGAGGACGGGAAGAATGAGGAAGTAAATACGCCGCCGCACACGGGCCATGTATCAAGGAATGGCGTTCTCCTTTCCCTCAACAGGCGAGGATTACCGGGGATCGACCGGATGAGACGCTTGCCTTACCCAATCCCCCTGCGAAAGCGGTGGGGTTCGACCGGGGGGCTCACGCCCCGATTGCCACCGCCCCGAGCGATACCTCCGCGGCCGAGGTCCACGCCTCCGGTGAGAAGGGGAACTGGTCGACCTACAACTCGACCTTTTCGGATGCCTACGACGCCGGAAGCGCCTGATCCGCTGTAAGCGGCGCAAGCGCCGTAAGCGCCGCCTCTTCCGGCTGCCCCGCCGCGAGGAGGCGGCGCTTCGTGTGATGGCACTTCAGACCATGCGCGGGGACATTCCGCATACGGTCACCGGAATACGTTCCGCGGTACGGTCAGTGGTGCCACGCCTGTCCGCCCACATTGTGGATCATCCGCTGGAGGACCTTGAGGGCGGCCACATACGCGTCGTCGTCGATGCCGTCGTGGATCCGCGCGCGCATCTCGGCCTGGCGCTCCGCGGTCCGTTCGCGCAGCGCCCGCCCGTCGTCGGTCAGCTGGAGCCGCTCGCCGTCGACGGTGCGGAGCAGACCGCGCTCCAGGAGGACGTCGATCTCCGGCTCGATGGCCTCGCCCACGTCCAAGTAGCCCTCGAGGACGACCCGTACCTCCTCGCGGAGCCGACCGCCCTCGCCGCCGTCGAGCACCTGGTTCAGCACCCACCACTGTGGCTGGCTCAGGCCGAACTCGGCCAGCCCGGCGCGGATATGGGTCACGACCGCCTTGTGCGCCGCCCAGCTCCAGTAGCCGATGGGCTGCCGGACCAGCTCGGCGTCACTGTGGGAGTACTCCATCACCCTGTCCTCACTTCGTCCGTCCGTAGGACTGATCGCACGACCGATCACGCGACTGGTCACGACGGTAGAAGTTGAACCAAAGGTGAGGTCAACCCGAGGTGCCGTTGTTTTCCCCCGCTTCCCCGACTTCCTCGACTTCCCCGAGGTACGCCGCCCGCGTCTCCTCGTCCAGGAAGGCGGCGCGGAAGGAGTTGCGGGCCAGGGTGCGCAGGGTGGCGTCGTCCAGGCCGAGCGCGTTCCGCACGGCGGTGTAGTTGTCGCCCACGTAGCCGCCGAAGTAGGCGGGGTCGTCGGAGTTGACCGTCACCAGCAGTCCGGCGGCCAGCATCGCGGGCAGCGGATGGTCCTCGAGGCGGTCGACGACGCGCAGCCGGACGTTGGACAGCGGGCATACGGTCAGCGGCACCTGGTCCGCGACCAGCCGCGCGACCAGGGCCTCGTCCTCCAGACAGCGCACGCCGTGGTCGATCCGGTCCACACCGAGGACGTCCAGCGCCTCCCACACATACGCGGGCGGCCCTTCCTCCCCCGCGTGCGCGACACACTTCAGCCCGGCCGCCCTGGCCCGCGCGTACACCTCGCGGAACTTCGACGGCGGATTGCCGACCTCGGCCGAGTCCAGGCCGACGGCGGCGATCCGGTCCAGATGGGGCCGGGCCGACTCGAACGTCTCCAGGGCGGACTCCGCGCTCTTGTCGCGCAGGAAGCACATGATGAGGCGGGTGGTGATGCCGTAGCTCTCCTGGGCGGCGTCCAGGGCCCGGGAGAGGCCCCCGATGACGGTGCCGATGGGGACCGCTCGGTGTGGGCCTGCGGGTCGAAGAAGATCTCCGCGTGCCGCACGCCCTGCTCCCGGGCGCGGGCCAGATAGGCGTTGGCCAGGTCGGCGAAGTCGTCCTCGGTGCGCAACACGGCCATCAGCGCGTAGTACAGGTCCAGGAAGTCCTGGAGGTCGGTGAAGGAGTACGCGGCCCGCAGCTCGGCCTGGGTGTCGTAGGGCAGCACGACGCCGTTGCGCTCCGCGAGCGCGAAGGCGAGCCCGGGCTCGAGGGTGCCCTCGATGTGGAGGTGGAGCTCTGCTGTGGGGATCGGGGGCACGGCTTGATCACACCTGTTTCTCGGTCGTACGGAAGGCTGCCCCAGGCTATGCGGAACCGGCCCGCCGGGCCGCCGCCGGGCCGTCCGGCGCAACCGGAAGGCGCTGGTGGGCGTCCCACAGCCCGACGGTGGTCGGTGTGGACGGAACGGGGCCGGGGGACGGATGCGGGGCACGGGGGCGCGGTTCGAGCGGATGCGGTGGCTCGCGATGACGCCGTGGTACCGGGCGCGGCGGCGGCTGCGGCGGCTGTTCCGGCGGCGTACGCGGCGGGAGCAGCGGCGGCTGTTCCAGCTCGGCGTGCTGCTGTGTGTGCTGGCGCTGCTCCCCGCCACCTGGTTGCGGCTGACCACCGGGGACCGGATCCGCACGGTGGCCGATGTGCCCGCGGCCCCGGTCGGGGTGGTCTTCGGGGCGGGGCTGTGGAACGGCTCGCCGTCCCCGTACCTGGCACACCGGCTGGACACCGCGGCGCGGCTCTACCGGACCGGCAAGGTCCGCGCGCTGCTGGTCACCGGGGACAACAGCAGACAGGACTACAACGAGCCGGATGTGATGCGCGCCTACCTCGCCGCACACGGCGTTCCCGAGCGCCGGGTCGTGCGCGACTACGCGGGCTTCGACACCTGGGACTCGTGCAGCCGCGCCCGGCGGATCTTCGGCGTGCACCGGGCGGTGCTGGTGAGCCAGGGGTTCCATATCCAGCGGGCGCTGGCGCTGTGCGATGCCGCGGGGATCGACGCGTACGGGGTGGCGGTCGCCGAGCCGCACGATGTGACCTGGAGCTACGGCGCGCTGCGGGAGGTCCTGGCGGCGAACAAGGCGGCCATGGACGCGACCTTCCGGCCGGATCCGGCCTTCATGGGGCCACGGGAGCGGGGCATCCAGGACGCGCTGGCGGCGTCCGCCGATCCCCGCTGACCGGCGCGGACCGGCGTTGACCAGCCCTGACCAGCGGGTCTCGCCGCTCAGCCGATGGTCGTCTCCGTGACCACCCAGGCCAGGTAGTCCTCGCTGCCGTTGGTGATCGGGGTGGCGATGACCTCGGGGGTGTCGTAGTCGTGCGCCTCGCGGAGGTGCGCCTCCAGCTCCTCGTAACGGGCCGCGGTCGTCTTGAACAGGACCTGCCACTCGGCCGCGGTCTCGACCGCCCCCTCCCAGCGGTACACCGACGTCACGGGCTGGCTGATCTGCGCACAGGCCGCCAACCGCGCCTCCACGGCCCCGCGCGCCAGCGCCTCGGCCTTCTCGGGGGTGTCGGTGGTGGTCAGGACGGTCAGATGGTCGGCCACGGCTGCTGAACCTCTCTCCTGGGCGGCCCCGGGCCTCCCGGCTCCGCCCGGGACCCGCCGGTGAACTGGCGCGCACCACGCTAGCCGGTGACGATTGAGGGAACCCGCCGACGATCAGACCAGGCCGATCGAGGGGCACACATGGATGACCTCACCGCGCTCGCGCGCCACCATCTGGACCAGGCGAAGTCCGATCCGCACGGGCGCAGCGCACATCTGTTCCTGCACGACGGGCCGCTGCGGCAGAGTGTGATCGCGATGGTCTCCGGCTGTGAGCTCGACGAGCACAACGCGCCCCCGGCGGCGAGCCTCCAGGTGCTGCACGGACACGTCCGGCTGACCGGCGCCGGTGGCGAGACGACGGACCTCATCGCGGGGCAGGTGCACCGCATCCCGCAGGAGCGGCACCGGCTGGGCGCCCTGGAGGATTCGGTGGTGCTGCTGACGGCGGTGACCGCGACGGCCGGCTGTCCGACACCCGCCGGGAACACGACCGCCGAGAACACGGCCACCGCCTGACGGTCGCTGTCCGACGGCGGTCGACCGCGCCCCTCAGGCGACCGGACGGCGCAGTGCGCGCAGCACCTGGCCGTCGGTGGCCGTCCGGGCCTTGCGCAGCATGCGCCGCAGCTCGTCCCGGTCCACCGCGTCCAGCGGGTCCGGACCGCGCCACGTCCTGGGGGCGCCGTGAGCGGTGACGGTCAGCCGGAGGCCGTCGCGGTGACAGGTCAGCACGACCGCGCGGCGGCCGTCACCCCGCGTCCGGACCGCCTCGGTGATCCGCCCGCGGTGCCGGTCGCCCGGCCCGTCCCCGCCACCGGACACGCGGCCGACGGTGCACACCACATCGGGCCGCTCGCGCCCCGCGCCGATGTACACGTACCGGACCCCGAAGTGGTCGTCCGCCAGGTCGCCGTGGCCCTCGTCCATCCGGTAACCGGCGGGCGGATCCGGCAGCACCAGCTCCCGGCGCGCCAGCGAGGTGCCGGACATCAGTGTCCGGACCTCCTCCGCCTGGCGCGCCCTATGGGTCACGGCGGTGCCGTACGCCACCACACCGAGCAGAGCCACCCCGGAGACGAGCCGGACCGCCACACCCGGGATGAACACCGCCGCCACCAGCGCGTACGGCACTCCGCACAGGGCCGCGCGGGAGAGCGCACCGCCCACGTCCAGCGCCCCGGCGCGCCGGGCACCGGCACCGGCCATGAGCCCTGCCGTGCCACCGCAGAACACCACGACGGCCCATCCCCAACGCCCCCTGGCCGTACGGCATATCGGCACCGCACGGCGGACCGGGACGACGCCGTACGCGAGCGCCGTCACCACGGCCAGGGCGACGGCGCCCGAGGCCACCAGCGCCCCGGCGGTGCTCCGCCCCCACCACGGCGCGAGCGCGAGCCGGTGGCCCAGCGGTACCAGCAACGCGCCCAGCAGCCACACCAGTCCGGTGTAGCGGGGGATGCGTATCCATCGTCTCCCGGCGGTCTCCACCGCCCGATGGTGCGTCGGCGCGGGGCCCGCACACCTGAGTACGGCTACTCAAATCCCCCTGTACGCGGCCCCGTAGCGCTCGTCAGCTCCCGAGGATCTCCCGGATGACGTACCGGGCGTTGGCGGAAATGAGGGGATTGGTCGTCCGGTAGTACGGCAGTTGGATGACCGCCATGGACAGCGCCCAGCCCCGGCCACGGGCCCAGGTCGCGTCGTCCACGTCCACCGCCTCGCGGTACACCCGCCGCGCCGGGGCGGGCAGCAGGTTCCAGGCCGGGATGAGATCGGTGGCGGGTTCACCCATGCCCACGGTGCCGAAGTCGATGACCGCCGAGACGCGGTCGCCGCCGAGCAGCAGATTGCCCGGCATGAGGTCGGAGTGCGTCCAGCAGGGCGGGCCCGTCCACCGCGGTGTGGCGAGCGCCTCCTCCCAGACCGCCGTGATCTGGTCGGCGTCGAAAGGTTCGTCGGTGCGGCGCAGCGCCTCGATCGACTCCCGCATCTCCTGGTCCTCGGCGATCAGCGGCGCGCCGCGGTGTGCGGGCGGACCGCCGGGGAGATCGATCCCGCGAATGGCGACCGCGAACTCCGCGAGGTCACGGGCGACGCGCTCGGGTTCGGCCAGCTCGCCCTCGACCGGGTTGCGGCCCTCGATCCACCGGTGCACCGCCCAGGTCAGGGGATATCCCTCGGCCGGGGTGCCGGTCGCCACCACCTCCGGGATGGGCAGCGGCAGCAGCGGCGCGAGACGGGGCAGCAGCCGTGCCTCCCTCGCGATGGCCTCGGCGCCGCCGGGACGCAGTGGCAGCCGGACGATCAGCTCTTCGCCGAGCCGGTAGATCGCGTTGACCGTGCCTCCGGAGGCGAGCCGGGTGATCGGCAGCTCCGCCCACCGGGGGAACTGGCCGCGCAGCAGCCGCCGGACGAGGTCGCCGTCGGTCTCCGTCTCGTCCGCGTGCATCGTGCCCATGTATCCGCCAGATCTCTCGGTTCCCTGCCCGGGCCAGCCGAACGACACAACCTGGCCCTTCAGCCGCTCCCGCGGCTCCTCGATCCCGGTAAGGCTAGGTCCGCTGACGCGCACCGTCGACGCAGTTTCGGCGGCCGGACGTGCGCGTGCGCACGCGGGTCAGCGGGTCAGCGGGTCAGCGGGTCAGGCGAGCCACTGGTCGTACCCCAGCTTGCACACCAGCGAGACCACGACCACCACCAGCACCCCGCGCACGAACCCGCTCCCCCGCTTCAGGGCCATCCGCGCGCCCACCATGCCGCCCACCAGGTTGAAGCAGGCCAGGACGGCGGCCAGGCGCCAGAGGACGGTGCCCTGGAGGCCGAAGGTGAGGAGGGCGCCGATGTTGGTGCAGACGTTGACCACCTTTGCGGTGGCGGACGAGGTGACCAGGTCGGTGCCGAGGGTGGCGGCCAGGGCGAGGACGAGGAAGGTGCCGGTGCCGGGGCCGATGAGGCCGTCGTAGAAGCCGATGCCCAGGCCGACGCCGAGGACGGCGGCGAGGACGCGGTGGCGGGAGACCGGACCGGTCAGCGCGGGGGCGGCGCCGAAGGTGGGGCGCAGCAGGACGAACGCGAGGACCGCCAGCAGGACGGCCATGATGAGCGGGCGGAGGACACCGCTGTCGATACCGGAGGCGAGATACGCCCCCGCGAGTGAGCCGATGGCGGCCGCGACACCGATACGGACGGCGATCGGCAGATCCAGGGGCGCCTTGCGGACGTAGGTGACGGCGGCGCCCGTGGTGCCGCAGATGGCGACCGCCTTGTTGGTGCCGAGGATGAACGTCGGCTGGAGGTGCGGGAGTCCGACCAGCAGGGCGGGGAGCATCAGCAGCCCCCCGCCTCCCACGACGGCGTCGATCCAGCCGGCCGCCGCCGCGGCCAGACAGAGCAGGAGCAGCGTCGTCAGGGGTATGTCAGGCATGGTCAGAACCCTAGATCGGCTCTGACGGGCGGAGCGCCGAGGGCCCCGGACGGGGCCGCGGCGACGGTCCGGGGCGGTCGCCCCCGAGCCGTGCGGTGATATCACGGCGGAGGGCCATGACATCGCTCATGCCCACGGCGGTACGCTCACGGTCCGCACCAGCCCGGCGGGCGGGGTTCGCCCTGTCGCGCCTGCCGCGGGCCGCTTCCGGTTGGCTGCCCGAATACGGCGGGCGGATGCCCGCTCCGTCCGTAACGGTGAGAGTTTGGCAACTACGGGACTCTTCTGATCAGTTGGTCAGTAGTATCTGCCCGTTCTTGGCCATGTTCCGTATGGAGGTGTCATAGGTGCTGTCGGGGGCGGAGGCCGTCGCCGTGGCCGCGTCCACACTGCTGGTGCTGGTGTTATCGCTGTGCCTGATCTGGGTGCTCCGATTGCGCAGAGCCGTCGGCGCGGCACGGGCCGAGACCGAGCGGGAACAAGCCGTTTCCGAACAGGAACGCGCCAACGCGACGGAGCAGCGGGCCCTGGCGGCCGAGCGCGCCGAAGAAGTGGCACGGATGACGGCCGTACGGGCCGAGCTCGACGAGGCGGCGCGCCGGGAGCGGATCCTGCGGGATTCGGTGCAGGCCTCGTTCGAGTCGGTGGCCCGGAACATGCACGCCATGTCGGTGGTGCAGCAGCAGGTGCTGGACGGGCTGGGGCAGCATGTCAGCGAACCCCGGCTGATGGCCGAGGTGATGAAGGCCGATCACGCCGCCGCCCAGATGACCCGCAAGGCGCAGACCCTGCTGGTGATGTGCGGGATCTGGCCGGCGCGCCGGGAGACCCGGCCGGTGACGCTCTTCGACTGTGTCCGCGGTGCGCAGTCGCGAATCCTGGAGTTCGGCCGGGTGGAGGTGCACGGCGGGCAGAGCCTCTATGTGGTGGCGCCCGCCGTCGAGGGCCTGATGCACACGGTGGCCGAACTGCTGGAGAACGCCACCGTCTTCTCCCCCTCCCGCACCCAAGTGGCCGTCTCCGTCCGGGAAGTGGCCGCGGGCGCGGTCATCGAGATCGACGACGCGGGGCTCGGAATGCCGCCCGACGTCCTGGAGCAGGCCCTCGGGCAGCTGCGCGAGGGGCTGGACCTGGCGCAGCTGGGCGCGGTGCCACGACTGGGCTTGGCCTGTGTGGGCCGCTGGTCGCGGGAGCTGGGCTTCGGGGTCGAGCTGTCCACGGCCTCGGCGTACGGCGGGACCCGGGTGGTGGTCTTCGTACCGCACCAGCTGCTCACGGAGTTCAGCGTCGGCGCCCCGGTGTCGCTCGCGGAGCCGCTCGTGGTGGAGCCCGCCTCCCTGGCGGTCGATCCGCTCTCCGTGGACGACGAGGCGGCGGAGGCCACCGAGCGGCCGGACACGGTCCCGGATCCGGCCACCGCCCCGGATCCGGACACGGTACGACCAGGGGGCCCGGCCGCCACCGGGCTGCCCCAGCGTCGTAGCCGCCGCCGTACCCCGCCACCGGGCAACGACGCCGCACGTGAGACCGCACCGAGCACCGGCGCACCGGCGACGGCCCCGACGGCCGCCGCCCCGACGGCTTCCGCCCCACCGGCGGCCGTCGTCACCGCACCCGCGCCGGACGGCGGCGGCTGGACGCCCGAGGCCGCCCGCGCCTCCGTCACCAGCGTGGTCACGGGCACCCGCCGCGGCCGGGACGAGGTGGCGCGATCCCTGCGGAACGGGACCGGAGCCGGGGCGGGGACCGGAGCCGGGGCGGAGAGCGTGACCGGGACCGGGCGCCGGACCCGGGCACAGGGCGCCGGTCCCGACCCGGGCCGGGACCGAGAAGACCAAGAGGATCGAGAAGGAGGCCGGTAGTGGCCGGAACCATATCCAGGCTGCCCGACGTTGGCTGGATGCTGCGTCCCCTGACCCAGATTCCCGGGGTGCGGCACGCCGTCGTCGTCTCGGAGGACGGTCTGCGCATGGGACACGGCTCCGCCGAGGGGTTGAGTGGCGAGGTGTCCCAACTCGGCGTCGCCGAGGCCGAGTCGCTGGCCGCCGCCTGCGCCGCGCTGACGGTGACCAGTCAGTCCACGGTGTCGCTGCTCTTCGGCGACGAGGCGGGGGTGCGACAGCTGATGATCGAGTCCGACAGCGGGTTCGTGCTGTTCACCTCGGCCGGTCAGGGCGCCTCACTGGGGGTGGCCACCGACACCGAGGCGGATGTCGGTCTGGTGGCACAGCAGATGCAGTTGCTGGTGGCGAAGATCGGCGCCCACCTGAGCAGTCAGCCGCGGGAGCCGATCAGCCCGGCGTCATGACCGATCCCGGGGAGGAACGGACCACGACCGCGGTGCGCCCCTATGTGATCACAGGGGGGCGCGCGGGTTCCTCACGGGATGCTCTGCCGCTGGAAACGCTCGTCATGGCCTCCGGGAGCACACTGCCTCCGACATTGCAGCCCGAATACCGGCGGATCGCCCATTTCTGCCGGGGGTTGCTGTCGGTGGCGGAGGTCGCGGCACACCTGGGTCAGCCACCGGCCGTGGTGCAGGTGCTGCTCGCCGATCTCATCGACTGGGGGCACATCGTGGCGCGCCCGCCGATCAGGGCGGCCGAGCGCGCCGATATGGACTTGCTGAGGAAGGTGCTCAATGGGCTTGAGAGCAAGCTCTGAGATCTCGATGGCCGATACGGACGACACAGCCGATACGGACGACACAACGGAGCCGGGCGATATGGACGGCATGGACGACAGCCCCGTCATGTATGTGCAGCCCAGCGTCTCCGGCGCGGCCAAGATCCTGGTCGTCGGGCCGATGGGGGTCGGCAAGACCACACTGATCGGCACGGTTTCGGAGATCACCCCGCTCTCCACCGAGGCGACGATGAGCCGGGCCGGAGCACGGCTCGACACCGTCGTCCGGCCGTCGAAGACCACCACCACGGTGGCGCTGGACTTCGGACGGATCACGCTGGGCGGCGAGTTGGTGCTGTATCTCTTCGGCACCCCGGGCCAGCAGCGCTTCCTCCCCGCCTGGAAGGACCTGGCACGCGGTGCGCTGGGCGCCCTCGCGCTGGTGGACACCCGCGACCTGGAGGCGTCCTTCGACGCGATCGGCCACCTGGAGGACCTGGACGTGCCGTTCTCGGTGGCGGTCAACGCCTTCCCGGACAGTGTGCTGCACAGCGAGGAGGATCTGCGGTGCGCACTCGATCTGCTGCCGCACACCCCGCTGGTCATCTGTGACGCGCGGGAGCACAAGTCGTCGGTGCAGGCGCTGATCTCGCTGGTGTCCCATCTCATCGAGACCGTCGCGGAGGCGCCGTGACCGCCGGATCCCGCCGGGTGCCGCTGTACGGGGCGGCGCTGGAAGGGCGGATGACGGAGCTGTACGAACGGATGCGGCGGGAGCACGGCGCGGTGGTCCCGGTGGACATCTCCGCGGGTATCGAGGCGTGGCTGGTGATCGGCCACCGCGAACTGCTCCATCTCACCCGCGACGAGCAGTACTTCTCCCACGATCCACGGCGCTGGACCCCGCTGCGCGACGGCCGGGTGCCGACCAACTCGCCGCTGATGCCGCTGGTCGGCTGGCGCCCGGCGCTGCTGTTCGCCGACGGGCAGCAGCACCGGCGGATGCGCTCGGCCGTGGTCGACGCGCTGGGCCGGGTCAACGGCCATGAGCTGATCCGTACGGTGCGGGCCACCGCGGAGCGGCTGGTGGCGGGGTTCGCCGGGCGCTCCCGGGCCGATCTGGTGGCGGAGTACGCCCGGATCCTGCCGCTCCAGGTGGTCACCGAACTGCTGGGGCTGGACGAGGAGAACGGGCCGCGGCTGGTCGAGGCCATCAGGGACATCGCCAACGCCCCGACGGTGGCCGCCACCAGCGCCAACCGGACCATGGGCCGGATCCTGCTGGAGCTGATCGCGGAGAAGAAGCGGCGGCCGGGGCCGGATCTGACCTCCTGGCTGCTGGAGCACCCCATCGGGCTCGGCGACGAGGAGGTGCTGCACAACCTGGTCGTGATCATCGTCGCGGGCAACCAGACCACCGTGAACTGGATCGCCGAGACCACCCGGGTCCTGCTCACCGATCCGGCGTTCCGCTCCTCGCTCGCCCACGGCCAGATGACCGTGGACGACGCGCTCGACCTGGTGCTGTGGCGCTTCCCGCCGACCGCCAACTTCCCCGGCCGCTACGCCACCCGCGATCTGCGCTTCGGCGGCCAGGACATCCGGGCCGGGGACATGCTCATCCTGGGCCTCGCGGGGGCCAACGCCGATCCCCAGGTGCTGCCCGAGGACGGCCGTCCGGTCGTCGGCAACCGCTCGCACCTGGCCTTCGGCGCGGGTCCGCACACCTGCCCGGCGCGCGACCCGGCCCGGCTGATCACCCGCACCGCCGTGGACACCCTGCGCCACCGGCTGCCCGATATGGAGATCGCGGTACCGGAGGAGCAGCTGCCGTGGATCACCTCGCCGTGGTCCAAGGGGCTGGCCGCGCTGCCGGTGCGGTTCTCCGCGCCCCAGCTGGCCGCCGTCGCCCCGGCCGGGAACGCCGCCCAGAACCGTCCGTGACGCCCTCGCAGCCTTCAGGAGGCAGCAGATGACCGACGGCCGATGCCCCGTGCCGCACGCCGCACCGCCGCACCGTCTGGACCCCACCGGGGCCGCCCAGCACGCGGTCAACGACCGGCTGCGCGCCCGTGGGGCCGCGGTCCCGATCCTGCTGCCCGGTGAGGTGCCCGGGTACGCCATCACCCGGCACGAGGAGTTGAAGGAGTTCGTCACCCACCCCGATGTGGCCAAGAACGCCTGCCACTTCGCCGCGCTCCGGAGCGGCGGGATCCCGCCGGGCTGGCCGCTGGCCACCTTCGCCACCGTGCAGGGCATGACCACCGCGGACGGCGCGGACCACCGTCGGCTGCGCTCCCTGGTGACCCGGGCGTTCACCCCGCGCCGGGTGGAGGCGATGCGCCCGGCGATCGAGGAGCTGACGGAAACGCTGCTGGACGGTCTCGAACGGGCCGCCGCCGGGGCCCCGGACGGGGTGGCCGATCTGCGCCGCCACCTCGCGCTGCCGCTGCCCATGGGGGTGATCTGCCGGATGCTGGGCGTGGACGCCGAGCACCAGGACCGGCTGCACGAGGTGTCCAACGAGATCGTCTCCACCCGGACCACTCCCGAGCGGGTGGTGGCCGCCAACCGCGAGATGGTCGCCCTCCTCGGCCAGGTGGCCGCGGCCCGGCTGGCCTCCCCCGGCGACGACCTGACCAGCGCGTTGATCGCGGCGCGCGAGGAGAACGGCGACCGGCTCAGCGAGAGCGAACTGATCGGCACCCTGCTGCTGATGATCGTCGCGGGACACGAGACCACGCTCAGCCTGATCACCAACGCGGTGCGGGCGCTGTGCGACCACCGCGACCAGCTGGAGCTGGTCCGCGCGGGAGCCGGTCCGCACGGTCCGACCTGGGCCGATGTGGTCGAGGAGACCCTGCGCTGGGATTCCCCGGTCAGCTATTTCCCGTTCCGCTACCCCACCCGGGATCTGGCGGTCGGCGACACCGTCATCCCACGCGGCGCGCCCGTGCTCGTCTCGTACACCTCCGCCGGACGCGATCCGCGGGCCCACGGCGCGGACGCGGACCGTTTCGACATCACCCGGCCCGCCGCCACCCGCCATGTCTCCTTCGGCCACGGCGCCCACTACTGCCTGGGCGCACCGCTGGCCCGGATGGAGGCCACCATCGCGCTGGAGGCGCTGTTCACCCGCTTCCCCGCTCTTGAGGTGGCGGTGCCGGACGCGGAACTGGTGCCGCATCCCAGCTTCGTCGGCAACAGCCCGGTGGAGCTGCCGGTCCGGCTGGGCTGACGGCGGGAGCGGCGGCGGGCCACCGGGCTCACAGCCACGGAGGGGGCGCGCTGAGGGCAGCGTTGCCTACGGGAAACGACGGGGATGCCGCCGGGTAACAGGCGGCCCGCAGGCTTCCTGCCATGAGGTCGAACAGGGAGCCGGAGCGCCGCCACCACCGTGTGGTGATCGTCGGCGGCGGTATGGCGGGTACCCGGCTGGCACAGCGGCTCACCGCCGGGCCGCCGGTGCCGCACGCCCCGCCGGTCGGCGTGACGCTGATCGGTGAGGAGCCGCACCCCGCGTACAACCGGGTGCTGCTCGCCGAGGTGCTGGCCGGGCGGTACGCCCCGGAGGTCATCGCGCTCCCGGCCCCGGCCCCCGCGGCCCACCGGCTGAGCGGGGTGCGCGCGGTCCGCGTCGACCGCGGCACCGCGCGGGTGCTGTGCGACGACGGCCGCGCGGTCCCCTACGACACCCTGGTACTGGCCACCGGCTCCAACCCGGTACTGCCGCCGCTGCGCGGTCTGTTCACACCCGGCGGCCATGAACTTCCCGACGGGGTACACGCCTTCCGCACCCTGGACGACTGTCTGGCCCTGGGCGCCGCGGCGCGCCCCGGGGCGCGGGCCGTGGTCATCGGCGGTGGGCTGCTGGGGGTGTCCGCCGCCCGCGCCCTGGCCGAGCGCGGCGCCCAGGTGGTGCTGGCGCACCAGGGCGAGCATCTGATGGAGCGCCAGCTCGATCCGGGCGCCGCGCGGCTGCTGCGGGACCATATGGCGGCGCTGGGGGTGGAGGTCCACACCAAGTGCCGGGTCCGGGATGTACGGACCCGTCCGCTGGACGGCGGGGGACGCGCGGTGAGCGCCGTCGAGCTGGCCGACGGCTACGCGCTGGAGGCCGACCTGGTGGTGCTGGCCTGCGGGGTCCGGCCGCGGGTGGGTCTGGCCCGGGCGGCCGGCCTGGAGGTGGCCGGCGGCATCGTGGTCGATGACGAGCTGCGGACCAGCGACCCCCGGATCCATGCGATCGGCGACTGCGCGGAGCATGACGGGGTGGTCTACGGCCTGGCCCAGGCAGCCCAGGAACAGGCGGACGCCGTCGGCACCGTGGTGGGCCATCGTTCCGCGGGGCGGCACGGGTGGGCACCACCCGACGACCGGACCGCACCCGGCAGCGGAACCGCGACCCCCTACCAGGGCACCCGCACCCTGACCCGGCTCACCCTCGCCTCGGCCCGCCCCCTGGACCTGGCCTCCTTCGGCGAAACCAGCCCGGCCCCCGGCGACGACGTCATCCGTCTCACCGACGCCACCCGCGACGCGTACCGCAAGGTCGTCGTCCGGGGCGGCCGGCTCGTCGGCGGCATCCTCCTCGGCGATCTCGGCACCGTCGGCGCGCTCGCCCGCACCTGGGAGGGCGATGAGCCGCTCCCCGCCACCCCACTGCTGCACCTGCTCACCAACGATGGAGGCGCCTGCTCATGACGAAGCCGACGATTGTGCTGATCGGCCACGGGATGGTCGGCCAGCGGTTCCTCGAAGCGCTCGTCGAACGGCAGGTCACCGAGACCGCCCGGGTCGTGGTGTTCTGCGAGGAGCCCCGGCCCGCCTACGACCGCGTCCAGCTCACCTCGTACTTCTCCGGCCGCACCGCCGACGATCTCTCCCTCGTCGAGGACGGGTTCCTGGCCCGGCACGGAATCGAGCTGCGCCTCGGCGACCCGGCCGAGTCCGTGGACCGCGCCGCGCGCACGGTGACCGCCCGCTCCGGGCTCACCGTCGGCTACGACACGCTGGTGCTGGCCACCGGCTCGTACCCGTTCGTCCCGCCCGTCCCCGGCAAGGACAGCGCGGGCTGTTTCGTCTACCGGACCGTCGAGGACCTGTTCGCCATCGAGGCGTACGCCGAGAACCGCGCCTCGGGCACGGTGGTCGGCGGCGGACTGCTCGGGCTGGAGGCGGCCGGGGCGCTCAAGGGGCTCGGACTCACCACCCACATCGTGGAGTTCAACCCGCGGCTGATGGCGCTCCAGGTGGACGACGGGGGCGGCGCCGCGCTGCGCCGCACCGTCGAGGAGATGGGCCTGATCGTGCACACCGGCGTCGGCGGCAAGGAGATCACGGCGGACGCCGACGGCGCGGTCACCGGGATGGCGCTGTCCGACGGTTCGGCCATCGACACCGACCTCGTCATCTTCTCGGCCGGGGTGCGCCCCCGGGACCAACTGGCCCGTGACTGCGGTCTGGAGGTGGGCGAGCGCGGCGGGATCACGGTGGACGAACGCTGCCGCACCAGCGACCCGGCGGTGTACGCGATCGGCGAATGCGCGCTGGCCGCCGACGGCCGGGTGTACGGCCTGGTCGCGCCCGGCTACGAGATGGCCGAGGTGGCCGCGCACGAGGTCGCGGGCAGTGCGCACACCGGTTTCACCGGCGCGGACACCTCCACCAAGCTCAAGCTGCTGGGCGTGGACGTGGCCAGCTTCGGCGACGCCCATGGCACCGCCGAGGGGTCTCTGGACGTGGTGTACTCCGACTCCCGCGCGGGCGTCTACAAGAAGCTGGTGGTCGGCGCCGACGGCACCCTGCTGGGCGGGGTGCTGGTCGGTGACGCCGAGGCGTACGGCATGCTGCGCCCGCTGACCGGCTCGGTGCCACCGGTCGCCCCCGAACAGCTGGTGCTCCCGGCGGGGGCGGGGGCGCCCGCCGCGCTCGGCCCGTCCGCACTGCCCGACGAGGCGGTCATCTGCAACTGCCACAACGTCACCAAGGGCGCGATCCGGGTCGCCGTCACCGACCACCGGTGCACCACCGTCCCGGAGGTGAAGAAGTGCACCAAGGCGGGTACCGGCTGCGGCAGTTGCGTCAAGGCGCTCACCTCGCTGGTCCACGACGAGCTCGAGGCGAGCGGTGTCAATGTCGACAAGGGGCTGTGCGGCTGCTTCGGCTACACCCGCGCCGAGCTGTACGAGATCGTGCGCACGCTGCGGGTGACCACGTACGCGCAACTGCTGGACAGCCACGGCCGCGAGGAGGCCCGGCGGGGCGACGGCTGCGAGGTGTGCAAACCCGCGGTGGCCTCGATCATCGCCTCGCTCGCCCCGACGCTGGGCGCCAGCGGCTATGTCCTGGACGGCGAACAGGCCGCGCTCCAGGACACCAACGACCACTTCCTGGCCAACCTCCAGCGCAACGGCTCGTACTCGATCGTGCCGCGGATCCCGGGCGGGGAGATCACCCCCGAGAAACTGATCGTGATCGGCGAGGTGGCGCGGGACTTCGGGCTCTACACGAAGATCACCGGTGGTCAGCGGATCGACCTGTTCGGCGCCCGGGTGGACCAGCTGCCGGTGATCTGGGCGCGGCTGGTGGACGCCGGGTTCGAGTCGGGCCACGCGTACGGCAAGGCGCTGCGCACCGTGAAGTCGTGTGTGGGGCAGACCTGGTGCCGCTACGGGGTGCAGGACTCGGTGCGGATGGCGATCGATCTGGAGCTGCGCTACCGGGGGCTGCGCTCCCCGCACAAGCTGAAGTCGGCCGTCTCGGGGTGCGCGCGTGAGTGCGCCGAGGCGCGCGGCAAGGACTTCGGGGTGATCGCCACCTCCCACGGCTGGAACCTCTACGTCGGGGGCAACGGCGGCGCCGATCCGCGCCACGCCGACCTGCTGGCCCAGGACCTGGACGACGAGGAGCTGATCCGGCTCATCGACCGGTTCCTGATGTTCTACATCCGCACCGCCGACCGGCTGGAGCGCACCTCCGCCTGGCTGGAGCGGATCGAGGGCGGTCTCGACCACGTCCGCGACGTGGTGGTGAACGACTCGCTGGGACTGTGTGCCGAGCTCGAGGCGCTGATGGCCGACCATGTGGCGGGCTACCGCGACGAGTGGGCCGAAACCCTGGGCGACCCGGAGCGGCTGAGCCGCTTCGTGTCCTTCGTCAACGCGCCCGAGGCACCGGACCCCACGGTGCGGTTCGTGCCCGAGCGCGACCAGGTCAAGCCGGACCTGACGATCCTCTCCGGCCCGACCATCCCCGTCCGTGCCCGTACTCTCGAAGGGACCTCCAGCCGATGACCATGGCTCCCGAGCGGATCGACATCCGTGTGGAACTCCTCGTCGACCAGAAGTGGTTCGCGATCTGCGAGCTGACCGATCTCATCCCGGGGCGCGGGGTGGCGGCCCTGCTGCCGGACGGCACCCAGGTGGCGGTCTTCCTGGACCGACGGGGGCGCGCGTACGCCATCGGCAACCGCGATCCGTTCACCGGCGCGTATGTGCTCTCGCGCGGGCTGCTGGGCACCGCGGACGGACGGCCGTTCGTGGCCTCGCCGCTGCTGAAACAGCGCTTCGACCTGGAGACCGGCGGCTGCCTGGACGACGAGACGGTGTCCGTCACCGCGTACGCCACCCGCGTCGGAAGCCCCGCGCCGGGCCGGTGAGCCGCGCCCTCAGGGGTCAGGCCGGGCCCTCGCCTTGCTCCACCCGTGTCCAGGCGTGGGCGAAGAGTTCGGGCAGGGCGTGGGTGGGCAGCGGTGGGTGGTTGTCGTAGCGGCCGTTGTACGAACGCTCCACACCCAGCAGCGCCGCCTTCCACAGCTCCATCGGCTGGTACGGCTCGACCGCGTGGCCCCAGTCGCCCGGCAGGAAGATCTGGCGCCCGGCGCGGGGCCGCTTGTCCGCCACCACCACACCGCGCGCCAGCAGCCCGTCCCGGGCGGCGCGGTGGCGGGCGGTGGTCCAGCCGTTCCACACCTTGACCTTGCGGTCGGTCGGCGCGGGCAGCGCCAGCAGCTGGAGATACAGCCGCGCCTGGTCGGTATCGAGGCCCAGCTTCCCGGCGGCGAGCGCGACCACCTCGGGGGCCGAGACCGCGGGGTCGGACTCATAGCGCCCCGGGGGCAGCGCCGCCGAGCCGATCCGGTCGACGATGCGGGAGCAGACCGGGCCGCGCAGCCACGCGACCGCGTCCAGTTGCTCCCGGTCCCGGCGGTCGGTCACCCACGCCGACAGCCGGCGGGAGCGCTCGTCGTCCCCGTAGAAGGCGGGGCGGAAGGACAGGCTCATATGGGACCCGTCGTCCGGACGGCTCCCCCGCCGCCGCACCACCACGGTCAGCCCGTCGTCCACGCTCGGATCGTCCAGCGGCTCGGGGCCCGCGTAGGGGCGGCTGCCGAAACCGTCGGGCACCTCGGCCGTCAGATCGCTGCCGCGCATGTCACTCGAGCCCGCGTCCAGCAGCAGCCCCGGATGAGCCAGCCGCTCCCGCAGCACCCGCACCAGACCGGGCGTACCGTCGCGCACCACGTCCCCGCCCGGAAGCTCCGCGTAGATCCAGGGGAGCTGCCCGACCACGGCGACCAGGACGTGGTCGAACCGCCACGTGAGGGTCAGGCCGTCCGTGACATACGGACCGAAGTCGGAGTTGGCCAACCGGCTGTCGATACCCGTACGGAGCGTGGGTATGTCGGAGGGATCGGTGAACGCCCAGCACAGCCTGCCCGCTGTCATCCGAAACGGCTCCCGCTCGATCACCGCCGCGAGGGTGGGCTCGGGCACCACCGTGCGCCGCCCGAACCCGGCCCGCCACCCCGCACCGATCCGCTCGGCGACCTCCCGCATCCCCTCCGGCTCCCAGAGCGCGGCGGGGTCGGCGGGCAGTACGTCCGCCAGCAGCTCCAGCCGCTCCAACGGGCTCAGCGTCACCAACTCGGTGCCGCCGTCCTCGGCCTGGGCCACCTTCACGCCGTGGATCCGGCGCTCGTCGGCGTCGAGGAACGGCAGGTAGTTGCGGCTGATCACCCCGGCCAGGACGAACGACGCCGTCGCCCGCCCGAGCCCGGTGGCCTCGCGCAGCAGGGCGACGGCCGACGGGTCCCACGGCACCGGACCGCGCTCGCGGACCAGCGCCACCAGCGTGCGTATCTGCTCCGGAGAGCCCCAGCCACCGCCGGGGACGAGGTCGGCCACCTCCACTGTCTCCCCCAGCGACGGCGGTTCGCCCTGGCCGGTGCGCAGCTCCAGGAATTTCCGGGCCCCGCCACGCATCCAGCCGATACAGACGGCGGCGCCGTGTTCATCCCGGACGCCCTTGCGGTCGGTCCGCACCACTCCGGTGCGCCAGCGGGCCGAGGGGTCAGCGAATGGGCTCTCCGCCCAGATCTCCAGCCAGGCCAGCAGCCGCTGCCGGTGCTCGTCGCGGGTGGGCTCGACGGCGGCCCGCAGGGCGAGGGCGCCGATCCGCCCGAGGAACCGTGTCCAGGACCCCTCACCCGCCGTCCCCAGGCCGTCCTCTCCCTCCGGGGGGTCCCAAGTCCCGGCCAAGAAGCGCCCGGTGCGTTCCAGCTCGGCCAGCACACCGTCTCTGGACCACATACCGGCCGCGTCCACCAGCCCGCTCAGCGCGGTGGCCACCTTCCAGTCGTCCAGCCTCTCGCCTCCGGCCCGGTCGAGCACCGGAGTTCCCCCAATTGCGTGTCCCATGAGCAGATCCTCGCCCATGCCACTGACACCGCACACATCGGCTGAGTCACGTTCGCCGGTGCGGACACGGGATTTCGGGGCGTAAGCGGTGGGGGTCGCAGGCGATGAGACATACGGAGAGAAACCGCTGCCCGGAGAGGTACCAGCCTCCGGCGAGGTCCTCCCCGCCCGCGACCGCCTCGGCCGCGCCCTGAACCTTCGCGGACAGCGCTGCGGGGGCCCGGTCGTGGTCGGAGGCGAAGGAGGCGGCGTGCTCGCGCGCCCGGGCGCCGAACCAGTCGGCGGCCTGTGCGGGGTCGGTCCAGGTTCCCCGGATGAAGGTGGGGGGTTTGAGGAGCCAGTGGGCGAGTTCGAGGGGTACGACCTTGGAAGACCTGAAGTCCGGGTGGATGGGCCGCCTGGGGCCGTCCTTGAGGAGGGCGTGGCCCGGGCCGAGCCAGGTGTAGCCGTGATGGTGGTGCACTGTGCCGCCTTCGCTGGCCATAAGAGGGCAGCCCCCGCGCGTGGGCCGGAACTGCCCTCCGTCATGGGGTTATCGACGGCCGCAGCCGTCACCGCCACCGCAACTGCCGCCCGAAGGGGGTGACGGTGCGTCGGTGTCGGGCAAGGTGTCGCCGTCGTCCGGGTCCTGGCGTAAGACCCGTAAGACGGCCTTGTGTCCTGCCAGTCGCATCGGGATGATTCCCTCCTGTGCTGTCGGCGCGTGGGCTCTCCGCACGCCGTCGCGCACGTGCACCCGTTCCGGCTGGGCTCCACCTGCCAGGGCTCCGGTCCAGCCGGTACGGGGGTCTGCGCCGCCTATGCCGAGGCGGCGTTCTTCGTCTGCTCCTCCAGCGCGGCCCGCATCAGGACTTCGGCGAGCCGGTTCGCGCTGTCCAGGGGGATGCGCCCGAGGGCCACCAACGGATACCCGGACACGGTGAGTTCGCCGCGCAGGGTCGGCCAGTACAACTCACCGCCCTTGACGCCGTGCGGGACGTCCGGCGTGAAGCCGAGGCGCGCCAACGCCTGGCGCAGCAAATCGGCCACGGCCTGGGCCTCGGCCCTGGGCGTGGCATGGGCATCGGCACCCAGTGCCTCGATGTCCTGTTCGCGGATTCTCATCGGTCACCTCTCCCGCCGTTTCTGCGTGAACGGGACATTAGGGAGAGAGGTCCGGGGTGTGCGAGGCGATGTTCTCGAATGTTCTCGACTACGGGCGGGATGTTCTTGATTGATCTCACGCAGGGTCAGCGAATCGGTACCGAGCGCACCCATGGGTGCGACATGCTCGGGGTGTCCAGATCAATAAGGAGGACGTGATCATGGCGCGACGACTGCGCTTCAAGGGCACGGGGTCTGGCGTTGGGGGCTGCCCCGCCGTGCACGAGGACTTGGACAGCGGAGAGATCGTCATCCACGGAACACCGCTTACCGACCCCGAGGACGTTGCCCAGCTCCAACACCTTGGAGAGGGCGAGGCACCCATCGTGGTCCCGCGCGAACTGCTGGTCGACTTCGGCCCCAAGGAGGTCACTCGCACGCCGCACATCATCGACCTGGATGACTTCGGCAAGCTCTTCGAGAACTTCAAGCACACCGCCTGGCGGCTGGAGACCCGCCGCCGGTTCGCGAGTGATGAAACTGCGCCCGACTACCAGGAGTTCGTCGAGACGGGCGAAGCTCCACTTGACCTCTACCATCCGTTCTTCACCACGATCCGCAACCAAACTCAGCAGGGCAAGCGGTGCGAGCGAGTGCGCATCGTCGACGATCCGCCCACGATGGGTCAGCGCTACCTCCTCTACAGCGCCAAGCGGAACTGCGACATGGGAGAAGACATCCGCAACCTGTGGCGCGGCGACGCCGACCGGCTGCGACTGCCCGCCGAGGACTTCTGGGTCTTCGACTCCCGGCTCGTCGCCCTCCTCAACTTCGATGACGACGACAATCTGCTCAACGTCGAGGTGATCACCGAGCCCATGGAGGTCAATCGCTATCTCCAGGTCCGGGACGCGGCATGGCACTACGCCGTTCGGTACGACACGTTCGCAGCGGGACTGACCACGTAGCTTGCAAGTAGCGTGTGACCGGTGAGCACTGACTTTCAGCAAGCACGGGTGGCCCTAGGGGCGCGGCTTCGGGAGCTGCGCGCGTCATGCCCTGGAGGTCGACTCACCGGTACACAACTCGCCGAGCGGCTGGGCTGGCCTCACTCGAAGATCTACAAGCTGGAAAACGGGCGCCAGACAGCGACAGCCGAGGACCTGCGCGCCTGGGCCACGGCAACCGACCAGCCCGAAGCCGCCGAGGAACTACTCGCCCGGTTCAACGGGCTGGAATCCCACATCCGATCGTGGCGCCGCCAACTCGCCGCAGGATACAAGCCCGTACAGGACGCGATCACCGCTGAACACGACCGCACAGCCACACTGGGCATCTGGGAAAACTGTCTCGTGGCGGGCATGCTCCAGACAGCCGACTACGCACGCGCGGTCTTCACCCGGAACGCAGACCTGCACAAGACTCCACGGGACATTGAGGCCGCAGTCCGTGCCCGGGTGAAGCGCCAGGAAGGGCTGTACGACTCACGCAAGCGGTACCGGATCATCATGTGGGAAGGGGCGCTGCGCGCCCTCGTCTGCCCCCCGTCAGTCCTCGCCGCCCAGCTCGACCGGCTGATGAGCGTCATCGGCCTGGACACGCTCGAGCTGGGGATCGTCCCGTTCGCCGCGCCCTTGAAGATCCAACCAGCGAATGGCTTCTGGATCCACGATGAGCGGCTGGTGCTCGTCGAGGACTGGCACGCCGAACTCTGGATCGACGACGCCGACAGCATCGCCCTCTACCTCCGCGCCTGGAACACCCTCCGCGGATCCGCCGTCTTCGGCGCCGACGCCCACCGCCTGATCCACGAGGCCCGGCGGGGGCTGATCGGGTAATGTGGCCGTCACTCGTACGCACCGAGGAGGTGAGACCCATCAACGCCAGGTCAGGCTGGGTGCTCCCCTTGTGCGGCCAAGCGGCCGAACCGGTGTAGGTGACCGGCGGAGCGCCCTGGGAATCCCGGAAGGCTCCATGTCGACTTCATCTCTCCCTCTCGCTTCGATCCTCGATTTCTCCGCCGTCGTCACCAGGCTCCGCGCTGCCGGATGCGTGTTCGCCGAGGACGAGGCGGAGTTGTTGCTGTCCACCGCCCGTGATCCGGCCGAAGTGGAGTCCATGGTGGACCGGCGCACCGCCGGGCTTCCGTTGGAACACGTCCTGGGCTGGGCGGAGTTCCGGGGCCTGCGGATAGCCGTGGACCCCGGTGTGTTCGTGCCACGGCGGCGTACCGAATTCCTCATCGAGCGGGCGGCCGCGCTGGCGCCCGCGCGGGCCGGGGCGGTGGTGGTCGATCTGTGCTGCGGCTCGGGCGCGCTGGGTGCCGCCCTCGGCGCGGCGCTGGAGCGGATCGCGCTGTACGCCACCGATATCGACCCGGCGGCGGTGCGCTGTGCCCGCCGTAACGTCAAGCACGTGGGCGGACGGGTCTACGAGGGCGATCTGTACGAGCCGCTGCCCGCCGCGCTGCGCGGCCGGGTCGATGTGCTGCTGGCCAATGTGCCGTATGTGCCGACCGCGAAGGTCGGCCTGCTGCCGCCGGAGGCGCGGGTCCACGAGGCGCGGGTGGCGCTGGACGGCGGGGTGGACGGGCTGGACGTGCTGCGCCGGGTGGCCGCGGCGGCGGCCGCGTGGCTGGCGCCGGGCGGCTGTCTGCTCTTCGAGACCAGCCGACGGCAGGCGGCCGCGGCCGTGGAGATCGTCACCCGGGACGGGCTGCGGCCCACGGTGGCCGAGTGCGAGGAGCGGGAGGCCACGGTGGTGATCGCCACCCGCCCGCCGCATGGCTGAGCGGCCCTGCGCGACCTGGGCTCCCTTGACGAGCACACCGCCCGATGGCAGCGTACGGAACGGTGAGAAATTGCTCAGTACACTGAGCATCTGTGGAGCGGTGTGACCATGGCCGGCCGTGCGACCAGCGCTCAAGGCCACAGGAAAGGACGCCTGATGACCCCCGACCGTCCGCGTGACGTCTATATCGTCGATGCCGTCCGCACCCCCGTCGGCAAGTACGGCGGTGGGCTCGCGGGCGTCCGCCCCGACGATCTGGCCGCCCACGTGCTGCGCGGGCTGCTCGCCCGCACCCCGGAGCTGGACCCGGCCCGGATCGACGACGTGTACCTCGGCAACGCCAACGGCGCGGGCGAGGACAACCGCGATGTGGCCCGGATGGCCGTACTGCTGGCCGGACTTCCGGTCACCGTGCCCGGCGCCACCGTCAACCGGCTCTGCGCCTCCGGGCTGGAGGCGGTGCTCCAGGCAGCCCGCGCCATCGCCGTCGGCGACGCGCATATCGCGCTCGCGGGTGGCGTGGAGTCCATGAGCCGTGCGCCCTGGGTGCTCCAGAAGCCCGAGCGCGCCTTCCCCGCCGGACATCAGCAGCTGTACTCCACCACCCTCGGCTGGCGGATGACCAACCCGGACATGCCGCCGGAGTGGACCGTCGCCCTCGGCGAGGGCGCCGAGCTGATCGCCGACAAGCACACCGTCACCCGCGAGGCGCAGGACGCGTTCGCCCTCGCCAGCCACGAGAAGGCGGCGCGGGCGTGGAAGGACGGGGCGTACGACGCCGAGGTGCTGCCGTACCCGGACACCGAGCTGGTGCGCGACGAGACCATCCGTGACACCACCTCGCTGGAGTCCCTGGCCAAGCTGAAGCCCGCGTTCCGCAAGCCCGGCGGCACCGTCACCGCGGGCAACTCCTCACCGCTCAACGACGGCGCGGCGGCCCTGCTGCTGGTCGACGAGGAAGGGCTCGCGGCCACCGGCCGGGAACCGCTCGCCCGGATCGGCGCCTCGGCCGTCACCGGGATCGAGCCCCAGTACTTCGGCCTCGGACCGGTGGAGGCGGTGCGCCGCGCCCTCGCCAAGGCGGGCCGGGGCTTCGGCGATCTGGCCACCCTGGAGCTCAACGAGGCGTTCGCCGCGCAGGTGCTGGGGTGCTTCGCCGAATGGGCCGAGGACCCCGGTTTCGACCCGGGCGTGGTCAATCCGCGCGGGGGCGCCATCGCCATCGGCCACCCCCTGGGCTGCTCCGGCGCCCGGCTGGCCGGGGCGGTGGCACACCAGCTGGCGGCCCGCGGCTCGGGCACCGGGCTGGCCACGTTGTGCATCGGCGTCGGGCAGGGCCTGGCCCTCGTCCTCGAACGCTAGGCCCTGTGTCCCCCCACCGGGCCGCCGCGGATCCGCCGCTCGCCTCGCCGGATCCGGGCCGCCGCGAGACGCTGGTGGCGACGGCCGGGCCATGGCCCGGAAGCCGGACGCCCGGACATCCGGTCGCGGGGCGACAAGGAGACGGTCTTCCGTGAGTTCAGCCGAGATCCCGGACGACGGCCACGATCTGGGCCTGCTGTCGCCGGTGCGGGCCGGGTCGGCGGTCGAGGCCGTCACCGGGGACACCGCGTTCGTCCAGGCCATGCTGGACGCGGAGGCCGCGCTGACCCGGGCGCTGGTCGCGGCCGGGCGGGCCCCGGCGGACGCGGCGCGGGCGGTGGACGCGGCGGCGCGGGCCGAGCGCTATGACATCCGCGGGCTCGCCCTGCGGGCCCGGTCCGGTGGTAACCCGGTCATCCCGCTGGTCGCCGATCTCACGGCGGCGGTGGCCGGTGCGGACCCCGGCGCGGCGGAGTGGGTGCACCGGGGCGCCACCAGCCAGGACATCGTCGACACCGCCGCGATGCTGATGGCCGCCCGCGCCCTGCCGCTGATCGTGGCCGACCTGGACGGTACGGCGGCGGGTCTCGCCCGGCTCGCGGAAGCGCACCGGGACACCCCGCTGCCCGGCCGTACCCTCACCCAGCACGCCGTGCCCACCACCTTCGGACTCAAGGCGGCGGGATGGCGCGCGCTGGTCCTGGACGCCCGCGACCGGCTCGCGGCGCTCCGCCTCCCCGCCCAACTCGGCGGCGCGGCGGGGACGTTGGCGGCCTTCGAGGACGGGGTGGGGCTGCTGGGCCGGTTCGCCGCCGAGACCGGGCTGGCCGAGCCCGAGCTGCCGTGGCACACCCTGCGCACACCGGTGGCCGACCTGGGCTGCGCGCTGGCCTTCACCGTGGGAGCGCTGGGCAAGGTGGCGGCGGATGTGCTGGTGCTGGCGCGGACCGAGGTGGCGGAGGTGGCCGAGGGCGCCGGTGGCGGTTCCTCCGCGATGCCGCACAAGAGCAATCCGGTGCGTGCCACGCTCATCGCCGCCGCGGCCCGCCAGGCCCCCGCGCTCGCCGCGACCCTGCTCGGCGCGCTGGCCGCGGAGGACGAACGGCCCGCGGGAGCGTGGCACGCCGAGTGGCAGCCGCTGCGGGAGCTGCTGCGGCTGGCGGGCGGGGCCGCCCGGGAGACGGCCGGACTCACCGCTTCCCTGCGGGTGTTCCCCGACCGGATGACCCGGCATCTGCACCTCACCGACGGGCTGATCGTCAGCGAACGCGTCGCCATGGCCCTGGCCCCGCGGCTGGGCCGCGGCCGGGCGAAGGAGCTGCTGACGGCGGTGTCGCGGCGGGCGGCCGAGGAGGGCACCGGGCTGGCGGCGGCGCTGGCCCGGGAGCCGGAGGTGACGCGGGCGCTGCCCCCCGAGGAACTGCGCGCCCTCACCGACCCGTCCACCTCCACCGGCGCCGCCCCCGACCTGGTCGTCCGCGCCCTCCGCCGCACGGCACGGGACACCACCCCCTAGCCGCGCGCACGACGACGGCCGACGGACCGTCATCATCCGTCCGCCGTAGGTGACATGACGCCGCATCGCCCCTGTCGTAATCGGCACCCATCGTTGATCGTTGGTACATACGGTGGCCCGGGACCGGCCACACGAGGAGCGAGGGGGCGCACGCTGTGTCCATCAGCCGCAGAAGACTGCTCGGTACGTTCGGCGCGGGCGGAGGGCTCGTCCTGACCGGTGGGCTGACCACCGCCTGCGGGTCCAACACCGGCCGGGAATCGGACGGCGAGGGCGGCCGGCCGCTCCTCGAGCACTGGTACCACCAGTACGGCGAGCCCGGCACCCGGCAGGCGGTGAAGCGGTACGCCGACGCCTATGACAAGGCCGACGTCCAGGTGCAGTGGCGGCCGGGCAACTACGACCAGCAGACCGCCGCCGCGCTGCTGACGGCGTCCGGCCCCGATGTCTTCGAGGTCAACGGCCCGACGCTGGACCAGATCCAGGGCGGTCAGGTGGTCGACCTGACCGATCTGCTCAGCGAGGCGAAGGACGACATCAACCCGGCGGTACTGGCGCCCAAGACCCACCAGGGCAGGATTTGGGCCATTCCGCAGGTCATCGACGCGCAGCTGCTCTACTACCGCAAGAGCGCGCTGAAGGACGCGGGTGTGGAGCCGCCGCGGACGCTCGACGCGCTGGTGGCCGCGGCGAAGGAGCTGACCACCAAGGACGTCAAGGGGCTCTTCCTCGGCAACGACGGCGGCCCCGGCGTCCTCGGCGGCACCCCGTTGAACGCCGCGGGCCTGGAGCTGATCACCTCCGACGGCGAGGTCGGGTTCGACGATCCGGCCGCCGCCCGCACCCTGGGCAAGCTGCACCGGCTCTACGCCGATAAGTCGCTGCTGCTGGGGGCGCCTTCGGACTGGTCGGATCCGGCCGCGTTCACCCAGGGGCTGACGGCCATGCAGTGGTCGGGGCTGTGGGCGCTGCCCCAGGTGGAGAAGGCGCTGGGGGACGACTTCGGGGTGCTGCCGTTCCCCAAGGACGGGGCGCACGGCGCTCCCGCGGTGCCGGTGGGCGCCTACGGGGCGGCGGTCAGCGCGCGCAGTCCCCACAAGGAGGCGGCGAAGGCGTATGTGAAGTGGCTGTGGGTGGAGAAGACCGAGTACCAGGAGGACTTCGCGCTCACCTACGGCTTCCATATCCCGGCCCGGATCTCGCTGGCGAGGAAGGCCGCCGAACTGCGCGAGGGCGCGGCCGGTCAGGCGGTGGGCTACGCGACCGACCACGGCCACGCCGAACCGCTGCTGTGGACGCCCGCGAGCAGGACCGCCTACCAGGACGCGCTGAGCCGGATCATCAAGAGCGGTGCGAGTCCGGAGCGGGAGCTGAGGTCCGTGGTCCGCAAGACCCGGGCGGAGCTGCGGCGCGTTCAGAAGAAGCGCTGATGCCCGGGGCGGGGGCAACGGAGAAGGCAGACGCGCGGCGGACCCCCGTACGGCGCGCGTCGGAGCGGAAGGCGCCGGCGCGGAAGGGCCGGTTCGGACACCAGAACCGCACCCTGTGGTTCTGGATCTTCGTGGGTCCGTTCGCCCTCGGCCTGACCCTGTTCACCTACGTACCGCTGGCCTGGAGCGCGTACCTCAGCTTCTTCGACGCGCACAACACCGTGTCGCCGACCGACTTCGTCGGCTTCGACAACTACACGGCGATGCTGCGCGACGACGCGTTCACCGACAGCCTGCTGACCTTCCTCGTCTTCACGGCGTTCATCGTCCCGGCCACCTATGCGCTCTCGCTGTCGCTGGCGCTGATGGTCAACCGGCTGCGCCGGGCACAGGCGTTCTTCCGGTCGGTGTTCTTCCTGCCGGTGGCGTGCTCGTATGTGGTGGCGGCGCTGATCTGGAAGATGTCGATCTTCAACGGGGTGCGGTTCGGACTGGCCAACACCGTGCTCGGCTGGTTCGGCGCCGATCAGGTCGCCTGGCTGTCCACGACCGATCCGCCCTGGTACTGGCTGGTCATCGTGACCGTGCGGCTGTGGCTCCAGGCGGGGTTCTACATGGTGCTGTTCCTCGCCGGGTTGCAGCGGATCTCCCCGCGGCTGTACGAGGCGGCGGCGGTGGACGGGGCCCGGCCGGGGTGGCAGGTGTTCCGGCACATCACCTTCCCGCAGCTGCGGGCGACCTCGGTGGCCGTGGTGCTGCTGCTGGTGATCAACGCCTTCCAGGCGTTCGACGAGTTCTACAACCTGCTGTCGGATTCGCGCGGCTATCCGCCGTACGCCCGCCCGCCGTTGGTCTACCTCTACTACACCGCGCTGGGACAGGGGCAGAACCTGGGCCTGGGCAGTGCGGGCGCGGTGATCCTGGCGCTGATCATCGCGGTGGTCACGGTGGTGCAGGCGCGCTGGTTCGGCCTGGGCCGGAAGGAGGACTGAGCGATGCCCCGGACTCTCCCCCCGCACCACCGGCGGGGCGACGGCCTGGCCCGGGCGGGCCGCGCGGTGCGGCTGGTGCTGCTGATCGCGCTCGCGCTGCTCTTCCTGCTCCCCTTCTATCTGCTGGTGCGGGGTGGTCTGTCGAGCGAGGCGGAGATCACCTCGCCCGAGTGGACCTTCTTCCCCGGCGAACTGCACTGGGGACACCTACGCGAGCTGTTCGAGGATCCCGATGTGCCCATGGCACACGCGCTCCTCAACTCCTCGCTGATCGCGGTGGTCACCACGCTCGGCACCCTGCTGCTGGCCTCGCTCGCCGGGTACGGTCTCGCCCGTATCCCGTACCGCCATGCCAACGTGGTCTTCTACTGGATCCTGGGCACCCTGATGGTGCCCGCCGCGGTGACCTTCGTGCCCAGCTTTGTGCTGGTCAGCTCGCTGGGCTGGGTCTCGACCCTGCGCGGTCTTGTGGTGCCCACGCTCTTCCAGGCGGTGGCCGCGTTCATCTTCCGCCAGTACTTCCTGGGCTTCCCCCGGGAGCTGGAGGACGCCGCGCGGGTGGACGGGCTCGGCCACTGGCGTACCTACTGGCAGGTGGTGGTGCCCAACTCACGGCCGGTGTTCGCCGCGGTGGGCACCATCGTCTTCATCGGCGCCTGGAACTCCTTCCTCTGGCCGCTGGTCATCGGCCAGGACCGGGAGGCATGGACGGTACAGGTGGCGCTGTCGACCTTCACCACCGCGCAGAGCGTCAACATCCATGAGCTGTTCATGGCGGCGGCGGTGTCGATCCTGCCGCTGCTGGTGGTCTTCCTGGTCCTTCAGCGCTCTATCGTCGCAGGCGTCGAACGCTCCGGGATCGACGACTGAGCAGTCCCGGGGCGCGGCTTCGCGAACCGTTTCTGCGGAGATGTCATCCGCGCCCCGCGTGCCCCTGCGCGGTGGCCACCGCCGGGAACGCCGCCTGCGCGCCGAAGACCCGCTCCCCCGGGGAGCCGCCGCCGCGCAGCAGGGCCGCGCCCAGCGGGGTCAGTGTGTGCAGTACGGCGCTGCCCTGGCGCAGGGTGTGCACCAGCCCGGCCTCCCGCAGCACACTGGCGTGCTGGCTGGCCGAGGCGAGCGATACGCCCACCCGGCGGGCGAGTTCACTGGTGGTGCAGCCGCCGCCGACCTCCAGCAGCACCGCCGAGCGGGTCTGGCCGACCAGCTTGCCCAGTGAGCGGGCGCAGGCCGGTTCGGGGGCCGGGCGCGGCTGGAGACGCGGCGGAGCGGTGCGCCGGGCGTGCTCGACGGGATAGACCAGTACCGGGGTGAGCTCCGGGTTGCGGAAGGTCACCGGGGTGCCGCGACAGAAGAACGACGGCAGCAGCAACAGCCCCCGGCCGCGCAGATGGAGGTCCCGGTCGTCGGGGTAGTCGACCTCCAGCACCGGTGCCCGCCAGCGCATCGTGGGCGGCAGCGAGGACAGCAGGCCGTCCGCCCCGCCATCCAGCAGCGCCCGGCCCCGGGCGGCCCGGTCGGCTTCGATCCGGGCCTGGATATGGGGCCAGTAGGGGGCGATGGCCGCCCGGTGGTAGGTGCGCAGGGTGGTGATCAGACGATCCAGCGGCCGCGCCTCGCCCTGGGCGAGATCACGTATCCAGCCCGGGAGGGCGCGGGACGCCGGCAGCCCGGCTATCTCGTGGTGCAAGCGCTCTCCCGGTGTGGCACGCAGCGCGGCCATGGCACTGTCGCAACCGATTACCCCTTCGGCGGGTGTCAGGAAGTCAGGAAAATAACCGCGCGAGGGAATGAGGGGCGCCAGGAGCCGCGCTTCCCCGTTGAGCCGGTTGCGCGCTTCCGAACGCCATTCCCCGTATACGGTCTCGGCCCGGTTCTCCCGTAGGCGATGGAAACTCAGAACGGTTTCCCAGAGCACATCCGGGCGTACCGCCATCCGCAGCCGGGCCAGATCGAGTTCACTGAAATGAACACGTAGCACTAGACCCTCACATGTGACATGCCGACCGTCCCCCCGATCACCGATGAGTATGCACGCTTACACGGTCAGTCACCACGTCCTTTTGGCCAGATGTGAAACGAGGCGCGCCCCAGGGCTGCGAAGAGGAAAGCTGTTCCTTGTGCAAACGGGAGGCCACCGGCGAAAAGCCCCGGGGCCGTCCATAATTCAACAGGCGGTGCTCAGAGCCACATAGCTCGTTCCCGTGGGGGGTGACGAGTGCGTTACGGCGACTGGGCACTTGTGTTGCCGCCCGTAGCCGATGCGCGTGGCAACAGCTCCCGTGGGGGGAGTGAGAGGGGGCGGCACCTCCGCACAAGGTGCCGCCCCCTTTGAGAGCCGGGGCAGCCGCCGGGCTGAGGGATTCCCGGCCATGCCCCGGTGGTCAGCCGCTCACCGCCGCACGGCCCGCCTCCAGGCGCGCGACCGGGATGCGGAACGGCGAGCAGGAGACGTAGTCCAGACCCACCTGGTGGAAGAAGTGGACGGACTCCGGGTCGCCGCCGTGCTCACCGCACACACCCAGCTTGAGGTCGGGGCGGGTGGCCCGGCCGGCCCGTGCCGCGTCCCGGACGAGGGCGCCCACGCCGTCCTTGTCGATGGTCTCGAACGGGCTGACCCCGAAGATGCCCTTCTCCAGGTAGGCGGTGAAGAAGCTGGCCTCGACGTCGTCGCGGGAGAAGCCCCATACGGTCTGGGTGAGGTCGTTGGTACCGAAGGAGAAGAAGTCGGCCGACTCGGCGATCTGAGCGGCGGTCAGCGCGGCGCGGGGCAGCTCGATCATGGTGCCGAGGGAGAGCTTGAGGTCCACGCCCCGGGCCCGCTCGACCTCCTCGATGATCTGCTCGGCCTCCTCGCGGACGATCTCCAGCTCCTGGACCGTACCGACCAGCGGGATCATGATCTCGGCGCGCGGGTCGCCCTTGGCGTCACGGCGCTCCGCGGCGGCCTCGGCGATCGCCCGGACCTGCATGGCGAACAGCCCGGGGATGACCAGGCCGAGCCGTACGCCGCGCAGCCCCAGCATCGGATTCTGCTCATGCAGCCGGTGGACGGCCTGGAGCAGCCGGAGGTCGTTCTCGTTGTGGTCCTTGCGGGACTCGGCGAGCGCGACGCGCACCGACAGCTCGGTGATGTCGGGCAGGAACTCGTGCAGCGGCGGGTCCAGCAGCCGTACGGTGACCGGCAGTCCGTCCATCGCCTCGAAGAGCTCGACGAAGTCGTCCTTCTGGAGCGGCAGCAGCTCGTGGAGGGCGGCCTCGCGCTCGTCCTCGGTGTGGGCGAGGATCAGCCGCTCGACCATCTCCCGGCGCTCGCCGAGGAACATGTGCTCGGTGCGGCACAGCCCGATGCCCTGGGCGCCGAACCGGCGGGCGCGGGAGGCGTCCTCGGCGTTGTCCGCGTTGGCGCGGACGCGCAGCCGGCGCACCCGGTCCGCGTAGGCCATGATCCGGTGCACGGCGCCGACCAGCTCGTCGGCCTCCTCGGCGCCGGCGTGCATCCGGCCCTCGAAGTACTCCACCACCGGGGAGGGCACGACCGGCACCTCGCCGATGTAGACCTTGCCGGAGGAGCCGTCGATCGAGACGACATCGCCCTCCTCGATCACCACCGCGTCCTTGCCGTCCCGGCCGGGGGCGGTCATCCGGCGCCGCTTGGTGTCGACTTCGAGCTCCTCGGCACCGCAGACACAGGTCTTGCCCATCCCGCGGGCGACCACGGCGGCGTGCGAGGTCTTACCGCCGCGGGAGGTCAGGATGCCCTCGGCCGCGATCATGCCGTCGAGGTCGTCGGGGTTGGTCTCACGGCGGATGAGGATGACCTTCTCGCCCGAACGCGACCATTTGACGGCGGTGTACGAGTCGAAGACGGCCTTGCCGACCGCGGCGCCCGGGGAGGCGGCGATCCCGCGGCCGATCCGCTGGACCGTGTCGCCGTCGGCGACCTCGAGGTCGAAGCGCGGGAACATGAGCTGGGCGAGCTGTGCGCCGTTCACCCGGCGCAGCGCCTCGGCCTCGTCGATCAGGCCCTGGTCCACCAGCTGGGTGGCGATCCGGAAGGCGGCACCGGCGGTGCGCTTCCCGACGCGGGTCTGGAGCATCCACAGCTTGCCGCGCTCAATGGTGAACTCGATGTCGCACAGGTCCTTGTAGTGCGTCTCGAGGGTTTCCATGATCTGCATCAGCTGGTCGTAGGACCGCTTGTCGATCTGCTCGAGGTCGGCGAGCGGAACGGTGTTGCGGATGCCCGCGACCACATCCTCGCCCTGCGCGTTCTGGAGGTAGTCGCCGTAGACGCCCTGGTGGCCGCTGGCGGGGTCACGGGTGAAGGCGACACCGGTGCCGGAGTCGGGGCCGAGGTTGCCGAAGACCATGGAGCAGATGTTGACCGCGGTGCCCAGGTCGTGCGGGATGCGCTCCTGACGGCGGTACAGCTTGGCGCGGTCGCCGTTCCAGGAGTCGAAGACGGCGCGGACGGCGAGGTCCATCTGCTCGCGCGGCTCCTGCGGGAAGCTGCGGCCGGTCTGCTTGGCGACGATGTCCTTGAACTCGCCGACCAGCCGCTTGAGGTCGGCCGCGTCGAGGTCGACGTCGACCACCACGCCCTTGGCCCGCTTCGCCTCGTCGATGGCCTCCTCGAAGAGCTCACCGTCCACGCCGAGGACCGTCTTGCCGAACATCTGGATGAGACGGCGGTAGGAGTCCCAGGCGAACCGCTCGTCCCCCGCCTGCGCGGCCAGCCCGGCCACGGAGTCGTCGGAGAGGCCGATGTTGAGGACGGTGTCCATCATGCCGGGCATCGAGAACTTGGCGCCGGAGCGTACGGATACCAGCAGCGGGTCGTCCGACTGGCCCAGCTTCTTGCCCATCTTGGTCTCGAGGGCCTCGAGGTGCGCACTCACCTCGTCCCGCAGGGCCGCGGGCTCCGAGCCGCTGTCGAGGTAGACCTTGCACGCCTCGGTGGTGATGGTGAATCCCGGTGGCACCGGGAGACCGAGGTTGGTCATCTCGGCGAGGTTGGCCCCCTTCCCGCCGAGCAGGTCCTTGAGATCCTTGTTGCCCTCGGTGAAGTCGTAAACGAACTTCTGCTGATCTTGTGTTTCCGGCACGGGACTCGATCTCCTCGGCTCGGCTGCCCTGACGGCGGGGAGCGTACCCAGATCGAAGGCGCCTGAGCATGTCCACTCCACCGTCATTCGGCTGTAACCACCCGCCTGCCACGCGTTCGAAAGTTCGGCGGGGAAAGCGCATCATTTTGCCAAGGCTTCAAGACTCGAACACATGCCCACGCTCCGCAGAAGACCGCCTCCGCTTTCACCACTCTCCGTGACCAAATGCCGGAGGTATCGAACATCAACAAGGTGGCACTGAGTGCCACGTATTGGAGAGGTGAGCGCAGCCTTGACCCATCGGAACCCCTTCATCTGGTCGCTCATCTGAGCGGAGAGCTGATCAGAGTGGCGAGAATCACGCCCTTGTGCGGGGCCGTATCTCGTCTTTTGGATACAACGAGAGGGGTCTCGCTCAGATGAGCGATGTGCAGGTGAGCGGGGCCGTAGCCACCCGGAAAAAGGTCCGGCGGCACCCTCCCGCCTCCCGTACCGGCACCCCCACGCCGCTATCGTGACGGCACATTCCAGGACAAGGAGGGCCCGTGACCGGCACCCGGCCCGCGCCCGGACCACACGGACGGCTGGCACAAGGCGCCCGCCGTGTCCTCCTCGACAACTGGACCGGCACCTCCACCGTGCCCTCCCGCACCCTCTACCCCCATCAGTGGAGCTGGGACTCGGCGTTCATCGCGATCGGGCTGCGCCATCTGATGCCACATCGCGCCCAGCGGGAGCTGGAGACCCTGTTCGGCGCGCAGTGGGGCGACGGCCGGATCCCGCATATCGTCTTCAACCCGGCGGTGCCACGCGACGCCTACTTCCCCGGCCCGGACTTCTGGCGCTCCGCCACGGCGGGCGCCGCCGCCGGAGCCCCGGCACGTCCGGAGACCTCCGGTATCGTCCAGCCCCCGGTCCACGCGCTGGCCGCGCTGCTGACGCACCGGGCCGATCCGGACGCCTCGGTCCGCAGCGGCTTCCTGGACCGGGCGTATCCACGGCTCGCCGCCTGGCACGGCTATCTGACCCGGGCCCGCGATCTGGGCGGCCACGGGCTGGTGTCGGCGGTCCACCCCTGGGAGCCCGGCATGGACAACAGCCCCTGCTGGGACGCCCCGCTGGCCCGGGTCACCCCTGTCCCGCCGGGCGCCTTCCACCGCGCCGACCTCGACCACGGCGCCGCCGCCGACCGGCCCACCGATCTGGACTACGGGCGCTACGTCCGGCTCGCCACGGACTACCGGGACCGTGGCTACCGGGACGGCGGCCACCGGGACGGGGCGGCTCCGGACACGGGGTTCGCCGTCGAGGACCCCGGGACCAACGCCCTGCTGATCGCCTCCGAACACGCCCTGGCCGAGATCGCGATGGCCATCGGCGCCGACCCCGGACCCCACCGGATCCGGGCCGCCCGGCTCACGGCAGCGCTGGTGGACCGGCTCTGGTCCGCCGCCACCGGGCTGTTCCTCTGCCGTGACGTGCGGACGGACACCCTGGTGCCCGAGCGGAGCGCGGCGGGGCTGCTGCCCCTGCTCCTCCCGGACCTGCCGCCCGCGGTACGGCGGGCGCTCCTCGCCACCCTCCGGGGCGAGCACTTCGGTCTGGGCCGTACGGTCCGGCTGGTCCCCAGCTATGACCTGCTGGGCGCGGCCTTCGACCCGTTCCGCTACTGGCGCGGCCCGGCCTGGTTCAACGTCAACTGGCTGCTGGAGCGCGGCCTGCGGCTGCACGGCGAGACGGCCACGGCCGACGCCCTGCGCACCGCCGTCCTGGAGTCGGCCGCCGCCTCCGGCTTCGCCGAGTACGTCGACCCGTACACCGGCCGGGCGCGCGGTACGAGGGCCTTCAGCTGGACGGCGGCGCTGGCGCTGGACCTCGCGCTGGCCCCGGAGTCCGGCGTCTGAGCCCTCACTCCGGGTCGCCGTCGCCGCCGCGCAGCGCGTCCAGGGCTTCGCGGGTCTGCCGGGTGCAGTTGTGCTCCTCGCCGAGGACCCGTGCGCTGATCTCGAGCACGGCGCGCCACTCGGCCGCGGCCTCGTCCGGCCGCCCGAGCCCCTGGAGCGAGGTGCCGAGGTTGTGCCGGGTCCACAGGGTGTTGGCGTGCTCCGGGCCCAGCACCCGGGCGCGGATCCCGGCCGTCTCCCGGTTCTCCGCCTCCGCCTCGGCGAACCGGCCCAGTTTGTTGAGGACGTTGGCACGGCTGTGCCGGGCCGTCAGGGTCAGCCGGGCCTCGGCGCCCAGCGACCGGGTACGCCCCTCGACCACCCTGCGGTACTCCGGCTCCGCCTCCTCGTACCGCTGCTGGTCACGCAACAGGTCGGCGAGCCGGCGATGGGTCAGCAGGGTGGTGGGGTCGTCGGGCCCCACCTCGTGGTCCTCGCCTTCGGCCGTTCTGCGGTACTCGGCCTCGGCCTCGTCCGTCCGCCCGAGCTGTTCCAGCGCCCCGGCCAGGCAGTAGCGCGTCGCCAGGGTCGGCTGGGCGTCCTCCCCCAGCAGCCGGACGCGGTCCTGGAGCAGCGCGGTGAAATGGGACAGCGCCTCGTCGTGCCGACCGGCCAGCCCCAGACTGACCCCGAGGTGATGGCGGGTGGTGAGGGTGCTGGGGTGTTCGGCGCCGATCACCGAGAGCTGGGTGTCCAACAGGGCACGGTGGGCCGTCTGTGCCTCGTCGTGCCGCGCCTGGTCGTCCAGGATCATCGCTTCCAGACGGCGGGCGACGAAGGTGTCGGGGTGCCACTCCCCCAGGGCTTCGACCGTCTCCGCCAGCAGGGTGCGGACTTCGGCCGCCGCCTCGGTGAACCGCTCGAGGGCACGCAGCCGGTTGATCCACTTGCGGCGGGCGGTGCGGGTCCGCCAGTGCCGGGGCCCGAGGGCGACGGACGTCTGCTCGGTGAGCTCGTGCCAGAGCGCTTCCGCCTCCTCGGTGAACCGCCGGGCGATCAGGATGTCGCCCAGGGTGAACCGTGCCGTCAGCAGCGCCGGGTCCCTGGCGGGCGCCTCCGGCGCGCACTCCTCGACGGCCTCCCGCATCTGGGCCTCGGCCTCGTCGTAGCGTCCCAGCCGCTCCAGCGCGGTGGCCCGCCAGGCGCGGGCGTTGACGGTATCGAAGTGGCAGGCGCCGAACAGGGCACCCCGGCCGACCGCGACGGTCAGCAGTTCGCGCTCGGCCTCCGTCACCCGCCCGAGGGTCAGCAGCATCCGGCCGCGCTGAAGCCGCAGGCTCAGCACGGTCCGCAGGTGCTCGGCATGGCCCCTGCGCTCCCAGGTCCCGATCAGGGCGCGGCACTCCTCCTCCGCGCCCGCCGCCCGTCCGGCGTCCTCGAGGAGGTCGACGAGATAGGAGCGTGCGAAGAGGGTGTACTCGTGGTCCGCGCCGTGTTCCTCGGCCGAGATCGCGACCACGTCCCGCAGCTGGCGCTCCGCCTCGTCATGCTTCCCCAGCTTGTTCAGCGCGAGCGCCAAGTGGCCGCGGAGATTACGGGATTCGAGGTCGACGGCGGGCTCCAGCCGGGCGATCGTCGCCCGGATCTCCCGGCACAGCTCGTCCGCGTCGTCCGTCCATCCGGCGGCGAGGAGCTGTTCGGCGAAGGCCGCCAGGGTCCGTACGGCCGACCAGCCGGTCTCCTCGTCCCGTTCCTCGGCCCGGGTCAGCACCGTGTCGGCCCGTTCCAGGACCGCCGGCGGCAGCCGGGGGTCCGCGGCGATCCGCCGCACCAGCGCGGTGAGCGGTGGCTGTACCCACTCGGAGGCGCCGGAGCGCGGTGGATGGGCGGCGGGCCGCTCCTCCGGCGCGGGAGCCGGGGCCTCCGCGTCCGGTTCCGGTTCGTCCCGCGCCAGCCCCAGCCGGTGCAGCAGCTCCGGCGACGCCGCCGCGAACGGACGGGCCTCGGCCGCCACCGCCGTGTCGCCGTGGGGCCCCGACAGCCGGGCGCGGAACGCCGGTCCGCCGCTCTGGCGGCGCATCAGGAAGTCGGTGACCTGTGCCGCCGTGTCCAGCGCGGCCGAGGTACGGACGGTGTCCAGCAGCAGATCGGCGACGCCGGGGTGGAACGCGTACTCCTCCGCCCCGCCCCCGCGACGGCGCAGCAGCCCGCCGAGGAAGACCTCGGCGAGCGGTGCGGCTCCGGCGCCGCTCGCGTCATGGATCAGCCGCATCACCGGCAGGGTCAGCGGACGGACGGTGGCGAGCGCACCGGCCAGGCGCTGGCTCTCCGGGGAGGCGGCGGCGCGGAAGCGGCGCAGCCGCTCCTCGGGGGTGGGCGCGGGCACCGGTGCGACGGCCCGGGAGGTGACCGGCTTCTCGGCGGCGTCCAGCAGCATCACCGGCAGCAGCGCGCTCCCCTCGCCCGTGCCGGTGAGGGCCGCCCAGGCCGCCAGGTCCGCCCCGGTGGGCTCCAGCACCGGCACCGGGGTGCCCGGGTACGTCCTGAGCCCGGGCGGCAGTACGGGGTGACGCACGGTCAGCGCCCGGCCCGGCGCTCCCTCCCGGCCGCCCGCGCCGACCAGCAGCCGCTCGGTGGGCATACCGCGCTCGGGCCACAGCCGCGCGGGCAGCGGCTGCACCACCGCCACCGGCGAGTGGCGGGCCCACCGGTGCAGCAGCCGCGGGATCGCCCCGCTGCTCCAGCCGGGTCCGACACCGTCGGACAGGACCAGCACCACGGTGCGGCCCGAGGGGTCGAGCAACTGGCGGACGCCGCGGCGCGGGGCGCCGGGGGCGTACGGGCGGGCTCGGAGCACCGGCCGGGTCTCCGACGCGCTGTCCAGGCCGTAGCCGCGGACCGAGCGGAAGGCGCCCTGCCGCTCCAGCAGTACCCGCAGTTCGGCGGCGAGCTGCCGCCACAGCACCATCGACGGGCCGTCGTCCACGACGAGCGCGACGCTCAGCCAGCGCTCGGGCCTGGGGCGCAGCACCACATCCGGCAGTCCGGTCTCGGCGATCCAGTCGGCGGTGGCGGCCTCGTCCAGGGCGAAGGCGGTCCTGGAGGGGACGCTTCTGCGCAGCGGGCGCAGTGCGCGGGACAGCCCGCGGGCGCCGGGGAGGGCCCGTACACCGCGGATGTCGACGGCGCGGGCCGGGCGGGCGGCGGCGGGACGGACCGCGCCGGGGGCGAACAGCCCGGTGGGGGCGGTGGGTTCGGACCCGGGGCCGTCGGCGGGCGCCCCGGTGGCGTCACGGCGGCGCGCCGCTCCGCCGGTGTCCTCGCCGTCGGCCCGGTCGGCGGGCTCGTCGGTGCCGGGGGGACGGGCCGGGCCGCCGCCCTCCCCGGCGGGCGCGGCCGGGGCGGTGGTGGCGGCGAACCACAGGGCGTCGCGCAGCTCCTCCGGGGAGAGTTCGACCCCGGCGTCCTCCAGCAGGGCGCACAGCCGCCCGATCATCACACGTCGGCTTCGTTGAGCGAGCGGAACAGCTTGTCGAGGACGGTGTGGTCCACCCGGACCCCGGAGGAGCGCAGCCGGACGGCGTTCAGCAGCTGGTCGGTGGCGAGCTCGCGCTCTTCCCGCAGGGCCACGAAATCGGCGATCATGCCCAGGGCGCGGCGGCCGACCTCGTCCCCGAGGTGCATGGTGACGATCTGCTGGAGCTGCCGTTCATCGGGCTGCTGGAGATCCAGCCGTACACAGCGGCGCAGGAAGGCCGGGGGGAACTCGCGCTCGCCGTTGCTGGTGATGACCACGACGGGGAAGACCCGGCAGCGCACCCAGCCGTCCTCCGGGATCCGCGCCTTCTGCCGGGAGCCGGTGATCCGTACCTCGGCCTCCGTCTCGCGCAGCCGGGCCAGTTCGGGGATCTCGAACTCGCCCTCCTCGAAGACGGTGAGGAGGTCGTTGGGCAGATCCACATCGCCCTTGTCGAGCTCGTCGATGAGCAGCACCCGGGGTGTGTCGGCGGGCAGCAGCGCGGTGCCCAGCGCGCCGAGCCGCAGATAGTCGCCGATGTCGGGCTCGTCGGCGGCGCTTCCGCCGTCCGCGCGCTGCCGCAGCGACGCGTCGCGCAGCCGTCCCACCGCGTCGTACGCGTACAGCCCGTCGCCGAGGGCGGTACGGCTGTTGACCGGCCAGTGCAGCACCTCGCCGAGCGACAGTTCACGGGCGACGGCGTGGGCGAGGGTGGACTTGCCGGTGCCGGGGCGGCCGCTGACCAGCAGCGGGCGGTGCAGATGGAGCGCCATGTTGACGATGTCACGGTGCTCGTCGGAGATCAGGTACGGCAGCCCCCGCCCGGTGGCCCGGCGCGGGGAGTCCTCGCCGAAGCGCCGCCACGGCGGGGCGGTGGGCCAGCTCTCCACCTCGTGGGGCTCGGTGTCGCCGCCCCGGAAGAGCCGCCAGTCCTGTGTCATGTGCTTCCCTCTCCTCGGGGCGGTCAGGGGGCCGACAGATCGAGCGGGCCGGGCAGCGGGCGGTGCGGATCGTCCCAGAGCAGCGCCAGGTGCCGGCCCGGGTGGTCGGGGTCGGCGTCGGCGTCGCTCGCCGAGCGGAGTTTACGCAGTTGCTGGGGGAGCGAACGCAGCTTTTCGGTGCCGAGCAGCGCCTCCAACTCGGCCTCCGCCCCCGCCCGTTCGGGTGCGCCGTGCCACACCAGTACGGGGACGCCGCCGAACAGACAGGCGGTGAACACCTCCGCGCGGGCGCGCGCCGGAGTGGTCAGCACCACGCCGGGGACGTCCTCGCGGGCCTGGAGGTCGCCGTAGACGTTGGTGCTGCGGACGAGATGGGCGGGCAGCCGGTACAGATCGTCGGTGCTCGCCGCCTCGACCGCCCGCCAGCGGCGCAGCCACAGATGGCGCTGTTCCGCGCGGAACTCGCTGCACCGTACGACGACGGGGAAGTCGGTGCCGAGCGAACGCGCGAAGGGGGTGGTCAGCTGCCAGCAGTGGACGTCGAGTTCGAGGTCGGCGGCGGCCACGAAGAACTCCACCACGGTCTCCTGGCTGCGGGCGCAGCCGCGCAACAGCTCGTCCACGCCGCGCTGTATCTCCTCCAGCGGGGCGGGGGTGTCCACCTTGGCCAGCGAGTCGACCCGGTCACCGCGGCGCGCCCACACCTCGTAGGCCCGTCGCTGGCCGGGGCCGGGCGGATGGAGCCGGATCTGCACCCGCTCGTCGACGGGTCCCGCGCTCCGCGCGGCCGCCGCCCGCTCCTCGGCCTCGGCGCGCCGGTCGCGCAGGGCGCCCTCGAGCCCGATCCGCACCGCGCACCCCAGCGACCACGCGCGCAGCGCCTGTGCGGTCTCCACCGGTGCGGTCCCGGTCTCCGCGGTCTCCGCCCGGGGTTCCGGCTCCGCTCCGGCGGCGAACCGCTCGACCGTACGCAGCAGTTGGGGCAGCTGGTGCGGGGCGCACAGCAGCTCCTCGAGCGCGTCGGCCAGCGGTGCGGGGGCCGGGGGCGGCAGCCAGACCCCGGGGAGCTCGGCGCGGGCGGCGTCGGCGAGGCCGTCCAGCTGCCGCGGGGTCAATCCGTCGAGCAGGCCCACCAGTCCGTCGTACTCGGTGCGCAGGAGCCAGCGCCCGGGCTGGAGGACCAGAGACGCCGCGTGGGCCGGGGCGGGCACCGGTTCACCGGGTGCCTCCCCGGCCAGCGCGGCCAGCAGGGTGGCGGTGCCGTGGTGCTCGCCGAGCGCCCAGTCGACCAGCTCCTCGGCCGACGGGGAGGTGGTCGCGGGCGGGGCGGCGGTGAACTCCTCGGACAGCCGGACCAGGACGCGCGCCGCGCGGCCCGGCTCCGCCGCCAGCAGACCGGCGGCCGCGGCGGCCAGGGTGCCGCGCGCCCGCCACCCCCGCTCGTCCAGGGACGGCCGGGGCGCGGCGGGCGGGCCGAGCGTGGTCTCGCTGTCGTTGCCCCTCCCGTCGCTGAGGTGCACGGTCGGGTACTGCCGCAGCCCCTCCTCCCCGTGCCGCCGCAGGAACTCGTCCTGGACGCCCTGCCAGACCCGGCCGAGGTCCGGTGCCGTACCGCCGTCCGAGGCCGCCGCGAGCTGCTCCAGCAGAACGGCGGTGAACACCCCGGCGCCCTGCTGGTTCTTGGCCACGGCCCCGGACTGGCAGGCCCGCATCCAGGAGATCTCCCGGGCGTGGTTGATCTCCCGGTGCCTGGTGAGGTCCTCCGGGGTGGCGGCCAGCTCATGGGCGTGCGCGGGCAGCGCGCGCCAGCAGGCGTCGGTGACCACGGTCACCCGGTCCACACCGCGCCGGGGCAGATGCTCGGTGCGCAGCAGCGACATCAGGTTGTGCGCGTTCAGCCCCCGCATATCGGTGTCGCGCGTCTCGGGGTACAGCAGACTCCAGCGCCCGCCCGGTGCCTGCACCCCGTGGCCCGCCCAGTAGATCCACAGCCAGTCGCCGTCGATACGGCGCAGCTCGTCCATGAAGACCTGCCGGACGGTCCCGCTGTCCGCGGCGCGGTAGCCGGGGTCCGCGTCCGCGAGGGCGGCCCGGTTCTCCTCCTTCGGCGACGCCAGCAGCCGGATGTTGGCCGGGGGTACGCCCAGCCCGGTCAGCCAGGAGCGCATCCCGATCGCGTCCTTGACCGGGCCGTCGAGGGTCCAGTCGTCGCTGCCCCGGTACTGCTCGACGGCCACGATCACCGCGTGGGTACGACGCCAGTCGTGTCCCGCCTCCGTCACCGCGGCAGCTCCGGGGCGAGCAGGTCGTACAGGCGCGGGTGGGCGAAGTAGGAGGTGTGGGCGCGCGGGAAGGGCTGACGGGTGGTCACCCGCAGATCGGTGACCCGGCCGGGGAAGACCTTCGCGCCGACGAAGCCGAGCAGATCGTGCTCGTCGTAGACGTTGATCCAGCGGGGGAAGCCGCCGGGCAGCGGCTCACCGCGGCGCAGCGAGGTGAGCGCGTCCAGCTCGTAGAGGAAGGGCGCCTGCGAGCCGACCGTCACCAGCAGTTCCACCCCGGGCGGCGGTCCGGCGGCGTCGGCGAGCAGATCGACGCAGGCGATTCCGCCGAGGCTGTGGGCGAGCAGCACGACCGGACCGCCCCCGCTCCCGGCGGCCTCCCGCACCGCGGCGGCGATCGCGGCCCGCACTCCCGCGCCGCGGGCCTGGTAGCGGAGGATGTCGCCGCCGGCCGGGACGGAGCCCTTGGTGATCCCGCCGCGGAACACCTGGGCCAGTGAGGAGAGCGGCGAGAGATACGAGTTGAGCATCCGGCCGCCGACACCGCGGGCGGCGCGGGAGACGATCCCGCCGCGGTCGGCACCGCCGAGCTGGTCGGCGAGGGCGCCGACGACGGTGTCCCGGTCGGCGCCGTCCACCGGGAGCAGTTCATCGATGTCGCGTACGGTCTCGGCGGACCGGAGGGCCAGGGCGTAGACCGCGCGGGCGGCGATCACCTCGACGCCGTCGGCGGGCGGTGCGCCGCCCAGGGCGCGGGAGATCTCGTCCGCGACGCGTTCGGCGGCCTCGTCCAGCCCCGGGGCGAGGTCGGCCACCAGCTGGCGCAGACCCGTCCGGCCGCCGTCCGCCACCCCCGCCAGGGTCAGCCCGCGCACCTTGTCCGCGACGGTCTCCCAGGGGTCCACCCGGCCGGGCGCGAACCCCATGTCCCCGCCGTCGCCGGCCGCCGTCTCCGTGAACTCCCAGAGCTCGGCGAGGGGTTCGGCCTCCAGCAGCGCCCACAGGGCCAGCGGATCGTCCTCGTCCGGTACGCCGCCGTCCGGTACGCCGCGGTGAGTGGTGCGCACCGGGATCGACGCCCCGTCGAGCCCCAGCGAGGCGCCGTGGTCCTCGCCCCAGAAGCAGCGGACCACGCGCACGTCGGGACGTACCCGCGCCAGCCCGCTCTCCACACCGCTGAGGCTCTTGTCGTACGAAGTGGCCCGGACCCCCGTGCCATGGACGAAGACGACGCTCGTCACCGATCCCCCCGATCCCCACCGCGGTCGCGCGCCCACAACTTTAACGCGCGATCACCGAGCGGTCACCCGAAGTGTCGACCCCGCGAGGGGAAGCGGCCGGGGGAGCGGCGCGGGGGTGGCGGGCTCAGCCGCCGGAGGTGTCCAGCTCCGCGTCCGCGGCCACCTGGGCGCGGTCCCAGGGGTCGTCCAGCCAGCCGTCCGGGAGGACCACGCGGTTGCGGCCGGAGGTACGGCCGCGGGGGCCGTCGGCACCGGTCGGCCACTCCTGGTCCAGGTCGAGTCCGGCGAGCAGGTCGTCCAGTTCGGCCAGCGAGGAGGCGATCGCGAGCCGCTTGCGCATCTCGGAGCCGACCGAGAACCCCTTGGTGTACCAGGCGACATGCTTACGGAAGTCGATCACGCCGCGCTCCTCGTCCTCCAGCCACTGGGTCAGCAGCTCGGCGTGGCGCAGCATCACGGCCGCGACCTCCTTGAGGGTGGGACGCGCGTACCCGGCGCCGCCGTCCGGCTCGAAGGCGGCCACCAGGTCGCCGAAGAGCCAGGGGCGCCCCAGACAGCCGCGGCCGACGACCACGCCGTCGCAGCCGGTCTCGCGCATCATCCGCACCGCGTCGTCGGCGGACCAGATATCGCCGTTGCCCAGTACCGGGATCTCCGGGACGGCCTCCTTCAGCCGTGCGATGGCGTCCCAGTCGGCCGTGCCGCCGTAGTGCTGGGCCGCCGTGCGCCCGTGCAGCGCGATGGCGGTGACGCCCTCCTCGACGGCGGTCCGGCCCGCGTCGAGGTAGGTGATGTGGTCGTCGTCGATGCCCTTGCGCATCTTCATGGTCACCGGGAGCGGGCCCGCGCCGGAGACCGCCTCGCGCAGGATGGCGCGCAGCAGATGGCGCTTGTAGGGCAGCGCGGAGCCGCCGCCCTTGCGGGTGATCTTGGGCACCGGGCAGCCGAAGTTGAGATCGATGTGATCGGCCAGATCCTCGTCCACGATCATGCGGACGGCCTTGCCGACGGTCACCGGGTCCACCCCGTAGAGCTGGATCGAGCGCGGCTTCTCGGTGCCGTCGAAATGGATCAGCCGCATGGTCTTGGCGTCCCGCTCGACCAGGGCCCGAGTGGTGATCATCTCGCTGACGAACAGTCCCTTGCCGCCCGAGAACTCCCGGCACAGGGTGCGGAACGGCGCGTTGGTGATCCCGGCCATCGGTGCGAGCACCACCGGTGGCCGGACCGTATGCGGTCCGAACTGCAACTGCGCTTGCGACATGGAGTGAGCTTCCTCGCGGTACGACAATGGAACGACCGGGCCCCGCGCCGCCGGGCCGGGGCGAGCGGTCCGGAACGAGTGGGCCGGACCTCTCATTCTCCCGCACTCGCGGACCGGGCTGTCCCGCCCCCGTACGGCAGGGCACTCCCGCCCCCGCGCGGTGCGGCTCCACCAGCGGTTCTGACAACCGCGCCGACCATATCGATGTAGCGTTCAACCATGGGTGAGCTGAGCCGTCGGCACCGCATGCTCGTGCTGGCCATCTGCTGTATGAGCCTGCTGCTCGTCAGCCTCGACAACACCGTCCTCAATGTCGCGTTGCCCTCGATCCGGAGCGAACTGCACGCCTCCGTCTCCGGGATGCAGTGGACGGTCGACGCCTACACCCTCGTCCTCGCCTCCCTGCTGATGCTCGCGGGCTCCACGGCGGACCGGGTGGGGCGGCGGCGTGTCTTCCAGACCGGGCTGGTGATCTTCACGATCGGTTCGGCGCTGTGCAGTCTCGCGCCCAGCCTGGGGGCGCTGGTCGGCTTCCGGATGGTGCAGGCGGTGGGCGGTTCGATGCTCAATCCCGTCGCGATGTCGATCATCACCAACACCTTCACCGAGCCCCGGGAGCGGGCCCGTGCGATCGGGGCGTGGGGCGGTGTGGTCGGCATCAGCATGGCCGCCGGGCCGATCGTCGGCGGGCTGATGGTGGAGTCGGTCGGCTGGCGTTCCATCTTCTGGATAAACCTTCCGCTCGGGATCGCGGCGCTGCTGCTCACCATGCGCTACGTGCCCGAGTCCCGCGCCCCGAAGCCGCGCCGGGCCGATCCCGTCGGCCAGCTGCTGGTCATCGCCGTCCTCGGTCTCCTCACCTACGCGATCATCGAGGCGCCGGACCGGGGCTGGGGCTCACCGCTGATCCTGAGCTGTGCGGCGGTCTCCGCCGCCGCGCTCGGTTTGCTGATCCACTACGAGCGGCGGCACCCCGAGCCACTGATCGATGTGCGGTTCTTCCACAGCGTGCCGTTCAGCGGGGCCACGGTGGTCGCGGTGAGCGCCTTCGCCGCGTTCGGCGGCTTCCTCTTCATGAACACGCTCTACCTCCAGGATGTGCGCGGGCTCAGCGCGCTGGGCGCCGGACTGTGGATCCTGCCGATGGCGCTGATGTGCTTCATCTGCGCCCCACTGTCGGGGCGGCTGGTCGGCTCCCACGGGCCCCGGCTGCCGCTGGTGCTCGCCGGGGTGGCGATGACGGCCAGCGGGGTGCTCTTCGCGGTCTTCGACGCCGAGGCCACCGATGCGCTGCTGCTGATCGGCTTCGTCCTGTTCGGCATCGGCTTCGGCCTGGTCAACGCCCCGATCACCAATACGGCGGTCTCCGGGATGCCCCGCTCCCAGGCCGGGGTCGCCGCCGCCGTGGCCTCCACCAGCCGCCAGGTCGGCACCTCGCTGGGGGTCGCGGTCATCGGCGCGGTGCTCGCGGCGGGCGCCGCGTCGGCGGCCGCTACGGCGGGCCACGCGGCCTCGGCGCGGGTGGCCGCGGCGTTCGTGGACGCCGCCCGGCCCGCGTGGTGGATCATCGCCGGCTGCGGGGTCCTGATCCTGCTGCTGGGGGTGGTGACCACGGGCCGCTGGGCGGAGGGCACCACCCGGCATGCGGCGGCCCTGTTCGAGGAGGGGGCACCGACGGGGCAGACATCGGCGGACGCCAGACGGTGAGCCGGTGGCCCGCCGCCCGACGGGGCTGCCCGACCGGGGCTGCCCGCCTCTCCCGCTACCCGACCGGGCTTACCCGACCGGGGGCTATCCGACCGTGACCGGGGTCGACGCCAGCTCCCGGAGCCGCTCCAGGCGCTCACGGGTCTCGGCGTCCGCCGGGCTGTAGGTGAGCAGCTTGGGGCCCTGGTTGGGCCCGGTCCACAGACTGGTGGCGGACAGCCGCAAGATGCCCACCTGCGACTGCCGGAAGAGCTTGACCTTGTCGGACGGACGCAGCACCTCATGCCGGGCCCAGATCTCCCGGAACTCCGGTGACGCCTCCTCCAGCCGCTTCACCAGCGCCTTCCAGGGGGGCTCCGCGACATGCTCGGCCATCGCGGCCCGGAACTTGGCCGCCATCGACCGGATCACCTCGTCCCATTCGACCAGACTGGCCCGCCAGCCCTCATGGGTGAAGGCCAGCCAGAGGCAGTTGCGGTCCTCCGGGGGCACCTGCTCGAGATCGCACAGCAGCAGCCGGTAGGTGCTGTTGTAGGCGAGCAGATCGAACCGGCTGTTCTGGACACACGCGGGGAACGGCTCCAGCTGGTCCAGCATCGCCTGGAGCGCGGGCGACACCCCGGTGCACTCACTGGCGGGCGCCGGATCCGCCGCCCCGGCGAGCGCGAAGAGATGGGCGCGCTCGCTGCGGTCCAGCAGCAGGGCGCGCGCGATGGCGTCCAGGACCTGCGCGGAGACATGGATGTCGCGGGCCTGTTCCAGCCAGGTGTACCAGGTGACGCCCACCGTGGAGAGATGGGCGACCTCCTCGCGGCGCAGCCCCGGGGTGCGCCTGCGCCGACCGCGCACCAGACCGACCTGCTCGGGTGTGATCCGCTCACGTCTGCTGCGCAGGAACGCGGCGAGCTCGCCGCGTCGTATCTCGGCCCCGCTGCCGGGCCCGGGCTCCCGTACCACTGTGGTCATGGATCCAGAGTGCCGTGTCGCTCAGCCAGTTGCCAGGTACTGCCACTACCAGGATAAACACAATCTGGTACCAGTCTGAGCCAACGGCGATCGTCGTATCCGTGACCGAAACCGAGATACTCACCCGGACCGCCGCCACCGGGACCACCACGCGGCCCACGGCCGGCGGAGGGCCGCTGACCCCGCTGGGGCTGTTCACCGTACTGCTGGGAGCGGCGCTCCCGCTGATCGACTTCTTTATCGTCAACGTCGCCCTGCCCACCATGGACCGCGATCTGCACGCGGGTCCGGCCCTGCTGGAGCTTGTCGTCGCCGGATACGGCGTGGCCTACGCCGTCCTGCTGGTCCTCGGCGGACGGCTGGGCGACTCCTTCGGGCGGCGCAGGCTCTTCCTGGCCGGGATGGCGGCCTTCGGGGTGACCTCGCTCGCCTGCGGGCTCGCACCGGACGCCTGGAGCCTGGTGGGCGCGCGGGTGGCGCAGGGCGCCGCGTCCGCGCTGATGCTTCCGCAGGTGCTCGCCACGATCCACTCCTCCACCACCGGCTCCCACCGCGCCCGCGCACTGTCCATGTACGGCGCCACGGCGGGCCTTTCGATGGTCGCGGGGCAGATCCTGGGCGGGGTGCTGGTGGCCGCGGACATCGCGGGCACCGGCTGGCGCGCGGTCTTCCTGGTGAACGTGCCGGTCGCGCTGGTCGGCCTGGTGCTCGCGGTGCGCACGGTGCCGGAGACCCGCTCGGAGCGGCCCGCGCCGGTGGACGTCCCGGGCACCGTACTGCTGGCGGTCTCCCTGATCACGCTGATGGTGCCGCTCACCGAGGGGCGGGCGGCGGGCTGGCCGCTGTGGACCTGGCTGCTGCTCGGTGTCTTCCCGTTCGCCGCGGCCGCGTTCTACGTGGTGGAGCGGCGAGCGGACCGGGCCGGGCGGACACCGCTGCTGCCGCCGAGCCTGTTCGCGCTGCGCGGGATGCGGCACGGGCTGCTGATAATGCTGCCGTTCTCGATCGGTTTCGGCGGCTTCATGTTCGTCATCGCCGTCGCGTTGCAGCAGGGGCTGCGCTACGGGCCGGTGGCCGCGGGCATGGCGCTGGCGCCGATGGCCGCCGCCTTCTTCGCGGCCTCCCTGATGGGGCCGCGGCTGGTGAGCCGGTACGGCAGCCGGGTGGTCACCGTCGGCGCCGCGATGCAGGCGGCGGGGCTCGTACTGCTGATGCTCGCCGCGGAGAGCGACTGGCCGGACGTCTCGTTCCTCGCCCTGCTGCCGGGCATGGCCCTCGCGGGCTTCGGGCAGGGACTCCAACTGCCGGTGCTGTTCCGGATCGTGCTGGCCGATGTGCCGACCGAGCGGGCCGGGGTGGGCAGCGGCGTCATGGTCACCGCCCAGCAGTCCGCGCTGGCGCTGGGCGTGGCGACGCTGGGGACGCTCTTCCTGTCCCTGGTGCCGTCGGTGGGCATGGGGGACGCGCTGGTGATCACGCTCGCGGTCCAGCTGGCGACGGTCGCGGTGACCGCGCTGCTGAGCCTGCGGCTGCCGCGGACGGTGGCCTGACGCGGGGTCGCGGCCCGGTGCGGGTGGGCTGACATGGCCTTGATGGCTGTGCGACGACTATGCGATGACAGATATTGAAATCTGTCATCGCATATGTCACTCTCCCTGAGTACCCGGAAACACCTCCGTCCCCAAGGAGCTCCCCCGTGCAGAACCGCACCCTCGGCACCGCCGGTCCCCAGGTCTCCGCCCTCGGCCTCGGCTGTATGGGCATGTCCGCCCTCTACGGCGACGTCGACCGGGCCGAATCCATCGCCACCGTCCACGCCGCCCTCGACGCCGGGATCACCCTGCTCGACACCGGTGACTTCTACGGCATGGGCCATAACGAACTGCTCATCAACGAGGCGCTGCGCACCGCCCCCGCCGCCCACCGGGAACAGGCGCTGGTCAGCGTGAAGTTCGGCGCCCTGCGCGACCCGGCCGGCGGCTGGTCCGGCTATGACGGCCGCCCCGCCGCCGTGAAGAACTTCGCCGCCTACTCGCTCCAGCGGCTGGGCACCGACCACATCGACATCTACCGCCTCGCCCGGATCGACCCCCAGGTCCCGGTCGAGGAGACGGTCGGCGCCATCGCCGAGCTGGTCCAGGCCGGTCACGTACGGCATATCGGGCTGTCCGAGGCGGGCGCCGAGACCGTCCGCCGGGCCGCCGCCGTCGCCCCGATCTCCGACCTCCAGATCGAGTACTCGCTGATCTCGCGCGGGATCGAGGACGAGATCCTGCCCGTCTGCCGTGAGCTGGGCATCGGCATCACCGCGTACGGGGTGCTCTCCCGCGGGCTGATCAGCGGCCACTGGAGCCGTGACCGCAAGCTGGCCGCCCATGACTTCCGCGGTATGAGCCCGCGCTTCAGCGGGGAGAACCTGGAGCGCAACCTCTCCCTCGTCGAGGCGCTCCGCACGGTCGCCGACGGCAAGGGCGTCAGCGTCGCCCAGACCGCCATCGCCTGGGTGCTCGCCCAGGGCCCGCGGCAGGCGGCGGCGGTCGTGCCGCTCGTCGGCGCCCGCCGCCGCGACCGGCTGGCGGAGGCCCTCGGGGCACTTGACGTTACGCTCGACGCCGACGATCTGGACGCCATCGAGGAGGCCGTCCCGGCCGGTGCCGCCGCCGGCGCCCGCTACCCGGAGAGCCAGATGGGCCACCTCGACAGCGAGAAGTAAGGGACCCGATGCCGCCCGAGACGCCCCTGACCCCCGACCGCATCCTCGAAGCCACCGAGGACGTGCTGCGGCGCTACGGCCCGGCCAAGGCCACCGTGGTGGACGTGGCCCGTGTGCTGGGGGTCAGCCACGGCAGCGTCTACCGCCACTTCCGTACCAAGGCGGCGCTGCGCGAGGCGGTCACCGAGCGCTGGCTGGACCAGGCACATGACCAACTGGCCGCCATCACCCGCGCCGAGGCCCCGGCGGCGGACCGGCTCCGCGACTGGCTGACCGCCCTGTTCGCCGCCAAGCGCCGCAAGGCGGGCGACGATCCGGAGCTGTTCGCCACCTATCTGGCCCTGGTCGAAGAGAACAGCGCCACCGTCGCCCGCCATATCGAGACGATGGTCGGCCAGCTCGCCACGATCGTCGAAAGCGGTGTCGCCGGGGGCGAGTTCGCCCCCCAGGACACCCCCCGCGCGGCCCGCGCCCTCTGGGACGCCACCGGCCGCTTCCACGACCCGGTGTACGCGGCGCAATGGTCCGACCCCGAGCTGGAACCGGCCTTCACCGCCGTCTGCGACCTGCTGCTGAACGGTCTGCGGGGCTAGGACGCGTCCGCCGACGCCACGGCGGCGGACGGTCCGGGCGGTCGTCAGCCCTGGGACGCCGCCCACCACACCACCACCGCTGCCGCCGCGAAACACATCAGCATGAGCAGTACGGTCTGCCGGCGGGCGGCCCGGTCGGCGGTCATCCGGGGGGAGCCCAGCGCGCCGTGGGCCTGGGCGAGATGGTCGAGGCCACGGTGGCGGGCGTCGCCCTGGCCGATGCGCTCCCGCCAGTCGCAGTGGCGGCAGCCGAGCAGCCGTCTGCGGCCCCGGCCGTAGCCGTAGCCCACTTCGAAGACGGTGCCGTCCTCACGGGTGGCGGTGATGCGGTGCGTCACGCCTCGCACGGTGTGTGAACCCCCCGGTTCTCCTGCCGGGCCGACGGGCCCCGGCACCGCGGGAGTTCATCCGCGGTGCCGGAGCCCGTCGTGGTGTTTCGGTGTCCGCCGCCCGGGGCGGCGTCGGCGGCCTCAGCAGCCGATGAGGCGGCCGCCCAGGTAGGACTGGATCTGGTCGAGCGAGACCCGCTCCTGCTTCATGGTGTCGCGCTCGCGCACGGTCACCGCGTTGTCGTCGAGGGTGTCGAAGTCGACGGTGACGCAGAACGGCGTGCCGATCTCGTCCTGGCGGCGGTAGCGGCGGCCGATGGCGCCCGCGTCGTCGAAGTCGATGTTCCAGTGCTTGCGCAGATCCGCCGCGAGCCCCTTGGCCTTCGGCGAGAGCTGCGGGTTGCGGGACAGCGGCAGCACCGCGACCTTGACCGGCGCCAGCCGCGGGTCGAGCCGCATCACGGTGCGCTTCTCCATCTTGCCCTTGGCGTTGGGCGCCTCGTCCTCGACATAGGCGTCGAGCATGAAGGCCAGCATGGCGCGGCCCACACCCGCCGCGGGCTCGATGACGAACGGCGTCCAGCGCTCACCGGCCTCCTGGTCGAAGTACGACAGGTCCTGGCCGGACGCCTTGGAGTGCGCCTTCAGGTCGTAGTCGGTGCGGTTGGCCACACCCTCCAGCTCGCCCCACTCCGAGCCGCCGAAGTTGAAGCGGTACTCGATGTCGGCGGTGCGCTTGGAGTAGTGGGAGAGCTTCTCCCGCGGGTGCTCGAACCACCGGATGTTGGTCTCCTGGAGGCCGAGGTCCCGGTACCAGTTCCAGCGCTGCTCCATCCAGTACTCGTGCCAGGTCTCGTCCTCGCCCGGCTTGACGAAGAACTCCATCTCCATCTGCTCGAACTCACGGGTGCGGAAGATGAAGTTGCCCGGTGTGATCTCGTTCCGGAAGGACTTGCCGACCTGCGCGATGCCGAACGGCGGCTTCCTGCGCGAAGTCTGCTGCACCGCGAGGAAGTTGGTGAAGATGCCCTGGGCGGTCTCGGGACGCAGATACGCGACCGAGCCGGAGTCCTGGGTCGGGCCGAGATGGGTGGAGAGCAGCCCGGAGAACTGCTTGGGCTCGGTGAAGCTGCCCTTGTTGCCGCAGTGCGGGCAGTTCACGTCCGCGAGGCCGTTCTCGGGGAGCTTGCCGTGCTTGGCCTCGTACGCCTCCTCCAGGTGGTCGGCGCGGAACCGCTTGTGGCAGGAGGTGCACTCGGTGAGCGGGTCGGTGAAGGTGGCGACGTGGCCGGACGCCTCCCAGACCTCACGGGCCAGGATCACGGACGAGTCGAGTCCGACGACGTCGTCGCGCGAGGTGACCATGGCACGCCACCACTGGCGCTTGATGTTCTCCTTCAGCTCCACACCGAGCGGTCCGTAGTCCCAGGCGGCTCGCTGGCCGCCGTAGATCTCGCTGCACGGGTAGACGAACCCACGGCGCTTGCTCAGGCTGACGATGGTGTCGATCTTGTCGGCGGCCACGGTGCTCTCTTCATTGTGACGACATTGAGGACGACGAAGCGAATGCTTCAGGTTACCGGCGGCGGCACCCCTCGGATCAAATCGGTTGGCGAAGTGATCGACAGGAACCGCTTTGTTGACAATCATTTCCAACTTTGTTGAAAATGGGAGTCATGAACATACGTCGCTCGAGCCCTGCTACAGCCCTGGTCGGGGCCGTGGCCCTGGGCCTGACCACGCTCACAGCCTGCTCCTTCAGCGCCGGGGACGGAAGGACGGACGGCAAGCTGGACGTGGTGACGTCGTTCTATCCCCTTCAGTACCTCGCCGAGCGGATCGGCGGAAACAAGATCAATGTGTCCACGCTGACCAAACCGGGCGTGGAACCGCACGACCTCGACATCAGCCCGCAGCAGACGGCGAAGCTCACCGAGGCCGGGCTCGTGGTCTACCTCAAGGGGCTCCAGCCCGCCGTGGACCGGGCCATCGGCCAGGCCGAACCCAAGCAGGTGGCCGACGCCGCGTCGTACACCACGCTGGAGGACCACGGCACGGAGGTGGACGGCCACGACCACGGGGGCGGCGAGGACCACGGGGGCCACGAGGACCACGGCCATGAGGGCGAGGCGGGCCACGAGGACCACGGCCACGAGGTGCACTCCGGCGACGCCGCCGCCGACCCCCACATCTGGCTGGACCCGGTCCGCTACGCCCAGGCCGCCGAGGGCGTCGGCAAGGCCCTCCAGAAGGCCGACCCGGACCACGCCGCCCGCTACAAGAAGAACACCGCGACCCTGGTCGCGCAGCTCCACACACTCGACAAGGACTTCCGCACCGGGCTGAAGGGCCGCACCACCGACACCTTCATCACCACCCACTCCGCGTTCGGCTATCTCTCCGAACGCTACGGACTGCACCAGGAGGCCATCTCCGGCCTCGATCCCGAGTCCGAGCCCAGCCCGGCCCGGATGCGCGAACTGCACGCGATCGCCGAGAAGGACAACGTCCGCACGGTCTTCTTCGAAGCCCTCGTCAGCGACCGGACGGCCAAGACCCTCGCGGGCGATCTCCATCTGAAGACCGATGTGCTCGACCCCCTCGAGGGGATCGGCAAGGCGTCCAGGGGCGACGACTACCTGGAGGTCATGCGAGCGAACCTCGCGGCCCTACGGAAGGCCCTGGGCGCCGCATGAGCCATGTGACGGAGGAACCCATGCCCAAGGAACCCCGCACCACGGAGCCGCGCACCCCGGAACCGCGCGTCCCCGACCCCGCCCGGCCGGAGGAGGCGGCGGCGCCGCCGGATCCGGTCATATCCCTGCGCGGCGCCACCGCCTCCCTCGGCGGCCGGCCGGTGTTGCGCGGGGTCGACCTGTCCGTGCACCGCGGCGAGGTCGTGGCCCTGCTCGGTGCCAACGGCTCGGGCAAGTCCACCGCGGTCCGCTCCGTGGTCGGACAGGTGCCGCTCAGCGGCGGTGAGCTCACCCTGTTCGGCACCCCCGGCCGCCGCTTCCGCGACTGGGCCCGGATCGGCTACGTACCGCAGCGCACCACCGCCGCCAGCGGTGTCCCGGCGACCGTCCGCGAGGTCGTCTCCGCGGGACGGCTGGCCCGCCGCAGGCTCGCCCCGCCGCGCAAGGCGGACCGCGCGGCCGTCCAGCGGGCCCTGGAGCTGGTGGGCATGGCCGACCGGGCCAAGGACCCGGTCGGGGCCCTCTCCGGCGGCCAGCACCAGCGGGTGCTGATCGCCCGCGCGCTGGCCGGGGAGCCCGAGCTGCTGATCATGGACGAGCCGATGGCCGGGGTCGACCTCGCCAGCCAGGAGGTCCTGGCCGGGACCCTGCGCGAGCAGGTGGCGAGCGGCAGCACGGTGCTGCTGGTCCTGCATGAGCTCGGTCCGCTGGAGCCGCTCATCGACCGTGCGGTGGTGCTCCGCGACGGCTGTGTGGTCCACGACGGCCCGCCGCCCAAGGCCGTCGGCCAGCATGCGCTGCCCGGCCATGACCACGTCCACCCCCATGCGGCGCCCGACGCCGAACCGATCCGGACAGGGTTGCTGACCTGACATGCTCGAGCTTCTGACCTACCCCTTCATGCAGCGGGCGCTGCTCGCCGCCGTCCTGGTCGGCATCACCGCGCCCGCCGTAGGCATCTACCTCGTCCAGCGCCGCCAGGCGATCATGGGCGACGGTATCGGCCATGTCGCCCTGACTGGCGTCGCCCTCGGCTTCCTGACCGGCACCAACCCGGTGTGGACCGCCGTCGCGGTCTCCGCCCTCGGCGCCGTCCTGATGGAACTGATCCGCTGGTACGGCAAGACCCGCGGCGATCTCGCGCTCGCCATGCTCTTCTACGGCGGTATGGCGGGCGGCGTCCTGCTCATCAACCTCTCGCCCAACGGCTCCAACGCCAACCTCACCACGTACCTCTTCGGTTCGATCACCACGGTCTCCCGGCAGGACGTGGTGGTGATCAGCCTGCTCGCCGGGTTCGTCATGCTGATCACCCTCGGTCTGCGCCGCCAGCTGTTCGCCGTCTGCCAGGACGAGGAGTTCGCCCGTGTCACCGGGCTGCCGGTGCGCACCCTCAATCTGCTGCTGGCCGTCACCGCGGCCGTCACCGTCACCGTCGCCATGCGCGTCGTGGGCCTGCTGCTGGTCAGCGCCCTGATGGTGGTCCCGGTCGCCGCCGCCCAGCAGGCCACCCGTGGCTTCGCGATGACCTTGGCGCTCGCGGTCTCGATCGGGGTGGTGGTCACCCTGTCCGGCACGGTGTTCTCCTTCTACGAGAACGTGCCCCCGGGCGCCAGCATCGTCGTCCTCGCCATCGGCGTCTTCGCCGTGATCACGGCCCTGGCCGCGCCCTTGGCGAAATCCCGTGCCCGGCGGGCCGCGGCGGCCGAGGAGAGGTGCACCCTGAGAGACGATGTACTCGTCTAGTCCGCGTCCGCGCCGGTAGCTGGCACAATGGCCGGGCGAAGCGACGGAGCGTGCGAGGTTGAGGAGGCAGCTGTGGCGACCGCGGGTCCCCCAGTACGCGGCCGGTCCACCAGGCAGCGCGCCGCGGTGGCGGCGGCGCTGGACGAGGTGGACGAGTTCCGCAGTGCTCAGGAGCTCCACGACATGCTCAAGCACCGCGGCGACTCGGTCGGCCTGACCACCGTCTACCGCACCCTCCAGTCCCTCGCCGACGCGGGCGAGGTCGATGTGCTGCGCACGACGGAGGGCGAGGCGGTCTACCGCCGCTGCAACAGCGATGAGCACCACCACCACCTGGTCTGCCGTTCCTGCGGCAAGGCGGTCGAGGTGGAGGGCCCGGCGGTGGAGAAATGGGCCGACGCCATCGCCGCCGAACACGGCTTCGTGGACGTCGCCCACACCATCGAGATCTTCGGCACCTGCGGAGACTGCGCGGCAGCGGCCGCCGCCGACGCCTGATCCCCCGGGCGGCCGTCCCTCAGCGCACGGCCGCCCGCAACTCACCGCGTGCCCGGTCGGGCAGACGGATCCGCCGAACGACCGCTCGGCCCGAACTGCTCTTCGGCGAAGGTGTGGACGAGATCGACCCCGTCGCGCATGACGCCGTACTGCGGGGACACCGCCGGACCGACCGGCTCGGAGATCCCGAGAACCGCCCCCGCGGCCCCCTCCGGCTGCCGCTCGGGATGGGCGACGACCCGGACCTCCACCAAGTAGTCCAACGACATCAGCCGAGACTCACTCACACTCCAGACGTCCCCGTGTCCCGGAGAGCGCAATCCAGGTGGCCGTGCCGTCTTGGCGGCGGCGCTCGAGCCGGGCGGCTCCGGAACGCGTTCGAACCCGTCAGCCGATGCAGTTCCACCGCCCCGCCGGTCATGACCCACTCCCCCCCCCCATGGATACGCCCGGTGACCACGACACCGGCCTTGAACTCCACGCCGTTCACGGCACCGTGAACCAGCAGATGTCCCCGGAGTCCGGCAGCCCCGGGAGCTTCGCCATGGACAATGGCGTCGAAGTCGTAGCTGTTGTCGTCAATCGGCGGCGGTCGCGATTGCGGCCGCCGTTTCTTGGCCGGTCAGCGGGCGGGCTCCTCGGACATCTCCCGCAGCGAACGGCACGCACCCTCCAGATGCGCCCGCATGCACCGCGCCGCTCCCTCCGCGTCCGCCGCCCGCAACGCATCGAGGACGGCGGTGTGTTCGGCGATGATGCGCTCGCGGCCCAGGGTGCGCCGGGTCTGGACCATGCACAGGTGGACCTCCCCCTGGATGCCGCGGTAGAGACGGTTCAGCCGCGGGCTGCCGACCGCCTCCACCAGGGAGTGGTGGAAGCGCAGATCCGCCTCGGCGAAGGCGCTGTGCGGGGCGTCGGGCTCCAGCTGGCCGAGGTCGCCGATGGCGCGGGCGGCCGCGGCGAGCGGGACGGTGCCGCGCTCGACCAGGACGCGGACGACATCCGTCTCCAGGGGCGTGCGGACCAGGAAGAGGTCCTCGACATCGGCGCGGGTCAGCCGGGGGACGTACGCGGGCTTGTTGGCGTCGCGGTGCAGCAGCCCCTCGTGGACCAGGGCGGTCACGGCACTGCGCGCCGTGGGCCGTGAGACGGCGTACTCGGTGGCTATCTCGGTCTCGGCGAGGGCGGTGCCGGGCGGGAGTTGCCCGTCCAGCACCCGGTCGCGCAGAGATGCCGCGAGCGCCTCGACGACCGAGACGGTGGACAGCCGGTACGCGGCGTCCTGAGCCATGCACACCTCCAGCGGGGACATCGCCATTCTCGCATGTGTCATGTTCGATCCATTGACCACCATGCGCCATTGTCTGACAATCGCCGGAACCTTCATCGCGACGTGGTGGGGGTCACATGGCACAGGTCCGGACGGACAAGACGAGGAGAGGCGAGAGCGATCATGGCCGCCTACGAACAGGTATTCGACCCCGTAAGAGACTCCCTCGGCTACAGCGCCCTGCTCGCGGCGCTTCCGCTGGTGACGCTGTTCGTCCTGCTGGGCGGGGCGCGCTGGAAGGCGTGGAAGGCGTCGCTGGTGGCGCTCGCGATGGCGCTGGGCGTGGCGGTGTTCGCCTACGGGATGCCGGTGGGCCAGGCGGCGCTGGCGGCGAGTGAGGGGGCGGCGTTCGGCCTCTTCCCGATCATCTGGATCGTGCTGAACGCCCTGTGGATCTACAAGCTGACGGAGATCACCGGCTGGGACGCGGCACTGCGCCGGGCGTTCGGCTCGCTCTCGGACGACCAGCGCGTCCAAGCGGTGATCATCGCCTTCTGCTTCGGCGCGCTGCTCGAGGCGCTGGCCGGTTTCGGCACCCCGGTGGCGGTCTCCTCGGTGATGCTGATCGCCGTCGGGCTGCGGCCGATGAAGGCGGCGGCGGTGTCCCTGGTGGCCAACACCGCGCCGGTGGCGTTCGGCGCCATCGCGGTGCCCATCACCACCCTCGGCAAGATCACCGGGATGGACGCGGCGGACCTGGGCGCGATGGTCGGGCGGCAGACGCCGCTGCTGGCGCTGTTCGTCCCGCTGCTGCTGGTGTTCATGGTGGACGGACGGCGCGGAGTCCGGCAGGTGTGGCCGGTGGCGCTGGTGGGCGGATTCGCCTTCGCCGCCGCCCAGTTCGTGACCGCCAACTACCTCTCCTACGAGATCGCCGACATCGTGGCGGCCTTCGCGGGCGCGCTGGCCGTCATCGGTCTGCTCCGGGTCTGGCGGCCCGGCGAGGTGCTGGCCGCGCGGACCGCTCCCCCGGTGATCGCCGGAGGCGCGGCCGAGGACGCGCGGTTCGACGCCGTACAGCGCCGCAAGCAGGGCGGCGAGGGCTCCGCGCTGATGGCGTTCGCCCCCTATCTGATCGTGGTGGTGCTCTTCGCGGTGGCCACCCTCGGCCCGGTGAAGAGCTGGCTGGAGGTGCATTCGGGCTGGACGTTCGGCTGGCCGGGGCTGGATGTGACGACGCCGGACGGCAAGCCGCTCGCCACCATGACGTTCAACCTCAACGTCTTCAACGCCGGGGGCACCGTTCTGCTGCTGGCCGGGCTGCTGACCGCCGTCCTCTACCGGATCCGGGCCGGGCGTACGGCACGGGCGTACGGCGCCACCGTCCGCCAGTTCCGCTGGACCATCGTCACGGTCACGGCCGTGCTCGCCCTGGCCTATGTGATGAACCTGTCCGGCCAGACCGTCACCCTCGGGCTGCTGCTGGCCGAGACGGGCGGCGCCTTCGCCCTGCTCTCGCCCGTCGTCGGCTGGCTGGGCGTGGCCGTCACCGGCTCCGACACCTCCTCCAACTCGCTGTTCGGACTGCTCCAGCTCACCGCGGCCGAGAAGACCGGCATCTCGCCGTATCTGCTCGGCGCCGCGAACACCACCGGCGGTGTCCTGGGCAAGATGATCTCCCCGCAGAATCTGGCGATCGCCGCCGCCGTGGTGGGCCTGGAGGGCCGCGAGGGCGAGCTGTTCCGGAAGGTGGTGGGCTGGGGGCTCGCTCTGCTGGTCGCGGTCTGTCTGCTGGTGTACCTCCAGTCCACCCCGGTGCTGGGCTGGATGGTGGTGCGCTGATGGCCGCCACCACGGAACTGGCCCGTGACCTGGCGGCCCTCGTCGGCGACGGCCATGTCCGCGTGGACGACGGCGCGTTGGCCGCCTACGCGCGCGACGCCACCCCGCTCTTCCACGCCCGCCCGCAGGCGGTGGTGCTCCCCGGCTGCACCGAGGAGGTGGCCGCCGTCCTCCGGTACGCCACCGACCGGGGCGTACCGGTGGTGCCCCGGGGCGCGGGCTCGAACCTGTGCGCCGGAACCGTCCCGCTCAGCGGCGGCATCGTGCTGGTGCTGACCCGGCTGGACCGGGTCCTGGAGGTGAGCGCCCCGGAGCTGCTCGCGCGGGTGCAGACGGGGGTCACCACCCAGCGGCTCGCCGAAGCGGCCGCCCGCGAGGGGCTGTTGTACGCGCCCGACCCCGGCAGCCGCACCGTCTCCACGATCGGCGGCAATGTGGCGACCTGCGCGGGCGGACTGCGCGGCCTCAAGTACGGCGTCACCCGCAACTACGTCCTCGGGCTCGAGGCGGTACTGCCCACCGGCGAGATCATCCGTACCGGCGGCAGACTCTGGAAGGACGTGGCGGGCTACGACCTCACCCGGCTGCTCACCGGCTCCGAGGGCACCCTCGCGGTGATCACCGAGGCCACGCTGGCGCTGCTGCCCGCGCCCGAGGACAGCGGCACCGGCGTGGCCTACTTCGACTCGCTCGCGGACGCCTCCCGGGCGGTGGCGGACGTCATCGCCGCCGGGATCGTCCCGGCCACGCTGGAGTTCCTGGACCGCAAGTGCATCGCGGCGGTCGAGGAGTTCGCCGGGCTCGGCCTGCGGACGGACGCGGGCGCGCTGCTGATGTTCGGCGACGACGGCGCCCCGCGGACGGTGGCGAGCACCCTGGCCCGGATCGCGGAGGTGTGCACCGGGGCCGGGGCGCTGGAGGTCACCCTCGCCGAGGACATCACCCGCGCCGAGGCGCTGCTCGCCGCCCGCCGCTGCGCACTGCCCGCGCTCTCCCGGCTCGGTTCGCTGACCATCCTGGAGGACGCCACCGTGCCCCGGCACCGGCTCGCCGAGATGGTGGACCGTATCGACACCATCGCCGCCCGGTACGACCTGCGGATCGCCACCTTCGGCCACGCCGGTGACGGCAATCTCCACCCCACCTGTGTGCTGGACCCGGACGACGGCGCGGCCGTGGAACGGGCGCACCGCGCCTTCGGCGAGATCTTCGCCGCGGCCATCGCCCTGGACGGCACCATCACCGGTGAACACGGGGTGGGCGCGGCCAAGCTGCCGTACCTGGCCGACCGCATCGGCGCCGATCAGATCGCCCTGGCGCGCCGTCTCAAGCTGGCCTTCGACCCGGCCGGCATCCTCAACCCCGGAAAGCTCGGATCATGACCGAAGCCAGCGAACCGACCGAACCCACCGGCAACGGCCCCCGCCCCGCCCCGGGGCCGGGCCGCGAGCTCGGCATCTTCGACAAGCGGCAGCTCGACCGCTGTATCTCCTGCGGCTTCTGTCTGCCCGCCTGCCCCACCTACGCCCTCACCGGCGAGGAGACCTCCTCCCCGCGCGGCCGGATCACCCTGATGCGCGCGCTGGAGACCGGTGAACTCCCCCCGGACGACCCGACACTGGCCGAGGAGTCCTCGTACTGCCTGGGCTGCCGGGCCTGCGAGACGGTGTGCCCGGCGGGGGTGGAGTACGGCGCGCTGCTGGAGCAGTGGCGCGACCACCAGTGGCAGGGCCGCGACCGGCCCTGGATCGCCCGGATCCTGATGGCCCTGGTCTCCCGCCCCGCGCTGCTGTGGCTCCAGGGCCTGGTCCGCCGCCATGCCCGCGGCGGCGGAGACAGCGACGACAGCGGTGGCGCGGCCGCGCCGCGCCCCGCCCTGATGCTGGGCTGTGTCGAACGCGGCCTGTACCCGAAGGTCTCCCGCGCCGCCGCGGCACTCTGCCCCGAGCTCACCGTCCCCGCCCGCCAGGGCTGCTGCGGTGCGCTGCACGCCCACAACGGCGACTCCACCACCGGCGGGGAGATGGCTCGTGCCCTCGGCGAACAGCTGCCCGGCACCCTCGTCACCACCGCCGGCGGCTGCGCCGCCCATCTCGCCGACCACCTGGGCCAGGACCGGGTCCGGGAGCTGAGCCAGTACCTTGACGAAACCGGCCACCGCCCCACGGGCCAGGTCACCGTGGCCGGCCGCCGGGCCAGGGCCGCCCTCCAGGACTCCTGCCACCTCCGCAACGGCCTCGGCGTCACCCGCCAGCCCCGCGACCTCATCGCCGCCGTCGCCGACTACGTCGAACTCCCGGGCGCGGGCGACTGCTGCGGGGCCGCCGGAACCTACGCGATGCTCCGCCCCGCCGACAGCCGCGCCGTCCTGGACCCGAAGCTCGAGGCCCTGGCCCGCCTGGACGTCGACTTCGTCATCACGGTCAACCCCGGCTGCCAGCGCCAGCTCCAGCAGGGCCTGCGCCGCCACCGCTCCCCCGTCCGAGCGGTCCACCTCGCGGAGTTCCTGGCGATGGCGAAGCCCTGACCGGACCGGCGGCATCGGGCGCTCAGGCGGGCTGGGTGCCCTCGCCCTCCGCCCCCTGCTCGTTCGGGATCGCACCGCCGAAGCGGCGGTCGCGGGAGGCGTATTCGAGACAGGCGCGCCACAGGTCCCGGCGGTCGAAGTCGGGCCAGAGCACGTCCTGGTAGACCATCTCGGCGTAGGCGCTCTGCCAGATCAGGTAGTTGGAGGTGCGCTGTTCGCCGGAGGGGCGGAGGAAGAGGTCCACATCCGGCATGTCCGGGTAGTACAGGTACTTGGCGAAGGTCTTCTCGTTCACCTTCGAGGGGTCGAGCCGGCCCGAGCGGATGTCCTCGGCCAGGGCCTTCGCGGCGTCCGCGATCTCGGCGCGGCCGCCGTAGTTCATGCAGAAGTACATCGTCATGGCGTCGTTGTCCTTGGTCTGCTCCTGGGCGACCTGGAGCTCCTGGGCAACGGACTTCCACAGCTTCGGCATCCGGCCCGCCCAGCGGATACGGATGCCCATCTCGTCCATCTCGTCACGGCGGCGGCGGATGACGTCACGGTTGAAGTTCATCAGGAAGCGGACCTCGTCGGGCGAGCGCTTCCAGTTCTCGGTGGAGAAGGCGTAGAGGGAGAGGTTCTTGACCCCCATCTCCAGGCAGCCCTTGAGCACATCGAGCACGACGGCCTCGCCGACCTTGTGGCCCTCGGTGCGGGGCAGACCGCGCTCCTTGGCCCAGCGGCCGTTCCCGTCCATGACGACGGCGACATGGGCCGGCACCAGCTCTCCGGGGAGCTTGGGGGGCCGGGCGCCGGAGGGGTGGGGGTCCGGGGCCCGGTACTCGCGTCGCTGTCGGCCCAGAATCCCGCGTCGTGCCATGCCTGCCACGTCTCCTCGTCCGTCGTTCCGGTGGCTCCGGTGGTCCCGGTGCTCTGTCTGTCGTCTGTTGTCGGTCGTCCGTGCTCGTCCGCTGCCGGAGCGCGGGACCGGCGGCTACTTCTCCACGTACCGCAGCGACCGGAGCCCGCGCTCCAGATGCCAGTGCAGATACGCCGCCACCAGCCCGCTGCCCTCCCGGGCGTGCCGGAGCTCACACGCGTCCGCCGTCTCCCAGTCCCCCGTCAGCAGCGCGCCCAGCAGCGCCAGCGACTCCGCCGAGGGTACGACGCTTCCGGGCACCCGGCACTCCCCGCAGATGACACCGCCCGCGCCGACCGAGAAGAACCGGTTGGGGCCGGGCATCCCGCACCGCGCGCAGTTGTCGAAGCTGGGCGCGTAGCCGTTGACGGCGAGCGAGCGCAGCAGAAAGGCGTCGAGGACGAGATGCGGTTCATGCTCGCCGGAGGCGAGGGTGCGCAGGGCGCCGACGAGGAGCAGATACTGCTGGACGGCGGGCTCGCCCTCGTGGTCGGTGAACCGCTCGGCGGTCTCCAGCATCGCGGTACCGGCGGTGTAGCGGGCGTAGTCGGTGACGATGGCGCCACCGTACGGAGCGATGGACTCACTCTGTGTGCACAGTGGCAGTCCGCGCCCGATCAGCTCACCGCCGCGTGCGAAGAACTGCACATCGACATGGGAGAACGGCTCCAGCCGGGCGCCGAACTTGGACTTCGTCCGCCGCACCCCGCGCGCCACGGAGCGCACCCGGCCGTGGTGGCGGGTGAGCAGGGTGATGATCCGGTCCGCCTCACCCAGCTTCTGGGTGCGCAGCACGATGCCGTCGTCGCGGAACAGACTCATGGCGCTCATTCTCCCTCAGCGGGGCATGTGATCGAACCCGCCCTGCCCGTTCCCTCGAGCTCAGGCGCGGACCAGCACGATCGTCTCGGAGGGAGGGGTGATGCCCTCCGTGCGGCGTTGCAGAAGGAGGAAGCGGGCGGCGATGCCCCGGTAGGTTTTCGCCACCATTGGCGCCCCCAGCAGCCGCTCGGCGACGGCCGCCACGGTCAGCGCCGCGAGCCGGAAGTACGGGCCGTCCCCGGGGTCCATGGTGCGTGGCGCCTCCGTCAGCGCCCGGGACCAGCCGGTGACGCGGTCCACCAGCGTGCCCAGGACCGGTGCGACCCACTCCGGGGCGTCGTACGGGAGCAGGGTGTCCAGCCGGTCGCCGTAGCGGGTGGCCTGGGTGGCGAGGTCCTCCCCGTACACCGGGCGCGTGGTGTCGACGGGGTGGCCGAGCACCGGCGCCACCCGGTCCGCGAAGGAGGGCGCCCGGAGGGTGAGGAGGGACCCTCCCTCCGGCTCGGCCAGGAGGTGCAGCAGCGCCGCGATACGGGCGGCCGTGTCGATCCGCTCGGTGAAGTTCGCGGCCGCCAGCTCATCGGCCCGGAGGCGGGCGCGGACCTCGGGGCTGCTGACGTCGGCGTGCCAGTCCCGGCTCATGCGCCGGTCTCTTACGGCGCGCAGTTCGAGGACGGTGGCCAGCGCGATGTTCCCCTGGCTGAGCACCTCCTCGTCCGCGGGGCCCTGGCCGAGCCAGTTCCAGGCCGCCTCGCCCGCCGGAACCACCCAGGGGTGGCGCGTCCCTTCCGGCAGCCACAGCGACAGCAGGGTGTCCGGCCCGTTCTCGCACCACATCGTGTGCCGGGGCGAGCGGGCGACCAGGCCGAACGCCCCGTCCTTGGCCTCCGTCACCGTGGGCAGCCGGTACGCGTCCCCGTCCGGGGCCAGGGAGTTGACCCAGTCCACGAACTCCCTCGCCGCCGTCCGGGTCATCCCCACCGCGGTGTCGTCCGCCCCGCCGTCCGTGAGGCCGGGCGCGCCATCCGTGAGGCCGGGCGCGCCGGGCCGGTCGCGTTCCTCCGCGAACAGCCGGTAGATCTCCCGCGTCACCGGGCGGGCGCAGGCCACGGTGGTCTCGCCGAGCCGTACGGTCCGGCGCAGTTCACGTATCACCGTGATCGCCGTCATCAGCCGGCGCCGGGCCGAGCCGACCGGACCGCCGAGCGACTCCTCGCGCAGCGCCTCCAGCCGCCGTGCCACCTCGGGGGCGAATTCCGTCGCCTCCGCCGCGCAGTCGTAGGCCAGGGCGAGCGCCCGGACGGTGCCGGAGGCGAGGCACGCCTCGACGACCGGGGCCGGGTCCTCACGGGCCGCGTACAGCAGGGTCGTCTCCCGCCACCAGTCGTCGTCGACCTGGGCGACCAGGACGTCGACCAGGCGGCGGTGCTGGATATGGAGGGCGGCCAGATGTTCCTGGAAGGTGAGATGGGCGAAGGCGTACAGCCCGCGTTCCCGCTCGATCAGCAGTCCGCTGACGACGACGGTGTCCAGGAACTCCTGGGTGGACATGGCCGAGGAGACCCGGAAGAGGAGCGGTCGCAGGACGTCGGACGCGTACTCGCCGCGGATGTCCCGCATCCGGTCGGCCATCATCACGAAGGCGAGTTCACGGAGGACGACCTCCTTCTTCGCACCGCTCAGCTCGTCCGGTGACGCCGCCGTCCCGCCCTTGGCCTCCTGCCGCCGCCACAGCAGCACCTCGCAGATCTCGCCGTACAGCTCGGCACGGCTGCCGGGCAGGGCGCCGCGGTAGCGGTGGACGTTGGCGATCATCGTCAGCAACAGCGGGTTGGCCGCCAGGTCGTAGAGGACGGACCGGGCGCGCAGCCGGTTCAGCAGGTCCTCGGCGCCCTCATGGGCGCGGTCGGCGACGGCCGCGTCGTCCGCGCCGGTGCTCAGCCGCTCGATCGCGCGGTACCAGCCGTGGACGAAGCGCCCGATCTGCTCACCGGTGAATCGGCGGATCTGGAGCACCCGGGCGCGGTTCACCGGGGCGCCCTGGTAGCCCTGCGGCCGGGAGGTCAGAACGAAGTCATTGGCCTCGTAACTCTCGATCTGCCGCTCGACCCAGCGGGACACCTCCCGGCGGTGCTCCTCGCGGGCCACCTCGTCCAGGCCGTCCAGCAGCACCGTGCAACGGCCCTGCTGGAGCCGGCCGTCGAACCAGTCGGGCGGTTCACCGCCGGTCAGCCGTCCCAGTGAGGCGCCGATGACCTGGGGGAGGGTGATCGCCGGATTCGCGGTGATCGCCTCGGCGTGGTCCCGGAGGAACAGCAGCACCGGCAGATCGCGGCGGCCCCGGCCGCGGTGCTCCTGGGCGAGTCCCAGGGCCAGGTGTTTGAGCATGGTGGTCTTGCCGGTGCCGGGGAAGCCGATGACGGCGAGGGCCGCGCCCCGCGGCCCGCCGAGGAAGTCCCGCACCGACCGCCGCGCTGTGACGGCGCCGCCGTCGGCGCCCGCCAGGGACTCGCGCGACACCTGGTGCGCCGAGCGCGGCATCAGGCTGACGTCGACGAAGACCTCTTCGAGCCCCGGGGTGTAGTCCCCGCGCGTCGCGAGCCCTTTGAGATCGATGAACCGGTGGCGGCTGAGCACATAGGCCCGGTAGTCGCGTTCGAAACGGGAGACCCGCCACTGGAGCCTCCGGTCGACCGCGTCGGCGACCCGCTCCACCCACCGGTCGGCCACCTTGCCGTACACCTTGGCCAGGAAGCCGACGCCCGCCAGCAGTGCCGCGTACCCGAGGAAGAGCAGCAGGGAGCCGACCGGATGGCGGCTCACCGAGGACCAGAAGCGGGCCCCCAGAATCGCGGGCGGCACCAGGCTCGCCACCGCCAGCGCACCGCGTGTCAGTAACCCAGCGCCTTTGCCACCCGCCACCGTTCTCCCCCCGAGAGGCCCGTGACGTTCCGTTATAGCGCAAACACCGCCGGTTGGGGCCCTGTTCGGCCCGGACCGGCGCGAGCGTCTCAGGAGACGGCTCAGACGCGGGAGAACGGCTCGGCGTAGTTGAACGCGCCCTTGAGGGTGGGCCGATAGGCGGTCAGGGTGCGGACCTGGAAGTACTCGCCCCAGGCCGGGTCGGGGGCGGTGATACCGAACTCGGTGGAGGGGCGGAAGCCGAAGCGGCCGTAGTAGTCGGGACTGCCGAGCAGGGCCACCAGCGGTTCGCCGAAGGCGTCGGCGGCGCCGAGCACGGCGTGCACGAGCGCCTTGCCCACACCGCGCCGCTGATGGGCGGGGAGGACGCTGAGCGGGCCGAGACCGAGCGCGAGGGCCTGGTCGGGGCCTAGATGGCCGCGGGTGCACACCACATGGCCGACCACCTCGGCGTCGTCGCCGATGGCGACGAAGGAGAGCGCGGGCAGCCAGGCGTCACAGGTGCGGAGCCCCTCCAGGAGGGTGACCTCGACCGGGACCGGGGCCTCGGACCTGCTGGCGAAGGCCGCCGCGGTGACGTCGGCCACGGCGGCGATGTCTGCGCGGGTTTCTCGTCGGATCAGCACCGGCACAGTGTGGGCGGCCGAAGTGGGGAGGGGCAACCGATTTGTGCGAGGACGAGTACCGGGCCGCCGGGGCACCGCGAGAGCGCCGCGGTCACCCCGCCATACCGGACAACACCGCCCCGCCCCGTCCCGCCCCGCGAAATGAACCGCGGATCATTTCCACTGGAATAGAGATAACTAATTGCCTGAGCTGCGGAATTCCAGGAGATCGACCCCGGCGATTAGGGCGGTGGCGGTCACTGATAAACATTCCTTTCCGCAATTGACCCGCCTGGACGCGCAATCCGCGCGAGAGGGAGAATTCTTCATGTCACAACCACCTCCGCCGCCGCCCTACGGAGGTGGCTCGTATCCGGGCGCACCCCCGGTCCATCCGGGCGGTTCGCCCGGCGGGGGACGCGGCAGCCGCCGCCGTCCCCCGAAGTCGCCCATGGCGAAGGTGACCGGGGCGGTGGTGGCGGTCGCGCTGCTGGTCGGCGGGGGTATCTGGGTGACCGCGGACAAGGACTCCGACGGCGGTGGCTCGACGGCCGACGTGGTCGAGGGCAAGGTGCTCGGCAAGGTGCCCGCACCGAAGATCCGCGGCGGCGGCCTGGTCCACACCCCGGGGATGTGGGTCACCGACAGGACCTTCGCCAAGGCGGGCGTCAAACAGATCGTCGGCTATCCGCTGGACGGCGGTTCCACCCGGTGGAAGATCCCGCTCGGCGGTGAACTGTGCTGGTCCTCCCGGCAGGTCACCAAGGACGGCCTGACCACCGTGCTGTTCGAGGACGACTCGCAGGACCCGTCGGTCTGCACCCAGGTGGGCCTCGTCGACCTCGACAAGGGCAAGCTGCTCTGGACGAGGCATGGCAAGGAGACCGGTGAACTGGCGTCGGACGGGGCCGTGATGTTCGACGAGGTGTCCATCGGCGGCGGCACCGTCGCGGCGGGTGGTACCAGCGGCGGCGCGGCATGGACCACGGACGGCAAACCGCTGTGGATGCCGGAGTCCTCGGCGGACTGCGCGGAAAAGGGCTACGTCGGCGACGAGAAGAAGCTGATCGCGCTGCGCTCCTGCCAGGCGTCCGCGTCGGACACCGAACAGCTCGAGATCCGGACCCTCAACCCCCGTACCCGGGCGGTGACATCGGCCTACAAGCTGGCGCGGGGCACCGAATACGCCCATGTGATCTCCACCTCCCCGCTGGTGGTCGGCATCACGAAGGGCGGGACCGGCGTCGCCGAGGTCCTGACGATCGACGACAGCGGGAAGCGGGGCAAGCTGGTCAGCACGGTCGCCCTGAAGGGCGGTGAGTACACGTACGAGGAAGGCTGCCCCGCGACCGAGCTCGGCGGCTGTGCGCAGGTCGCCGTCGATCCCCAGTCCAAGACGCTCTTCCTGGGCACGGACTACCGCGCCCGGTCCACCTCCGGCCCCAGCAACGAGATCGTGGGCATCGACCTGAAGACCGGCAAGGTGGCGGGCAAGGCCGACGGCACCGAGGCGGGCCCGCTGATGCCACTGGGGCTCGACAAGGACGGCTCCGTCATCGCCTACCAGAAGCCCACGCTCTCGGAGGGAAGTGCGGTCTGGCGGATCGATCCGGCGTCGTACAAGAAGAAGCAGCTGATGCGGAACCCGTCAGAAAACGCGGAGGTCGAGTCGTATATCGATATGGACGGGCATTACCTGTACGCCGGCAAACGGCTCTATCTGGGCAAGAACACCGCCAGCAAACCCTCGAGCGAGTACAACAAGAAGCTGGGCGTGCCGCTGGCCATGGTGATCGGCGCCGAATGACCCCGTCCGCCCTGAGGCGGGCTCAGCTCGCCTTCGGCCGTACTTCCAGGGCGCGTTCGACCAGGACGTAGGTCACACCGTGGTCGGCGAGGATGTGCGCGGCGACGCCCGGCCGGGCGAGAAGGGCGAGCAGCAGATGCTCATCGCCGATGTGGCGGTCGCCGCGGCCGAGGGCGATCCGCAGCGACCGTTCCAGAACCGCCTTGGCCTCCGGGGCGAAGGGGCGCCGCCCCATGCGCCTGCCGCGCCGGAGGCCGGACCGGGCGCCGGGGGCGCCCGAGGCGGCGAGGGCGCCCGCGCCGTGGACCTCCTCCACCCGGGCGACGATCTCCTCGATGTCGATACCGAGTCCGGCCAGCGCCGCCGCGTCCGCGCCGGAGATGCCGCCGCGGCGGCGCACCTCCGCCAGCGAACGCTCGATGGAGTCGCGCCGCCCGTGCGCGCCGAGACCGGAGAGCACGGTGGCGGCGGGGCCGCCGGTGCGGTCCAGCAGCGCGAGCAGCAGCTCCGCTTCGCCGACCTGGGCGCCGCCCGTCTCCTCCGTGTGGCGTACGGCTCCGTGGACGACCTCGCGGGCATCGCGGGTGAACTTCTCGAACATCAACGCCTCCCGTGCTTCTTGTGGACCGCCTGTCTGCTGACGCCCAGTTCGGCGGCGATCTCCTGCCATGACCACCCCTTGGCGCGGGCGCTGCGCACCTGGACGGCCTCCAGCTGTTCCAGCAGGCGGCGCAGCGCGGCGACGGCCCGCAGCCCGATCCGGGGGTCCCGGTCGCCGGCGCGCTCGGCGAGATCCGTTGCTTCGGTCATGGGTGTCAATGTAGGTTGACGCACTCCCTGGCGTCAACCCCGATTGACATCGGGGCGCGCGTCGGGACACCCCGGGGCCGGAATTGGTTCGACGCGGCCAGGGGGCGTCCGGCACCCTCCCGCCATGGACCCTCATTTCTGGCCCCTGTACGGGCTCCGCGTCCGCACCCCCCGCCTCGAGCTGCGGCTCCCCGATCTCCCCCGGCTCGATGAGCTGGCCGCGGTGGCGGCGGAAGGGGTGCACGACCCGGCCGAGATGCCGTTCAGCGTCCCGTGGACCGACGTGACCCCCGAGGAGCGCGGACGCGGCACCTTCCAGCACGTACTGCGGACCGTGGCGGAGTGGCGTCCGGAGGACTGGACGCTGAGCCTGGCGGTGCTGCACGAGGGGGCGGTGATCGGGCGGCAGGACCTGACGGCGCGGGAGTTCGCGGTGACCGGGGAGGCGCAGACGGGCTCCTGGCTGGGCCTGGCCCACCAGGGGCGGGGGTTCGGCACGGAGATGCGGGCGGCGGTGGCGCACCTCGCCTTCGAGGGCCTGGGGGCGCACGGGCTGACCTCGGGCGCGATGGTGGAGAACGGCCGCTCGCTCGCGGTGTCGCGGCGGCTCGGCTACCGCCCCGACGGCTTGGAGACCGTCGCCGTACGGGGCACCGCCCGGACCGTCCAGCGGCTGCGGCTGGACCGCGCCGCCTGGGCGGAACACCGCGCCGCCATCCCGGTCGAGGTGAGTGGACTGGAGCCGTGCCGCACACTGTTCGGCGCCCCGCGACCGGCCCCCTGACCACCGGAATGCGAGGCCCACCCGCCCGCTCTACGGTGGTTCGAGGGGGTAGGGACGCATTGGAGGTGGACACCCCATGGCGGGCAAATTCGAAATCTACGAGGACAAGGCCGGTAAACACCGCTTCCGTCTGAAGGCGGGCAATGGCGAGATCATCGCGGTCGGCGAGGCATACGAATCCAGGAACGCGGCCGAAAAAGGCGTGGAATCGGTCAAGAAGAACGCGCCCACGGCCGAGGTCAAGGAAATGCCGAGCGACAAAATGTAGCGACAGGACGTCGCGGCACGAGGTGAGGCGGGGACGGGCGGGGCGGTCGTGAGCGCGCGGCGCGGCCGCTGAGCGGAGCGTGCGATTCTCCGCGCACCGCTCGCTATTCTCCCCGACGTGAAGAAGCCTCGAATAGCCAAGGCCGCGGCCGACCGGCTCCGGCGGGCGCGGCGCGCCGTGCGACGCGGCTGGAAGCACCCCCGGCTGAAGTGGCCCAAGCGCGTCACGGCCGCACTCGTGGGCACTCTGGCCCTCGCCGTGCTCGCCGCCGGAATCTCGCTGCGGCTGCTGTACGCGGGGGAGCCGGGGCCCGGCACCCGGACCCGGGGCCGGGACGCGGTCTGGCTCGGCCACGCCTGGGTGGACGGCCGGGGCGGCGAACGCGAACTGGCGGCCCTGGCCCGGCGGGTGCGCGGCAGCGGCATCCGCGACCTGTACGTCCACGCGGGCCCGCTGGAGCACAACGGCACCCTGCCCGCGGCCCGTTACCCCAAGGCCGCCTGGCTGCTGAAGGCCGTCCACCGCGAACTGCCCGGCGTCCGCGTACAGGCGTGGCTGGGCGACGTACTGGCCACCGAGGGGCCGACCGGCCTCCGGCTCGGCGACCGGGACAACCGGGCCCGGGTCGTCACGTCCGCGCGACAGGTGCTGGACGCGGGCTTCGACGGGGTGCACTTCGACCTGGAGCCGCTGCACTCCGGCGACGGCTCCTATCTCTCGCTCCTGGACGGTCTGCACGCCCTCACCCGCGCCCGCCACGCCCCGCTGTCGGTGGCCGCCCATCAGATCGACCCGCTGCCGGGGCTGCACTCGGCGGCGGGCTTCCTCACCGGCCACCCCAAGTGGTGGTCGCAGCGGTACTTCGGCCAGGTGGCCCGGCGGGTGGACCAGATCGCGGTGATGTCGTACGACACCTCGACGCCGCTGGAGAGCCTGTACGGCGGCTATGTGGCCCAGCAGACCGAGCTCGCGCTCGAGATCACCCCGCCCACCACGGACCTGCTGATGGGCCTGCCCGGCTACCACACCGACAACCTGGGCCGGCACGCCTGGGCCGAGACCGTCCCGGCGGCGGTACGCGGCACCCGCCTCGGCCTGGCCCGCCAGGACCGCCACCGGCAGCGGTTCGGGGTGGCGCTGTACGTGGACTTCGCCGCGACGGAGGAGGACTGGAGGGCGTACCGGAAGGGCTGGGGAGCACCCGCCAAGCGGTGAGCGGGTCCCCTGCCGTCAGGGGCCGAACCAGCCCGCCACATCCAGCCGGAAGCCGCTGGGCGGCGCCATCGTCCGCAGATCCGCCTCCAGTTGGCGCAGCCGCTCCTCGCCCAGCCGCCCGGCCCACGCGGTGCGCAGCTCCTCGAAGACGGCGGCCGACCGGGCCAGCGCGTCGTAGCCGCGCGGGGTGAGCCGGATGAGCTTGCGCCGGGCGTCGGCCGGGTCGTCCACCCGGGCCGCGTAGCCCAGCGCCGCCAGCCGGTCGACCGTCTTGCCCGCGGCCTGCTTGGAGACCCCGAGCCGTCGGCCCAGCTCGCTGGCGGTGGTGCCGTCCCGCCCGATGGCCTGCATGGCGAAGCCGTGGGCGGGGCGGATATCGGAATGGCCCTGGCGGGCCAGTTCGGCGTGCAACTGGTCGACGATCGAGCGGAATCCGGCGAAGAGCAGCAGCGGCAGCTCGAACCCCGGGGTGTCCTCAGCCATGCGGACCGCCCTTGCGCCAATCGACAACCTGGTTTACTTTTTCGACAACCACGTTGACTACTCTAGCTCCGGGAGTCCGTCTTGCCCACGCCCGTATCCGATCACGCCTTCCCCGTCCACACCGTGGACTCCGCGCCGCCCGCCGCGCGGCGCGCCATGGAGATGACGGTCCAGCGTCTCGGCCACCTCTCCCCCGCCGTGGCGAGACTCGCCGAGTCGCCGCAGCTGCTGGACGGGTTCCTCAAGCTGAGTGCGGCGTTCGAGACGACCACCCTCGATCCGCTCGCCCGCGAAGTGCTCATCCTCACGATCGCCGTCCGCAACGCCTGCCACCTCTGCGTCGAGATGCACACCGCCACCCTCCGCGCCCTGGACGCGGAGGCCGGGCTCATCGAAGCCCTGCGTGAGGCGCGGCCCCTGGAGGACGAACGGCTCGACGCCGTGAGGATCTTCGCCCTCGACGCCCTCGCCACCGCCGGTGCGCTGAGCCCCGGCGCCCTGGACGCCTTCCTGGCCCGGGGATACACCCGGCGCAACGCGCTGGAGGTGGTGCTCGGCATCGGCGCGTACACCCTGTCCACGTTCGCCAACCGGATGACCCAGGCGCCGCTGGAGGAACGGCCCGCCCCGGCCCAGGCGCGCCCCGCCGCGGGCTGAGGACCTGGCCCCCGGCGGTCAGAAGGGCGCGCGGGTGGCGGCCAGGAGACGTGCGGTGTCATCGGGGCCGATCATCAGGGCGCGGCCCACGGTTTCCAGGACGGCGCGCTCGGCCGGGCGGTACGCGCCGTCGGCGACGGCGATCCGGGCGCCCTGGAGCAGGATGGCCTCACGGCCGGTGGGGGCCAGATGGGGGGCCAGCGGCTCAAGGGCCTCGTGGAGCTCGATGGCCAGCGCCGTACCGCACGGGTCGAGGCCGTCGCGCTCCCCGGTGCCACAGGCGCCCGGGAGACGGCCGGTGTCGGCGGCGAGGGCCTCGATGAGGGCGAGGAGCTGTTCCTCGCTGCAATCGGCGAACCCGGCCGCGCGGACCGCGCCCACCGCGACCTGGCGGACCGCGGCCGCCTCGGTGCCACCGGCGGCCAGCACCGCGAGGGCCACCGTGTGCACCGCGTCGCGCAGCATCGCGGAGAAGCGGGTGGTGGTCGGATGGTCGAGCGCCTCGGTGCCGAAGCGGCCGCAGCAGGCGGCGCACTCGACGACGGGGGCGACCGGACCGCGGGGCAGCAGCGGCAGGCCGAGCAGCACGATACGGCGGCGGCCGGTGCGGCGGCGGTAGTTGCGATCACCTCCGCAGTCGGGGCAGAAGAACTCACCGTCGCCGACGGTCCGCCACAGAGTGCGTACGCCTACCACACACAGGTCCCGGTCTCGTCGGGCACGCGCGTGCACCACGTCACACCTCCATAACGCTTCGGCCACGTTGCCGCGTTGACGTGATGCTAGCCACATCAATGAGGTGACGTCAGTACCCCGAACGGAGACAACAGGCCAAACCCGGGGCCCCGCCCACCTCACGCGGTGGACGGGGCCCATGTGGGTGACGGGTCAACCGGCCCTTGCCGAGGGGCCGCCCGGCCCTGGCGGCGGGCCCGCGGCGGAGGCTAGCGACCGGCCCGGTTGACCGCCGAGACGACCGCCTTCAGGGAGGCCCGCACGATGTTGGCGTCGATCCCGACGCCCCACAGCACCTGGCCGTCGATCGCGCATTCGATGTACGCGGCCGCCTGTGCGGTCGCGCCCTCACTCAGCGTGTGCTCGGAGTAGTCCAGCAGCCTGACGTCCACGTCGATGGCGCCCAGGGCCTCGAAGAACGCGGCCAGCGGACCGTTGCCGGAGCCGGTCAGCACCACCTCGGCGCCGTCCACGACGGCCGCCACGGTCAGCGCGTCGGTGCCCTCGGTGGTGGTGGAGGTCTGCGCCGAGCGCAGCGAGATCCGGCCCCACTGGTTGTCGTCCGTCGGCAGGTACTCGTCCTGGAAGACCGACCAGATCTGGGCCGGGGTGATCTCTCCGCCCTCGGCATCGGTCTTGGCCTGAATCGTCCTGGAGAACTCGATCTGCATCCGCCGCGGCAGATCCAGGTTGTGGTCGTTCTTCAGGACATAGGCGATGCCGCCCTTGCCCGACTGGGAGTTGACCCGGATGACGGCCTCGTAGGAGCGGCCGACGTCCTTGGGGTCGATGGGCAGATACGGGACCGCCCACTCGATGTCGTCGACCGGCTTGCCCTGCTCGGCCGCGGACGCCTCCATCGCCTCGAACCCCTTCTTGATGGCGTCCTGGTGGGAGCCGGAGAAGGAGGTGTAGACCAGATCGCCCGCGTAGGGGTGGCGCGAGTGGATCTCCATCTGGTTGCAGTACTCGGCGGTACGACGGATCTCGTCGATCTCCGAGAAGTCGATCTGCGGGTCGACGCCCTGGGAGAACAGGTTCATGCCCAGCGTCACCAGGTCGACATTGCCGGTGCGCTCGCCCTGGCCGAACAGACAGCCCTCGATCCGGTCGGCGCCCGCCATGATCGCCAGCTCGGCGGCGGCGACGGCGGTGCCGCGGTCGTTGTGCGGATGGACCGACAGACAGACGTGCTCGCGCCGGGACAGCCGGCGGGACATCCATTCGAAGCGGTCGGCGTGGGTGGAGGGGGTGGAGCGCTCGACGGTGGCGGGCAGGTTCAGGATGATCTCGCGGCCGTCCTCGGGCTGCCAGACGTCCATCACGCCCTCGCAGACCTCCAGGGCGAAGTCCAGCTCGGTGTCGGTGAAGATCTCCGGGCTGTACTGGTAGCCGAAGGCCGTCCGGTCGTCCAGGATCTTCTCGGCGTACTCCATCACCAGCCGGGTGCCGTCCACCGCGATCTGCTTGACCTGGTCCCGGCTGCCGCGGAAGACCACCCGGCGGAAGACCGGGGCGGTCGCGTTGTACAGGTGCACGGTGGCCCGGTGGGCGCCGCGCAGCGACTCCACGGTGCGCTCGATCAGCTCCTCGCGCGCCTGGGTCAGGACGGAGATCGTCACATCCTCGGGGATCGCGCCCTCTTCGATGATCGACCGTACGAAGTCGAAGTCGGTCTGCCCGGAGGAGGGGAAGCCGACCTCGATCTCCTTGTAGCCCATGCGTACCAGCAGGTCGAACATCTCGCGCTTACGGGCCGGGGACATCGGGTCGATCAGCGCCTGGTTGCCGTCCCGCAGATCGGTGGACAGCCAGCGCGGCGCGACGGTGATGCGGTTGTCCGGCCAGGTGCGGTCGGGGATGTCCACGGCCTCGTAGCGGCCGTAGCGGTGGATCGGCATCCCGGAGGGGCGCTGGGTGACGGTCGCGGCGGTGATCGGCGTGGGGCGGCCGACGGAATGGCCGGGCGTATCGGAGTGGGTCATGGCGCGTAGGGCTCCTCGTGAGTCCGCTGGACGTAGGTCCACTGGGCGGCCGACGGGCGTAATCACCGCAACACCGAACTCCGCGGGGAGGGGGTCGGCCTACGACTACAGGCCCTCGCCGCGGCAGCTAAGAAGAAGCAGCCCGAAACGCATGATGGGAAGCAGCCTAACCGAGACGCCCGGGACCCGGCGGGGCCGTATCACTATGCGGGACGGCACATCTCCCGCCGCCGCCCGCCGGGAAATCCCCATCTACCACTCGATTTCATCAATCATGACCGCAAGGAGTGACAACCCCGCAGCGCAGTGCCACATTGCCAGCCATGGACGTCTACCCGAACACCCACCGTGTCTTCTGCACGATCGTGCCGCCGCACGTCCTCGACAAGCTCTCCCACGCCGACGATCCCGCGGTGGCCGGACCCGCCCGCCGCACCCTGGAGCGGGACGCCCTGGAGCGCACCCGCCGCCGGATCACCACCGTCCGCGGGGTCACCGCCACCGCGGAGCGGGCCCCGTCCAACAAGCCGAAGCGCACCATCTACGACGCCGAGCACGAGACGCGGCTGCCCGGCAAGAAGGTGCGCGCCGAGGGCGACGCGGCGGGCCGTGACGAGTCGGTCAGCCGCGCCTACGACGGTCTGGGCGCCACCTTCGAACTGTTCCTCAAGGCGTACGGCAGGCGCTCCGTCGACGACTCCGGACTCCCGCTGAACGCGAGCGTCCACTACAGCGACGACTACAACAACGCCTTCTGGGACGGCGAGCAGATGGTCTTCGGCGACGGGGACGGCGAGATCTTCCTCGACTTCACCATCCCGGTCGATGTGATGGCCCACGAGCTCACCCACGGCGTCACGCAGTACACCGCCAACCTCGAGTACTTCGGCCAGTCCGGCGCGCTCAACGAGTCCATGTCCGATGTCTTCGGCTCGCTGGTCAAGCAGCACGTCCTCGGCCAGACCGCCGAGGAGGCCGACTGGCTGATCGGCAAGGGGCTGCTCGCGGAGCGGGTCACCGGGGTGGCTCTGCGCTCGATGAAGGCCCCGGGCACCGCGTACGACGACGATGTCCTCGGCAAGGACCCGCAGCCCGGCACGATGGACGACTTCGTCCACACCTCACGGGACAACGGCGGGGTCCACATCAACTCCGGCATCCCCAACCACGCCTTCTACCTCGCCGCCACCGCCCTCGGCGGCAACGCCTGGGAGCGCGCCGGGCAGATCTGGTACGACGTGCTCACCGGCGGCGATCTGGCGTCCGACGCCGAGTTCAGCGACTTCGCCCAGCTCACGGTGGCCGCCGCGCAGTCCCGCTACGGCGAGGGCGAGGAGCTCACGGCGGTGCGGGAGGCGTGGGCCGGGGTCGGCATCACCGATCTGCGGACGCGGGCGGGCGCGCGCTAGGGCCCGCCCTCGGGTAGTGATGGACGCATGCGTATCTCCGTCACCCGCACCGGCGGATTCGCCGGAATCGAGCGCCGGGCCGAGCTGGACACCTCCGGCCGGCCCGACGCCACCCATCTGGCCGCCCTGGCCCACCAGGCCGTCGAGAAGGGAGCCGCGGCCGCCGGCCGCGGCGTCCCCGACGGTTTCCACTACGAGATCACCATCGACGGCCGCACCGTCCATGCCGCGGACCCGCACCTGAGCGAGGCCCAGCGGGAGCTGGTCCGCACGGTGCTCAAGGAGGGGGCGTAATCAGAAGCCCAGCTTCCGGAGCTGCTTGGGGTCGCGCTGCCAGTCCTTGGCGACCTTGACATGCAGATCGAGGAAGACCGGTGTGCCCAGCAGCGCCTCGATGTGCTTGCGGGACTTGGTGCCGACGTCCTTGAGCCGCCGTCCCTTGGGGCCGATCACGATCCCCTTCTGGCTGGGCCGCTCGATATAGAGGTTGGCGTGGATGTCCAGCAGGGGCTTGTCCGCGGGCCGGTCCTCGCGCGGCAGCATCTCCTCCACGACCACCGCGATGGAGTGCGGCAGCTCGTCCCGCACACCCTCCAGCGCCGCCTCGCGGATCAGCTCGGCGACCATGACCTGCTCGGGCTCATCGGTGAGGTCGCCCTCGGGATAGAGGGCCGGGCCCTCGGGCAGCAGCGGGACCAGCAGATCGGCCAGCAGGCTCACCTGACCGGCCCCCGCCCCGGCTCCGTTGTCGCCGTCGGCGGCAGCGGCGTCGGGGCCGCGGCCCGCCTGCTTCTCCGCGTCCACCGCCGAGACCGGGATGATCTCCGCCCATTCGATGCCAAGCTCGGTGCCGAGCCGGTCGACGGCCAGCAGTTGCCGGGCCAGCTGCTCGGGCTCGACCAGGTCGGTCTTGGTGACGATCGCGACCTTGGGGGTCTTCTTGATCCCTGCCAGCTCGGTGGCGATATAGCGGTCACCCGGGCCGAGCTTCTGGTCGGCGGGCAGACAGAAGCCGATCACATCGACCTCGGCCCAGGTGGTCCGCACGACATCGTTGAGACGCTCGCCGAGCAGGGTGCGCGGCTTGTGCAGACCGGGGGTGTCGACGAGCACGAGCTGTGCGTCGGGCCGGTGCACGATGCCGCGCACGGTGTGCCGGGTGGTCTGGGGCCGGTTGGAGGTGATCGCGACCTTCGTCCCCACCAGCGCGTTGGTGAGGGTCGACTTGCCGGCGTTGGGGCGGCCGACGAAACAGGCGAAGCCCGAGCGGTGTGGCGGCTTCGCCGGCTCGGACGGGGACGGAGGGGTACGGACACTCATGGCGCCCATTCTCCCCGATGCCCCGACCGGCTCGGACCAGTCCGCCGGACCGGGCGGTCCGGCGGATCCGCGCAGGCCGTACGGCGGTCTCGCCGTCAGACCGGGAAGGTGCCGCGCACGGTGCCGTCCGGGCCCGCCAGCAGCACCGGCGTACCGGCCCCGCCCAGGTCCCGTACGGCCGCGCGGTCCTCCTCGGACGCGGCCTCGGCCTCGGTGACGACGGCCGCGGCCTCGAGCGAGGTGGCGCCGCTGGCGACGGCCATGGCGACCGCGGTCCGCAGCGCGCTCAGCCGGAGCGAGTCCAGGGCGACGGTACCGGCCACATAGGTGCGCCCCGTCTCGTCGCGCACCGCGGCGCCCTCGGCCACGCCGTTGCGCGCCCGCGCCGAGCGGGCCAGCGTGACGATCTTGCGGTCTTCGGGGTCCAGCTGCGCTGCGTCGCTCATACGGACGAGCATATGCGGGCCGCCCATCGGGCCGGATGCCGGTGGGGCGGCCGCTCGGTCCGGATGCCGGTGGCGCGGATCAGCCGCCCGCCACCGAGTACATCCCGCCGCGCCGTCCCTCCGGGGAGAGCAGCCACTCCAGCTTCGCCGTGGTCTCCTCGGCCGGCTGCGCCACCGTCCCCGGCCCGGCGCCCGCGACCGGCATCGGCTGGTGCAGCACGATCGTCAGGTCCGGACGGGCCGGGATCCGCAGCTGGGTGGATTCGAAGCGCAACGCGCCCACCAGCGGATGGTGCAGCTCCTTGAACATCTGCCCGGCGGCCTGGATGTCCCGTCGCTCCCACAGCTCGGTGAACTCCGTGGACAGCCGGGACAGTTCGGCGACGATCTCGCCATAGCCCTCGTCGTCCGGGTAGTCGGAGAAGGCGGCGCGGAACTGGGCGACGACCCAGGGCGCGTTCTGCGCCCAGCTCTTGGCGCGGGACCGGTAGACCGGGTCGGTGAAGAAGGTGATCAGGCAGTTCTGCGCGATCTCCGGGCGCAGCCCCAGCACCATCGCCGCGCCCTCGTTGTACGCGATCACGTTCCAGTACCGGTCCATGATGTGCGCGGGGAACGGCATCCAGCCGTCGATCAGCCGCCGGAGCCCGTCGCACAGATAGTCCGTGTCGTACTCGGACGCGGGGACCGGCGGGTTGAGCCCGGCCAGCACATAGAGGTGGCGGCGCTCGGGGTCGTTGAGCCGGAGCACCCGGGCGACCGCGTCCAGCACCTGCGGCGAGACGGTGATGTCCCTGCCCTGCTCCAGCCACTGGTACCAGGACGCGCCCACCCCGGCCAGCACCGCGACCTCCTCCCGGCGCAGCCCGGGCGTACGGCGGCGGCCGCCGTCCGGCAGCCCCGCCTCGGCGGGGCTGACCCGGGCCCGGCGGCTCATCAGGAAGTCACGCAGCTCCTGTCGGCGGTGTGACTTACCGGTGGTCCGTGTCCTCGCCGTCGTCTCCGCGGCTGCTGCCACGCCGTTCCCCCTCCTCACCGGTGGGTCCCCACCGGTGTGCTCTCACCGAAACTGGTGGTGCGGCCAACAGGATAAGTGCCCGCTCCCCACGCTCTCCCGGATCATCCGAACCTGTTGACCATGGCGATCGATTCCTCCTCCGTTCTTTCCGACCCCACCGCCGGGCGCGGTAGCGCTCCCCCGGTTCCCGATCCGGCTCCCGCACGGCTGACCGGCCGCGCCAAGCTGGTCCTGCTGGTGCTGTGCGCCGCCCAGTTCATGGTGGCGCTGGACTTCTCGATCCTGAACGTGGCGCTCCCGGTGCTCGGCCGGGACCTGGGCATGGGCCAGTCCGACCTCCAGTGGGCGGTCACCGCCTTCGCCCTGCCGTCCGGTGGCTTCCTGCTGTTCTTCGGCCGGGTGGCCGACCTGTACGGGCGGCGCAGACTGTTCCTCACCGGGCTCGCCCTGTTCACGGTGGCGTCCCTGCTGGCCGCCCTGGCCTGGAACCCGGCGGTCTTCCTCGCCGGGCGGGCCGCCCAGGGGCTGGGCGCGGCTGTCATCGTGCCCACCGGGATGTCGCTGCTCACCACCACCTTCGCCGAGGGCCCGCAGCGCGAACGCGCCCTGGGCATCAGCGGCACCCTGATGTCGCTGGGCTTCACCATCGGCATGGTCCTGGGCGGCGGGATGACCGACGCGCTCGGCTGGCGCTCCACCATGGGGCTGCTCGCGGTCGCGGGCGTGCTGGTGCTGGCCGCCGCCCCCGCGCTGCTGACGGAGTCCCGGCACCCGCGGCGGCCGCGGCTGGACGTACCGGGCGCGGTGGCCGTCACCGGTGGGCTGCTCGGTGTCATCTACGCCCTCTCGACCGCCGCCGAGCGCGGTTTCGGCGGTACCGACGTCATCGTGACGCTGGTCGGCGGCGCCCTGCTGCTCGTGCTGTTCGCGGTGGTGGAGTCCCGGGCCGCCGAACCGCTGGTGTCGCTGCCGATGCTGCGCCGTCCCACCGTGGCCTGGGGCAATCTGGCCGGGCTGACCACTTTCGCGATGATGAGCTCGGTCATCTTCCTGCTGACGCTGTACCTCCAGGAGGTGCTGGAGCTGTCGTCGCTCGTCACCGGTCTGGTCTTCGGTGTGCAGGGCGTCCTGTCGGCGGTCGCGGGCGCGGTCGCGCCCAAGGTGATCGGCCGCTTCGGCGCCCGTCGCACCCTGGTCGGATCGATGCTGATCCAGGCGGTGCTGACGGCCGTGATGGTGGCTCTGGGCGAGGACGCCACCGCCGGTGCCTGGCTGGCGATGGCCGCGGTGAGCCTCGCCAGCGTCGCTCATCTGTGGGTGATCGTCTCCTATGGCGTCATCGCCACCTCCGGACTGCCGGACCATGAACAGGGCCTGGCCACCGGGCTGGTGACCAGCTCCCAGCAGATCGGGATGACCGTGGGCATCCCGCTGCTCAGCGCCCTGGCCTCGGCCCATATCGCCTCGCTGCGCGACGGTGGCGCGGACTTCGCGGCCGCGACGCTGGGCGGAGTGCGGCTGGGCATCGGCGTCGACGCGGCGGTCCTCGCGCTGATCGCGCTCGCGGTGGGCTTGAGTCTGCGCGGACGCCGTGGCCGCGGGTGACCGGTGCGCGCACCACAGCTGCGCCGGGCCGCTGGACGCGGTCCGGCGCAGCTGTGGGTGGGTCAGCGAGTGCCCTCCCCCGGGGAGCCTGTGAGCGGGGCCGCCCGGGGGAGGTTCCGCGCCGTCCTTACGGGAAGAACGGGTACGCCTGGAACGTCAGCGTGGCGTTGGCCGACGCCGGGCTCAGACCGGGTGCCCCCGCGAAGGAGGCGGTGTAGCTGGCGGCCGAGAGCACGGTCGGCGGTACGTTCACGGTGGTGAGCGTTGCCGTGCCGCTGGCGTTGGTGACGGCGCTGCCCAGGGCGATCGGGCCGGTGGCGCTGTTGGCCCTGAAGGTGATGGTCTGCCCCGGCACCGGGTTGTTGGAGCTGTCCCTGAGCGTGGCGCTCAGGGTCGGGATGACCAGCGTTCCGTTGATCCGCAAACGGATCATCGCGGGGGTCGCCGTCAGCGTGGTACCCGTGGTGCCCACGCTCTGGACGAGCGTGGCGGACGAGGCGCTGTAACAGGCGTCGCCGCCATAGGTGGCGACCACCGTGTGCGGGCCGCTGGTGAGCGCGTTGGTGCTCACGCTGGCCTGTCCGGAGGCGTTGAGCGTGCCCATCAGGGTGGGCCCACCGCTGATCACGAAGGTCACGGTGCCGGTCGGGACGCCCGTGCCCGGGGACACCGGGGCCACGGTCGCGGTGAAGGTGACCGTCTGCCCGACCATCGACGGGTTGGGCGAGGAGGTGAGCGTGGTGGTGGTGGGCGTCGCGTTGACGGTGGCCGTTCCGGTGGTGGTCGAACCCGCCACCCCGGCGTTGCCGCCGTACGCCACCGTCACCGTGTGCGGGCCCACGCCCAGGCCGCTGGCCGTGACGCAGGCCGAACCGCTGGCGTTGAGCGTGCCGGTCAGCGTCGGGCCACCGGGGATGGTGAAGGTCACCGTGCCGGTCGGCACACAGGTGCCGGGCGCCGTGGTGGTCACCTGGGCGCACAGGCTCACCGACTGGCTGCACACCGACGGGTTGGGGGTGATGGTCAACGTGGTCGTGGAGTTCGCCTGGTTGACGGTGACCGAACCAGTGGCCATCGAGCCCGCGACGCCTCCGCCGCCCGCGTAGGAGGCGGTGACGGCATGGGTGCCGACGGGGATGGCCGTGGTGGTCACACACGCCTGACCGCTCGCGTTGAGCGTGCCGGTCAGCGTCGGCCCGCCCGCGATGGTGAAGGTCACCGTGCCGGTCGGCACACAGGTGCCGGGGGCCGTGGTGGTCACCTGGGCGCACAGGCTCACCGACTGGCCGCACACCGACGTCTGGGGGGTCACCGTCAGCGCCGTGGTGGAGTTCGCCTGGTTCACATTGACCGTTGCCGTCCCGACGGAGCCCACGACCCCTGTGGAGCCCGCGTACCCCGCCGTCACGGTGTGGCTGCCGACGGGGATGGCGGTGGTGGTCACGCACGCCAGGCCGTTGGCGTCGAGCGTGCCGGTCAGCGTCGGACCACCCGAGATGGTGAAGGTCACGTCCCCGGTCGGCACACAGGTGCTCGGCGAACCGACCGTCACCTGGGCGCAGATCTGCACCGTCTCACCGCAGACCGAGGGGTCGGGCGCGACCGTCACCGTGGTGGACGAGACGCCCTGGTTCACGGTGACCGTGCCCGTCGTGCTGGAGCCCGCGACACCGGTGTTACCGGGGTAGTCGACCATGACGGCATGGCTGCCGACGGAGATGGCACTGGTGGTGACGCATGCCTGGCCAGTGGCGTCGAGCATGCCGGTCAGCGTCGGCCCGCCCGCGATGGTGAAGGTCACATTGCCGGTCGGCACACACGTTCCCGGCTGGCCCACGGTCACCTGGGCGCACAGGGTCACTGCCTGGCCGCACACCGAGGGTTCGGGGTTCACGTTCAGCGCCGTGCTGGAGGTCGCCTGGTTGACCGTCAGCGGGGCGGTGGCGCTGGAGCCCTGGACGTCGGCGTTGCCCTCATAGGTGGCGGTCACGGTGTGGCTGCCGACGGGGACGGCGGTGGTGGTCACGCACGCCAGGCCGTTGGCGTCGAGCGTGCCGGTCAGCGTCGGACCACCCGAGATCACGAAGGTCACGTCCCCGGTCGGCACACAGGTGCTCGGCGAACCGACCGTCACCTGGGCACAGATCTGCACCGTCTCACCGCAGACCGAGGGGTCGGGCGCGACCGTCACCGTGGTGGACGAGACGCCCTGGTCGACCGTGACGGTCGTGGTCGCCGTGGAGCCCAGGACGTCGGCGTTGCCCTCATAGGTGGCGCTCACGGTGTGGCTGCCCGCGCCCAGCGCCGTGGTGGTCACACACGCCTGGCCGCTCGCGTCGAGGGTGCCGGTCAGCGTCGGACCACCGGAGATCACGAAGGTGACGTCCCCGGTCGCGATACAGGTGCTCGGCGAACCGACCGTCACCTGGGCACAGATCGTCACCGCCGCACCGCATGCCGCCGGGTTCGGGGCCACCGTCACCGCGGTCGCCGAGGTGCCCTGGTCCACCGTGACGGCGGCCGTCGTACTGGCGCCCGCGACACCCTCGTCACCGGAGTACGTGACCGTCACCGTGTCGGTGCCGACCGGGAGGGCGCTCGTCGTGACACATGCCTGGCCGGTCGCGTCGAGCTCCGCCGACAGGGTCGGGCCGCCGGTCACCGAGAAGGTCACCATGCCCGTCGGCGTACAGGTGCCGGGAGCCTCGACCGTCACCTGGGCGCACATCGTCACCGGCTCCCCGCAGACCGACGGGTCCGGTGTCGCGGTGAAGGCCACCGTGGACGTCGCCTGGTTGACCGTGAGCGGCACCAGCGCGGAGTTGGAAGGGCCGAAGCCCGGATCGCCGCTGTAGAAGGCGGCGACGAGATGGGCGCCCACCTCCAGGTCGGGGACCGTGATCGAGGCATGTCCGGTGGCGTCCAGCGGCGCGACCACCGCCGGACCGTCGGCGCTGACGATGAAGGTGACCGACCCGGTGGGGACGGCGCCCGGGGGCACGGTGGCCACCGTGGCGCCCAGCGTCACGGCCTGCCCGCAGACCGCGGGGTTCGGCGAGACGGTCAGGGTGGTGCTCGTCACCGCCGCGTCGACCTGCTGGATGGTGGAATCCGTGGAGGGGTCGAGGTTGGCGTCGCCGCTGTAGGCGGCGGACACGGTGTGGGGGCCCACGCTCAGGGTGCTGATGGTGAACGATGCCTGTCCGGCCCCGTCGACGGGGACGGTCACGGGTGTGCCGGAATCCACGGAGAAGCCGACCGTACCGGTCGGAGTGAACGCACCCGGTGGTACTGAGGCGACGGTCGCGGTGAAGGTGACGGTCTCGCCGAAGACCGAGGGGTTCGGCGCGGACGTCACCACAGTGGTCGAGGCAGCCATGAGAGTGGCCCCTTCCCGGTCGCGGTAAGGAGTGGGCCGCCACGGCCCCCGCAAGGTGTCTGCGGGGGCCGTGGCCATCTGTGCGGGGGTGCCCATACGGCCGGCTGTCTACGTCACATAGACAAGCCGACAGTCCCCCGACAGAGGTATGGGCGACCCACCAGTCGGTATCTGCAAGTAAGCCGGGGACTAGGCCAGATGAGCCAGGGTGCGGGAGCCCTTTCCACCCGGATGGCGCAGCGCGTCCCCGCGCACCCGGCTACGCGGGCGTACCGGGGCGCCTCGACGCGGGCGGCGGCCGCGCCGAGCGGACGGGGAGCGCCAAGTGCGCGGGGACGGGGCTGGCGGTGTGCCTGGGGCTGCGCACAACTGCGCGCCGCGGCCCGCCCGGTGAGGGCGGACCGCGGCGCGGTAGTGGCCGTGATGACGGTGGTCCGGCTAGGACTCCGATTCGGCGGCGGCGGTCTCCCGGACCGGCTCGACCAGCACCGTGACGATGCGGTTGCGGCGGCCGGCCGGGGACTCCGCCGTCAGCCGCAGGGCCTTGAGCGCCGGGTCCGTACCGCCCTCGGGCACATCGATCTGGGCCGTGGCGCCCGCGATCGGCACCCGGCCGAGGGCCTTGGCGAGCAGTCCGCCCACCGTCTCGACGTCCTCGTCCTCCAGGTCCGTGCCGTAGAGCTCGCCGAGGTCGCCGAGGTCGAGCCGGGCGGTGACCCGGTGGGTGCCGTCGCCCAGGTCCTCGACGGGCGGCAGCTCCCGGTCGTACTCGTCGGTGATCTCACCGACGATCTCCTCGAGGATGTCCTCGATGGTCACGATCCCGGCCGTGCCGCCGTACTCGTCGATGGCGACGGCCACATGGTTGCGATCCTGCTGCATCTCGCGCAGCAGATCGCCCGCGTTCTTGGTGTCCGGGACGAAGGCGGCGGGCCGCATCGCGGTGGAGACCAGCTCGGATTCGGCTTCGCGGTTGATATGCGTCTTCCGGACCAGGTCCTTGAGGTAGACGATCCCGACGATGTCGTCCTCGTTCTCCCCGGTGACCGGGATCCGGGAGAAGCCGGAGCGCAGCGCGAGGGTGAGTGCCTGCCGGATGGTCTTGTAGCGCTCGATGGCGACCAGGTCGGTGCGCGGCACCATCACCTCGCGCACCAGGGTGTCGCCGAGCTCGAAGACGGAGTGGACCATACGCCGCTCCTCGTCCTCGATCAGCGACTCCTGCTCCGCGAGGTCGACCAGGGCGCGCAGCTCGGCCTCGGAGGCGAACGGGCCCTTGCGGAAGCCCTTTCCGGGCGTGAGCGCGTTGCCCAGGAGGATCAGCAGCGGCGGGATCGGGCCCATCACCCGGGCCAGCGGGATCAGCACATAGGCGGCCGCCGTCGAGGTGTTGAGCGGGTGCTGGGCGCCGATGGTGCGCGGTGAGACGCCGACGGCGACGTAGGACACCAGGACCATGACGCCGATGGCGACGGTCAGCGCCTTCCAGGTCTCGGGGAACTCGCGCAGACAGGCGTAGGTGACCACCGCGCCCGCCGCCACCTCGCAGGCCACCCGGACCAGCAGCGCCACGTTCAGATAGCGGGTGGGGTCCTCGGCGACAAGCATCAGCTTGGCGCTGCCGCGCCGCCCGGTGCGTACGGCCTCCTCGGCGCGGAACCGGGTGGTGCGGGCGAGACCCGCCTCGGCGCACGCCGCCAGCCAGGCGACGACCACCAGCAGGACGGCCGCCGCGATGTGCTGCCCGCTCATCGGGTGGTGGGGGCCGGGGAGGGGCCGGTCAGCCCGTACTCGGCACGCCAGCCGTCGACGATCGCGGCCTGGAGGCCGAACATCTCGGCGCGCTCGTCCGGCTCCTCGTGGTCGTAGCCGAGGAGGTGGAGGACGCCGTGGACGGTGAGCAGCTGGAGCTCCTCGTCCATGGAGTGCCCGGTCGGCGCCTCCTCGCCCTGTTTCCTCGCCACTTCGGGGCAGAGCACGATGTCACCGAGGAGGCCCTGCGGAGCCTCCTCGTCGTCCTTGACGGGCGGCCGCAGCTCGTCCATCGGGAAGGACATCACATCGGTCGGACCGGGCAGGTCCATCCACTGGATGTGCAACTGCTCCATGGCGTCGGCGTCAACGACGATCACCGAGAGCTCGGAGAGCGGGTGGATGCGCATCCGGGCCAGTGCGTAGCGGGCGACGTCCAGCACCGCCCGCTCGTCGATGTCCGTGCCGGATTCGTTGTTGACGTCGATCGCCATGAGGCTTCTTGATTACTTTCCGTTGCGGCTGTCGTACTCTTCGTACGCGTCGACGATGCGGCCGACCAGCTTGTGCCGGACCACGTCGGTACTGGTGAGCATGGAGAAGTGGACGTCATCGACGCCGTCCAGGATCTCCCGCACCTGGCGCAGACCGCTCTTGGTCCCGCCGGGCAGGTCGATCTGGGTGATATCACCCGTGATCACGATCTTGGAGTCGAAGCCGAGCCGGGTGAGGAACATCTTCATCTGCTCGGGGTTCGTGTTCTGCGCCTCGTCGAGGATGATGAACGCGTCATTGAGCGTACGGCCGCGCATGTACGCCAGCGGCGCGACCTCGATCGTGCCCGCGGCCATCAGCCGCGGGATGGAGTCCGGGTCGAGCATGTCGTGCAGCGCGTCGTACAGCGGCCGCAGATACGGATCGATCTTCTCGTAGAGCGTGCCCGGCAGGAAGCCGAGCCGCTCCCCCGCCTCGACCGCGGGGCGGGTCAGGATGATCCGGGTGACCTGCTTGGACTGGAGCGCCTGAACCGCCTTGGCCATGGCCAGATACGTCTTGCCGGTACCGGCGGGGCCGATCCCGAAGACCACGGTGTGCTTGTCGATGGCGTCGACATAGCGCTTCTGGTTCAGCGTCTTGGGGCGGATGGTGCGGCCGCGGTTGGAGAGGATGTTCTGGGTGAGTACCTCGGCGGGCGTCTCCTCGGTCGCGCCCTCCCCGTTCTCCGCAGTGCGCAGCATGGAGATCGAGCGCTCCACCGCATCCTCCGTCATCGGTTGACCGGTGCGCAGCACCAGCATCATCTCGTCGAACAAGCGCTGGATGAGGGCGACTTCCTTGGGATCCCCCGTCGCGCTGACTTCATTGCCCCGCACGTGGATATCGGTCGCCGGGAACGCATTCTCGATCACACGCAGCAGCGAATCCCCCGACCCCAGGACCATCACCATCGGGTGCTTGGTCGGGACCGTGAACTGCGCGTGCGCCTGCCGGGCTGTGGTTGGTCGCGTCATGGGCCGGCTCTCGGGCCTGCTCCTACCTCCTGTGACAGGGTTCTCGCCGCTCGACAACCTTGGGATACCAGGGTACGACGGAGCACCGACAACACCCGAGCGCTTTTACTCCGTACCGGCCCATCACACCATCCGTGGAAGGCGGGCGGCGGCCGGACCCGGGGCGGTCACGCCCGGCGGAAGCCGATGGTGGGGACGGCCCGGCGGAGCGGCCAGGGGCGGGCGGCGGCCGGGAGTATCCGGTCCAGGAAGGCGTAACGGCGCAGCGGCTGGTCGTCATAGGCACGGGTGTGCTGCCACCAGGCGGCGATCTCGACCCAGCCGGGCGCGGACAGCGAACCGCCGAACTCCTGGACGGACAGCGCGGCGGTCAGCCCGGCGAAGGCGAGCCGGTCGGCCAGCGGCCAGTCGGCGAGGGTGCCGGTGACGAAGCCCGCCACGAACACATCCCCGGCACCGGTGGGATCCAGCGCCTCCACTTCGATCGCGGGCACCTCGGCGGTCTCACCGGTGCGGCCGTCGACCGCGTACGCCCCCTCGGCGCCCAGGGTGACCACCGCGAGCGGTACGCGGTCGGCGAGCGCGCGGGCGGCGGCCCGCGGACAGTCGGTGCGGGTGTAGCTCATCGCCTCGGCCGCGTTCGGCAGGAACGCCTCGCAGTGCTCCAGATCGGCGAGATCGGCCGGGTCCCAGCGGCCGGTGTCGTCCCAGCCGACGTCCGCGAACACCCGGCTGCCCTTGCGCGCGGCCTCGGCGACCCACTCCTCACGGCGGCCGGGAACGAGCGAGGCGATGGCGGCGCGGGCCGGGGGCGGACAGCTGGGGGCGGGCTCCTCGGGCGGCGGCGCCTCATGGCCGTGGGAGACCATCGTCCGCTCGCCCTCGTAGGCCATCGAGACGGTCACCGGGGAGTGCCAGCCCGGGATCGTCCGGGACAGCGCCAGGTCGATCCCCTCGCCGCGGTCGAGCGCGTCCCGGCAGTAGTCGCCGTAGTGGTCGTCCCCGAAGGCGGCGGCCAGTGAGGTGCGCAGGCCGAGCCGGGCCAGGGCGGTGGCCATATTGGCGACGCCGCCGGGGCTCGAGCCCATCCCGCGCGCCCAGGACTCGGTACCGCGGATGGGGGCGGAGTCCAGCCCGGTGAAGATGATGTCCAGGAAGACGGTGCCGGTCAGATAGACGTCGCAGGCCGGATCACCGGGCTCGCGAACGGCCGCGAGCGGGTCGAGCAGGGGACGGCCCGCCGCGCGCTCGTCGCCGTCGTATGTCGTCACCGTGTGCTCCCAGGTCGAACCGGTCGTGTTCGGCGCTCCCGGCCGCCGTGCCCTCGCCGTCGGAAGCGGGTGCCGCCAGTGTGCCCGATCCGCCCGCCGGAACGCCCGGGAGCCGCGACGCCGGGACACACCGCCGCGACGCCGGGCGGCGCCGGGGGCGCCGTCTCAGCCGCGTTTGGGCACGGCCACGGTCATCAGGTCCTGGGCCACCGTGAGCTCGCCCTCGAACCCCGCCTCGCGGGCCTGGCGTTCGAACTCGGAGGGATCGCCGTAGCGCTGCGAGAAGTGGGTCAGGACGAGATGGCGGACGCCCGCGCCGGTCGCGAGGCGGGCCGCCTGGCCCGCGGTCAGATGGCCGTACTCGACGGCCAGGGACTCGTCCTCGTCCAGGAAGGTCGACTCGATGACCAGCAGATCGCACCCCTGCGCCAGGGCGTACGCGCCCTCGCACAGCCGGGTGTCCATGACGAAGGCGAACCGCTGGCCGTGGCGGACCTCGCTGACCTCCTCCAGGCCGATGGTGCGCCCGTCCCGCTCCAGCGCGCCCTCCCGCTGGAGGCGGCCGATGTCCGCGCCGCGGACGCCGAGCACCGCCAGCCGCTCGGGGAGTATGCGGCGGCCGTCGGGCTCGACGAGGCGGTAGCCGTAGGACTCGACCGGATGCGAGAGCCGCGCGGTGTGAAGTGTGTAGGCGGGGGTCCGGGCGATCACCCCGCCCTCGCCCTCGATCGGCTGCTCGGTCAGCGGCACCGTCTCGCGGTACGCGGTGGCGTAGCGCAGCCGCTCGAAGAAGTGCTGTCCGCTCGCCGGGTAGTGCGCGGTCACCGGATGCGGCACCTTGTCCAGGTTGATCCGCTGGATCACCCCGGAGAGCCCCAGCGAATGGTCGCCGTGGAAGTGGGTGACACAGATCCGGTCGATGTCGTGCGCGGCGACACCGGCCCGCACCATCTGGCGCTGGGTGCCCTCGCCGGGGTCGAAGAGCAGCCCGTCGCCGTCCCACCGCAGCAGATAGCCGTTGTGGTTGCGGTGGCGGGTGGGGACCTGGCTCGCGGTGCCGAGGACGACCAGTTCGCGTGCGGACACCGGACTATCCGGGGGGCCAGTTGAGCCCGCGGCCGCCCAGGACGTGGGCGTGGGCGTGGAAGACCGTCTGCCCGGCGCCGGAACCGGTGTTGAACACCACGCGGAAGCCGGTGCCGTCGATCTTCTCCTCGGCCGCGACCACGCCCGCCTCGCGCAGCACATCGGCGGTGATCTGCGGTTCGGCGGCGGCGAGGGAGGCGGCGTCCGGGTAGTGCACCTTGGGGATCACCAGAATGTGGGTCGGCGCCTGGGGGTTGATATCGCGGAAGGCGACCGTGGTGTCGGTCTCGCGGACGACGGTGGCCGGCACCTCCCCCGAGACAATCTTGCAGAACAGGCAGTCGGCCTGCGGTTCTCCCGCCACCGGTGGCTCCTCACGGTCGTCGGCTGATACGGACCGGATGGTACCGGGACGCCCCGCCGACGGTACCCGCGAATCCTCTTCGCCCTGGTGGCCGCTGCCGCTATGTGCCGCTATTTGCCCTGGGTGCCGGCCGTGGTGTGGTGGTCCAGGGGGTAGCTGCGGTGCGGCTCGGGGCGGTCGGTCCCGCGGGCGTCGTTCCGGCCGTTGCCGCCGCCGGTATCGCCGTCGTCGTCGCGGCCGCCCTCGCACTCCCCGATCACCCGGGCCTCGAAGGCCCGGTGCCCGTCCACGGAGGCGGTCAAGTGGCCCCGGACGCAGTGGTTCTTCCGTACGAAGGTGACCCGCCCGTTGACCCTGATGTCCTTGTCGTTCCCGGTCTCGCCCCGGCAGTCGACCGACGCGTCGGTCTCGGCGCCCTCGTCCCGCTCGCGGTTGGCGTCGCCGGAGGCCGAAGCACCGGCCGTGCGGCCGCCCTTCATCTCCGCGTTACAGGTCAGCCAGCGGACGTCGACATCGCCCTTCTCCAGGGCGCGGGAGGCGACCTTGTCGGTGGTGACCGCGACGACGATGGAGCTGACCCCGTTGTCCTCCGGGTCGCATCCGGTGACCGCGACGACGGCCGCGACCGATACCGCGACGGCCAGGAGCTGGCGGCCGCGCCGATGCCTTACATGGCTCATTACCCCCATAGGGGACAGGTTCCCATTGGGCGCGACGAACCGGAAGACCATCGTCGGCCACCGTGCCCCGCCCCGGGACGGGCCCGGGACCCCGGCGGGGACGGGCCGTTCAGCCCCAGCGTCCGGTGCGCCCCAGCAGCAGCGCGGCCGCCGCCGTTCCCGCCGTCGACGTGCGCAGCACGCTCGGCCCCAGCCGGTACGGCGCCGCGCCCGCCGCCGCGAAGGCCGTCAACTCCTCGGGGGAGACTCCCCCTTCGGGGCCCACGACGAGCACGATCTCACCGGCGGCCGGAAGTCCGGCCGTGGCCAGCGGCGCACTGCCCTCCTCGTGCAGCACGGCGGCGAAATCGGCATCGGCCAGAAGTCGGGCAACCTGCTTGGTCGTCAGCGCGTCCGTGACCTCCGGAAAGGTCAGGCGCCGGGACTGCTTGCCCGCCTCCCGGGCGGTCGCCCGCCACTTGCCGAGCGCCTTCAGCCCGCGCTCGCCCTTCCACTGGGTGATGCACCGGGCGGCGGTCCACGGCACCACGGCGTCCACACCGGTCTCGGTCATGGTCTCCACGGCCAACTCGCCGCGGTCGCCCTTGGGAAGCGCCTGCACCACGGTGATCCGCGGGCTCGGCGGCTCCTCATGGCGTACCTCGGCCACCTCCACCAGCAGCCGGTCCTTGCCCTCGACGGCCGCCACGGCGCCGTGGACGCCCGTACCGCGCCCGTCGGTGAGCACCACGGGCTCACCGACGCGCAGCCGCCGTACGGAGACGGCGTGCCGCCCCTCGGGCCCCTCCAGCGCGATCCGGGCCCCCGCGGCCGCCCCCTGGAGGGAGTCGGCCACGAACACCGGGGCGGTCACCAGACCTCGCCGTCGGACGGCTTGACGGTCAAGGCGGCGCGCGCCGCGTCCAATTCGGCCGCCAGCGTCTCCACCAGCCGCCCGGCGGGCAGCGCACGGGCCAGCCGGTGCCCCTGTCCGGCCCACAGCGCCATGCCCTGCGGATCGCCCTGCTTGGCCGCGGCCTTGCGCAGCCCGGAGGTGAGGTGGTGCAGCTGGGGGTAGGCGGCCGGGGCGTACGGGCCGTGCTCGCGGATGAATCGATTGACCAGGCCCCGGGCCGGACGCCCGGAGAAGGCGCGGGTCAGCTCGGTCCGGCCGAACATCGGGTCCGTCATGGCGCGCTTGTGCAGGGCGTTGGCCCCCGACTCCGCGGTGACCAGGAACGCGGTGCCCAGCTGGGCCGCGCTCGCACCCGCGGCCAGCGCCGCCGCGATCTGCGCACCGCGCATCAGCCCGCCCGCGGCGATGACCGGGATCTGTACGGACTCGCGGACCAGCGCGATCAGGGACAGCAGCCCGAGGCCGCCGCCCATACCGTCCTCGGAGGGGTCGTTACGGAAGCCGCCCTGGTGGCCGCCCGCCTCCACACCCTGCACACAGAGCGCGTCGGCGCCCGCCCACTGGGCGGTCTGCGCCTCGACCGGCGAGGTCACCGTGACGACGGTACGGGTACCGGCCCCGGCCAGCGCGGCCAGGACCTCACGGGTAGGGCAGCCGAAGGTGAACGAGACCACCGGCACCGGGTCCTCGAGCAGGATCGCCAGCTTCGCCTCGTACGCGTCGTCGGCGCCCGCCTCGGGGTCGCCGAGCGGTGTCTCGTACCAGGTGGACTCACCCGCCAGCTGCTCCCGGTAGACCTCGACGGCGGCCGGGTCGGCGGTGGGCGGCTGCGGCATGAACAGATTGACCAGGAAGGGGCGGCCGGTCAGCCCGCGCAGCTGTTTGATCTCTTCGTACATCGCCTCCGGGGTCTTGTACCCGGCGGCGAGGGAACCGAGGCCACCGGCCTCGGAGACGGCGGCGGCCAGCGGGGGGCAGGAAGCTCCGCCCGCCATCGGCGCCTGCACGATCGGATACCGAAAGAGATCGGTCAGTGCGGAGGGCATGACCACATCGTGTCATGCGCTCCGCACCGTCCGACAACCGGATCTACGGCGGCTCGCCGGGTCCAGGCCGGGCGGCTACCGCCCGTTGGCGGCGACTCCGGGGGGACAGACCCCCGGACCCCCGGCCGGGTGCCTACCGGCCGTTGAAGGCGTCCTTCAGGCGCGAGAACAGGCCCTGCTGCCCCGGCTTGGCCCCATCCCCCGGGGGACAAACCCCCGGACCCCCGGCCCGGCGCCTACCGGCCGTTGAAGGCATCCTTCAGGCGCGAGAACAGGCCCTGCTGCCCCGGCTTGAATTCGCCGGTCGGCCGCTCCTCGCCGCGCAGCTTGGACAGCCGCCGCATCAGCTCCTCCTGCTCCGCGTCCAGCTTGGTCGGGGTGGTCACCTCGACATGGACGATCAGATCGCCCCGGCCGCCGCCTCGCAGATGGGTGACACCGCGCTGGTGCAGCGGGATCGACTGGCCGGACTGGGTACCGGGCCGGATGTCGACCTCCTCCAGACCGTCCAGCGTCTCCAGCGGCACCTTGGTGCCGAGCGCCGCCGCCGTCATGGGGATGGTCACCGTGCAGTGCAGGTCGTCACCGCGGCGCTGGAAGACCGGGTGCGGGACCTCATGGATCTCCACATACAGGTCGCCCGCCGGGCCGCCGCCGGGGCCGACCTCGCCCTCGCCCGCCAGCTGGATCCGGGTGCCGTTGTCCACACCGGCCGGGATCTTCACCGTCAGGGTGCGGCGCGAGCGGATCCGCCCGTCACCGGCGCACTCCGGGCACGGGGTCGGCACCACGGTGCCGAAGCCCTGGCACTGCGGACATGGCCGCGAGGTCATGACCTGGCCCAGGAAGGAGCGGGTCACCTGGGAGACCTCACCGCGGCCGCGGCACATGTCACAGGTCTGCGCCGAGGTGCCCGGCGCCGCGCCCTCACCACTGCACGTGGTGCAGACGACGGCGGTGTCGACCTGGATGTCCTTGGTGGTCCCGAACGCGGCCTCGCTGAGCTCCACATCGAGACGGATCATGGCGTCCTGGCCGCGCCGGGTGCGGGACCGCGGTCCACGCTGTGAGGCGGTGCCGAAGAAGGCGTCCATGATGTCGGAGAAATTGCCGAAGCCCGCGCCGAAGCCACCGGCGCCGCCGCCTCCGCCCGCACCGGACATCGGGTCCCCGCCGAGGTCGTAGACCTGCTTCTTCTGCGGGTCCGACAGCACCTCGTACGCGGCGTTGATCTCCTTGAACCGCTCCTGGGTCTTCGGATCCGGGTTCACATCCGGGTGCAGCTCACGCGCGAGCCGGCGGAATGCCTTCTTGATCTCGTCCTGCGAGGCATCACGCCGCACGCCCAGGACTGCGTAGTAGTCCGTCGCCACTTACGACTCCGCCAGGATCTGTCCGACGTAACGTGCCACTGCGCGTACCGCTCCCATCGTTCCGGGGTAGTCCATGCGGGTCGGTCCGACCACGCCGAGTTTGGCGACGGCCTCGTCGCCCGAACCGTAGCCGACCGCGACCACCGAGGTGGAATTCAGCCCCTCGTGAGCATTCTCATGCCCGATGCGGACGGTCATACCCGAGTCCTTGGCCTCGCCGAGCAGCTTGAGGAGGACGACCTGCTCCTCAAGTGCCTCCAGAACGGGCCGGATCGTCAGGGGGAAATCATGCCCGAAACGCGTGAGGTTCGCGGTGCCGCCGATCATCAGCCGCTCCTCGGTCTCCTCCACCAGCGTCTCGAGCAAGGTCGCCAGCACGGTCGAGACCGTCCCCCGGTCCTCCTGCTCGAAGGACTCCGGAAGATCCTGCACCAACTGCGGCACATCCGCGAACCGCCGCCCCACGACACGGCTGTTGAGCCGGGCCCGCAGATCCGCGAGCGACTCCTCGCCCACCGGGGACGGACAGTCCACCATGCGCTGCTCGACCCGGCCGGTGTCCGTGATCAGCACCAGCATCACCCGGGCCGGGGCCAGCGGCAGCAGCTCCACATGGCGCACCGTCGAGCGGGTCAGCGACGGGTACTGCACCACCGCGACCTGCCGGGTCAGCTGCGCCAGCAGCCGGACGGTGCGGCCCACCACGTCATCGAGGTCCACGGCGCCGTCCAGGAAGTTCTGGATGGCGCGGCGCTCCGGTGTGGACAGCGGCTTCACGCCGGCCAGCCGGTCCACGAAGAGGCGGTAGCCCTTGTCGGTGGGGATGCGCCCGGCGCTGGTGTGCGGCTGCGCGATGAAGCCCTCGTCCTCCAGCGCGGCCATGTCGTTGCGCACGGTGGCCGGGGAAACCCCCAGCCGGTGGCGCTCGGTGAGCGCCTTGGAGCCGACCGGCTCCTCGGTCCCCACATAGTCCTGGACAATGGCACGCAGCACTTCGAGTCTGCGTTCGCTGAGCACCCCGCGCACCTCCCAGTCCAGCGGTCTCTTCAGGTCGTCCCCTGGCACTCAACGGGCACGAGTGCCAGAACCCCTACGCCAGTGTACGGCGGGGTGCGGTGGCCGGGGCAAGGGCCGCCGTGTGGCGGAGCCCGCACGATCCGCCACGCTATCGCCAGGAGAGCTAGCGTCTCGGTATGGAGACGTATTGGGAAGAGTCGCGGTGGCACGAGGCGGGCTGGGAGACCATCGCCGCCGGGGTGGCCCGGCTCCGCATGCCGGGCTGGGACGAGACCATCGGCGTGATCGTCGGCCGGACGGACGTACTCGTCGTGGACACCGGGGCGACCCTGCGTGACGGCGCCGCGCTGCGCACCCAGATCACCCGGCTCGCCGGGCGCCGCCCCACCCGGATCGCGCTCACCCATCCGCACTTCGACCATGTCCTGGGCACCGCCGCCTTCTCGGGCTGCGAGGTGTACGGCGCGGCGGGCCTGGACGAACTGCTGCGCGCGGAACGGGAGGAGCTGCGCGAGTCGGCCATCCGGCAGGGTGTGGAGCGGGGCGCCGCCACCGAGGCCGCCGACCATCTGGTCCTCCCCCACCACCTGGTCTCCGGGGAGCTCACCCTTGACCTGGGCGACCGGCCGGTGCTGCTGGCGAACGTGGGCCCCGGGCACAGCGCCCACGATCTGGCGGTCCTGGTCCCGGGCCGGCCCGAGGTGGTCTTCTGCGGCGATCTGGTCGAGGAGTCCGGACCGCCGCAGGCGGGGCCCGACGCGATCCCCGCGCGGTGGCCCGCCGCCCTGGACCGGCTGCTGGAGCTCGGCGGGGAGGAGGCGCGGTACGTCCCGGGCCACGGGGCGGTGGTGGACGCGGAGTTCGTACGTGCCCAGCGCGCCGATCTGGCCGCCCGCTTCGGCGTGTCCCCCTAGTCCCGGCGCTATCGTCTGCCGGGTGCGCAGCCGATACGACAACCCCGATCTGACCCCGCCCTGGAAGCGGCAGCAGCCCGCCCCGGAGGTCGCCGCCGAACCGGACCTCGTCGTGGAGGAGGTCACCACCGGGTTCTGCGGGGCGGTGATCCGCTGTGAGAAGACCGCGCAGGGGCAGACGGTCACTCTGGAGGACCGCTTCGGTAAACACCGTGTCTTCCCCATGGAGCCGCGCGGCTTTCTGCTCGAGGGCCGTGTCGTCACGCTGGTGCGCCCGCGCGCGACGGCCCCCGCCGCGCCCCGGCGCACGGCTTCCGGTTCGCTCGCCGTACCGGGGGCGCGGGCGAGGGTGGCCCGCGCGGGGCGCATCTATGTCGAGGGACGCCATGACGCGGAGCTGGTGGAGCGGGTCTGGGGGGACGATCTGCGCGTCGAGGGCGTGGTCGTCGAGTACCTGGAGGGTGTCGACGATCTCCCCGCCATCGTCCGGGAGTTCGCCCCCGGCCCGGATGCCCGGCTCGGCGTCCTGGTCGACCACTTGGTGCCCGGTTCCAAGGAGTCCCGGATCGCCGCCGAGGTCACCGGCGACGACGTACTGGTCGTCGGCCACCCCTATATCGACATCTGGGAGGCCGTGAAACCGTCCTCGCTGGGCATCTCCGCCTGGCCCACGGTCCCGCGCGGCCAGGACTGGAAAACGGGCGTCTGCCGCGCCCTGGGCTGGCCGGAGAACACCGGCGCCGCCTGGCAGCGCATCCTCTCCTCGGTCCACTCCTACAAGGACCTGCGGCCCGAACTCCTGGGCCGGGTGGAGGAGCTGATCGATTTTGTGACGGTCGGGGTCAGCTGAGCGTCCGGAAGTCGCTTGTTTCCAGCGTGATGTCCAGCGCCTCGACGGTGACCGGGTCACCGAACTCACTGGCCCGCTCCGTCCCGTAGTCGGCCGCCTCGCCGGTCCCCTTCGGCTCGGTGAGGAGCACGCACTCGGCGGCGATGGGGTCGATGATCAGGTAGGCGGGTACCTGCCCGGCGGCGTAAGCGGCACCCGGTCGCCCACAGCGGTCATCGCGATGATCCCGCTCTTCCCGGCGTGCACTCAGCGCAGTCATGTTCCTCGCCTATCAGTCCACCAGGTCGCGCACCACGGCGTCCGCCAGCAGCCGCCCCCGCAGGGTGAGCACGGCCCGGCCCCGGCGGTACGGCTCCGGGGCCAGCAGGCCGTCCTCCAGGGCCCGCCGCGCGGCCGCCGCGCCCGCGGGGCGGAGCAGGTCCAGGGGGCAGCCTTCGGCGAGCCGCAGTTCCAGCAGGACGCGCTCGACGCGGCGCTCCTCGTCGGCCAGCACCTCACGGCCCGCACCGGGCGACCGGCCCTCGCCGAGGGCCTGGGCGTAGGCGCCGGGGTGCTTCACGTTCCACCAGCGGACCCCGCCCACGTGGCTGTGGGCACCGGGGCCCGCGCCCCACCAGTCGGCGCCGCGCCAGTACAGCTCGTTGTGGCGGCAGCGGCCCTCGGGGGTGGTGGCCCAGTTGGAGACCTCGTACCAGTCGAACCCGGCGGCCGAGAGCATCTCCTCGGCGATCAGGTAGCGGTCGGCGTGCACATCGTCGTCGGTCATCGGGACCTCGCCGCGCCGGATCCGGCGGGCCAGCTGGGTGCCCTCCTCGACGATCAGCGCGTAGGCCGAGACATGGTCCGGTCCGGCGCCGAGGGCGGCCTCCAGGGAGGCCCGCCAGTCATCGTCGCTCTCGCCCGGCGTGCCGTAGATCAGGTCGAGGTTCACATGGCCGAAGCCCGCGGCCCGCGCCTCGGCGACGCACGCCTCGGGGCGGCCGGGGGTGTGGGTACGGTCCAGCACCTTCAGCACGTGCTGGCGGGCGCTCTGCATCCCGAACGAGATCCGGTTGAACCCGGCCTCGCGCAGCTCCGCCAGATAGCGCGGATCCACCGACTCCGGATTGGCCTCGGTGGTGATCTCGGCGCCCTCCGCCAGTCCGAACTCCTCCCGGATCGCCGCGAGCATCCGGCCCAGATCGGCCGCCGCGAGCAGGGTCGGCGTACCGCCGCCGACGAATACGGTCTCGACCGCGCGCGGGTCGTCGCCCAGCACCTTCCGCGCCAGCCGCACCTCCTCGGTGACCTGCTCGGCGTAGTTGTCCCGGGAGGCCAGCACCCCGCCGGAGCCGCGCAGCTCACTGGCGGTGTAGGTGTTGAAGTCGCAGTACCCGCAGCGCGTGGCGCAGTAGGGCACATGCAGATAGAAGCCCAGCGGGCGCCGCGCGGCCCCGGCGAGCGCGGCGGGGGGCAGCGCACCGTCCTCGGGCATGGGCTCGCCATCGGGCAGTACGGAAGGCATGGGACCCATTGTCCGGCATCGCCACCGACCCGAGCACCGCCCCGCTTCCGCCCGTGCCGAGCCGGGCCCGGTGCGTTACGGCCGCCGCCCCGGCCCGGCGCCGACGATTCCAGCGCCCCGGGCCGACGACGCCACATGCCGTGGCTCGGCACCCCCTGGCCCGTGCCCGGGGATTCAGCGCCGCGCGCTGCCCGGATCGACACCGACAACCCCGGTAGCCGACGCCGAAGGCGGAGGAGGCACGGGCCCCACGCGCCCACCGCTCCAGGGCCGGGCGACGGCACACACCACTCCCCGGCTCGGCGCCGACGATTCCAGCGCCCGGGGCCCGAGGGACCCGTCCTAGAGGGCCTTCAGGACGAGCATGGCCAGGTCGTCGTCCGGCGGCTCCACCGCGAACGCGTGGACCGCCTCGCGCACCCGCTCCGCGACCTCGCGCGCGCTCAGCCCCGCGCAGGAGGCGAGGACGGCGGCGAGTCCCTCCTCGTCGTCGAACTGACGGCTGCCCGAGCGGTGCTCGGTGACGCCGTCCGTCACGCACAGGAGCGTTTCCCCGGGCGCCAGATCAAACGTTTCACTCTCGTACGCGGCATCGTCCACCACGCCGAGCAGTATCTGCGGCTCGGTGACGGTGCGCACCGAGCCGTCCGGCCGCAGCACCAGCGGCAGCGGATGGCCCGCGCTGGCGAGGGTGCAGCGCAGCCCGCCGCCGGCGTCGCCCAGCGGCTCCAGCTCCCCGTACAGCAGTGACAGGAAGCGGGCCATCCCGCCGCCCGGCGGCAGCCCCGCGCCGACGAGCCCGGCGTCGACCAGTTCCGCGACCCCGACGCCGACCCCGGCCGCCTCGACGCCCGCCACCACGGCCTCGGCGGCCTCTTCGACGGCCGTTTCGACCGCCTCCTCGCCGAGCAGCTGGTTGAGCCGGTCGAGGACCTCCCCGACGCCGTAGCCCTCGCGGGCCAGCAGCCGCAGCCAGGGGCGCACCAGACCGGTCACGACGGCGGCCTCCGGGCCGTTGCCGCAGACGTCGCCGAGGACGAAGCCCCAGCGGCCGTCACGGGCCGGGAAGACGTCGTAGAAGTCGCCCCCGGCGGAGATCTCGCCGGTGGGCTCGTAGACGACGGCCGCCTCCGCGCCGGGGATGCGCGGGATGCCGGAGGGCAGCAGGCCGCGCTGGAGCACCCGGCTGATATCCGCCTGCCGGGTGTAGCGGCGGGCGGAGGCCAGCGCGAGGGCGACCCGGCGGGTGAAGTCCTCGACCAGGCCGACGACCTCGTCGGGCATCCGCACCAGCCCGGCCCGTCCCATCAGCAGCGTGCCCATCGCCCGGCCGCCCGCGAGCAGCCGGCAGGCCAGGGCGGCCCCGCCGGGCCCGTACGCGGCGGGGTCGGCGGGCCACGGCCAGTCCACGGCGCCGCCACGGGCGGCGGCCGGCAGATGGGGCGGCTCCTTCTCCAGCACCCGCCGCAGCTCCTCGGCACGGCTCTCGCTGGCGTGCCAGACCCGCACCAGCCGCGGCGGGCCGCTCGCGGCGTCGAGCCATACGGCGCACCAGTCGGCCAGCCGGGGCACCAGCAGCTGGACGGCGAGCGAGGTCACCAGCTCCTCGTCGAACTGCCCGGCGAGCAGATCGGACGCTTCGGCGAGGAAGGAGAGCGCGCCGTGCCGCGCCCATTCGGGATCATGGCGGCGGGCGGGCGCCCGCCGCGGCGCGGGGGCGATCAGCTCGACGGGAAGTGCCTCGCGCGGCAGGGCGCGCTCGGCGCGCCGGGCGCCGTCCCGGCCGAGGCCGTCGAATCCCACGGCGGCGGGGCCCTCGTCCGCCTCCGCGGCGACGGCGAGCTGGAACCACACGGTCTTGCTGGTGCGCCGGTAGGTGGTGCCCCAGGACTCGGCGATCCCGGCCACCAGCCGCAGCCCATGGCCGCCGACGTACTCCGGCTCCTCCCCGTCCGGTGGTTCGCCGCGCAGCACCCGGGTGGGGTGGTGGTCGGTCACCTCGAAGACCAGCGAGGGCGGTTCGCCGTCGTGGCCGGGGACGTCCAGCGCGCAGCTGAGTTCGACGGCGGTACCGGCGTGCACCACCGCGTTGGTGACCAACTCGCTCACCAGCAGGACGGCCTCGTCCCCGACCCGTCCGGTGATCCGGTCGGCGGCGGGGACGTCCAGGGTGGCCCATTCGGCGAGGGCGGCCCGGACGAACCGCCGCGCGGCGGAGGCCGCCAGCGGTGAGCCGGGCAGGCTGGCGCGGGCCGAGGCGCTGGTCCGGACCGGGCCCACACCCCCGACCGGTACAGCCACCCCGCCGGCCTCGACCGACCCGCCAGACATGGCAGAAGATGACGTCCCCACTGTGCGGCTCCTGAGAAGCTCCGTCATAGTGCCGTATCCGCATCCGCGTCCGGTGCCAACAGCACCGGCAGGGACAGCGTGACAGACGGACCGCCCTCATATGCGCCGAGTTACGCAAGTGAGCCGCGATGAGGGGAAAATTCCCGTGCCCGGCGTACCGGGCACGGTCGACTCCCCGTCAGGCCTCCCGGGTTCCGGCGTACATGTCTTCGATCAGGTCCTTGTACTCGCGCTCGACCACCGGTCGCTTGAGCTTGAGGCTGGGCGTCAACTCACCGTGCTCCACGTCCAGATCGCGGGGCAGCAGCCGGAACTTCTTGATCGTCTGCCAGCGCTGGAGGTCCTCGTTGAGCCGCCGCACATAACCGTCGATCAGCTGGCGCGCCTCATCGGTGGCCACCACCTCGGCGTAGGACTTGCCGTCCATACCGTGTTCCTTGGCCCAGCCCATGATGGTCGGCTCGTCCAGGGCGATGAGCGCGGTGCAGTAGTTGCGGTCGGCGCCGTACACCAGGATGTTGGAGACGAACGGGCAGACGCCCTTGAACTGGCCCTCGACCTCCGCCGGGGCCACGTACTTGCCGCCCGAGGTCTTGATCAGGTCCTTCTTGCGGTCGGTGATCCGCAGATAGCCGTCGGGCGACAGCTCCCCGATGTCACCGGTGTGGAACCAGCCGTCGGACTCCAGCACCTGCGCGGTCAGCTCCGGCAGCCCGTGGTAGCCCTGCATGACGCCCGGGCCGCGGAGCAGGATCTCGCCGTCCTCGCCGAACCGCACCTCGGTACCGGGGAACGCCTTGCCGACGGTGCCGGTGCGGTAGTCCACCGGGTTGAGGAAGCTGGCGGCGCTGGACTCGGTGAGGCCGTAGCCCTCCAGGATGTTGATCCCGGCGCCCGCGAAGAAGTAGCCGATCTCGGGCGCGAGCGCGGCCGAGCCGGACACCGCGGCGCGCAGCCGGCCGCCGAACGCCTCGCGCAGCTTGCCGTAGACGAGCTTGTCGGCGAGGGCGTGCTGGGTCCTGAGGCCGAACGGGACCGAAGGGGTGCCGGTACGGCGGAAGTTGTCCTGGGAGATCTTGGCGTAGTCGCGGGAGACCCCGGCCGCCCACTGGAAGATCTTGTACTTGGCCGCACCGCCCTCGCGCGCCTTCCCGGCCACTCCGTTGTAGACCTTCTCGAAGATCCGCGGCACGGCGCACATATAGGTCGGGCGGACCACCGGCAGATTCTCGATGATCTTGTCGACCCGGCCGTCCACGGCGGTGGAGTGGCCGACGTAGATCTGCCCGGCGGTCAGCACCTTGCCGAAGACATGCGCCAGCGGCAGCCAGAGGTACTGCACATCGTCGGCGTAGAGCAGCCCTTCGACACTGCCGATCGCGATGGCCATGTACGACCAGGAGTCATGCGCCAGCCGTACGCCCTTGGGGCGCCCGGTGGTGCCGGAGGTGTAGATGAGCGTGGCCAGCTGGTCGGCGCGGAGCGCGTCGATCCGCTCCCGTACGGCCTGCGGGTGCTGCTCCAGGTAGGCCGTGCCGCGCTTCTCCAGCTCGGTGAGGGAGAGCACCCAGCCCTCCGGGTCGCCCGCGGCCGGAACCGCGTCATCGGCGTTGATCACCACCACATGGGCCAGCTCGGGGAGCTGGTCGCGCTTCTCGCGGACCTTGGCGAGCTGGACACCGTCCTCGGCGATCAGCACCCGGCTGCCGGAGTCGGACAGGATGAACGCGGTCTCCTCGGCGTTGGTGCTCGGGTAGACCGTGGTGGTCGCGGCGCCCGCGCAGAGCACTCCGAGGTCGCCGAGGATCCACTCCACACGGGTGCTGGCGGCGAGTGCCACCCGCTCCTCGGGCCGGACGCCCAGACCCATCAGACCGGCGGCGATGGCGAAGACCCGGTCCGCGCTCTCGCGCCAGGTCAGGGGGCGCCATTCGTCGGGGCCCGTACCCGAGGCGGCCGGGACCGGATAGCGGTACGCCTCCTTGTCAGGCGTCGCCTCGACGCGCTGGAGGAAGTGCGTCGCCAGGGACGGCGGCCGGTTCTCGAGCAAGGTCTGTGTGTCCGTCACGGCATCCTCCGGGGCCAGCCTCATTGCTTGGTGACTCGCGAGTAACCTTCGAGCAGTGATCAGCGTAAGGGCCGAATCCTTACCGCGTAAGGGGTTGCAGGTCACGTTGTTCAAACGACGACGGGGCGGTCCGCCGCACCCCTCACACCGGGACGCACCGCACCTCTGTCACCACGAAAGCGGGCCCGGCGCATCCTTCGCACCGGGCCCGCTGAGCACTCATTTCGCGTCACTTCCCAGTGACACCGCGCGTCACTTCTTCCCCTTGCTCTCTCCGCCGTCGGAGTCGGAGGACAGCACCGCGATGAACGCCTCCTGGGGCACCTCCACGCTGCCGACCATCTTCATCCGCTTCTTGCCCTCCTTCTGCTTCTCCAGCAGCTTCCGCTTACGGGAGATGTCACCGCCGTAGCACTTGGCGAGGACGTCCTTACGGATGGCGCGGACCGTCTCACGGGCGATGACCCGGGAGCCGATGGCGGCCTGGATGGGCACCTCGAAGTTCTGCCGCGGGATGAGCTCGCGCAGTTTGGCGACCAGCCGGACACCATAGGCGTACGCCTTGTCCTTATGGGTGATCGCGGAGAAGGCGTCGACCTTGTCGCCGTGCAGCAGGATGTCGACCTTGACCAGGTCGGAGGTCTGCTCGCCGGTGGGCTCGTAGTCCAGCGAGGCATAGCCGCGGGTCTTGGACTTGAGCTGGTCGAAGAAGTCGAAGACGACCTCGGCGAGGGGCAGGGTGTAGCGGATCTCGACGCGGTCCTCGGAGAGGTAGTCCATACCGAGCAGCACACCGCGGCGGTTCTGGCACAGCTCCATGATCGCGCCGATGAACTCGCTCGGGGCGAGGATGGTGCCCCGGACGACCGGCTCATGGACCGTGTCGATCTTGCCCACCGGGAACTCGCTGGGGTTGGTCACCGTGTGCTCGCTGCCGTCCTCCATGTCCACGCGGTAGACCACGTTGGGCGCGGTGGCGATCAGGTCGAGACCGAATTCGCGCTCCAGACGCTCACGGATGACCTCCAGGTGCAGCAGCCCCAGGAAGCCGACGCGGAAGCCGAAGCCGAGCGCGGCGGACGTCTCCGGTTCGTAGACCAGCGCGGCGTCGTTCAGCTGGAGCTTGTCCAGGGCCTCGCGCAGCTCGGGGTAGTCCGAACCGTCCAGCGGATACAGCCCGGAGAACACCATCGGCTTGGGGTCCTTGTAGCCGCCCAGCGGCTCCTCGGCGCCCTTGGTGAACTGGGTGATGGTGTCGCCGACCTTGGACTGGCGGACATCCTTCACACCGGTGATCAGATAGCCCACCTCACCGACGGAGAGCCCGTCGGAGGGGGTCATCTCGGGTGAGTTGGTGCCGATCTCCAGCAGCTCATGGGCGGCGCCGGTGGACATCATCTTGATCCGCTCACGCCTGTTGAGCGTGCCGTCCACGACCTTCACATAGGTCACCACGCCCCGGTACGGGTCATAGACCGAGTCGAAGATCATCGCGCGGGCGGCGGAGTCCTTGACGCCGACCGGGGCCGGAACCAGCTCCACGACCCGGTTCAGCAGATCCGCGACGCCCTCGCCGGTCTTCGCCGAGACCCTGAGCACATCGGAGGGGTCACAGCCGATGAGGTGGGCCAGCTCGGCGGCGTACTTCTCGGGCTGCGCGGCCGGGAGGTCGATCTTGTTGAGGACCGGGATGATCGTGAGGTCGTTCTCCATCGCCAGATAGAGGTTGGCGAGGGTCTGGGCCTCGATCCCCTGCGCCGCGTCGACCAGCAGGACGCAGCCCTCACAGGCCGCGAGCGACCGCGAGACCTCATAGGTGAAGTCCACATGGCCGGGGGTGTCGATCATGTTGAGGATATGGGTGGCCGCCTCGGACCGGCCCTCGCCCTCGGTGGGCGCCCAGGGCAGCCGGACCGCCTGGGACTTGATCGTGATGCCGCGCTCGCGCTCGATGTCCATGCGGTCGAGGTACTGCGCGCGCATCTGCCGCTGGTCGACCACACCGGTCAGCTGGAGCATGCGGTCGGCGAGCGTCGACTTGCCGTGGTCGATGTGCGCGATGATGCAGAAGTTACGGATGAGAGCCGGGTCGGTACGGCTCGGCTCCGGCACATTGGTAGGGATCGCGGGCACGCAGGGTCCTGTGTCTAGGCGGGACGCGGTGTCATCGGGGTGATGTCAGTCCGTCCATGGTCCCATGACTGGCGACTGCATCCGGGTGCGGGACGCCCGCGTCCGGGTTTGGGACGCCGTAGACCCTGCTGGTAACCTGGCCGACTGTGTCTCGTGCCGCCCCCGCGCGGTCGCGGGCACAGCACACGACCAGCGAAATCCAACGAACCTGCGAAGGCTCTTTACGTGGCGAACATCAAGTCCCAGATCAAGCGCAACAAGACGAACGAGAAGGCCCGGCTGCGCAACAAGGCGGTCAAGTCCGAGCTGAAGACGGCCATCCGCCGTACCCGTGAGGCCGTGGCCGCCGGTGACGCCGAGAAGGCCACCGCCGCCGCCCAGGCCGCCGGCCGCAAGCTGGACAAGGCCGTCAGCAAGGGCGTGCTCCACAAGAACAACGCCGCCAACAAGAAGTCGGCGCTCGCGCAGCAGGTCGCCAGCCTCAAGGGCTGACGTCCGGGGCTGATGCCTCAGGGACGTACACCGTCCCGTCCGGGACGCAACCCGTCCCACCCCGCCGGTCCGGGCCCAGCGGTCCCTCTCACCCGCTCCGACCGGCAGCCGACAGCTTGACTGCGGCACCGCGCCGCACACGGCCTGCGTTCGCCACGCGGGTGCGGCGCACTCGGATCGACCGGTCGCTTGATCGATGCCTTTCGGGCGTTGATCGACAGTGATCGAACCGAAATCCCCACGTCGTCCTTCCCCAGGACAGCGTGGGGATTTTGTCGTTTTCTCGGGTATGTTCACGTCATGTCGATACCGGGGGAGACACCCAATCCGTACGGGCAGCCTCAGCCGCCCCAGCAGCCTCAGCACAGCGCTTACGGTGTGCCTCAGCAGCCCCGGCCACCGGAGGCAAATCCCTACGCCCAGCCCACGATGGCCGCCATGCCCATGGCCGGGTACGGGCAGCAGGCCGCGCCCATGGGGATGCCGCTCGCGATGCCTCCGGGCGTCCCGGCGGGTGGCGGCGGCACCGGCGGCAAGGGCTGGCTGTGGGGGCTCGGCGGGGCCGTGCTCGCCTCGGCGGTCTGGGCCGGTGTCCTGCTGGCCACCGGGGGGTTCGGCGGCGGCGAGGAGGCGAAGGCCGATCTCGCCGGGTACAAGTACACGGACAACCTGTGCGACCCGACCGACACCGAAGCCTTCGAGAGCGCCGGGTACGAGGAGAAGGACGACACCAGCTCGAGCGCGTCCAACCCGACGCACAGCAGCTCCCAGAGCGAGGCACTGGACTCGATGACCTGCAACATCGACTTCCAGCCCGACTCCGCCTCCAGCAGCGACTACTCCTCGGTCTGGCTCTACACGACGGCGTCGCTGCACAAGAAGACCGACCCGGGGCCCGAGTTCGAGGCCACCTACCGGGCCTATGAGGACCAGAAGACCTCCACCTACCGGTACGAGGTCAAGGCGGTCGGCGGGCTCGGCGACGAGGCGTACGTGGTGACGCAGACCAACCGGTCCAGCACCAGAACCGGTGCGTATGTGATCCTCGCGGTCCGCGACGGCTGGACCACCTACCAGTCGACGTGGTCGGAGTATGTGTCCAGCTCCTCCAGCGCCACCGCGAAGACGAACGCCGAGGCCACCGAGATGCTCAAGAAGAGCGCCGAGGTGACGCTCGAGAAGATGAAGGGGTGAGCGATCCGGCGCCCCCGGGGGCTCTGGTTCTCGTGAAGGCTCTCGTGGGTGCTCTGGTTCCTGTGAGGGCTGCCGTGGCGGCCGGTTCCGCTAGGAGCGGCCCGAGCGAGCGGCGCGGGCAATGGCCACGACGGCCTTCTCCAGGGCGTACTCCGGATCGTCCCCGCCACCCTTGACCCCGGCGTCGGCCTCGGCGACCGCGCGCAGCGCGACCGCCACACCATCCGCCGACCAGCCGCGCATCTGCTGCCGCACCCGGTCGATCTTCCAGGGGGGCATCCCGAGCTCCCGGGCGAGATCGCCCGGGCGGGCGCCGCGCGGGGCCGAGGCCAGCTTGCCGATGGCGCGGACGCCCTGCGCCAGAGCGCTGGTGATCAGCACCGGGGCCACTCCGGTGGCAACGGCCCAGCGCAGCGCCTCCAGCGCCTCGGCCGCCCGCCCCTCGACGGCCCGGTCGGCGACGGTGAAGCTGGACGCCTCGGCGCGGCCCGTGTAGTAGCGGGCGACGACGGCCTCGTCGATGGTGCCCTCGACATCGGCGGCGAGCTGCGTCACCGCACTGGCCAGCTCGCGCAGATCACTGCCGATGGCATCGACCAGCGCCTGACACGCCTCGGGGGTGGCGGACCGCCCCGTGCCGCGGAACTCCGAGCGCACGAACGCCAGTCGGTCGGCGGGCTTGGTCATCTTGGGGCAGGCGACCTCGCGCGCCCCGGCCTTACGGGCGGCGTCGAGCAGCCCCTTGCCCTTGGCTCCGCCCGCGTGCAGCAGAACGAGGGTGATCTCCTCGGCGGGGGCGCCGAGATAGCCCTTCACATCCTTGATGGTGTCGGCCGAGAGATCCTGCGCGCTCCGCACCACGACCACCTTGCGCTCGGCGAAGAGCGAGGGGCTGGTGAGCTCGGCGAGGGTGCCGGGCTGGAGCGCGTCGGGGGCGAGGTCGCGCACATCGGTGTCGGCGTCGGCCGCGCGGGCGGCCGCCACGACCTGCTGCACGGCGCGGTCGAGCAGCAGCTCCTCCTGACCCACGGCAAGGGTCACGGGGGCGAGCGGATCGTCGGTCGTCGTCTTCCTGGCCATCGCGGTCCAGCATCCCACGGACCACCGACATCCCCGGCCGGGCGCCGGGCGCGACGTGGAGCCCGGGGGCCGCTATTCGGTCTCGAGCCAGCCCTCGTGCTCCGCGGCCAACGCGTCCAGCGCCGCCGGGTCCAGCTCCCCGGCCGGGTCCTCGACCACCACCAGCCACTGGGCGTCCTCGGCGTCGTCCTCGCCCGCCAGCGCGTCCCGGACCAACTGGGGCTCGTGGGCGAGGCGGAAGCGCTCGGGCAGCGCCTCGGCGACCTCCTCCGCGGCGTCGCGGTCGGGCAGCACCAGGATGTGCCGTGCGCCGTTCAGTCCTTCATCGATCACCGGGTCATTGTCCGGTATCGGCCGTGCGGCATACCGCCGGGCGGCCGGTGACCAGGACCGCCGGGCGGCCGGTGCCCCCTGCCGCCGGTCAGTCCGTGACCAGGGCCAGGGCGAAGCCGTCGTACCCCTTCTCACCGACCGTCTGCACCGCGGTGGCCGTCAGCCGCGGCTCCTCGGCCATCCGCTCGGTGAAGCGCCGGATGCCCTGGACCGTGGGATCGGTGCTGGCGGGGTCGGCCACCGCGCCGTCCCGCACCACGTTGTCGCCGATGATCAAGCTGCCGGGGCGGGTAAGCCGGAGCGCCCAGTCGAGATAGCCGGGGTTGTTCGGCTTGTCGGCGTCGATGAAGACCACGTCGAAGGGGTCCGCGCCCTCCTCGGCGAGGAGCGCGAGGGAGTCGAGCGCCGGTCCGGTGCGGATGTCGACGATCCCGGCCATCCCCGCCTGCGCCACATTGGCGCGGGCGACCTCGGCGCACCCCGGATCGGCCTCCAGGGAGATCAGCCGTCCGTCCGCGGGCAGGGCCGTGGCCAGCCAGATGGTGCTGTAGCCGCCGAGGGTGCCGATCTCCAGCACCCTGCGGGCGCCCCGGATCCTCGTCAGCAGATGCAGCAGCTTGCCCTGGTTGGGCGCCACCTGGTGCGGCGGCAGACCGGCCGCCGCGCTGAGGTCCAGCGCCGCGTCCAAGGCCGGGTCGGCGGGGTTGAGCAGGGTGTTGAAGTAGCTGTCGACCTCGGTCCACCGAGCCAGCGACACAGTGAGTTTCCTTTCGGAACGGACATGGTTTTCAAGAGGAACTTACTATGGACCGCCATGACAAGGAAGCGAGACCTCGACGACGTCTGCGGCATCGCCCGGGCCGCGGCCGTGCTCGGCGACTGGTGGAGCCTGCTCATCCTGCGCGAGGTCGCACGGGGGCACACCCGCTTCGACGAGCTGACCGGGGAACTGGCCATCTCCCGCAAGGTGCTGACCGAGCGGCTGAAGGAGCTGGTCGGTCATGGGGTGCTGGAGCGCCGCCCCTACCAGGAACGGCCGCTCCGGTACGCCTACGAACTGACCGAACGCGGCCGGGCGTTCCTGCCCGTGCTGATCGGCATGCAGGACTGGGCCGACCGCTGGCTGCCCGGCGACGGCGCCCTGACCGCCACCGCCGAGGACGGCAGCGCGGAGACGGCCCGGGTCCGGGAGCTGGTGGGCACCGCCGTACCGCCCGGCCTCGCGCTGCCCGGTTCCGACGGCGCCGCCCATGACGTCATCGCGGAACGGAGCGCGGCCACGGTGCTGTTCACCTATCCGGCGACCGGGGTTCCCTCCCCGCTCCCGGACGACTGGGCGGATATTCCGGGCGCGGCGGGCTGCACCCTGGAGAACCGGCTGTTCCGCGATGCCTGGGAGTCCTTCCGTGCGGTGGGCGCGGCGGTACGGGGTGTGAGTACCCAACGCCCCGATGAGCAGGCCGTCTTCGCCGCCGCCGAGAAGGTGCCGTTCCCCCTGCTGTCCGACGGCGAGCTGCGGTTCGCCGCGGCGCTGCGACTGCCCTCCTTCCGCGCCGCGCAGCAACTCCGTCTCAAGCGGCTGATCCTGGTCGTCTCGGGCGCGGACCGCACCGTCCGGCACGCCCTCTACCCGGTGACCGACATCCCGGCGGCCGTGGCCGAGGCCCTCGCCCTGGCCCGGGAGGTGGCCGACACGGCCACCCGGTGAGCCGTCGGCCCGCCGTCGTCCGCCCCGCGCCACGGTCCGGGCCGTCGCCGTGGGGCCCCGGCCCTACGCCGCACGCCCGACGCGCCGGGCACCACCGCGTGGATAGCGTGCGCCCAGGCAGACCGGACGAGAGGGGCACGGGCGGGCATGGGGAACGACGCGGCGGCGGTACGCGATCAACGACAGCGCAAGCGCGATCTGTTGGCACGGCTGGGGCGGGAGGCGGACATCTGGGTGGCGTCCGCCGACGGGCACGGCCTGCCTTGCCTGGTGCCGCTGTCCTTCCTGTGGGACGGCGAGGCGATCTGGCTCTCCACCCGCCGGGCCAACCCCACCGGCCGCAATTTGCTGGAGGTCGGCCGCGCCCGGCTCTCCCTCGCCGACACCCGTGATGTGGTGCTGATCGGGGGCACGGTGGAGGTGTTCGCCCTGGACGAGGCGCCGGTCGCCACCGCCGACGCCTTCGCGGCCAAGTCCCGGTGGGATCCCCGGCGGCCCCACAGCGGCTCTCCCTACGCCTATTTCCGGGTGGCACCCACCGAGGTGCAGGTCTGGTACGAGGAGGCCGAGCTACCGGCCCGCCATCTGATGCGGAACGGCGCGTGGGCCGTCTGAGCCGGGTGAACCACCCGAGCCGGGTGGACCGTCTGAGCACGGCGCGCAGCGCGGGGCCCGTCACGGCGATCGGCCCGTCGGTGTCCGTCCGCAGCACGACCGCTCCCCTGGCGCGCAGTGCCGCGACGGTGCGCGGCGACGGGTGTCCGTACGGATTGTCCGCACCGCAGGAGATCAGGGCCAGGCGCGGGCGGAGGCGGTCCGTCAGCCGGGGGTCCTGATAGGCCGAACCGTGATGCGCGACCTTGACCACATCGACCCGGGGCAGCTCGGGGTGAGCCGCCAGCAGGGCCCGCTGAGCGGGTGGTTCGAGGTCACCGAGCAGCAGCAGGGTCAGCCCCGCGGTACGGACGAGCAGGGTGACACTCGCGTCGTTCGCCCCCTCCACCGGGGGCACGGTGGGGGCGCCCGGGGGCGACGGCGGGGACGGTGGCGCGGGCCACAGCACCTCCCAGGACAGCGCGCCGACCCGGCGGCGCTCCCCCGGCCCCGCCACGACCACCGGAACGTGCGCCGCCCGTGCGCGACGGCGTACGAACTCGGCCTGGCCGGGCGGATCCTCCAGGGTCGTCGTCTCGATGGCGCCCACGGCGCGCCCGCGCAGCGCACCGGTCAGCCCGGCCACATGGTCGGCGTGGAAGTGGGTGAGCACCAGCAGCGGGATCCGGACCACGCCCAGAGAACGCAGACAGCCGTCCACCGCCTGTGGGTCGGGACCGGTGTCCACCACGACGGCCGTACCGGATCCGGCCGCCAGGACCAGTGCGTCACCCTGGCCGACATCGCAGACCACAAGACGCCAACCGGGCGGTGGCCAGCCGGTGATGACCCGGGCCAGCGGCGCCGGGCGGACCAGCACCAGCAGCAGGACCAGCGCGCTCACCGCACCCAGCCACCGGCGGTGTGGCAGCCGTCGCCCCACCAGGACGATGGCCAGGGTGGCCACGGCCAGCAGCAATCCGCCGGTCCAGCCGCCCGGCCAGTCCAGCTCGGCCCCGGGAAGGGCCGCGCCCCGCCGGGCCACCTCGGCGATCCACTCCGCCGGCCATCCGGCCGGCCAGGCGAGCCAGCCGGCGAGCGGCGGGGCGAACGGGGCCACGGCAAGGGTGGCGAACCCCAGGACGGTGGCCGGGCCGACCGCCGCTTCGGCCAGCAGATTGCAGGGAACCCCGACCAGGCTCACCCGCTCGGCGAGCACCACCACGACCGGAGCGCAGACCGCCTGGGCGGCCGCGGCCGCCGCCAGCACCTCCGCCCCTCGCGGCGGCACACCACGGCTGCGCAGCGCGGCGGACCACACCGGCGCGAGGGTGAGCAGCGCGCCGGTGGCCAGGACGGAGAGCGCGAAACCGTAACTCCGCGCCAGCCACGGGTCGTAGAGCACCAATGCCAGGACGGCGGCGGCCAGGGCCGGTAGCAGGGATCTGCGCCGCCCGGTGCCGAGGGCGAGCAGGGTGATCAGCCCGCACACCGCCGCACGCAGCACACTGGGCTCGGGACGGCATACGACGACGAAGCCGAGGGTGAGCGCGCCGCCGAGCACGGCCGTGGTCCTGAGCCGCATCCCGAGCGCGGCCGCCAGACCCCGCCGCTCGGCCCGTGCGGCCAGCCGCGGCGGACCGGTCAACAGGGCGAGCACAAGCGTCAGATTGCTGCCGGAGACCGCCATCAGATGCAGCAGGTCCGTGGCCCGGAACACCTCGTCGAGGTCGGGCGGCACCCGGGAGGTGTCCCCCACGACCAGCCCCGGCAGCAGCGCCCGCGCATCCGCGGAGAGCCCGTCCGTCGCTGTCCGCAGCCCCGCGCGCAGCCGTCCCGCCTGCCGCTGGAGGACGCTGGGGGCGCCGATGACCCTCGGCGGCCCATCGCCGTCGACCCGCATCACGGCGGCGACGCGGTCCCCGTCGCGCAGCGGTGGCGCCAGCCGGCCGTGCACCCGAAGCCGGGTCGAGGGCAGCAGTGCGAGCCAGCGCGCCCGCTCCCGCTCGGCGCCGGTCCTGACCGTCACCAGCACGGGAGCGCGGGTGGCGGTCGTGGTGCCATCGGGTCCGGTGACCCGGTCGGCCTCCGCCTCGATCACCACCGCCACGGGCACCGGCGCGGCACCCCGCACCCGGGGGCGAGTGAGCCGGGGGTCACCGGTGACCTCCACCTCCGCGGTGACCCCGGCGTACGTCCGGGCGAGGTCCGGCACCGGGCCGTGCCGCACCTCCGCCGCGTGCAGCGCGGCGACCGCCCCCGCCGCGGCACCGCACAACAGCGCCGCGGCCATCGCCCCCGCCGCCCGCCGATGCCACCCACCGCCGTGCGCCGGGCCGTTGACGGACCACCCGGCCCGTCCTCCGGAACCAGGACGGGAGACACCAGGTGGCCGCCCGGCCGCGGTGGAGGCGATACGGCGGGTCCCGAGCAGGAGCACGGCCGCCATGAGGCAGGCCAGCGCGCAGAACACGGCGACGGTCCGGCCCGGTGTGCCCAGGGCGATACCCGCGGCGGCCCAGGCCGTGAGCGCGGGCGGCACCAGCCGCAGATCCGGCGGACCCTCCTGACGGGGCTCGGACGCCCCGCGCGGTGAGGCGGCCGCGGCGTGCACCGGTGCGCGGGCCCGGGCGAGCTGCTCCGTCATGGGCGGACCAGCGGACGCAGATCGGCGAACCGGCGCTCACCGATGCCGGTCACCTCGCGGAGTTCATCGACGCTGCGGAAACCGCCGTGCTGGGTGCGGTAGTCGAGGATGTGCCGCGCCAGCACCGGACCGACACCCGGCAGGGTGTCGAGTTGCTCGGGTGTCGCGGAGTTGAGGCTGACCGGTGCCCCGGGCACACCCGGTCCCCCGGCCGGGCCCGGAGCGCCGGTGCCGGGGCCCGCTCCACCGCCCGCTCCCGTGGCCGCGGCGGCGGGTGGCGCACCAGGGGCCTGGCCCGCCGGGACGCCCGGGGCGCCGACCACGATCTGCTCACCGTCGACCAGCGGACGGGCGCGGTTCAGCCCGCTGGTGTCCGCGCCGGGCCGCGCCCCGCCCGCCGCCTCCAGAGCGTCGTCCACCCGCGCGCCGGACGGCAGCGTACGCAGCCCCGGCCGCCGGACCTTGCCCGTCACATCGACCACGACCGAGCGGCCGGCGCTCGGGCCGGGCCGCCCGCCGGGGGTGGGTACGGGCCCGGCGGGCGCCGCGCGCGGCGGCTCGGGCTCCGGCGCCCGCACGGTCTGCGGACGGCCGGTCCAGAAGTGGTACACCGCGAAGGCCACCGCCACGAGCAGGGCGGCCGTCAGCGCGGCCAGGGTTCTGAGCCGCATACCGCAGCGCACCTGGAGCCAGGTCGGCAGCCGCTCGCGCAGCGCCAGCCGGATCCGCTCACGCCGTCGTAACGCCCCGCCGCCATCGGTGTCGGCCCCGGCCTCACCGGCACCATCACCGGCACGCGTACCGGCACCGGCACCGGCACCGGCACCATCGGACTGGGGCTCGCTTTCGGCGGTGTCGGCCCAGCGGGGTGCCGGACGGGCTCGAGCCCCCTCTTCCGGACCGTCCCGGCTGCCGAGGGCAACAGCCCCACAGCCGCTCGTCTGCCCGGTATCGGTCTGCCGGGACTCAGGAGGCCCCGAGTCCCTCACGGCCGACCGGGGCCCGGGCAACAGCGCCGCGGCACGAGCCGAAGACGAGGCCGGGCGCGAGGGTGGGGACAACGGCGACGACAGGCCCGCCCGGGTGCCGGAAGGACGGCCTGCCCCACCCCCGCGATGACGCCCGCGCTCCGCACCGATGATTACTGTCTGTGACTGTGACCTCATGCCTCCCGACGGTAGGCACCTCCGGTCGATCCCGCCGGGACGCCCCAAATCCGGGGGAAAACCGAGCAGTTGTGGATATCTCGGCCACCCCGGCGGGTGACCCCCTCAGCCCGCCCTACCGCGGCGAAACGATCGCGCCCAACAGCCCCGGCCCGGTGTGGGCACCGATCACCGCACCCACCTCGCCCACGTACAGCTCCACCAGCCCCGGCACCCGCTCCCGCAGCCGCTCCGCGAGCGTCGCCGCCCGCTCCTCCGCCGCCAGGTGCTGCACCGCGATGTCCACCGGGCTCTGCCCGGCCCGCTCCACCACCAGCTCCTCCAGCCGGGCGATGGCCTTCGAGGCGGTGCGCACCTTCTCCCGGAGTTCGATCCGCCCCTCGTCGAGCTGGAGCAGCGGTTTGACCGCCAGCGCGGAGCCGAGCAGTGCCTGCGCCGTGCCGATGCGGCCGCCGCGCCGCAGATAGTCGAGGGTGTCCACGTAGAAGTAGGCGGCTGTGCCGTCGGCCCGCTTCTGGGCCGCCGCCACGGCGTCGTCCAGCGTGCCCCCGCCCTCCGCCGCCTCGGCCGCCGCCAGCGCGCAGAAGCCCAGCGCCATCGCGACCATGCCGCTGTCCACAACCCGTACCGGCACCGGCGCGTCCTGGGCGGCGAGCACCGCCGCGTCGTAGGTGCCGGAGATCTCGGCGGACAGATGGAGGGAGACGATGCCCGTCGCCCCCTCCGCCGCGGCGGCGCGGTAGGCCGCCGCGAACATCTCGGGGCTGGGCCGGGACGTCGTCACCGGCCTGCGCTTCTGAAGGGCCTGCGCGAGGGCACGCGCCGAGATCTCGGTGCCCTCCTCCAGGGCCCGGTCTCCGAGCACCACGGTCAGCGGGACGGCGGTGATGCGGTGCCGCTCCATCGCCTCCTGCGGCAGGTACGCCGTTGAATCGGTCACGATCGCGACATGGCGGGACATGACAGGGAGGTTATCGGGGGACGCGTCGGGCCGACAGCGCGACCCCGCCGGACGATCACTGACCGTACCGGTCAGCCCCGTATCCGGCTCCGGCGGGCCCCCACCGGGCCGCGCCGCGTCCGTCCCGTGGCGCGTCAGGCCGTGTTCTCCGGACGGGCGGGTTTCCGCCATGGCTTCTGCCAGGAGTAGCCCTCCGTCCGGGGCGTCGTACCGATCGACGGCGGCTCCGGGTCCCGCGCCCGCCCGGAAGCGCCCTCAGGGGCTCCCTGCGCCCCGGCCGGGCCTCGCGCGCCCGCCGACGCCGAATCCGACGCGGAACCCGCCTCCGCCTCCGACTCCGACGTCCAGTGCCGCAGCGCACCCGCCTCCATGTCGATCGCGCGCCCCAGCTCGTCCAGATCGTCCCGGGCGAACCGCTGGGCCCGGTCCCGCGCCGCCCAGCGCAGCGAGTCCGCGGAGTGGGTGATCCGCTGGGTGCGGTCCCGCAGCTCGGGCAGCAGGGCGGTGACCCTGGCCCTGTCGGGGTCCCGCTCGAGCCGCTTCAGATCCTCCTCCAGCTCCCGGCCGTGCTCGGTGAGCCGCCGGAACAGCCCCAACGACTCCGACAGGGAGCGGTCTTGCTCCGCCGAGGCGTTCAGCGCCTGCTCGGTGGCGTGCATCGAGGAGCGCAGGGACAGCCGCAGCTCGGCCAGCTCACCGGCGGTGCCCGGCTGGGCGAACTGGCGGGCCCGCAGCCGGGTGTCCTCCACGGTGCGCCGGGCCTGGTGCACCGTGCGGTCGATGCCCCGCTTGGCCGACTTGACCGCCCGCGCGGTCGCGTAGACGCTCACTCCGGCGCAGACGAGGAACAGCACCAACAGGATCCAGACGGCTTCCATGCGCGCTCCTTCTGGCGTGGGTCACGGCGGCGGCACGCGTCAACGGCACCCGTTCCTCCACCCTAAACGGACCGGGCGGGCCGGGGGTTCCTTCAGGAACCCCCGGCCCGCCCGTAAGGGGAAGCCGTCACGCGGAGAAGCCGTCACCCCGCGACGACGGCGATCACGCCGGAACGATCACGCCGGGACGATATTGACCAGCTTCGGCGCCCGCACGATCACCTTCCGGATATCCGCGCCGTCCAGCGCCGCCATCACCGCCGGGTCACCCAGGGCCAGCTTCTCCAGCTCGCCCTCCGTGACCGACGGGGCTACCTCCAGCCGGGCTTTGACCTTGCCCTTGATCTGCACCACGCACGTCACCGTCTCGTCCACCACGTACGCCGGGTCCGCGACCGGGAACGGCTCGTGGACAATCGACGTCGTGTGGCCCAGCTTGCGCCACAGCTCCTCGGCGATATGCGGGGCCAGCGGGGCGATCAGCAGCACCAGGCCCTCGGCCACCTGCCGCGGCACCTCGCGCACCTTGGTGACGTGGTTGTTCAGCTCGGTGATCTTGGCGATGGCGGTGTTGAAGCGCAGACCCACCATGTCCTGCCGTACCCCGTCGATCGCCTTGTGCAGGGCGCGCAGCGTGGCCTCGTCGGGCTCGGCGTCGACGACCACGGTCTCGCCGGTGTCCTCGTCCACGACATTGCGCCACAGCCGCTGCAACAGCCGGTACTGACCGACGACCGCGCGGGTGTCCCAGGGGCGTGAGACGTCCAGCGGACCCATGGCCATCTCGTACAGCCGCAGCGTATCGGCCCCGTACTCGGCGCAGATCTCGTCCGGCGTGACGGCGTTCTTCAGGGACTTGCCCATCTTGCCCAGCAGCCGGGTGACCTTCTCGCCCTGGTACCAGTAGGCGCCGTCGCGCTCCTCGACCTCGGCGGCGGGCACGGCGATGCCCCGGCTGTCCCGGTAGACATACGCCTGGATCATGCCCTGGTTGTACAGCTTGTGGAACGGCTCGGCCGAGGAGACATGGCCCAGGTCGAACAGCACCTTGGACCAGAAGCGCGCGTACAGCAGATGCAGTACGGCGTGCTCGGCGCCGCCGACATACAGGTCGACACCGCCGGTGGGCCGCTCCTCGCGCGGGCCCATCCAGTAGCCCTCGATATCCGGGTCGACCAGCCGGTCGCCGTTGCGCGGGTCCAGGTAGCGCAGCTCGTACCAGCACGATCCGGCCCAGTTGGGCATGGTGTTGGTCTCGCGGCGGTACGGGCGGGGGCCGCGGCCGTCGCCCAGGTCCAGCACCACGTTGACCCAGTCCTGGTTCCGGGACAGCGGGGTCTCCGGGGAGGTGTCGGCGTCCTCGGGGTCGAAGGTGCGCGGCGAGTAGTCCTCGACCTCGGGCAGCTCCAGGGGCAGCATCGACTCGGGCAGCGCGTGGGCGATGCCGCCCTCGTCGTAGACGATCGGGAAGGGCTCGCCCCAGTAGCGCTGACGGCTGAAGAGCCAGTCGCGCAGCCGGAAGTTGACGGTGCCCTCGCCGATCCCGCGGGTCTCCAGCCACTCGGTGATACGGGCCTTGGCCCCGACGACGCCCAGCCCGTCCAGGGAGACGGACTCCCCCGTCGAGTTGACGATCTTCGCGTCATACGAGGCGAAGGCGTCGTCCCAGGTGGACGGGTCGGTGCCACGGTCGTCCGACGGCTCGACCACACAGCGCATGGGCAGCTCGAAGGCGCGGGCGAAGGCGAAGTCACGCGTGTCATGCGCCGGAACGGCCATGATCGCGCCGGTGCCGTAACCCATCAGCACATAGTCCGCGATGAAGACCGGTACCGGCTGGCCGCTGACCGGGTTGACCGCGAAGGCGCCGGTGAAGACGCCGGTCTTGTCCTTGGCCTCGGCCTGCCGCTCCACATCGGACTTGGCCGCGGCCTGCTTGCGGTACGCGGCGACGGCCTCGGCCGGGGTGGTGTGCCCGCCGGTCCACACCTGGTGGGTGCCCTCGGGCCAGGCGGCCGGAACGATCTCGTCCACCAGGCCGTGCTCGGGGGCCAGCACCATATAGGTGGCGCCGAACAGGGTGTCCTGCCGGGTGGTGAAGACGGTGATCTTCGCGTCGGGGCGGTCGGCCACCGGGAAGTCCACCCGGGCGCCCTCGCTGCGCCCGATCCAGTTGCGCTGCTGGAGCTTGATGGCCTCGGGCCAGTCCAGCCCGTCCAGGTCCGACAGCAGCCGGTCGGCGTAGGCGGTGATGCGCATGTTCCACTGGCGCAGCTTGGCCTTGAAGACGGGGAAGTTGCCGCGCTCGGAGCGGCCCTCCGCGGTGACCTCCTCGTTGGCCAGCACGGTGCCCAGCCCGGGGCACCAGTTGACGGGCGCGTCGGAGGCGTACGCCAGGCGGTGGCCGCCCAGTACGTCGGCGCGCTCGGCCTCGGTCAGCTCGGCCCAGGGGCGGCCGTCGGGCGTCGGGCGCTCACCGGCGGCGAACCGCTCGACCAGGGTGGCGATCGGGCGGGCCTTCCTCGCCTCCGGGTCGTACCAGGAGTTGAAGATCTGGAGGAAGATCCACTGGGTCCACTTGTAGTAGTCCGGGTCGATCGTCGCGAAGGACCGGCGCGCGTCGTGCCCCAGGCCCAGCTGGCGCAGCTGGCGCCGCATGTTCTCGATATTGGCCTCGGTGCTCACCCGGGGGTGGGTGCCGGTCTGCACCGCGTACTGCTCGGCGGGCAGTCCGAAGGCGTCGAAGCCCAGGGTGTGCAGGACGTTGTGGCCCGTCATGCGGTGGTAGCGGGCGTAGACATCGGTGGCGATGTAGCCCAGCGGATGGCCGACGTGCAGACCCGCGCCCGAGGGGTACGGGAACATGTCCATGACGAACTTCTTGGGGCGGGCGACCGCCTCGGCGTCACCGGCCAGATCACCGCTCGGGTTGGGCGCGTCATACGTGCCGTTCGCGTCCCAGAAGTCCTGCCAGCGGGCTTCGATGTCAGCGGCCAGTGCGGCCGTATAGCGGTGCGGCGCGGCCACCTCGGCCGCGGCAGTGGTCTCGCTCATGATCCTCAAAGCTCCATCGGTCGTCTCTGCCTGCGGTAGGGAACGACTCCCTCTTGCCTCCGAAACAAAAAGACCCCTCGCACAGGAGGGGACGCCGCGCCGATGCCGACCGGAGCTGTTCTCGGTCGGTTCTCGATCAGCGCGGCCCGCTAAGCAGAAGGCGTACGGCACGCATGGGGTCAGGTTACCGCAGGGCGCCAAGGGCCCGCATCGAGGGAACCGCGGCAGCCAGCCGCGGCGGGCGGCCGCGGAAGACAAAGCAGCGGGCAGCCGCGACACTCAAAAGAGCCGGGAAGACAAAAGAAACGGACTGTCCATAGCGGACAATCCGTCTCCGGTCACTGTGGAGCTAAGGAGAATTGAACTCCTGACCTCCTGCATGCCATGCAGGCGCTCTACCAACTGAGCTATAGCCCCAGGTCTTGCTCCGCCCGGTTCCCCTCGGCGGCATCGCCTACATTACACGGACGCCCCGGCCTTCCGCCAAATCGATTACCGCGGGGCCGGAGCGGGGCCGCGGCGGCGCCGGAGCCGGGCCGGAACAGGGCCCGGGGCGGCCCCGGGTCACGCCGTGGCGAACGAGTAGAAACGCTTCAGCGTGCAGTGCTCGTCGAGGAGCCGACCGTAGATCGGCTCCCCTTCCAGCTCCCGGTAGGTCTCGATGGGATCGCCCTTGATGATCAGCGCCCGTGCGCACTCCGCGCACCAGTACTGGTAGTCGGAGTTGAGCGGCTCCATGTCACGGACGATCGGTGTGCCGCTGCCGCACCAGTCACATTTCCGGCTGTGTGCTCCCATGTCACTCAGCTCCAGATGTGGCCGCAGGCCGTACACACGTAGGAAACACCGCCGTTGTCGCCGAGGACCTGAGCCACTTTGCCGGAGCCGCAGGACGGACACGCGATGCCCGACCGATCCTCGTCGGAAAGGTCCTCGATCGCATCGAGGATGCTCGTCGGCATCCCACCTGCCCTCCCCATCGGACTGTCGGCCCCTACCCCTCCGGCCGTCCGATTCTGCCATGGGACGACGGCCAGGTCAGCGGAGATGCCTCAGCCGCCTCACGAGACTCAGCAGCGTTCCGCATGCCGCCGCCGCGGCCAGTGCGACGCAGGTCACCCACAGGGCGTCCGCCGAGGCGCGCGCTCCGGGGGCCCCGCCCTCCGCCGCGTTCAGGAACACGGTGCCGAAGACCGCGACACCGCTGAGCAGACCGAGTTGAGCCGCCGTCACCAGGACGCCGCTGGCGTCCGCCGCGTCCTGCTGCCGTACGGTCGCCAACGTCCGTGTCAGGACGGGGCCGTAGGCGAGCGAGAGCCCGGCTCCCACGCCCGCCAGGGCGACGTAGAGCCACGGCCCGCCGTCGCCGCCGTTCCGCAGCCCCAGACCGATCCCGAGGAACGACACGGCCGCCAGCGCGAATCCGGCCGGCACCACGGCGGGCTGCCGGCGCACCGGCAGCCGCTGCCAGTTGAGCCCCAGCACACCGAACGCCACCGCGCAGGGCACGAAGGTCAGTCCGGCCCGCATCGCGCTGTAGCCCAGCCCACCCTGCATATGCAGGGTGGTGGCGAAGAGGAAGCCGCCGTTCGCCGCCATCGCCAGCACGATACGGATCACCGCGACCGCCATCCCGGGCGCCCGCACCACCCGCGGGGAGATCAGCGGCCTGCCGCCGCGCCGGGCAAGCCGTGTCTCGTAGACCGCGAACAGCGCCGTGAGGACCGCGCTCAGCCCCAGCATGACCCAGCCCCACAGCGGCCAGTCCCGCTCCTGTCCGAGCACCATCGGCACCGTGAACAGCAGGACGGCCGAGGCCAGCAGCAGCAGACCGGGCAGATCGAGACCGCCGCGGAGCCCGGTGGCCGGTCCGGATGACTGCTCGGCGGAGCCCATCAGCCGGGGGCCGAGGACGAGCAGCACAAGACCGATCGGCACGTTCACCAGGAAGACCGGACGCCAGCCGGTGCCCATCAGGTCGGCCTCGACCAGCACCCCGCCCACCACCAGCCCGGCGGCGGCTCCCGAGGCGAGCACCGCGGAGTACGCGCCGAGCGCCCGTGCCCGCGAACTGCCCGTGTACGTCCGCTGGATGAGGGTGAGCACCTGCGGCAGCATCATGGCCGACGCCGCGCCCTGGATGAACCGGAAGGCGATCAGCTGCCCGGTGCCGGTGGCCAGACCGCAGGCCAGCGAGGCGGCGGTGAACCCGACGAGCCCGGACAGGAACATCCGCCGGTGGCCGAGCAGAGCGCCCAGACGCGCCCCGGTGATCAGCAGTACGGCGTAGGCGATGGTGTAACCGGCGATGACGAGCTGGAGTCCGCCGCCGGAGGCGTGCAGATCGGCGCGCATGGTCGGGGCCGCGACATTGACGATGAGGACGTCGAGCACGGCCATCAGCTGGCCGGTGAGGACGATCGCGAGCAGCCAGCCGGGGCGCGGGGGCCGCCGGGCGGGCGCCGCGGCGGCCGGGATGTCAGTGGTCCGGTCTTTACTGGGTGTGGAGTCCTCTGCGGGGAGAGGGGTGGTCGGAGTGGTGTAGGTCATGAGCCGAGCGTGCGGGCGCGTGGGTACCGGTAACGAGAGCCCGCCGATGCTGGTAGTGGCAGCACCTGGCAGCCTCCGGCCGCCGCCTGGAGCATGGGGGACAACGGGGGCAACGGGGGACATGGGGGATCGACGATGGCCGTGAACACCGCACACGTGAACACCGCACAACAGACCGCACAAGAGACCGCCTCGCACACCGCGCGGCACCGGCAGACCACCCAGCGGCGGCGGCCCGAGCTGGCCGCTTTCCTGCGCAGCCGCCGCGCCCGGGTGACCCCGGCGGACGTGGGGATGGCGCCCGGGCTGCGCCGCCGCACCCCGGGGCTGCGCCGGGAGGAGGTGGCCCAGCTCTCCGGCGTCGGCGTCACCTGGTACACCTGGCTGGAGCAGGGCCGTCCGATCAACGCGAGTGTGCAGGTGCTGGACGCGGTCGCGCGCACCCTGCGGCTCGACGACGCCGAGCGCGGGCATCTGTACGACCTGGCCGAGGTGCCGTACGTCCCGGACCGGATGCGGGACGCGGGCACGGTCGGCCCCGAGGTGCAGGCCATCCTCGACGCCCTCGATCCGCTTCCGGCCGTCGTCTACAACGCCCGGTACGACATCCTGGCGAACAACGCCGGGTACCGGCACCTGTTTCCGTCGATGCTGCTGAGCTCCCCCTCCGAGCGGAACGTGCTGTGGCAGCTCTTCGTGACCCAGCGCTGCTGTGTCTCGCTGCACAACCTGGACCAGGAGCTGCCGGTCATCGTGGCGACGCTGCGCGGCGCGTACGGACGGCATGTGGGCGAGCCCGCCTGGGAGGCGTTCCTCACCCGGCTGCTGGCCGCCAGCGACCACTTCGCACGGCTCTGGCGCACCGGGGACGTCGCCCCGCCCGGTTCGCGGATCAAGGTGGTGCAGCACGCCTCGGTCGGCGCGATACGGCTGATCTCGACGTCGATGCAGATCAATGGGGCGACGGAGACCCGGGTGGTGGTCTACACACCGGACGACGAGGAGAGCCGGGGCTTCCTGGAGCGGCTGCGGGGCATCCACGATCCGCTGATCGGCTGCTCCGACCATGTGCGGCCGCTCTCCGCGGTGCGGGCCGAGCGGGCTCAGCACGCCGAACGCCCTTGACGGGCCGGGAAAGCAGCGATCCCGCCACCCTCAGGGAGGGGGACGGGATCGGTGCGGTGCTGTGGAGCTAAGGAGAATTGAACTCCTGACCTCCTGCATGCCATGCAGGCGCTCTACCAACTGAGCTATAGCCCCGCTGCTCTTCGCGCCGAAGCGCTGGGAACGAGAAGGAGCATAGCCGGTGACCAGCCGGAAAAGGAAATCCGCTCAGTCGTCGTCGCCGAGCACCGGCTCGGGCAGCGATCCGGCGTTGTGCTCCAGCAGCCGCCAGCCGCGCAGCCCCTCGCCCAGCACCGACCAGCAGCAGTTGGACAGACCGCCCAGCGCCTCCCAGGTCCGGGGTTCCAGACCGAGCAGCCGGCCGATGGTGGTACGGATGGTGCCGCCGTGGCTGACCACTACGAGCGTGCCGCCGTCGGGCAGCTTCTCGACGTTCTCCGTCACGACCGGGGCGGCCCGGTCGGCGACCTCGGACTCCAGTTCGCCACCACCGCGGCGGATGGGCTCACCGCGCTTCCAGGCGGTGTACTCCTCGCCGAACCGCGCCATGATCTCGTCGTGGGTGAGCCCCTGCCACTGACCGGCGTAGGTCTCCCGGAGCGCCGCGTCATGGGAGACCGGAAGCCCGGTGACGGCCGCCAGCTCGGCGGCGGTGGCCGCGGCCCGCTTGAGGTCGGAGGCGACGACCGCGTCCGGCTTCAGCGCGGCCAGCAGCCGGGCCGCGCGGCGCGCCTGCGCGAGCCCGGTCTCGGTGAGCTCGATGTCCAGGGAGCCCTGGAAGCGCCGCTCGACGTTCCAGGCCGTCTGGCCGTGCCGCCACAGGACGACACGGCGGCCCCGGCCTCCGGTGGTGCCGTTCAGCTGACCTCACCACCAGCGCCGCCGTCGGCCTGCGCCTGCGCGTACTCGTTCGCCTTGCCCCGGGTGGCGACGGCGTCGGCCGGGAGCTCCAGCTGCGGGCAGTCCTTCCACAGCCGCTCCAGGGCGTAGAAGACCCGCTCCTCGCTGTGCTGGACGTGCACGACGACGTCCACGTAGTCCAGGAGCACCCAGCGGGCCTCGCGGTCGCCCTCGCGACGCACCGGCTTGGCGCCGAGCTCCTTGTTCAGCCGCTCCTCGATCTCGTCGACGATCGCCTTCACCTGGCGGTCGTTGGGCGCCGAGGCGAGCAGGAAGGCATCGGTGATCGAGAGCACGTCGCTGACGTCGTACGCGATGATGTCGTGCGCGAGCTTGTCGGCGGCCGCCTGGGCGGCGGCGTTGATGAGCTCGATGGAGCGGTCCGTGGCGGTCACAGGCAGGCTTTCGGTCGTCGTAGTACCTCGAAGGTCTGGCACCCCAAGGGTCTCACGCCCCGCGACCGCCCCGCCGGGCCAGGACCCGGTGGCCGCCCGGCCATGGCACGGCGGCCGCCCGGAGGCGGCCGCCGCGGCGATCCGAGGGAGCGGTCCGGCCGCTCAGCCCTTGCCCGTGTAGTCCCGGCCGAGGACGACCGTGATGTCCGCGTTGGCCGCGCCCTTGCCCTTGCGCACCGCGCTCGCGGGCAGGCCGAGCGTCTTGGCGACCTCCTTGGCCTGCGCCGCCTGGGCGGCGTCGGCGTAGGTGACCCGCGAGAGCTGCTGCGGGGTGCCGCCGCCCTCGGTCGCGGAGACGACCGTGAAACCGCCGTTGACCAGGGTGACCCGGGCCGACCCCGCCGCGTCCGCGGCGCCGCCCGCGTTGGTCACGCTGACCCGGGGGGCGTCGCCCTCGGTGTTCTTGACCGTGCCGCCGAGGATGTCCTTGACCACGCGGTCGGTGGACCGGGCGCTGAGCGTCCCGTCCTGTCGCACCGGCAGCATCGCGGTGTTGTAGTCGCCGCTCTTGGCCTGTCCGGCCAGTCTGGCCAGCGAGGCGCCGAGCTGCCGCTCCGACAGCGACGGATCGGGGATCTGGGCCAGCGACTCCACGGTGCTGGTCGCGCCCTTCTCGTCGCTGGAGACTTTCCTCAGCGCCGCGTGCATCACCTGTCCGAACCGGGCCAGCTGCTTGGTCTGGGGCTCGCCCGGCGCGCGGTACGTGGCGTACGCCACGGCCGCCTGGCCGCCCAGCGGCTGCTCCCGGCCCTTCTTCACCAGCGGGGCGGCGCCCTTCTGCCGGTCCGGCACGGTCGCGTCGGTGGTCACGGTGATCCCGCCGACCAGCTCGACCAGGCTGTCCAGATACGGGGTGTCCAGCCGCCAGGTGCCCTGGATCCGCGAACCCAGCAGGGTGCTCAGCGACTCCCGGGTGGAGTCCGAGCCCTGATCGATGACCGATTTGCCGAGCGTGGTGGAGCCGCCCTCCTCGGTGGAGACGGACAGCGCGTTCGGCAGCAGGACGGTGGTGCCCTCCTTGGTGGTCTCGTTGTCCACCAGCAGGGCGGTGGAGCTGCGACCGCCCTTGGTCTCGCGCAGATGGACCACGATCACCTCGCGCTTCTGCGGACCGCCCACCGCCTCGTCGGTCTTCCCGCCGGACAGCCCCGGCAGCTTGCCGACGGCCCAGAGGTAGCCGACCCCGCCCGTGACCGCCAGTACCAGCACCACGATCAGCGCGACCATCCGGTTACGGCCCTTGCGCTTGCGCTCGTCGCGCCGCTCGGTACGGGTCTCGGCGAACTTCAGCCAGTCGATGACGTCGTCGGACTCCTCGTCCTCCTCCTCGATGAAGGCGAACTGTTCGGTGCGGTAGTCCTCGTCTGGCTCCCCCGCCTTCGCCGCTCCCGGTCCGCGGGCGGGCTCCGGCCCGGTGGCGGGCTCGGGCGGCGGCTCCCGCAGCGCCTCGGGGCTCAGCTCCTCGTAGGGGCTCGGCTCACGCTGCGGCGGGACGGTCGGCGCGTGGTCGTAGCCCTGCTGCCGGGTGTCGTAGGGATACTGCCGCTGCGCCGCGTAGGGGTCGTACGGCTGGGCCTGCGGCTGCTGGGGCTGCTGTTGCGCGTAGGGGTCGTAGCCGTAGCCGCCCTGCCCCTGCTGCCCGTACGGGTCGTAACCCTGCTGCGGGTCATAGCCCTGCTGGGGGTCGTAACTCCGCTGCTGGTCATAGCCCTGCTGCGGGTCGTAGCTCTGCTGGGGGTCGTAGGTCTGCTGCCCCGCCTGCGGCTGGTAGACCGGACGCCCATAGGCGTCGTAGCCGTAGATCCGCGGCTCCTGGGCGTACGGATCCTGCGCGTACGGGTCGTACGGGTCCTGTCCGTCATTCACCGGGCGTACCCCTTCAGCAGTCGTGCCGGTACAGCTCGCGCTTGTCGATGTAGCGCACCACGCCGTCCGGCACCAGATACCAGACGGGTTCGCCATGGACGACGCGCGAGCGGCAGTCCGAGGACGAGATCGCCAGCGCGGGCACCTCGACCAGGGAGACCCCTCCCTCCGGCAGACCCGGGTCGGCCAGTATGTGCCCCGGCCGGGTCACCCCGATGAAGTGGGCGAGGGAGAACAGCTCTTCGGCGTCGCGCCAGGTGAGGATCTGGGAGAGCGCGTCCGCGCCGGTGATGAAGAACAGATCCGCGTCACCGCTGGACGCCCTGAGGTCCCGGAGGGTGTCGGTGGTGTACGTCGGGCCGCCGCGGTCGATGTCGATGCGGCTGACCGAGAACTGCGGGTTGGAGGCGGTCGCGATGACCGTCATCAGATAGCGGTCCTCGGCCGGGGAGACCTTCTTGTGGCTCTTCTGCCACGGCTGCCCGGTGGGCACGAACACCACCTCGTCGAGGTGGAACTGCGACGCCACCTCGCTCGCCGCGACCAGGTGTCCGTGGTGGATCGGGTCGAACGTCCCGCCCATCACACCGAGCCGCCGCTTGCCGGGCACCTTCTGCTCTTCCATGCGTGCAGACCCTACTGGGCCCGGTCCGCGGCCGGGGCCCGCAGGGTCCACGGCCCCGGTCAGCGGTCCCGGTTGAAGCGGGTGGTGATCCACAGCAGCAGCAGAAGGATGAGCAGCGCGCCGCCACCGGTCATATACGGGCTGATGCTCGCATGGGTGTCGGTGTGGTGCTCGCCACCCTCGGCGGCGAGGGTGACCAGGTTGTGTGCGGTGCTGTAAGCGCTCATCGCGGGGCACTACCTATCGGGGTCTAGGCGTCGAGTCACGTCGGCCACATCGTATGCGAGCCCCCTTCGGCACCGCTCTCCGCGCCGTCCTCCGCCCCGCGCCCGGTCGCCGGTTGAGCGCGGTGGTCAGTCCTGCTTGCCGTATCCGCGGAGCAGGAACCAGGCGAGCAGACCCGCCCCCACCACACCGACGACGATGACCACGCGCAGCAGCGCTCCCGGTCCGGCGTCCTTGGAGGTGGCGGCGAGTACTTCGGTGAGACCAGTCATATCGGGCATGTCTCCACGCTAACCCCCCGCCGGTCAGGGCCTAGGCTGGGGTCCGCCGGGGGACGGGGCACGACCGGGCAGACTGGGCGGAACATCGGCGACGAGGGGGCCACATGGGCGACAGCGACACCTCTGGACGGGGCGGCGGGCCGGAGCGGGTGCCGGGGCGCAGCCGGCGGCGGTTCCCCGGTATCTCCTCCCGCGCGTACGAACACCCCGCGGACCGCTCGGCGCTGGTCGCCCTGCGCAAGCTGACCGGTTTCGACACCGCCTTCAAGGCGTTGAGCGGACTGCTGCCCGAGCGCAGTCTGCGGCTGCTGTACCTGTCGGATTCGGTGCGGGTGAGCGACCGGCAGTTCGCCCACCTCAACGACATGCTGCGGGACGCCTGTTACATACTGGACCTCGAGAAGGTCCCGGCCATGTACATCACGCAGAACCCGCAGCCGAACGCGATGTGCATCGGCATGGACGAGCCGATCGTCGTGCTGACCACCGGGCTGGTGGAGCTGCTCGACGAGGAGGAGATGCGGGCGGTCATCGGCCATGAGGTGGGCCACGCGCTCTCCGGCCACTCGGTCTACCGGACGATACTGCTCTTCCTCACCAGCCTGGCGCTGAAGGTGGCCTGGATCCCGCTGGGCAATGTGGCGGTGCTGGCCCTGGTGACGGCGTTGCGCGAATGGTTCCGCAAGTCGGAGCTGTCGGCGGACCGGGCGGGGCTGCTGGTGGGCCAGGACCTCCACGCGTCGATGCGCGGGCTGATGAAGCTCGCGGGCGGCCACCACCTGCATGAGATGAACGTGGACGCGTTCCTGGAGCAGGCGGAGGAGTACGAGTCGAGCGGGGATATGCGCGACTCCGTGCTCAAGATCCTCAACATGCTGCCGCGCAGCCATCCGTTCACCACGGTGCGCGCGGCCGAGCTGAAGAAGTGGGCCGCCAGCCGTGACTACCAGCGGCTCATGGACGGTCACTATCCGCGACGTGACGAGGACAAGGACACCTCGGTCGGCGACTCCTTCCGGGAGTCGGCGAGCCACTACGCGGAGTCGGTGCGCACCAGCAAGGACCCGCTGATGGCGTTCGTACGGGATGTGGCGGGCGGCGCCGGGGACCTGGGCAGCAAGCTGCGCGACCGGTTCGGCGGCGGCCGTACGGGCGGCGAGACGTCCGAGGGCTCGGACGCGGAGGACCGCTCCGGCGCGGGTGGTACGGGCCGCGAGGACGGCCCCGCCGGACCCGAGAACGGTCCGGAGGACACCGAGGGCCCGGACGGCCCCGACACCCCGCGCAAGGGCTGAGCACGTCGCAGGAGGGCCCGCCGGAGGCGCCGCGCGGGCCGACGGGCCCCTTACGAGCCGCCGCCCATCCGGGGCTGGGAGCCGGGCGTCAGGGCCCCGCAGAGCGAGACGGGGGTCCGGCCCGGTGCGTAGGGGTCGGTGCCGGCCGGAGCGTCGCCCTTGGCGCTCTGCCCGGCGAGCAGCGGCCGCAGATAGCCGGAGGCGTTCGCCGCACAGGACTGCGGGCCCGCCAGTACGGCGCTCTGCACCAGCTCCAGATGGTGGTCGCGCAGGTCCCCGCGGTCGAAGCGGAACCGCGTCTCCCGGCGCACCGTGAACAGCGAGGCGTGGTCCGGACCTCGCTCATGGGCCCGCTGCACCGCGTAGACGAAGATGTGGTCGGCGGTGACCTCCAGGGTGGCCGGGCTGCGCTCGACGACGGTGAGCGTGCCCCGCACCCGCACCGGGGCGTCGGCCAGGGTGACCTCGGCGGGGTTGAAGCGGGTGAGCCAGCCGGTGGCGGAGTGGCGTCCGTCGTCCACCGGGTGCTCGAAGCTCCGGTCGAACTGGTTCTGCTGGGCCGGGTCCAGCAGCAGCCGCACCATGCGCACCGGACCGCCGGTGACCACGCCCGGGTCGAGGGCCGAGGTGACCACGTAGTCCTTCGCGGTGGTGAGTGCCGACATCACCTGGCTCTCGGAGAAGCTCTGGGTGCGCCGGGCGCCGGGCAGGGTGATGCCCTCGGCGCCGGTGCGGAACTCGGCGGCCGGACTGGTGCGGACCAGCTGCTCCGGCGCCCCGCCGGGCACCTCACCGCGCGGCGCCAGCGGCACCACACTGCTGCGCAGCGGTTCGACGGTCTGCGGTGGCGGGGCTTGGTAGGGGTGGCGCACCCCCATGTAGACCGCAGCGGCGAAGGCGAGGGCGATCAGCAGGATGAGGACGACGGCCTGCCGTGACGCCCCGGCCCTGGCCCAGGCGTGACGGCTGCGCACGGCCCGCGCGTGGTCACCCATCCGTTCCCGGGCGGAGAACTCCTGGAGCCGGGCAGCACGAACGAACGACTCGTCGAATACGACGGAGCGGTACTCGTCCTCACCACCTCCCGGGACGCCTTCGGGTGTCCCCTCGGGAGGGTCTCCACGCCCGGTCATACCTCAAGAGTAGGTCGCGGCGGGCACCGGTAAACGCGGTGGTACTCCACAACTTCGGACGGCTCCAGGAGGAAACGCCGCATACCGCGCGGCGTGCTAGAGGGGCCCGGCGGACCGGGCGCCTCGGCGAGGGCTCAGGGCGAGCTGCGCGCGGTGGAGGCGGGCGGTGTCCCGGACTCGGCGGGGTCGGAGGAGGACGAGGAGGGCTCCAGCCGTGGCGGCCCGGTGGGGCTGCCGTCGACCCCGCTGCTGGCGGGCGGTGGGCTCGGGTCCTGACGGTTGCCCGAGGCGCCCCGGTAGACGGCGGTGAAGGCCAGCGCGACCACCCCGACGCCCATCAGGACGGCCAGCAGCCAGGCCACCGGGCGCTGCCAGCGGGCATGGCCGCGATAGGGCCGCCCGGCGCTGCCGTACCGCCCATAGGGGCCGTACGGGCCGTAGAGGCCGTCGGCGTCCCGGCCGTGGCCGAAACGGCCGTCGGGATCGGTGTCGTCCGGGTCATAGCCGAATTCGGCGTCGCCGTCGGGCCCGTAACCGTCCTCGAACAGCTCGTCCTCGGAGGGCACACCCGCGGGGCGCCGCCGGGACGCCTCGGCCTCGGCACGGGCCTCGGCGGCCGCCAGCATCCGTTCCACCGCGGTCGGTTCATGGATCAGGGCCGACCGTACGAAGTCCTCGTCGAAGGCCACGGCGGCGAACTCGTCGTTCGCCTCTCCGTGGCCGCGGTCGTCGGGCTCGTCGCCGTTCGGGAACGGCTTGCCCCCCACGTCGTCCGGCACCCGTTCAGAGTAGACCGGACGGGTCAATTTGGGCAGGGCGAAATGGTATTCGGGGGAAGATCTCCCCCAGGGGGACCCGGTACCGGTATCCCCCGAACGGGTGAGTCGACGGGTGGGGTCAGCGGGTGTGGCCGTCGCCGGTGACGATGTACTTGGTCGAGGTCAGCTCGGGCAGCCCCATGGGGCCGCGGGCGTGCAGCTTCTGGGTGGAGATGCCGATCTCGGCGCCGAAGCCGAACTGCCCGCCGTCCGTGAAGCGGGTCGAGGCGTTGACGGCGACCGTGGTGGAGTCCACCAGCTGGGTGAAGCGGCGGGCGGCCGCCTGGGACGTCGTCACGATGGCCTCGGTGTGGCCGGAGGACCACAGCCGGATGTGGGACACCGCGGCCTCAAGGGAGTCCACCACCGCCGCCGCGATGTCGTACGACAGGTACTCGGTCTCCCAGTCGTCCATCACCGCCGGGACCACGGTGGCCTTGGCGCCCTCCGCCAGCGCCATCACGCGCTCGTCGGCGTGCACGGTGACCTTGGCCTCCGCCAGCGCGTCCAGGGCGCGCGGCAGGAACTCACCGGCGATGTCCTGGTGCACGAGCAGCGTCTCGGCCGCGTTGCACACACTCGGCCGCTGGGCCTTGGAGTTCACCAGGATGTCGACCGCCATGTCGAGGTCCGCCTCGGCGTCCACGTACACATGGCAGTTGCCGGTGCCGGTCTCGATGACCGGAACCGTCGACTCCTCGACCGTGGTGCGGATCAGGGACGCGCCGCCGCGCGGGATCAGCACATCGACCAGACCGCGGGCGCGCATCAGCTCGCGCACCGACTCCCGGCTCTCCCCGGGCACCAACTGCACGGCGTCCGCGGGCAGTCCGGCGCCGCCGACGGCGTCCCGCAGGACCTTCACCAGCGCGCTGTTGGAGTGGTACGCGGACGAGGAGCCGCGCAGCAGTACGGCGTTGCCCGACTTCAGGCACAACGCGGCCGCGTCCACCGTCACATTGGGCCGGGCCTCGTAGATGATGCCGACGACGCCGAGCGGTACGCGCACCTGGCGCAGATCGATCCCGTTGGGCAGCGTCGAGCCGCGCACCACCTCGCCGACCGGGTCGGGCAGCGCGACCACGTGCCGGACGTCCGCGGCGATGGCCCGCACCCGCTCGGGGGTGAGGGTCAGCCGGTCGACGATGGCCTCGCTGGTGCCCGCCTCACGGGCCCGCTCCACATCGGTCGCGTTGGCCTCGACGATCTCCTTGGTGCGCACCTCGAGGGCGTCGGCCATCGCGAGCAGCGCGTCGTCCTTGACGGCGCGCGGCAGCGGGGCGAGATCGGCGGCCGCGGCCCGGGCCCGGTAGGCGGCCTGGAGGACGGGGGACTTCGGCCAGGGGTCGGTGAGCGGCGACGTGGGTGCGCTGGTCATGCAGGCAGCCTACTGAGCCCGGGAGCCCGAGCCGCCCACTGTTCCGGTCTTCGAGATGGAGTCTCATATTCCGGGTGCGGCACATACGTCCTCAGAACGGGTGCACGCCCACCGGAGAGGCCGGCGGCGGGCCGTAGCCCTCCGCGATCCGCTGGTGATACGTATCACGGTCGATGACCTCGAGCCCGACGATCTCCCACGGCGGCAGATTGGCCGTGGAGCGGTGCTCGCCCCACAGCCGCAGCGCGACGGCCGCCGCGTCATGCAGATCACGGGCCTCTTCCCAGTAGCGGATCTCGGCGTGATCGTTGGCATAGCGGCTGGTCAGCAGGAAGGGGTGGTCATGGGCCAGCTGCTCCAGGGCCCGTCGGACCTCCCGCAGGGGCGCCTCGACGCCCGAGACGCTGAGGGTGATGTGCCACAGCCGGGAGCTCTCGACGACGCGCCCGGCTGCCCGCGCCGTGGCGTCCCCGGTCCCGGCCTCCGCGGCCGCCGTACCCACGTCGCCCGTTCCCACACTGGTCAGGGTGCGCTCCGCCGCCCCTCTGGACGGCGCCCCCGGGCGCCCTCGTCTCACCGGCGGCCTCCTGTAGCTCGCTGCTCCGCTCATCAGCGGGCGGAGCACTAGTGGCGGTGTGGCGATGGTCCCGCGGCTTCCGCTTCCGCTCCGGGGCCGCCGCGGCCCACCACGGACCCGCTGCCCTCACGGCCCCGTGGAACAAAGTTGACCAGCCCCGGCGGTGCCGCGTGGCCTTTTTGCACAAGGTCTTCAAGGAATGACACGGACTTGTCGCGAATTCCTCCCCTTCTCCACCGCCCACCCGCGCCCTCCGCGATCCGTGCGCGACCCCGGGGAGCCGGTACGCGGGCGCCAGGAAGCCGCGGGCGCCGGTCGGGAGCCCGGGGGCGCGGGTCAGCCCCGGCGCGGCCCCGGCGTTTCCCGGCGCCCCAGGAGCCTCAGCGGTCCAGCACCACCAGGTCGTCGCGGTGCACGACCTCGCGCTCATAGGCCGGTCCGAGCTCACGTGCCAGCTCACGGGTGGACCGGCCGAGCAGCCGGGGGATCTCCTTGGCGTCGAAGTTGACCAGCCCGCGGGCGACCGCGCGCCCGGCGGTGTCCCGCAGCTCCACCGGGTCCCCCGCGGTGAACTCGCCCTCCACGGACGCGATCCCGGCCGGGAGCAGCGAGGTGCGCCGCTCCACCACGGCCCGCACCGCCCCGTCGTCCAGGACGAGCGCGCCGCGCGGCGCGGAGGCGTGCGCGAGCCACAGCAGCCGGTTGGCCGAGCGGCGGCCGGTGCGGTGGAAGTAGGTGCCGGTACGGCGGCCGAGCAGGGCGTCACCGGCCCGGCTGGCGGAGGTGAGCACCACCGGCACCCCCGCCGCGGCCGCGATCCGGGCCGCCTCGACCTTGGTCACCATGCCGCCGGTGCCGACCCCGGAGCGCCCCGCGCTGCCGATCGACACCCCGTCCAGGTCCTTCGGCCCCCGGACCTCGTCGATCCGGGAGGTGCCGGGGCTCCTGGGGTCGCCGTCGTAGAGACCGTCCACATCGGAGAGCAGCACCAGCAGATCGGCCCGCACCAGATGGGCCACCAGGGCGGCCAGCCGGTCGTTGTCGCCGAACCGGATCTCGTCCGTGGCCACCGTGTCGTTCTCGTTGACGATCGGCAGCGCACCCATGGCCAGCAGCTGGTCCAGGGTGCGGGTGGCGTTCCGGTAGTGGGCGCGGCGGCTGGTGTCGTCCGTGGTGAGCAGCACCTGACCGACCCGCCGTCCATAGCGGGCGAAGGAGGCTGTGTAGCGGGCCACCAGCAGGCCCTGTCCGACGCTGGCGGCCGCCTGCTGGCGGGCCAGGTCACGGGGGCGCCGGTCCAGGCCCAGCGGGGCCAGCCCGGCCGCGATGGCGCCCGAGGAGACGAGGACCATCTCCTTGCCGTCCCCGGCCGTCTCCCGGTCGCCGCCGTCCCCTTCCAGGGCCTTCGCGACGACATCGACCAGTGCGTCGACCCGGTCCGCGTCCAGACCACCCGCCGCGGTGGTGAGGGAGGACGAACCGACCTTGACCACGATCCTGCGGGCGGCGGCCACCTCGCTCCGTACCGCCGACCCGTCCTGCTCAGTCACTCCGCTCCCCTGCTCCGTCCCCGGCCTCGTCACACGTCCCGACGCCGTCGTCACGCACCGTACGCCCGACGACACGCGTGCCCTGCACACTCATCATGACAAGGGGGCAATCTACGGCAGGCGCGCCCTCGCCCGCCTGCGAGTTCCAGCCCCCGGACGGGGCCGCGAGGCGGCGCTCCGGTGATCGTTTGGACCCGGTTCGGGGCGGTTGGCACCCGCGCGGATTGCTACCGGGCCGGGCGGCGGCATACGGTCAGGGGTCCCCCTTTACGTCCGTTGCCCTCCTGCCAGGAGCCCTCCCAGTGCCCTCTGCCGGATTCGCCCCACGCCGGGTCGTACAGCTGACGGCGTTGCTCGCGATGGTGGTGTTCTTCACCACACAGCTTGTCGGCGCCGTGCTTCCGAACGTACCTCTCCTCATCGTCGCCTCGGCGTGTGGTCTCGCACTCGATCTTTTCCTCCAGCACAAGCAACCAGGACTGCTGTCGCTGCTGGGCAAGGTCCGTTTCGACGTCACGGTGCGCCAGTTGTTCCGCGACATGCTCATCATGGTCGGGCTGTTGCGGATCGAGGGCATCAATCCGCTGCGCGAGCAGGCCCCGCTCACCGTGGCCCTGCTCACCTTCTATGTGCTGCACTTCGCCTGCCAGGCGGTGGCCATACTGGTCCGCCGCTCGCGGCAGCTGCCGTTCGTCACCCGCAATATCGACGCGTCCGCGCTGCGGCTGAGCGACGCACCGCCGCGGCTCTTCGCCCGCCAGCACGGCCGCCGGCTGCTCCGGCTGGCCGCCCCGGTCACCGTGGGTCTGCTGGTCACCGCGGCCACCAAGAACGGCTGGTGGGGCGGGGCCGGTCTGGCGGTCGCGCTGCTGATCGCCCTGGGCGGCACCGTGCACCTCGCCACCTGGCTGCTGCCGCGCAAGCGCGTGATCGGCGAGGCCAAGGCCCTGGAGTGGCTGGACGCCTGGCTGGCCGAGTACCGGCCGACCGTGGGCATGTACTTCTCCGGCGGCAACTCCTCCGCCTACCAGGCGAACATGTGGCTCTCCACCCTCGCGGCGCTCGACGGCAACCCGATCATCGTGCTCCGCGAGCGGTTCATGGTGCAGAAGATCGACGCCACCGATGTGCCGATCGTCTGCCTGCCGAAGGTCGCGCACCTGATGCGGCTGGAGCACTCCACGCTCAAGGTGCTGCTGCACCCGGCGAACTCCGGTAAGACCTCCCAGGTGCTGCGCATCCCCTCGATCAAGCACGCGTTCACCAACCACGGCGAGAGCGACAAGCTCTCCAGCTGCAACCCGTACGCCAAGGCGTACGACGAGGTGTGGGTCGCGGGCCCGGCCGCGCGCGAGCGCTACCAGCTCGCCGACATCGGCGTCGAGGACAAGGACGTGGTCGAGGTCGGCCGTCCGCAGCTCGCGCCCATCCGCCCGCACACCGGCGTGCCCACGGGCGAGTTCACCACGGTGCTCTACGCGCCGACCTGGGAGGGCTGGGACGGCAACCCCGGCAACACCTCGGTGGTGCTCGCGGGTGAGAACGTCGTCCGCGCGCTGCTCGCCGACCCCAAGGTCCGGCTGCTGTACAAGCCGCACCCGATGACCGGCTCCGTCGACCCCCGCGCGGGAAGCGCCAACGAGCGCATCAAGGCGATGATCGCCGAGGCGAACACCCGGCGCGGCGGTGACCGGCCCGGTCCGGAGGCGGCCGCCGAGCTGACCCGGCGGGCCGATGAGCTCAACCAGCTCACCAGCACCTCCTTCCGCGCCAGCGCGGACGAGATCGAGCGGATGAAGATCCAGGGCGCCCCGGAGGACAACCGCGCGGCGGGTGTCGCCGCGGCCACCGCCGCCTGGGAGAGCGCCTATTGGGCCTCGCTGCCGGTCTGGGAGCACCAGATCATCACCGGCCCGCGTCCGGCGATCTTCACCTGCTTCAACCAGGCCGACGTGCTGATCAGCGACGTCTCCAGCGTGGTCTCCGACTACCTGACGAGCGAGAAGCCGTACGCCGTGGCGAACACCAGCGGGCTGTCGGAGGAGGAGTTCCGGGCGGGCTTCCCGACCGTGCGCGCCGCCACCATCCTCACCCCGGAGGCCGAGGGTGTCGCGGAGCTGCTGGAGGCGGTCCGGAACCCGGAGAAGGACACCCTGCTGGCCGCCCGCGCCGAGCTGAAGGTGCACCTGCTCGGCCCGTCCGACCCGCCCTCGCTGGTCCGCTTCAACCAGGCGGCGCTGGATCTGGCCGCCGAGGCCGACCGGCGCCGGGCCCGGATGGCCACCCGGCTGTCGGACGAGATCCCCTCGCAGCGCGAGGCCCGGGACGCGGCCGAGGAGATGGAGCTGGAGCCCGGCTCACCGGAGCCGGAGGAGACGGCGACGGTCTGATGACGGCGACCGTCTGATCCGCGCGACGGACACGAGAAGGGCCCGGGAGCTTGCCTCCCGGGCCCCTTGTCATGGGCTGCCGTGCCGGGCCCGCAGAACGCCGTACAGCGGCCTTGAGGACCCGTACCGTCCTGGGCTCCCCGACCGGCGGAGCGCCCTGGACGGGTTGGCTAGAACGGCTTGAAGGAGTCGAACTCCTCCTCGGCCTCGTCCCGCTCCGCGTCGCGGTCCCGGCGCCGCTGCGCGGCCGGGCGCGGGGCCTCGAAACGGTGGTCCTCGCCCCGGCGGCCCAGCATCTCCGCGCCCGCGTTCATGGTCGGTTCCCAGTCGAAGACGACCGCGTTGTCCTCGGGGCCGATGACGACCTCGTCGCCCGCGCGGGCACCCGACTTCATCAGCTCCTCCTCGACACCGAGGCGGTTCAGCCGGTCGGCGAGGTAGCCGACGGCCTCGTCGTTGCTGAAGTCGGTCTGGCGGACCCAGCGTTCGGGCTTCTCGCCCAGCACCCGGTAGAACCCGTCCTCGGCGACGACCGAGAAGCCCGCGTCGTCCACGGCCTTGGGCCGGATGACGATCCGGGTCGCCTCGTCCTTGGGCTTGGCCGCGCGCGCATCACCGACGATCTTCGCCAGGGCGAACGACAGCTCCTTGAGGCCGAGATGGGCCACCGCCGAGACATCGAAGACCTGGTAGCCACGGGCTTCCAGATCAGGGCGGATGATGTCGGCGAGGTCCTTGCCGTCGGGCACGTCGACCTTGTTGAGCACCACGATGCGCGGCCGGTCCTCCAGCCCGCCGTACTGGGCGAGCTCCGCCTCGATGACATCGAGGTCGGTCACCGGGTCGCGCTCGGACTCCAGGGCGGCCGTGTCCAGGACGTGCACCAGCACCGAGCACCGCTCGACATGGCGCAGGAACTCCAGCCCCAGGCCCTTGCCCTGGCTGGCGCCGGGGATCAGCCCGGGGACGTCCGCGATGGTGTAGACGGTCGAACCGGCCGTGACCACACCGAGGTTGGGCACCAGGGTGGTGAACGGGTAGTCGGCGATCTTCGGCTTGGCGGCCGAGAGCACCGAGATCAGCGAAGACTTGCCGGCGCTGGGGTAGCCGACGAGGGCCACGTCCGCGACGGTCTTGAGCTCCAGGACGATATCCCCGGCGTGGCCGGGCTCGCCCAGCAGCGCGAAGCCGGGGGCCTTGCGGCGGGCCGAGGCGAGGGCCGCGTTGCCGAGGCCGCCGCGGCCGCCCTGGGCGGCGACATAGGTGGTGCCCTCGCCGATGAGGTCGGCGAGGACCTCGCCCTTCTTGTCGAGGACGACGGTGCCGTCGGGGACCGGCAGGACCAGGTCCGTGCCGTCCTTGCCGGAGCGGTTGCCGCCCTCGCCGGGCTTGCCGTTGGTGGCCTTGCGGTGGGGGCTGTGGTGGTAGTCGAGCAGCGTGGTGACCGACTGGTCGACGACCAGGATCACATCGCCGCCACGGCCGCCGTTGCCGCCGTCCGGGCCGCCCAGCGGCTTGAACTTCTCGCGGTGCACGGAGGCGCAGCCGTGGCCCCCGTTACCCGCGGCGACATGCAGCTCGACGCGGTCCACGAAGGTGGTCATGACGGATGCCTCCAGGGTGTACGGAACTGATCTGTGGTGATGGTCTCGGTCGGCTCAACGCGCCGAGGGCGGACCCGCTTCCCCGTCACGGGAAAGAGCGGTCCGCCCTCGGAAAGGTGTGCGGTGTCGCGCCGGGACTGATTACTCAGCGACCGGAACGATGTTCACGACCTTGCGACCACGGTGGGTGCCGAACTGCACCGCACCGGCGGCCAGCGCGAACAGCGTGTCGTCGCCGCCGCGGCCGACGCCCGTGCCCGGGTGGAAGTGCGTGCCGCGCTGGCGGACCAGGATCTCACCCGCGTTGACGGCCTGGCCGCCGAAGCGCTTGACCCCGAGCCGCTGGGCGTTGGAGTCGCGACCGTTCCGAGTGGACGATGCGCCCTTCTTGTGTGCCATGTCTTCTCAGTCCCTTACTTCGCAGCCGAGTCGATGCCGGTGATCTTCAGCGCGGTGTGCAGCTGGCGGTGGCCGATCCGCTTGCGGTAACCGGTCTTGTTCTTGTACTTCAGGATGTCGATCTTGGCACCCTTGTGGTGGTCGACCACCTCGGCGCGGACCTTCACGCCGGCCAGGACCCACGGGTCGCTGGTGACGGCGTCGCCGTCGACGACGAGCAGAGTCGAGAGCTCGACGGAGTCGCCGACCTTGCTGTCGGACATCCGGTCGACCTCGATGACGTCGCCCACGGCCACCTTCTGCTGGCGGCCGCCGGTGCGCACGATTGCGTACACGCGGTTCTCACTCTCTCGCTCGTAGACGGGTCCTCTGATGCCAGCCGCTCCACATGACCCTCCGCGGATCATGACAACCGAGTGCTTTCTCGCGACGGAACGTCGCTGCGATTCACCTTCGGCCGAGCGGCCTCTCCCGACGGGGTCGGGAGGGATCTGCTCAGGGGTTTGGCGTACAGACGCCGAGGGACAAGGCTACCAGAGCCCGGAGGGGCACCTGCTCGGGGTGAGCGGGTGCCCCACCGGGGTCCGGACGACCGGGAACGTCAGTCGTCAGTGGCGGCCGAGACCGACTGCGGCGTCTGCTGCTCCGCCGCCGCGGTCTTCTTCGACACCGACTTCTTGGCCGTGGTCTTCTTCGCGGTCGTCTTCTTGGCCGTCGTCTTCTTGGCGGCGGTCTTCTTCGCCGCGGTCTTCTTGGCGGCCGTCTTCTTCGCCGGGGCCTTCTTGGCGGCGGTCTTGCGCGCCGTCTTCCTGGCGGGTGCGGCGGTCTCGCCTTCGGCCGGGGCGGACTCGGCCGCCTCGGCGACCGGCTCCGGCTCGGCGGCGGGCGCGGACGCCGCCTCCGGCGCGGAGGCGCCCACGACCACCACGGCCGCGTCCTCGGCACCCGTCGGCGAGCCCGCCGGGGCGGACACCTTCCGGGTCGCCCGACGGCGCGTACGCGGCGCGGGAGCGGCCTCGGGGGCCTCGGCGGCCTCCGGGGCGGCGGCGGAGGCGGGCGCCTCGGCCGTGGCCCCGGCGGCCTGCTCCGGCGCCTGCTCGGCCTGCTGCGCCTGCTCGGCCTTTGCTGCCCGCTTCCCCCGCCTTCCGGCCTTGGGGGCTTCCTTCTGCTCGTCCGGGCCGACGACGACCACGGCCTCCTGCTGCGCGGCGGCCTTCGGGGCACCCGCCGGGGCGGACGCCTTACGGGTCACCCGGCGGCGGGAACGGCCACGGGTCGCGGCGGCCTCGGCCTCGGCGGCGCTGCTGTACAGCTCCTCGTCGGCCGCGAAGACCGGCTCCGGCAGTGCCGTGGGGGCCGCGGCCTCGGCGGCGGCCTCCTCGGCGGCCTCGACCACCGTCTCGCCCTCGGCCTCGGCTTCGGCCTCCGCCTCGGTCTCGGCGACGGCCCGGTCCTGCTCGGGCGCCTGCTGACCGCCACCGGACTTCTTCTTCTTGCGCTTGCCGCCACCGCCACCGGCCGACGTGGGCTGGTCCATGTGGACGATCACGCCACGGCCGTTGCAGTGCACACAGCTCTCGGAGAAGGACTCCAGCAGCCCCTGGCCGACCCGCTTACGGGTCATCTGCACCAGGCCCAGCGAAGTGACCTCCGCCACCTGGTGCTTGGTGCGGTCCCGGCCCAGGCACTCCAGCAGCCTGCGCAGCACCAGGTCCCGGTTGGACTCCAGCACCATGTCGATGAAGTCGATCACGATGATGCCGCCGAGGTCGCGCAGCCGCAGCTGGCGCACGATCTCCTCGGCCGCCTCCAGGTTGTTCCTGGTGACCGTCTCCTCCAGGTTGCCGCCCTGGCCGGTGAACTTGCCGGTGTTGACGTCGACCACGATCATCGCTTCGGTCCGGTCGATCACCAGCGAACCGCCGCTGGGCAGCCAGACCTTGCGGTCCAGCGCCTTCATCAGCTGCTCGTCGATCCGGTAGGTGGCGAAGACATCGACGTCCGAGCTCCACTTCTGGAGCCGGTCGGCGAGGTCGGGCGCGACATGCTCGACATAGCCGTGGATGGTGTTCCAGGCGTCGTCACCGCTGACGATGACCTTGGAGAAGTCCTCGTTGAAGATGTCGCGGACGACCCGGACGGTCATATCCGGCTCGCCGTAGAGCAGCGACGGCGCGTTGCCGGTCTTCGCCTTCTTCTGGATCTCCTCCCACTGCGCCTGGAGACGCCGGACGTCGCGGGCGAGCTCGTCCTCGCTGGCGCCCTCCGCGGCGGTGCGGACGATCACGCCCGCGTCCTCGGGAACGATCTTCTTGAGGATCTGCTTCAGCCGGGCCCGCTCGGTGTCGGGCAGCTTGCGGCTGATACCGGTCATCGAGCCCTCGGGCACGTACACCAGGTAGCGGCCGGGCAGGGAGACCTGGCTGGTCAGCCGGGCGCCCTTGTGGCCGATCGGGTCCTTGGTGACCTGGACCAGCACCGACTGCCCGGACTTCAGGGCGGTCTCGATCCGGCGCGGCCCGTTGGCCAGGCCCAGCGCCTCGAAGTTCACCTCGCCCGCGTACAGCACGGCGTTACGGCCCTTGCCGATGTCGACGAAGGCGGCCTCCATCGACGGCAGCACGTTCTGGACCTTGCCCAGGTAGACATTGCCGACGTAGCTGCTGGACTGCTCCTTGTTGACGAAGTGCTCGACGAGGACGTTGTCCTCGAGCACCCCGATCTGGGTGCGCTCACCGCTCTGCCGCACCACCATGACCCGCTCGACCGCCTCACGGCGGGCCAGGAACTCGGCCTCGGTGATGATCGGCACCCGGCGGCGGCCCTGCTCGCGCCCCTCACGGCGGCGCTGCTTCTTGGCCTCCAGACGGGTCGAGCCCTTGATGGACTGCACCTCGTCGGCGCCGGTACCGGGCTCGGCCTCCTTCTTACGGGGCTCACGGACCTTGACGACGGTGCGCTCCGGGTCGTCACCGCCCCCGTCGACATCGGAGTCCCCGCTGCGACGGCGGCGGCGACGACGGCGACGGCTGCTGCTGGAGCCTCCGCCGTTGTCCTCGGCGCCCTCGTCGGCCCGGCCGCTGCCGGACTCCTCGGCGCCCTCGCCCTCGGCGGACTCGTCCTCGTGGTCCTCGCCCTCGGCGCGCCCCTCGCCACCCTCGGCGTCGGCGGCCTCACCCCGGCGGCGGCGACGGCCACCACGGCGACGGCGGCGGGCCGGGCGGTCACCCGACTCGTCGTCGTCCTGCTCGCCCTCGGCCCGCTGCTCCTCGGCCTCGGACGGCTCGGCGGACTCGGCGGCGGTGTCGGTCTCGGGGGTCTCCGGGGCCTTGGCGGCCTCGGTGGTCTCCGTGCGCTCCTCGGCGGGCTCGCCACGGCGGCGGCGACGGCGGCGGGCGGGCGCCGCGGTCTCGGCCGCGGGCTGCTCCTCCTCGGTCTCCTCGGCCCCGGCTTCCCCGCCCTGGGCGGCCGCGGCCTCGGCGGCGGCGCTCTCCGGGGTCTGGAACACCGGCTCGGTGAAGACCGGCGCCTGGAACACGGCCGTCGGCGGGCGCGCGGCCCGGCGGCGGCGCGGCGCGGGCTCCTGCTCGGGCTCCGCCTCGGCGGCCCCGGACTCGGTGGACGCGGCCTCGGACTCGGCGGCGGCCGCACGGGTCGCCCGGCGGCGGCCACGGCCGCGCGGCGCCTCCTCGGTCGCGGTGGTCTCCTCGGCCGCGGCGGGAGTCTCCTCGGCGGCTACGCCCTCCTGCGCGGCGGGCGTCCCGGCGGCCTCCGGCGCACCGGCCGCGGCCTTACGGGCGGCCCGGCGCCGCGTCCGCGCGGGCGCGGTCCCGGCGGGCTCCTCAGCGGAGGCAGCCGCCTCGGCGGTCTCCGGCTCCGGCGCGACCGCGGAGGACTCCTGCGGCGCACCGACGGGGGCGGTCGCCTTACGGGTCGCCCGGCGGCGGCTACGGCCCCGCGGGGCTTCCTCGGCGGACTCGGCGGGCTCCACGAGTTCGGCCGGGGCATCGGCTGCGACTGCGGCTGGGGCGGTGGCCTCCTCACCACTGCCGCCAGCGGCCGCCGTAGACGACGCGTCCTCGTCGGCCGACCGCGGCGCGCCCGCCGGAGCGGTCGCCTTACGGGTGGCACGGCGACGCGATCGCGCGGGCGGCGCGGGCTCGGAAGCGGGCTCGTCGGCGGATCCGGACTCCGGCCGGGACGGCGCGTCGGCCGCGGCCGGAGCGGCCTTCTCCTCGGCCGCCACGACCGTCTCCGCGGTCTGCGGCGCACCGGCCGGAGCCGTGGCCTTACGAGTGGCGCGACGGCGCGACCGGGCGGGCGGCGCGGCCTCGGTGACCGGTTCGGCCGCGGGCTCGGCGGCGGCGCTCTCCGGGTCCCGTCCGGCGTCGGCGGGCACGACCGTTTCGGCGGCCTCCGGCGCTCCGGCCGGGGCGGTCGCCTTACGGATCGCCCGACGGCGGCTACGGGCGGGCGCGGCGGATTCGGCATCGGCACCGGCGGCCATCGCGGCACCGGCGGCGACCGGCCCGGAGGCGGTGACCTCGGCGATCTCCTCGGCCGGTATGGCCGGCACGGTGGGGGTGACGGTCTCCGCGTCACCCACTCCGCCCACCGGTGGACCGGCGGGCCGGGAGGCCGCACGGCGGCGGCGCGGCGGCAGGGTGTCACTGGGGGTGGTGTCCTGAACGTCCCCGGGGGCGCCGACGCGTGGCGCGCTCTGCCCCAGGGGCTGGGCAGGCTGGACAGGTTCGATCGGCTCAATGGGCTCGAGCATGCGGGCGGTTCTCCCGTCACGCTCCCGGGCGCCGCGCCGTCTTCCGGCCGCAGCCGCGCGGTGCGCGGGTGCCGCCGTCCGGGGCGCGGGCGCCGCACGGGAGCTGTCGTCTCGCTCGCCGGATCCGGCTATGGCCGGGACCGGCGAAAGTCTCCTGGTCAGTGCGCCAGCCGGACCCGGGTGGCTCCCAAGTGCATCGGCGGCGCGTCGACGGCGGTCCTTACGCGGAACCTTCCGGCGCCATCGCGGCGGTCAGCTCGGCGGCCGTGGGTGGGGCGGCCGTGACTGCCTCGCGATCGGGCGCGAGCGGGTCGGTCACCGTGCCGGACTCCTCATCGAGCAGCCCCTGCGCCAGCCTGGTCACCGCTGCGGGGACCGGCGGCGCCAGGTCGGCCGTAGCGCGGAGACCGGACAGGACGTCGTCGGGTCGTACGGCAGGTGTCAGATGCCGTACCACCAGCCGCAGTATCGCACAGCCACCGTCCACCGGCCTATCGGCCGGGGCATCGATCGCCTCCAGCCGGACCACCGCGGCGCGGGTGTCGAAGGTGCGCAACCCGTTTTTGGTCCGGCGCTGCACCTCGACCGTGTCGGCCTCGAGGAAGGCGGCGACGGCCCGTTCGGCCTCCGCATGGGTGACCCGGTCCAGCCGGAGCTCCCATACGGACGCCTCCAGCCGGTCCGCCAGACCGGAGGTCCCGGCCTCGACGGCGTCGATCACGTCCAGGCCGGGGGGCAGCGACTCATTGAGGAGAGCGCGCAGCGTGTCGGGCTCGCGCGCCTCGGTGAGCTGGATCTCCAGGTACTCGGCCTCACTGCCGGTGCCGGTGGGTGCGGCATTGGCGTACGACACCTTGGGGTGCGGGGTGAATCCCGCCGAGTACGCCATGGGCACCTCGGCGCGGCGCAACGCCCGCTCGAAGGCGCGCTGGAAGTCGCGGTGGCTGGTGAACCGGAGGCGGCCGCGCTTGGTGTAGCGCAAACGGATGCGCTGCACCGCCGGTGCGGGCGGCGGGCCTTCGGGCTGTCGCTTGCCCAGGGGAGTCTCTCCTTGAATTCCTCGGCCTTTCGGTGCCGGGCCCGCTCGGCCCGGCACCTTCCAGCCTACTTCGTGGGCTGCCGGTGAACGGTCGGCTACTTCACGACCGACAGCGGCAGCATCTTGCGGCCCGTGGGGCCGATCTGGATCTCGGTCTGCATCTGCGGGCAGACGCCGCAGTCGAAACAGGGGGTCCAGCGGCAGTCGTCGACCTCGGTCTCGTCGAGCGAGTCCTGCCAGTCCTCCCAGAGCCAGTCCTTGTCGAGACCGGAGTCCAGGTGGTCCCAGGGCAGGACCTCCTCGTAGGTGCGCTCGCGGGTGGTGTACCAGGCGACGTCCAGCCCGAATTCGGGCAGCGCCCGCTCGGCGCACTCCATCCAGCGGTCGTAGGAGAAGTGCTCGCGCCAGCCGTCGAAACGGCCGCCGTCCTCGTAGACGGCGCGGATGACGGCGCCCACCCGGCGGTCACCGCGGGAGAGCAGGCCCTCGACGATGCCGGGCTTGCCGTCGTGGTAGCGGAAGCCGATGGAGCGGCCGTACTTCTTGTCGCCACGGATCCGCTCGCGCAGCTTCTCCAGACGCGCGTCCGTCTCCTCGGCGCTGAGCTGCGGCGCCCACTGGAACGGGGTATGCGGCTTGGGGACGAACCCGCCGATCGAGACGGTGCAGCGGATGTCGTTCTTACCGGACACCTCACGGCCCTTGGCGATGACCTTCGTCGCCATATCGGCGATCTGGAGGACGTCGTCGTCGGTCTCGGTCGGCAGCCCGCACATGAAGTACAGCTTCACCTGCCGCCAGCCGTTGCCGTAGGCGGTGGAGACGGTCCGGATGAGGTCCTCTTCGGAGACCATCTTGTTGATGACCTTGCGGATGCGCTCCGAACCGCCCTCGGGGGCGAAGGTCAGCCCCGACCGGCGGCCGTTACGGGTCAGCTCGTTCGCCAGATCGATGTTGAACGCGTCCACCCGGGTCGAGGGCAGGGACAGACCGATCTTGTCCTCTTCGTACCGGTCCGCCAGCCCCTTGGCGATATCGCCGATCTCGGTGTGGTCGGCGGAGGACAGCGACAGCAGGCCGACCTCCTCGAAGCCGGTGTTCTTCAGCCCCTTCTCGACCATCTCGCCGATTCCGGTGATGGAGCGCTCGCGCACCGGACGGGTGATCATGCCCGCCTGGCAGAAGCGGCAGCCACGGGTGCAGCCGCGGAAGATCTCCACCGACATCCGCTCATGGACGGTCTCGGCCAGCGGCACCAGGGGCTGCTTGGGGTACGGCCACTCGTCGAGGTCCATGACGGTGTGCTTGGACACCCGCCACGGCACACCCGAGCGGTTGGGCACCACACGGGCGATCCGGCCGTCGGCCAGGTACTCCACGTCGTAGAACCGCGGAACGTAGACCCCGCCGGTGCGGGCGAGCCGGAAGAGCAGCTCCTCACGGCCGCCGGGGCGGCCCTCGGCCTTCCAGGCCCGGACGATCTCGGTGATCTCGAGCACGGCCTGCTCACCGTCGCCGATCACCGCGCAGTCGATGAAGTCCGCGATCGGCTCGGGGTTGAACGCGGCGTGACCGCCCGCGACCACGACGGGGTGGTCCTCGGTGCGGTCGGCGGCGTCCAGCGGGATCCCGGCCAGGTCGAGCGCGGTGAGCAGGTTGGTGTAGCCCAGCTCGGTGGAGAACGAGACACCGAACACGTCGAACGCGGCGACCGGGCGGTGCGAGTCCACGGTGAACTGCGGCACCTTGTGCTCGCGCATCAGCTCCTCGAGATCGGGCCAGACGCTGTAGGTGCGCTCGGCGAGCACACCCTCGCGCTCGTTGAGGACCTCGTAGAGGATCATGACGCCCTGGTTGGGCAGACCGACCTCGTACGCGTCGGGGTACATGAGCGCCCAGCGGACGTCACAGTCGTCCCACGGCTTGACCGTGGAGTTGAGCTCCCCGCCTACGTACTGGATCGGCTTCTGCACGTGCGGGAGCAGGGCCTCGAGCTGTGGGAAGACCGACTCGACAGACATCGTGTGGGAGATACCTTCGTGAGCTGACAGGGGTGACCCTCAAGCGTACCGGTCCCGCGGGCGGCCTCTCGCCACGGATCTACGTCTCCAGGGCCGCCCGGTGGCCGGGCCGGGAGACCTCGGCCCACAGCTCCGGCAGCTCCCGCTCCCGGGAGGCGGCCAGCGCCTCCTCACGGCCGTACAGCAGTCCGTAGGTGAAGGAGCTCTCCCCCGCCGCGTACGACTGGACGCCGAGCTCGCGCAGCGCCTCGCGGACCACCACGCTGTCCTGGTGGTCGCCGAGCAGCTCCTGCACGGCGGTCATCAGCTTCTTGAACCGTTTGGCGGGCTTGCCGAGCGCGGGACGGGCCGCCTCGGCGGCGTAGCGGACCCGTTTGGCGTCCTTGCGCGCCTCGTGGAGGGTGATGTCCCGGTCCGGGCCCGCGGGGGCGTGCAGGGCCGTCTCGACGCGGTCGGCGAGCCGCCGGTAGTCGCGCAGCACGGCCTTGAGGATCACCTCCTCGGCGGGGCGGGCGGCGGCCGGGCGCAGCGGCGGGTCGGCGAGCAGGGCGTCGAGCCGGTCCAGGAGCGCGAGATGCCGCTCGCCGTCCAGGACCTCCAGCAGCCTGCCGCGCGAGCCCTGGCGGCGCGCCTCGGACCAGATGCGCAGCCGGGCGGCCACCGGGCCGAGCCGCAGTTCGACGGGGATCTCGGCGAGCCGTTCCTCGAGCCGCGCGGTGAGCACTTCGCGGTCGCGGTCGATGCCCAGCTCGGCGGCGAGCCACTTCAGCTCGGCGCCGATGGGGTCGGTGACGGCGCGGTCCAGCACCTTGCGGTAGGAGCGGAAGGCGGAGCGCAGCCTGCGGGTGGCGACGCGCATCCGGTGGACGGAGTCGGGGGTGTCCAGCCGTACGGCGGGGTCGAGGGTGACGATGGCGGTGATCTGACGGCGTACGTAGGCGAGGACGACATCGCCCGCGGTGGCCCCGGCGTCCGGCTTCTTCGCCCTGGCATCCAACTTCTTGGTCTTGGCGGGCTTCTTCGCCGACCGCGTCGCGGGATCGGTCTCGGCCAGCGCCCGGGCCAGCTTGGAGGGGGAGGCCGACCGGCACAGCCCGGCCTCGGCCAGCCGCGGCTCCAGCGCGTCGAGCAGCGCCGGGTCACCGCCCTCGGCCAGCTCCACCTCGTACTCGGTCCACCGGACCGCCTCCCCGGCCTCCGGTGCCAGCCGCCGGGCCGTGACGCGATCGGCGGAGATCTCGGCGAGCGGCGCGCCGTCGGCGTCCACCAGCTGCCTGACTTCCCGCTCGGACAGGAGATGGACGAGGGGTACGAGCTCGGTGGAGCGGACGCGGGAGCGGACCAGCGCGGCCAGCTCGGCGGGCAGGGCGTCCGAGAGCGGGGCGCGGATCTCGTCCCGGGTGTCGGCGCCCACCGGCAGTTTGAGGTGCCAGCCCTCGTCGCCGCCGCCGGTGCGGCGGCGCAGGGTGACGCCGTCGGCCGCCAGGCGGCGGCAGGGGGTGTCGTAGTAGAGGGCGTCCAGCGTGACCACACCGCGGTCCGTCACACCCGCGACCGTGGCGACGCCGGTCAGATCCGGCAGTCCGCGGTCAGTGGTGGTCCCGTTCGCCTCGTACTTGCGCTCGATCTCCCGCATCTTGTCCACCATGAACCGAATCTAGTCGCCCCGGGGCGGGTGCGGGAGTCCCCCGGAGCGCGCCGACGTCAGGCGGAAACCGGGCGCTGCACCCGGATGGACTGGAGCAGACCGACCGCGATCCAGACGGCGAACATCGAGGAGCCGCCGTAGGAGACGAACGGCAGCGGGAGTCCGGCCACCGGCATGATGCCGAGGGTCATCCCGATGTTCTCGAACGCCTGGAAGGCGAACCAGGCGATGATCCCGGCGGCGACGACCGTCCCGTACAGCTCGCTGGTGCCCCGGGCGATACGGCAGGCCCGCCACAGCACGATCCCCAGCAGCACGATGATCAGGCCCGCGCCGAGGAAGCCCAGTTCCTCCCCCGCCACCGTGAAGACGAAGTCGGTCTGCTGCTCGGGCACGAACTGGCCGGTGGTCTGGGTGCCGTGGAACAGCCCCTTGCCGGTGAGCCCGCCCGAACCGATGGCGATCCGGGCCTGGTTGGTGTTGTAGCCGACACCGGCCGGGTCCAGGGCGGGGTTGGCGAAGGCCGCGAAGCGGTCGATCTGGTACTGGTCCAGCACGCCGAGCTGCCAGATGAGCACCGCGCCGATCACCGCGGTGAGGATCAGCCCGGCGACCCAGCGGTTGGAGGAGCCGGAGGCGAGCAGTACGGCGAGCACGATCACCGCCATGACCATCACCGAGCCGAGGTCCGGCATCAGCAGCACGATGGCGATGGGCAGCGCGGCCAGACCGAGGGACTGGACCACGGTGCGGTGGTCGGGGTGCACCCGGTCGCCCGCGTCCACCCGGGTCGCCAGCAGTATGGCCATCCCCAGGATGATCGTGATCTTGGCGAACTCGGAGGGCTGGAGCGAGAAGCCGCCGCCGATCTGGATCCAGGCGTGGGCGCCGTTGACGGTCGAGCCCAGCGGGGTGAGCACGGCCAGCACCAGGACCACGGAGAGCCCGTAGAGGATCGGGACCGCACCGCGCAGGGTGCGGTGGCCCAGCCAGATGGTGCCGATGGCCAGCAGCAGCCCGATACCGGTGTTGAGCGCGTGCCGGACCAGGAAGTAGTACGGGTCGCCCTGGTTGAGCTCGGTGCGGTTGCGGGTCGCGGAGTACACCAGCACCGCACCGATGGCGGAGAGGGCGAGCGCGCAGATCAGCAGCACCCAGTCCAGTCGGCGGACCAGCGAGTCACGGGCGGTGAGCTTGCTCCAGGTGCCGCGCTCCGGGGTGAAGCGGCGGACGGAGTAGTTATGGGTGGACGCGCTCATCGCTGGGCTCCCCGGCGCCGTTCGTTCGCCGCGAGGGCGAACTGCTTGCCCAGGGGCTGGGCCTCGATGGAGCCATCGGGCTCGATCTTGGGAAGGTTGGCCTGCGGCTGGGGCAGCAGCGCCTTCTTCTTGTCGATGCCGCCCTTGTTGTCGATGCCGTAGAGCGCGTTGTAGATCTTGCGCACGGCCGGGCCGGAGGCCCCGGAGCCGGTACCGCCCTGGGAGATCGTCATGATGACCGAGTAGTCCTTGGTGTACGTCGCGAACCACGAGGTGGTCTGCTTGCCGTAGACCTCGGCGGTACCGGTCTTGGCGTGCATCGGGATCTTGTTCTGCGGCCAGCCGTTGAACCGCCAGGCGGCGGTGCCCCGGGTGGCCACGCCGGCGAGGGCGTTGTCGATCTTGTCGCGGGTGCCGGGCTTCATCGGCAGCTTGCCGTGCGAGGTGGGCTTGATCTTGGTGATCTTCTTGCCGTCGGGGCTGACGATCGCCTTGCCGATGCTGGGGTCGTACATCGTGCCGCCGTTGCTGATGGCCGAGTAGATGGTGGCCATCTGGATCGGGGTGACGAGGGTGTCGCCCTGGCCGATGGAGAAGTTCACCGAGTCACCGGCGCGCATCTTCATGCCCTCGAGGCAGTTCTCGTAGGAGAGCCGCTGGCCGTAGTCGCCGTCCTTCTTGGCGCTCTTGCACCAGCCGTCCTTGTTGGCCTTCCAGTAGTCCTTCTTCCACTGGCGGTCCGGGACCCGGCCGGTGACCTCGTTGGGGAGGTCGATACCGGTCTCCTTGCCCAGGCCGAACTGGTGGGCGGTCTTGTAGAACCAGTCCGCGGCCTTCTTCTTCGGCTTGTTGCCGCCGTCCTTCTTCCACTGCTCGTAGGCGAGGTTGTAGAAGACGGTGTCGCAGGAGACCTCGAGGGCGCGGCCGAGGCTGATGGGGCCGTAGTTGGCGGACTCGAAGTTCTTGAAGACCTGGCTGCCGATGCTGAAGGAGCTGGTGCAGGGGTAGCGGCCGTCGAAGTCGTAACCGGCGTTGACCGCGGCGGTCGTCGGGATCACCTTGAAGATCGAGCCGGGGGCCGCCTGCCCCTGGATGGCCCGGTTCAGCAGCGGGTAGTTGGAGTCCTTGCCGGTGAGCTGCTTGTAGTCCTTGCCGGAGATACCGCCGACCCAGGCGTTGGGGTCGTAGGTCGGGTTGGAGGCCATGGCCACCACACGGCCCGTCTTCGCCTCCATCACCACGACCGCACCGGAGTCGGCCTTGTAGTTACGGCCGGTGTTCTTGTCGAACTGCTTACGGGCGTCCTTCATCGCCTGTGCCAGCTCCTTCTCGGCGACCGACTGGACGCGTGAGTCGATGCTGGTGACGACGTTGTCCCCGGGGCGGGCCCGCTGGCTCTCCTTCTGGCCGATCACCCGGCCGAGGTTGTCGACCTCGTAGCGGGTGACCCCGGCCTTGCCGCGCAGCTGGCTGTCGTACTGGTGCTCGAGCCCGTTGCTGCCCACCTGGTCGGAGCGGAGCAGCGGGGACTTGGTGTGCTCGGCCTTCTTGATCTGCTCATCGGTGACCGGGGAGAGATAGCCGAGCACCTGGGCGGCGTTGGACCCGGCGGGCGCGGCGTACCGGCGCACCGCGGTGGGCTCCGCGCTGATCCCGGGGAAGTCCTCCTCGCGCTCCCGGATCTGGAGGGCCTGCTGGGGGCTGGCCTCATCGGTGATCGGGATGGGCTGGTACGGGGAACCGTTCCAGCACGGCTGCGGGGTCTTGGCGTCGCACAGCCGGACCTTGGTCAGCACGTCCTCGGGCTTCAGCTTCAGCACGCCCGCGAGACGGGTGAGGACGGCCTTTCCGTCGTCCGGCTCCTTCATCAGGGCGGTCCGGCTGGCGGAGACCACGAGCCGGGTCTCGTTGTCGGCGAGCGGCACGCCCCGCGCGTCCAGTATCGAACCGCGCACCGCGGGGTGGACGACCTGCTGGACGTGGTTGTTGGCGGCCTTCTTGGTGTACTCGTCGCCGTTGCGGATCTGGAGGTACCACAGCCGTCCGCCGAGGGTGAGCAGCAGTGAGAAGACAAGGATCTGGATGGCCACGAGCCGGACGGTGACCCGCGGGGTCCGCCCGGTCTCAGGGATGTTACTCATGGCCTCCCCCGAGGGTGGTGGTGGACGACGACGGGCAGGCGGCGGACGACATGCGGACGCTGCTCACAGGCGCTTGACCCCCTTGATGCGTCCGGTCCGGCCCTTGCCGCCCTTGGTCAGCAGCCCGCCCCGCTGGCCGCCGATCCGGGCGGTGCGGCCCGTGCGCTTCAGACGGCTCAGCCGGCCGGCCCGCGCGGTACGGACGCCGCCCGCCGCGCTGATCCAGCGGGAGGCGCTGTCGCCACCGGGGCCGCCCGCGCTGTCGGCCATCGGATCGTTCTCGGCCTTGCGGGCGAGCGCCATGATCAGTGGTACCGCGAAGGGGGCCAGCAGCAGGTCGTAGAGGGCGGCGGTGAACAGCAGCTTGCTCAGCCCCACATGGCGGGCCGCGTCATCGCCGACGAGCTCGCCGACGCCCGCGTACAGCAGGGTGGCGCCGATGGCCGCCGCGACGACCACCAGCATCGGTCCGGTGGCCGACCGGAGCTGGCCGCTCTCCGGCTTGGCCAGCCCGGCCAGATAGCCGATGACGCACAGCACCAGGGCGTAGCGCCCGACCGCGTGGTCGGCGGGCGGGGCGAGGTCTGCCAGCAGTCCGGCGCCGAAGCCGATGAGGGCACCGCCGGTGTGTCCGTAGACCAGGGCGAGACCGAGCACGACGAGCAGCAGCAGATCGGGGACGGCGCCGGGCAGTTGCAGCCGGGCCAGTACGCAGATCTGGGTGAGCAGGGCGAAGAGGACCAGGAGGGTCGACAGGAGGATCCGGTTGAGGTGCAGCATCGGTCAGTCCCCGTTGTCCCGGTTGGCGGCGTCGTTCTCCCCGGGGGCGGTGGTCTCGCCCCCGGCGGCGTTGGGGTTCCCGGCGGCGTCGGGGCCCCCTTCGGCGGCGCTGTCCCGGTTGGCGTTGCCCGAGGGGCGGCCGGAGGGCGTCGCCGTCACGGTGACCGTCGGCGTCGGCTTGGGCTTCGCCGGTTTGGGCGGCAGCACGGTGTCGCGCGGGTTGGAGCGCGGCGGCTCGACCACCACACCGACGATGTCCAGCTTGCTGAACGACACATAGGGGCGCACCTGGAGGGTGCGGGTGAGGTCGCCGCCGGTGGGGTCGACCCGGACCACCTTGCCGACCGGAACGCCGGGTACGAACGGCTTGTCCGCCTGGGAGCCGAAGGTGACCAGCCGGTCGCCCTTCTTGATCTTCGCCTTGCCGTTGAGGAGCTGGACGTGGAGCGAGCGGTCGCCGCGCCCGCCCGCGAAGCCGAGCTCACCGGACTTCTCCATCCGGGTGCCGACGGTGAAGTCGGGGTCGATGGCGAGCAGCACGGTGGAGGTGGAGGGGCCGACGGTGGTGACCCGGCCGACCAGTCCGTCACCGTTGAGGACGGTCATATCGCGGCGGATGCCGTCGTCGCTGCCGATGTCGATGGTGACGGTCCAGGAGAAGCCCTGGGCGGCGCCGATACCGATGACCTCGGCGCCCTTGATGCCGTACTGGCCGCGGCTGGCGACCTTGCGCAGCTTGTCGAGTTCGACCACCCGGGCGCGGTTGCGGTCATTGCTGCCGAGCCGCGCCTTCAGCTTGGCGTTCTCCTGCTCCAGCGCCTTGATGCGGTCGTGCCGGTCGTCGGAGTCCCGAACCGCCGCCACGGCGTTGCCGACCGGGTCGACGGCGGACGCGACGCCGTCCTCCACCGGGCCGAAGACCGAAGCGGCGGCCTGGCGCGCGCCGTCGAGGGGTGAGTCCTCGCCGCCGCGGATGTCCACCGTGATCAGCGCGAACGCGATGGCGACCAGCAGCACCAGGAGCAGCCGGCTCTCTCGTGTGTCCCTCACGTGCGGCGACGTGCCTTCCTCGTCGGAGTCGGACCGGTCCCGCTGTTATGTGGTCCACGGCCGGTCCTGGGGAGCCTTATGCCTGTATATCAGCGTTCCGCCGCACGGGCAGCCAGCGGCCGTCAACCCGTGCGGCGGATCCGCCGGATCGTCATCTGCGGGGCTGGGCGTCCAGCACCTGCTGGAGCGCCTCGAACTCCTCGACACACTTGCCGGAGCCGAGCGCGACGGAGTCCAGCGGGTCCTCGGCGATATGGATCGGCATCCCGGTCTCCCGGCGCAGCCGCTCGTCCAGGCCGCGCAGCAGGGCACCGCCGCCGGTGAGCACGATGCCCCGGTCCATCACATCGCCGGAGAGCTCCGGAGGGCATTTGTCGAGGGTCGTCTTGACCGCGTCGACGATCGAGTTGACCGGCTCCTCCATCGCCTTGCGGACCTCGGCGGCGGAGATGACAACGGTCTTGGGAAGTCCGCTGACCAGGTCACGGCCGCGGATCTCGGTGTGCTCCTCCTGGTCGCTCTCGAACGCGGAGCCGATGGTGATCTTGATGTTCTCTGCGGTGCGCTCCCCGAGCAGAAGGCTGTACTCCTTCTTGATGTGCTGGATGATCGCGTTGTCCAGCTCATCGCCGGCCACCCGGATGGACTGCGCGGTGACGATGCCGCCGAGCGAGATGACGGCGACCTCGGTGGTGCCGCCGCCGATGTCCACCACCATGTTGCCGGTGGCCTCATGGACCGGGAGGCCGGAGCCGATGGCGGCGGCCATGGGCTCCTCGATGATGTGCACCTGACGGGCGCCCGCCTGGGTGGACGCCTCGATGACGGCACGGCGCTCCACACCGGTGATACCGGACGGCACACACACCACCACGCGGGGCCGGGCGAGATAGCGGCGCTTGTGGATCTTCAGGATGAAGTACCGCAGCATCCGCTCGGTGATCTCGAAGTCGGCGATCACACCGTCCTTGAGCGGACGCACGGCGACGATGTTGCCAGGGGTCCGGCCGATCATCTTCTTCGCCTCGGCACCCACCGCGAGAATTCCACCGGTGTTGGTGTTGATGGCGACGACGGACGGCTCGTTGAGGACGATCCCGCGGCCCCTGACGTACACCAGCGTGTTGGCGGTGCCGAGGTCGACAGCCATGTCACGGCCGATGAACGACATGTTGTTCCCCATGAGGATACGTCAGGCCTTCCCTACTGGAGCGATTGCTTGCTTGAGGTTCGGCAGGATGGTTGCGCTGCGAGCGCGGAAGCTCTCATCGTAGTCACGCCCGCTCGAACACGCTGCGGGGGTCCTCCGCCATTGTCAGCAGAACACGAGCCCGCCCCCTCTAATGGTGACGTCGTGTCGCGGAGATGCGTTCCCCCGATCGGGCCGCATATACCGAGAGGCGGTCGATTAATTCGACCGCCCCCAGGTCAGCAGGGGTATGACCACTTGATGATCATTTAGCCCAAGCCGGGTGTGACCCGCCGGTAATCAGGCGAGACCGGGAAAGAAAATCTTGATTTCCCGCTGCGCGGACTCCTCCGAGTCCGAGGCGTGGATGAGATTCTCCCGAACGATGGTGCCGAAATCCCCGCGGATGGAACCCGGGGCCGCGGCGATCGGGTCGGTCGGCCCGGCCAGCGCCCGTACGCCCTCGATGACCCGCTCGCCCTCGACGACCAGCGCCACGACCGGACCGGAGGACATGAACTCCACCAGCGGCTCGTAGAACGGCTTGCCGACGTGCTCGGCGTAGTGCTGCTCGAGAAGGTCCCGGCCCAGCTCGCGCAGCTCCAGGGCGGTGATGGCCCAGCCCGCCTTCTTCTCGATCCGCCCCAGCACCTCGCCCACCAGACCGCGGCGTACGGCGTCGGGCTTGAGAAGGACGAGAGTGCGCTGGCTCACGGTGCGGGCTCCTTAGGGAAGTGGCATACGGGTGAAGCTGTGCCGCAGAGGCTACATGGGTGAACAGTGGTCACGTTACGCAGCGTCAGCGGAGGGGGTGGCACCGGCTCCGGCGAACCGGGCCTTGGCCTCGTCGACCTTCCGGCCGAAGTGGACCGAGGCCCACCACAGCCCGGCGAAGACCGCGCCGAGGAAGAACATCACGGGGACGATGAGACCGCTCAGCACCAGGCCCAGCTGAAGGGCCCAGCCGATCCGCACCGCGCCGGGACGGCTGAGCATGCCGCACAGCAGCACACAGAGCGCCATGGCGATCGCGCAGACCGTCCAGACGGCGCCGGTCGACAGATCGGCCGTCTTCATCGCGACCAGCCCCCCGAAGCCGATGACGAAGAACTCACCGATCAGGGTGGAGGCACAGAGCGTTCGCATATCAGCCCTTTCCCAGAAGCAGCCGGGCCTCGCCGACCGTGATCACGGATCCGGTGACCAGCACCCCCGCGCCGGAGTATTCACCCTCTTCCTCCGCCAGGGTGACAGCCTGCTCCAGAGCGTCGTCCAGCCGGGGCTCGACCTGTACCCGGTCGGCGCCGAAGACCTCGACGGCGATGGCCGCCAGCTCGTCCGCGTCCATCGCGCGGTGGGTGGAGTTACGCGTCACCACCACCTCGGCGAAGACCGGCTCGAACGCCTCCAGCAGCCCGCGCACGTCCTTGTCGCCGCTGGCCCCCACCACACCGATCAGCCGGCTGAAGCCGAACGCCTCGGTGACCGCCTCGGCCGCGGCGCGCGCGCCCGCCGGATTGTGGGCGGCGTCCAGCACCACGGTGGGGCTGCGGCGCACCACCTCCATCCGGCCGGGCGAGGTGACCGAGGCGAAGGCGGTGCGGACGGTGTCGATGTCGAGTGTGCGCGCGTGCTGGGTGCCGATACCGAAGAACGCCTCGACGGCGGCCAGGGCCACCGCGGCGTTATGGGCCTGGTGGGCACCGTAGAGCGGGAGGAAGACCTCCGGGTACTCACCGCCGAGACCGCGCAGGGTCAGCAGCTGGCCGCCGACCGCCGCCTCACGGGAGAGCACCCCGAACTCCATGCCCTCGCGGGCCACCGTGGCGTCCACCTCGACCGCGCGCTTGAGGATCACCGACGCGGCCTCCACCGGCTGCTGGGCCAGCACCACGGTGGCGTCCTGCTTCACTATCCCGGCCTTCTCCTGGGCGATCTGCTCAGGAGTGGTGCCGAGCCGGTCGGTGTGGTCCAGGGAGATCGGCATGATCACCGAGACTCCCGCGTCGATCACATTGGTCGCGTCCCAGCAGCCGCCCATGCCGACCTCGACGACCGCGATGTCCACGGGCGCGTCCGCGAAGGCCGCGTAGGCCATCCCGGTGAGCACCTCGAAGAAGGACAGCCGGTGCTCCTGCTGGGCGTCCACCATGTCCACGTACGGCTGGATGTCCTGGTACGTCTCGATGAACCGCTCGGCGGAGATGGGCGCGCCGTCCAGGCTGATCCGCTCGGTGATGGACTGCACATGCGGGCTGGTGTAGCGGCCGGTGCGCAGCTCGAAGCCGCCCAGCAGCGACTCGATCATGCGCGCGGCGCTGGTCTTGCCGTTGGTCCCGGTGATGTGGATCGAGGGGTAGGCGCGCTGCGGCGAACCGAGGATGTCCATCAGCGCCTCGACCCGTCCGAGCGACGGGTCGAGCTTGGTCTCCGGCCAGCGCTCGGCCAGCTTCGCCTCCACCTCGCGCAGCGCGCGGTCCACCTCGGGGTCGGCGGGCCGGGCCGGGACGCCGTCACCCTGCGGCGGGCCGGACTGGGTACGCAGCGTCCGGCTGCCGGCCTCGATCACCGCCAGATCGGGGTCACGGTCGGTCTCGGCTCCGACGATCTCTTCGAATTCGTCCGGTTCGTCGGCTTCGTTCTGGGGGCGCTCGCTCACGCGGTCCAGTCTACGAGGGCGGACCCGCTGGTCCTTCGCGCGCCTCATGCCCTCACCCCAGCGCGGCCCGCATCACCGCCTTGGCGATCGGACCGGCCAGCCCGCCGCCGGAGACATCGGCGCGCGCCGCGTCGCTGTCCTCGACCACCACCGCGACCGCGACCTGGTGGCCCTTGCCGTCATCGGCGTAGCTCACGAACCACGCGTACGGCTTACCGCTGTTGTTCTCTCCGTGCTGCGCGGTGCCCGTCTTGCCGCCCACCTCGGTACCGGGGATCGCGGCGTTGGTGCCGGTGCCCCGGTCCACGACGGTCCGCATCGCCGAGCGCAGCTGGGCCGCGGTGTCCTCGGACATCGCCCGGCCGTACTCCTTCGCCTCGGCGCGGTCCAGCACGGACGCGCTGCCGTCCGTCGTACGGTCCACCAGATTCGGGGTCATCAGCTTGCCGTCCCCGGCGATGGCCGAGGTCACCATGGCCATCTGGAGCGGGGTCGCGGTGACGTCGAACTGGCCGATACCGCTCAGCCCGGTCTGCGAGTCGTTCATCCCGTCCGGATAGACGCTCTTCGCGGCGCGCACGGGGATGTCCAGCTCCGAGTCGTCGAAGCCCAGCTTCTCGGCCTGCGCCGCCACCTTCTTCTGGCCCAGGTCCACGGCCATCTTCGCGAAGACGGTGTTGCACGAGTACTGGAGGGCGGTGCGGATCGTGGCGTCCTCGCAGGGCGCCGACGCGTTCTCGTTGCGCAGTTCGGTGACCGTGCCCGGCAGCAGATACGGATCGGGGCTGTGGGTCCGCTCGTTCACCGAGTCGTACAGCCCGTCCTCGAGCGCGGCCGCGGCCACCACCAGCTTGAAGGCCGAGCCCGGTGGATAGGTCTGGCGCAGTGCCCGGTTGAGCATCGGCTGCTCCTTGTCCTTCTGGAGCTTCTGCCACGCCTTCTGGTCATCGGCGGAGGAGCCCGCGAAGGTGCCGGGGTCGTAGGAGGGCGTGCTCGCCAGGGCGAGGACCCGGCCGGTGTCCGGGTCGATCGCCACGGCCGCCCCGGTCTTGTCCCCCAGCCCCTCGAAGGCGGCCTTCTGGGCGGCCGGGTCGATCGTGGTGATCACGTCGCCGGGCTTGGAGGGCTCCCGGGTGACCGCCTGGAGGGGGTTCTTCAGCCTGTTGTCGGAGCCGTCGAGGACCGAGTGCTCCAGGGCCTCCAGCTGGTTGCTGCCGTACGCCTGGGAGGCGTAGCCGGTGACCGGCGCGTACAGCTCGCCGTCGGTGTAGGTGCGCTTGTAGCGCAGATTGCCCCCGGTGGCCCGGGAGCCGGTGACCGGCTTGCCGTCGACGACGATGTCGCCGAGGGGGTTCGCGTACTGGGCGATGGCCTTACGGGTGTTGTGCGGGTTGTCCCGGAGACTGCTGCCCTGCGCCATCTGGACATAGGTGACCCAGGCGATGAGGGTCAGCACCAGCAGCAGCGAGAACACGGATGCCTTCCGCAGCGGCTTGTTCATTCAGCCAGAGCTCCTTCCGGGACGTACGTGGGAAAGACTCCCGGAAGGGCCGTTGTGGTTCCCGATGGGGCATACCTGTGCATCGGCTGTGAAACCGGTGTGCGCCACCACCCCGCGCACGCGTCAGCGCCCCCGCCGACGGACGGCGGGGGCGCTGACGGACGAACGCGGCGCGCTGCGGGCTCAGCCCTTGGGCAGCGCCTCCAACTGGGCGGTGATCCGGGCGATATCGGCCTCGGCGGCCGCCTGCCGGGTGCGGATCTTCTCCACCACATGGTCCGGCGCCTTGGCGAGGAAGCCCTCGTTGGCCAGCTTCGCCGTGGTCTGCGCCTTGTCCTTCTCGGCCGCGGCGAGGTCCTTGGCCAGCCGCTTGCGCTCGGCCCCGACGTCGATCGCGCCGGACAGGTCCAGCGCCACCGTGGCGCCCGCGACCGGCAGCGAGGCGGTCGCGGTGAACTCCTCACCGGCGGGCTGGAGGCGCAGCAGCGAGCGCATCGCGTCCTCGTGGGGCGCCAGCTGGGTGCCGGACAGCTCGAGCCGCGCGGGGACCCGCTGGCCGGGCTGGAGCCCCTGGTCGGCGCGGAACCGGCGGACCTCGGTGACCACCTGCTGGAGGTTCTCGATCTCCCGCTCGGCCGCCTCGTCCCGGAAGCCGCTGTCCTTCGGCCAGTCGGCGATGACCACCGATTCCTGGCCGGTCAGCGAGGTCCACAGCTTCTCGGTGACGAAGGGGACGACCGGGTGCAGCAGCCGCAGGGTGACGTCCAGGACCTCACCGAGGACGCGGCGCGAGGCGTCGGCCTCCGGACCGCCCTTGGCGAAGGTGGTCTTGGACAGCTCGACATACCAGTCGAAGACCTCGTCCCACGCGAAGTGGTAGAGGACGTCGGAGACCTTGGCGAACTGGTAGTCCTCGTAGAAGCCGTCGACCGCGGCGACGACCTCGTTCAGCCGGGACAGGATCCAGCGGTCGGTGGCCGAAAGCCGCTCGGGGGCGGGGAGTTCGCCCTCGACCGTGGCCCCGTTCATCAGCGCGAAGCGGGTCGCGTTCCAGATCTTGTTGGCGAAGTTGCGGGACGCCTGGACCCAGTCCTCGCCGATCGGCACGTCCACACCGGGGTTGGCGCCGCGGGCCAGGGTGAACCGGACGGCGTCGGAGCCGTACTGGTCCATCCAGTCCAGCGGATTGACCGCGTTCCCAAAGGACTTGGACATCTTCTTGCCGAACTGGTCACGGACCATGCCGTGCAGGGCGATGGTGTGGAACGGCGGGGTGCCGTCCATCGCGTAGAGGCCGAACATCATCATCCGGGCGACCCAGAAGAAGAGGATGTCGTAGCCGGTGACCAGGACCGCGTTGGGATAGAACTTCTCGAGGCTCTCGGTCCGCTCCGGCCAGCCCAGAGTGGAGAACGGCCACAGACCCGAGGAGAACCAGGTGTCCAGGACGTCGTTGTCCTGCGTCCAGCCCTCGCCGCCGGGCGGCTCCTCGTCCGGGCCGACGCACACGACCTCGCCGTTCGGCCCGTACCAGACCGGGATCCGGTGGCCCCACCACAGCTGGCGCGAGATGCACCAGTCATGGAGGTTGTCGACCCAGTCGAAGTAGCGCTTGGACATCTCCTCCGGGTGGATCCGCACCCGGCCGTCGCGGACCGCGTCGCCCGCGGCCTTGGCGAGCGGACCGACCTTGACCCACCACTGCATCGACAGCCGTGGCTCGATGGTGGTCTTGCAGCGCGAGCAGTGGCCGACGGAGTGGGTGTACGGCCGCTTCTCGGCGACGATCCGGCCGTCGGCACGGAGCGCGCCGACGATGGCGCTGCGCGCCTCCAGCCGATCCAGGCCCTGGAAGGGGCCATGGGCGGTGATCACCGCGTGCTCGTCCAGGACGGAGAGGTTCGGCAGGCCGTGGCGCTGGCCGATCTCGAAGTCGTTCGGGTCGTGGGCCGGGGTGACCTTGACCGCGCCGGTGCCGAACTCCGGGTCGACATGGGCGTCGGCGACGACCGGGATGCGGCGGCCGGTGAGCGGCAGCTCGATCTCGGTGCCGACCAGGTGGCGGTAGCGGGCGTCGTCCGGGTGGACCGCGACCGCGGTGTCACCGAGCATCGTCTCGGCGCGGGTGGTGGCGACGACGATGGAGGACTCCCCCTCGCCGTAGCGGATCGAGACCAGCTCGCCGTCCTCGTCGTCGTACTCCACCTCGATGTCGGAGATGGCGGTGAGACAGCGTGGGCACCAGTTGATGATGCGCTCGGCGCGGTAGATCAGCTCATCGTCGTAGAGCTTCTTGAAGATGGTCTGGACGGCCTTGGACAGCCCCTCGTCCATCGTGAAGCGCTCGCGGTTCCAGGCGACACCGTCGCCCAGGCGCCGCATCTGGCCGGAGATCTGCCCGCCGGACTCGCCCTTCCAGCGCCACACCCGCTCGACGAACGCCTCACGGCCCAGGTCGTGGCGGGAGAGGCCCTCCTTGGCCAGCTCCCGCTCGACCACGTTCTGCGTGGCGATACCGGCGTGGTCCATGCCGGGCTGCCAGAGCGTCTCGTATCCCTGCATGCGCTTGCGCCGGGTGAGCGCATCGATGAGGGTGTGTTCGAAGGCATGACCGAGGTGCAGCGATCCGGTCACGTTCGGGGGCGGGATGACAATGGTGTAGGGCTCTTTGTCGCTCTTCGCGCTGGCCTCGAAATAACCACGCTCCACCCAGCGCTCGTACAACTGCCCCTCTACATCGGCCGGCGCGTACTGGGTCGGCAGTTCGGGGTGGCTGTTCGGCCCGCTGTCGGGGCGCTGCGAAGAGTTCTCGGTCACGGTCGCAGTCTAAAGGGCGGGGGCACTCCGTTACGAACCCGTTGTGGCCCCGGCGCCGAGCCACGGCAGCGCGTCGGGAAGGATGTTCCGCACCCTGCCCTGCACATCACGGAGAGAGGCACGATGAGCTATCAGCAGCCGCCGCCGCAGCCCGGCCCCTACGGGGGTCAGCCAGGGCCGTACGGCGCCGGCCAGCCGCCTGTGCCCAATCCATATGCCCAGCAGCCCCAGCACCCCGGCTACGCCCAGCCCCCGCAGGGAGGCTACGGCCAGCCGGGACCGTACGGCGCGCCGGGGCCGTACGCGGCGCCCCAGGGACCCTACGGTCAGCCTCCGCAGACTCCGCAGCAGGGGGCGGGCTACTACGGCGGACCGCCGCCCGCGGCCGGTGGCCGCGGCAAGGGGCGGACCATCGGCCTCACGGTGGGCGCCCTGGTGGTCGTGGGCGGTCTGGTGGCGGGGGGCTTCGCGCTGTTCGGCGGGGAGAGCGGTCCGTACAAGCTGACGACGCCCGAGACGGTCGCGGCGGAGTACCAACGCCAGGGGGCGGGCACCGACGACAGCGATCTGTCGGCGGCGGGCAAGAAGGACCTCCAGAGCATTCCGGTCATCAAGGATCCGCATCTGGTGGCGGCCGACTACCAGACGGCCGGCAAGAAGATGATGAAATTCACCGGCGTCTGGGGCGAGGTGACCGATCCACGGCGGGGTGCGGACCTCGTACTGGCGGTCATCGTCAAAACCCTGCGGGACAACGGCACCGCCGAGGCCAACGGCTCGGCGCAGGAGTTCACCCCGGACGGCTTCGACGGGGACGTCCTGAAGTGCCAGTCGATGAAGTTCACCTCGCAACAGGGATCCATGGAGGCGCCCGCATGCGTCTGGGGCGATAGGAACACCCTGGGCGTGGCCGTGATGGCGGACCCGGCTGCCGCGGTTCTCGGCGACAGCATGTCCTTGAAGGACGCCGCCGACCTGACGGCCAAGGTGCGCGAGGACGCGCGCGTCGCACGGGACAGCTAGCAACACCCAAGTTCAAACGAAGGACTGAGATGAGTTACAACCAGCCGGGCCCCTACGGCCAGCAGCCCCAGCAGCCGGGGCCCTACGGGCAGGGCGGTGCCGCCGGCCAGCCCGGCTACGGCTACCCGCAGCAGGGCGGCTACGGGCAGCAGCCCCCGCCGCCGAATCCCTACGGCCAGCCACAGGGCCAGCCGCAGGGTCAGCCACAGCCGGGCTACGGCTACCCGCAGGCGCCCCAGCAGCCCGCCCCGCCGTACGGCCAGCCCCAGCAGCCGTACGGTCAGCAGCCTCCCTACGGGCAGCCGGGCATGCCGGGCCCGTACCAGCCGGGCCCCGGCCCCGGCGGCAACAAGAAGAAGGGCATAGCGATCGCCATCGGCGCGGTGGTCGTGGTGGCCGCGGTGGTCGGCGGCATCGTGCTCATGGGCGGCGGTGACGACGACAAGGGCGGCAGCGCCAAGGGCGGCGGCAAGGGCGGCAGCTCGAAGGTCGCCGACGACGGCAAGCGCTACAAGCTCACCGCGCCCCAGACCGTGGCCACGGACTACACCAAGAAGCCCGGGCAGGACAGCGACTCCGCCCTGAGCGAGAGCGACAAGAGCGACTTCGCCGCCTTCGGTGTCACCAACCCGGAGGGCGCGGGCGGCCAGTACAGGTCGGGCACGGGCCTCGATCTCAAGGCCCTGGAGTTCAAGGGCGTCTGGGGCCAGGTGAAGGACCCGGCGAAGGTGGTCGACGGCGCCTTCGCGAAGATGGCCAAGGAGGCCACGAACGACCCGTCCGCCGGTTCCAGCGGCGCCCAGGCCGAACTGGTCGGCAGCCCCGAGGAGATGTCCCCCAGCGGCCTCGACAACGCCGTGATGAAGTGCCAGAACGCCAAGTTCACGCCGGGTTCGTCCGCCACCAGCGGCGCCAAGTCCTTCACCATCCCGATCTGCATGTGGGGTGACCACAGCACGGTCGGCTATGTGGTGGTCTCCGACACGGCGTCCGCGGTGTCGGGCAGGGGCATGACGCTGGACCAGGCCGCCGAGATCACCGCCAACGTCCGCAAGGACGCGCGTGTCGAGATCAGTTAAGCCAACCGGAAAGGGGAGTCCCCAGCACCCATGAGCTACAACCAGCCACCGCCACCACCCGGTCCGCCGCCCGGACCGCTCGGTGGCGGTCAGCCCAATCCGTACGGTGGGGGCCAGCAGCCGTCCGCCGAGCCCAACCCGTACGCCCAGTCCCCGTCCTACGGCTACCCCCAGCAGCCGCAGGCACCCCAGCAGGGGTACGGCTTCCCCCAGCAGCCGGCACCCTACGGCCAGCCTCCCTACCCCGGGCAGCCCGGACAGCCCGCGCCCGGGGGCGGCCGCAACACGACCAAAATCATCGCCATCACCGCCGCCGCGCTCGTGGTGGTGGGCGCGGTCGTCACCGGAGCCGTGGTGCTCACCGGTGGCGAGGACAAGCCCAAGGCGATGAAGCTGGTCACCCCCAAGGAGCTCGACGACGGCGGCTACACGCTGGACAAGGGCACGACGGACCTCAAGAACGAGGGCACCAGCGTGCAGGACAGCATGCCCGAGGGCGCGACCTCCGTCATGGCCCGCTACACGCAGGCCGACGACGAGAACTCGGGGCTGGTCTTCTCCGGTATGTACGGCGAGATCAGCGACCCCGCCAAGGTCCAGGACTCGATGTTCAAGGGGTTCAAGGGCGGCGACAGCGACCCGGGCGCCGAGGGCAAGCGCAAGAAGTTCCAGCCCGACGGCGCGGACGGCCCCGCCATCGAGTGCCAGGTCGTCAAGATCTACAACCGTCTCTACGCCCCGGCCTGCGCCTGGGCGGAGAAGACCGACGCCGCGATGGTGCTGGACGTCGACGGGGAGAACGAAGAAGCCTCCGACGTCGACATGGAAGCCTTCGCCAAGGTGACCGCCGGCATCTACAAGGACACCCGCAAGCCCGCCTGAGGCGCCGCGGGGGCGCCCTCAGAAGCGCGTCAGAGACACGGAGAGACACGAAGAGGGCCCCGGAAGCCGGGGCCCTCTTCGTATGCGCTGTGGGGCGGTGAGGCGGTCAGGCGCTCTTCTCGTGGCGCTCGCCCGGCTCGGTGCCGCGGGTGCGCGGGACCAGCGTCGGGTTGACGTTGGAGTGCACGACCTCTTCGGTGATGACGACCCGGGCGACGTCCTTGCGGGACGGCACCTCGTACATCGCCGACATCAGCACCTCTTCGATGATGGCGCGCAGCCCGCGCGCGCCGGTGCCGCGCAGGATGGCCTGGTCGGCGATGGCCTCCAGGGCGGGACGGTCGAAGTCCAGCTCCACACCGTCGAGTTCGAACAGCCGCTGGTACTGCTTGACCAGAGCGTTCCTCGGCTCGACCAGGATCTGGAGCAGCGCCTCGCGGTCGAGGTTGTGGACGGAGGTGATGACCGGCAGACGGCCGATGAACTCCGGGATCATCCCGAACTTCACCAGGTCCTCCGGCATGACCTCCTGGAACTGGTCGCTGGCCTCGATCTCGCGCTTGGAGCGGATGGTGGCGCCGAAGCCGATGCCCTTGGCGCCGGCCCGCGACTCGATGATCTTCTCCAGACCGGCGAACGCACCGCCCACGATGAACAGCACGTTCGTGGTGTCGATCTGGATGAACTCCTGGTGCGGGTGTTTACGGCCGCCCTGCGGCGGAACGGAGGCGGTGGTGCCCTCCAGGATCTTCAGCAGCGCCTGCTGGACACCCTCGCCCGAGACATCGCGGGTGATCGAGGGGTTCTCGCTCTTGCGGGCCACCTTGTCGATCTCGTCGATGTAGATGATGCCCGTCTCGGCCTTCTTGACGTCGTAGTCAGCGGCCTGGATCAGCTTCAGGAGGATGTTCTCCACGTCCTCGCCGACATAGCCCGCCTCGGTGAGCGCGGTGGCGTCGGCGATGGCGAAGGGGACGTTGAGCATCCGGGCGAGGGTCTGGGCCAGCAGCGTCTTACCCGAGCCGGTGGGACCGAGCAGCAGGATGTTGGACTTCGCCAACTCGATGCCGTCGTCGCGGTGGCCGCCGTTCTCCCCCGCCTGCACCCGCTTGTAGTGGTTGTAGACGGCGACGGAGAGCGCCTTCTTGGCGGCCTCCTGGCCGACCACATAGCCCTCGAGGAACTCGTAGATCTCACGCGGCTTGGGGAGTTCCTCCCAGCGCACCTCGGAGGTCTCGGCGAGCTCCTCCTCGATGATCTCGTTGCAGAGATCGATGCACTCATCGCAGATGTACACACCGGGGCCCGCGATGAGCTTCTTCACCTGCTTCTGGCTCTTCCCGCAGAACGAGCACTTGAGCAGGTCGCCGCCGTCACCGATGCGTGCCACGAGGTGCTTCCCCTTCGCCTTGGATCCGCTTTGCTCCGCGGACCCGGGTGCTTGCGCTGCGCTTTCTGCGTCTGTTACCGGAGACCGACCCCGGCCCTCTATGACGGTACCTTGCCGGGCCCCCGGTTCGGGCCCCCCTTGGACCTACTCGGTCCGCGGGGGGCCATGTCACCGGTGCGTCACCCGAGGCCGACGGAGGTCTTACGGGTCGAGACGATCTGGTCGATCAGACCGTACGACAGCGACTCCTCGGCGGTCAGGATCTTGTCCCGCTCGATGTCGTCGCGGATCTTCTCGATCGGCGTGGTGGAGTGCTTGGCCAGCATCTCCTCCAGCTGCGAGCGCATCCGCAGGATCTCGTTGGCCGCGATCTCCAGATCGGAGACCTGACCGCGGCCGGTCTCGCTGTACGGCTGGTGGATCAGGATCCGGGCGTTGGGCAGCGCCATCCGCTTACCGGGGGTACCGGCGGCGAGCAGCACGGCGGCGGCGGAGGCCGCCTGGCCCATGCAGACCGTCTGGATATCGGGCTTGACGAACTGCATCGTGTCGTAGATGGCGGTCAGCGCGGTGAACGAGCCGCCGGGCGAGTTGATGTAGACCGAGATGTCGCGGTCCGGGTCCATCGACTCCAGGCACAGCAGCTGCGCCATCACGTCGTTGGCCGAGGCGTCGTCGATCTGCACGCCCAGGAAGATCACCCGCTCCTCGAAGAGCTTGGCGTACGGGTCGTACTCACGAATGCCCTGGGAGGTGCGCTCGACGAAGCGCGGCACGACATAGCGGGATTCGGCCATCGGGCGGTCGTAGATGCCGCTGCCGGGAAAGTTGTTCATCTGGGTCTTCACCATCCTGTGGCGATCTGAGGGCTGGAGGTCGGCTACGGGACGGCGGGACTCAGGCCCCGGTGCCGCCCCCGCCCGGAACGCTGGACGCGGACACCATGACATCGTCGACCAGGCCGTACTCCTTGGCCTCATCGGCGGAGAACCAGCGGTCACGGTCGGAGTCGCGGGTGATCTGCTCCACGGACTGGCCGGTGTGGAAGGAGGTCAGCTCCGCCATGCGCTTCTTGGTGTGCAGCAGCCGCTCCGCGTGGATCTTGATGTCCGAGGCCGAACCCGCCAGACCCGCGGAGGGCTGGTGGATCAGGATCTCGGCGTTCGGCAGCGCGAACCGCTTGCCCGGGGTGCCGGCGCTGAGCAGGAACTGCCCCATCGACGCCGCGAGGCCCATGGCGATGGTGACCACGTCGTTCTGGATGTACTGCATGGTGTCGTAGATCGCCATGCCGGCGGAGATCGAGCCGCCCGGAGAGTTGATGTAGAGGTAGATGTCCTTGTCCGGGTCGGCTGCCAGCAGGAGCAGCTGCGCCGTGATCTTGTTCGCGATGTCGTCGTCGACCGGCTGGCCGAGGAAGATGATCCGCTCACCGAGCAGCCGGTTGTAGACCTGGTCGCCGAGGCCACCGATGGTCGGCTCGCCGGCGGCGGAAGGCATCGTATTCGTCACGTATCCACCTGCTCGTCTCTGACGGCGACTGGCCGTCTACAGCGTCTTCGTCTGGGCGCGGGGGACATGGCCGCCGGTGCGCCCCGGCGGGCTCGTGAGACTCCCCTGCCCTCGTATCTACGGACCCTAACGCGCTGGTCGGCGGGCGCCATCCCGCATCAGGAACTGTTCGCTCTGAGCGCATGTCCCACCCGTCGCACCGGCCCGGGAGGTACCGCGTCGCGGAACACGAACGGGCCCGGACGTGTGCATACGTTCGGGCCCGTTCGTACGGGCTGTGGAGCGGGTGAGGGTCAGCCCTCGGCCTTGTCGCCCTTGTTGTCGTCGTTCTCGCCTTCGGCCTCGGTCTCCTCGGCGGACGCCTCGGCACCCTCCTCGGAGGTGGCCTCGACGGTCTCGCCGGTCTCGTCCTCGTCGTCCAGGTCGACGGTCTCGCCCTTGTCGTCGACGACCTTGGCGGCCTCGACCACGACGGCGAGCGCCTTGCCGCGGGCGACCTCACCGACGAGCATCGGCACCTGGCCACCCTCGACGACGGCCTGGGCGAACTGGTCGGGGCTCATCCCGGAGGACTGCGCACGGCGCATCAGGTGCTCGGTGAGCTCCTCCTGGCCGACCGACAGCTGCTCCTTGTTGACCAGCTCGTCCAGGACGAACTGGGTGCGGATGCCCTTCTCGGCCTGCTCCTTGAGCTCGGCGTCGAACTCCTCGGCGGTCTTGCCCTGCATCTGGAGGTAGGAGTCCAGGTTCAGGCCCATCTGGCCGAGCTGGTGGTGCTCCAGGTTGTGCTTACGCGTGTTGATCTCGTCCTCGAGCAGCTTCTCGGGGATCGGGACCTCGACCAGCTCCAGCAGGGCGTCCAGCACCTTCTCCTGGGCCTGGGTGGCCTGCTCGAACTTCTTGGTCTGCTCCAGCCGCTTACGGCTGTCCGCGCGCAGCTCCTCGAGGGTGTCGAACTCGCTGGCCAGCTGAGCGAAGTCATCGTCCAGCTCGGGCAGCTCACGGGCCTTGACCTCGGAGACCTGGACCGCGACCTCGGCCTCCTTGCCCTGGGCGGAGCCGCCCTTGAGCTCGGAGGTGAAGGTGGCGGAGCCACCGGCCTCGAGACCGGTCACGGCCTCGTCGATACCGTCCAGCAGCTCACCGGAGCCGATGGTGTAGGTGACGCCCTGGGCGACACCGTCCTCCAGGACCTCCCCGTCGACCTTGGCCTCGAGGTCGATGACGACGATGTCGCCCTCGGCCGCGGCCCGCTCGACGGCGGTGGTGGTGGCGAAGCGGTCCCGCAGCTGCTCGACCGAGCTGTCGATGTCCTCGTCGGACACCTCGACGGAGTCCACGGTGACCTCGATACCCGAGTAGTCCGGGATCTCGATCGTCGGGCGGATGTCCACCTCGGCGGTGAACGCCAGCAGCTCGTTGTCCTTGAGCTCGGTGATGTCCACCTCGGGCTGGCCGAGCGGGTTGAGCTCACCCTCGTTGACCGCTTCGGTGTAGAACTTCGGGAGCGCGTCGTTGACCGCCTCCTCCAGCACCGCACCACGGCCGAACCGCTGGTCGATGACGCGGGCCGGGATCTTGCCCTTACGGAACCCAGGCACCGAGACCTGCTGGTTGATCTTCTTGTACGCCGCGTCGAGGCTGGGCTTGAGCTCCTCGAAGGGCACCTCGACAGTGAGCCGAACCCGAGTCGGGTTCAGGTTCTCCACGGCGCTCTTCACGGTTCGGTCTCCTTGGGGCTGACGTGTGGGGTTCTGCTGCATGCGCTGATGCGTTCGCAGCGGATCGCGCCCGGCAGAGATAAAGACACAGACGCGCAGCTTGCATAGTAACCGCACGGCTGACGCGCCCCACAACGCGATCTTGCTCGCCGGTGCGCGATCTTGCTCGCCGGTGATGGTCGGGGTGGCCGGATTCGAACCGACGACCTTCCGCTCCCAAAGCGGACGCGCTACCAAGCTGCGCCACACCCCGTCGGTGCGACACGTAGGGTACATGGCCGCGGACGCCCTGGCCGCCGGATATTCGACTGGTGGGCAAGGGTGTGCGGGAGACCGCCGGAACCCGCTACGATGCATGCCGTGCCGCGCTCCGGGCGATCGTTCCCGGACGGTGCCGTCCCGGCTTGACCGGGCGGACGCGGCGCGCGCGGGCGTAGCTCAATGGTAGAGCCCCAGTCTTCCAAACTGGCTACGCGGGTTCGATTCCCGTCGCCCGCTCCAACGGCCCTCGGCCCGGCTCCGGACTTCTGTCCGGACCGGGCCGTTGTGCGTTGCGCGCAGGTGCGGTGCGTACGGTTTCGGCCATCCCGGTCCCGCTGCCGCCGTCCGCGAGGACGCACACTCCCCCGCGGACGGGGTCAGACATCTATGTCGCTGATGGCGTTCGCGACCGAGTCGAGGAAGTCCTGGATGTCCGGTGCGAGATCCGAGGAGGCGAGCAGGAAGCCGAAGAGCATCGCGACAAGGCCCGGCCCCCACTTGATCGAGCCATTGCGGATCATCAGCACCAGGACGATGCCGACAAGCACCACCAATGACAGAGAAATGACCACAACTGATCACACACCCTCGGTCGCACGCGTCTCACCGGCCCCGGAAGCACGCGACCCCGCACACCCCCGCGGTCACCATCGTGCCACCAACTCCCGCTCCACAGCAGCGGGGTGAAGTGGCCACCGGCGGACGGCCCGCAGCTCACCCACCCCTCCGGTACCCATCCGGTTATCCATCACACAAGCGGACACGGGTGACCCTGCCCACAATTCGAGGAACCGCCCGAACATCAAATTCAACGCCGATCCGATAGCCAACACGGCGGCCTGTACGGCCAATTCGAAATTCATCTGGCGGTCGCTCGCGCGGGTGACAAAACATCAATGAATCAGACATTCCGCCAGAGCCTCCTGCGGGGCATATGCACCATTTAAGCAGTATGAAGCATGACAGAACGGACATCCTGTTGTGCGAAATTGCCCTCTCGGATCGCTTTGTCGACTTGATCGCGAAGGGCTATCGACCAAGGAACGGAAGGTATTAGCCACAAAGAAGTGAACGAGGTTTTACGCATTACAGGTTTCGGCGCTATCGTGCCTTGGATGTTCCACGCTGCCATGACTCCCCCTCGCGCAGTGAGGTCCCGGACGGTCTCCCCCAGTTCATGGTGGGAGGGCCTGTGACCAACTCCCTGCGCCCGCACGGCTACCAGCGGGCTCCCCTCCCCCCGGCCCAGGAGGCGGTGCCCACTTCCCCCACCTCGCGGGACGACGAAGCAGGACGGCACCAGGCGGCCCCGCCCGCCCCGAGCACCGCGGCCGGACAGAAGCCGAAGCAGCGCGACGCGTTCTTCGACAACGCCAAGTACCTGGCGATCGTGCTGGTCGCGATGGCCCACTCGTGGGAGCCGCTCACCGATCACAGCCGCACCGCGGAAGCGCTGTACATGACGGTGTACACCTTCCATATGCCGGCCTTCATCGTGATCTCCGGCTACTTCTCGCGCAGCTTCGACATGCGGCCGGACCGGCTCAAGCGGCTGGTCACCGGGATCGCCGTCCCGTATGTGCTCTTCGAGGTGGCGTACACCTTCTTCAAGCGCTGGGCCGACGACGACCCGACCTATGACTTCAGCCTGCTGGACCCCTGGTACCTCACCTGGTTCCTGATCGCGCTGTTCGTCTGGCGGATGTCGACCCCGCTCTGGAAGCTGGTCCGCTGGCCGATTCCGCTCTCACTGGCGATCGCCACGCTGGCGTCGGTCTCCCCCGACATCGGTGACGACCTCGACCTCCAGCGGGTGCTCCAGTTCCTGCCGTTCTTCGTGCTCGGCCTGTGCATGAAGCCCGAGCACTTCCAGATGGTCCGGCGGCGCGAGACGCGCTGGCTGTCGCTGCCGATCGGGCTGTGCGCCCTGCTGTTCGCCTACTGGGCGGCACCGCGGATGAACTCGGCCTGGTTCTACCACCGGGACAGCGTCCAGGAGCTCGGCGCTCCGCCGTGGACCGGTCCGGTGATGACGCTGGCCCTGTTCGGCTGCTCGATCGTGCTGGTCAGCTGCTTCTTCGCCTGGGTGCCGCGGCGCCATATGTGGTTCACCGCACTGGGCGCCGGAACGCTGTACGGCTATCTGCTGCACGGCTTCCTCGCCAAGGGCTCGCGCTTCTGGGGCTGGTTCGACGAGTACGAGTGGCTGCACAAGCCGTTCGGCGAGATCGCGGTCACGATCATGGCGGCCGGTGTGGTCACCGTGCTCTGCACACCCCCCGTCCAGCGGGCCTTCCGCTGGGCGATGGAGCCGAAGATGGCGTGGGCCTTCAAGAAGGACCCCGCCGAGCAGGCCCGTAAGCGCACCACGACGGCGGCCTGAGACACCACAGCCGCCCCGGGACGAGCGGGACATGGAGAGGGCCGGAGCCATAGGGCTCCGGCCCTCTTCGTGTCCTGGCGGGTATGTGTCCCGGCGGGTATGTGGCCCGGCGGGTACTACTCGCGGCAGATCAGCAGCAGCGCGCGGTCGTCGTTGACGTCCTTGGCGACGGTCTCGATCAGATGCCAGGCGGCGCCGTGGAAGCCCGAGGAGACATAGCGGTCGGCCTCCCCCGTGAGCCGGTCGATGCCCTCGCTGATGTCGCGGTCGGCGGTCTCCACGAGACCGTCGGTGAAGAGCATCAGGACGTCACCGGGGCGCAGCGTGCCCTTGGTGGGGTCGAACTGGGCGCCGTCGTAGACGCCGAGGAGCGGCCCGTCGGCGGCCTTCTCCTCCCATTTGCCGGTGCCCGCGCTGAGTTGGAGGGCGGGGAGGTGTCCGGCGGAGAAGAGCTCGAAGTCGCCGCTGTCGAGGTCCAGGACGAGGTGGACGGAGGTCGCGAAGCCCTCGTCCCAGTCCTGGCGGAGGAGGTAGCCGTTGGCGGCGGGGAGGAAGCCGTGCGGCGGCAGCGAGCCGAGCAGCCCGCCGAAGGCGCCGGAGAGCAGCAGGGCGCGGGAGGCCGCGTCCATGCCCTTGCCGGAGACATCGGTGAGGACGACCTCGAGGGTGCGGCCGCCGCCGGTGCGGGCGGCCACCACGAAGTCGCCGGAGAAGGACTGCCCGCCGGCCGGGCGCAGCGCCATCTCGCGGTGCCAGCCGCGCGGCAGTCCGGGCAGTTTGCTCTGTACCCGGATCCGCTCGCGCAGGTCGAACAGCATGGTGCCGCCGCGCCGCCAGGGCACTCCGACCCGGCTGCGGAACTGGGCGATCAGCAGGCCGAAGAAGCCGACGGCGGCGACGACCAGGATGGTGCCGGGGGTGACCCGGGAGGAGGCGTCCTCCTCGGTGTAGGGCCCGAGGACGGCGGACTCCACGATCAGGGCGGTGGCGGCCGCCGCGTAGAGGGCGAGCAGGCTGGCGGGGCGCAGCAGCAGACCGCCCGCGACGATGGGCAGGACGAGGGCGGAGGGAGCGCACCAGTCGGGCTGGGCGATGGTGCCGCAGGCGATGGCGGGGACGCCGAGGAGCAGCACGGCCAGCGCCAGCCGGTCGGAGCCCTCGCCGCGGAAATAGTCCACTCCGGCTTTGCGCACGCCAGTGCGAGCCCGGTGCAGAACTCTGCGCATCCGGGTCATCGGAGTGTCCACGCCGCCTGTCATTGAACCGGGACCCTACCCACCCGTTTGGACGCGCGTCGATTCGTGGCGCGTCGAACCACCCGCCCAGGGGGGCAATCGTAAGCGAAATTCGTTCGCGTGTACGGGAAACTGCTGCTAGGGATGGGAATATGACGACTGAGCTGCGCGTGCTCGATCCTGCGGTTTGGGATGATTGGTACGGAAAGCTGGTACTCGCGTTCGGCGGTGTTCCCGAAGCTCCCGAGGAATCCGGGCTCTGGCGGGAGTTGACCGAATGCGAGCGCTCGATCGGGGTGTGGGACGGCGACGACATCGTCGGCACCGCGGGGCTGTTCAGCTTCCGGATGACGGTTCCCGGCGGGGCTTCGGTGGCCGCACCCGGTGTGACCATGGTCAGCGTGCAGGCCACGCACCGGCGGCGCGGGGTGCTGCGCACCATGATGAGACGCCAGCTCGACGATGTCCGCGCGGCGGGCGAGCCGCTGGCGGTGCTGACCGCATCGGAACCGGACATCTACGGCCGGTTCGGCTACGGCATCGCCACCCGGAGCGCGTACGCGGCGATCGACACCGACCGGGTGCGGCTGTCCGTCCCGGACGGCGCCGGCGAGGTGACGCTGCGCGAGGTGGCCCCGGCCGACGCGGTCGAGCGCTGCGAGGCCGTCTACGCCCGGCTGGTGCCCACCCGGCCGGGGCTGCTGGAGCGCCTCCCGGGCTGGGAGCGGCTGCCGGTACTGGACCCGCCCGGTGAGCGCGAGGGGGCGTCCCCGCTCCGCTGTGTGCTGGCCGAGTCGGGCGGCGAGGTCACCGGGTACGCGCGGTTCGCCATCAAGCCCGACTGGGACCTGGCGGGCCCCAAGGGCACGGTCGTTCTGCGCGATCTGGAGGCCCTGGACCCGGCGTCCTACGCGGCGCTGTGGCGCTTCCTGTTCGAGATCGACCTGACCTCGGTCCTCCGCACCGGCGGCCGTCCGGTCGACGACCCCTGGCAGTACCTGGTCTCGGACATCCGCCGGTGCCAGGTACGGGTGAAGGACGCGCTGCACGTACGGCTGGTGGATGTGGGCGCGGCGCTTCAGGCGCGGGCGTACACCGCGCCGCTGGACGTCGTGCTGGAGGTCGACGACCCCTTCTGCCCCTGGAACGAGGGGCGCTGGCGGCTGACCGGCGACGCCAAGGGCGCCTCCTGTGCCCGCACCTCGGATGCCCCCGATCTCCGGCTCGGCGTACGGGAGTTGGGCGCGGCCTACCTCGGCGGGGTGTCGCTGACCGCCCTCGCGGGCGCGGGCCTGGTACGGGAGGTGCGCGAGGGGGCGCTGGAGGCGGCCTCGGCGGCTTTCCTGGGCACCCGGACCCCCTGGCTGCCCCACGGTTTCTGAGGCGGTCAGCGGGGCGCTCAGGCCCGCTGGCAGCCGGGGCACCAGAAGAGATTGCGGGCGGCGAGGCCGGCGGTGCGGACCTCGCCGCCACAGATGTGGCAGGGCTGCCCCGCGCGGCGGTAGACGTACACCTCGCCGCCGTGGTCGTCCACCCGCGGCGGGCGGCCCATGGCCTCGGGGGTGTGCTCGGGCCGGACGGTGTCGATCCGGTTGTTCCGGACACCCTCGCGCATCAGCTCCGCCAGATCGGCCCAGATCGCGTCCCACTCGGCGCGGGTGAGCCCGCGGCCGGGGCGGTACGGGTCGATGCCGTGCCGGAACAGCACCTCGGCGCGGTACACATTGCCCACCCCGGAGACGATCTTCTGGTCCATCAGCAGGGCGGCGACGCTGACCCGGCTGCGGGAGATCCGGTCCCAGGCGCCCTCGCCGTCGTCCTCCGGGCGCAGCGGGTCGGGGCCGAGGCGGTCGTGCACCGCCTGCTTCTCGCCCTCGGTGATCAGCGCGCAGGCCGTCGGGCCGCGCAGGTCCGCGTACCCCGTGGGGTTCGCCAGCCGCAGCCGGACGGTGTCGGTGGGCGGCGGGGCGGGGGCCGGGCCGAAGCCGTACTTCCCGAAGAGCCCGAGGTGGACATGGACCCAGCCGGAGGCGGCGAAGTCCAGGAAGAGGTGCTTGCCGTGGGCCTCGGCGTGGTGCAGCGGCAGGCCGTCGATCAGGGCCGCGCCGTCGGCGAACTTGCCCTGGGGGCTGCTGGCCCGCACCGGACGGCCGCCGAACCGCTCGAGGTGGTCGGCGGCCAGCCGGTGGATGGTGTGCCCTTCGGGCATCAGCCGTGGTCGGGGTGGTGGGCCGGGATCGGGGGCAGCTCACCGGTGGTCTCGTACGCGGAGAGCATCTCGATCCGGCGGGTGTGGCGCTCCTCACCCGAGTAGGGGGTGTTGAGGAAGATCTCGACGAACTTGGTCGCCTCGTCTTCCGTGTGCATCCTGGCCCCCACGCTGATCACGTTGGCGTTGTTGTGCTCGCGACCGAGCGCCGCCGTCTGCTCACTCCACGCGAGGGCGGCCCTAATGCCCTTGACCTTGTTGGCCGCGATCTGCTCACCATTGCCGGATCCGCCGATCACGACGCCGAGGCTGTCGGGGTCGGCGGCGGTCCGCTCGGCGGCACGCAGACAGAACGGCGGGTAGTCGTCCTGGGCGTCGTAGAGGTGCGGGCCGCAGTCGACGGGCTCGTGCCCATCCGCCTTGAGCCACTCCACGAGGTGGTTCTTGAGGTCGTAACCAGCATGGTCGGAACCGAGGTACACGCGCATGTCCTGAGTGTGACACGCCCGTGTCACCCCCGCCGCGCCGGGTACGCGACCCCAAAAACCTCGCCAATACCAAGGAACCTCATGGAAACCTCAAGTAACAATCTGGAATCAAAGGTTCATCAAAAGGTCTTCCTGAGATTCACTGGCGACGCTCGTAACCCGAGAGCAAAGGAATCGAGCCCATGAGCGCACAACCTGCGACCACCTCGGAGCAGCAGAGGCCCGGCGACTCCGGCCCCGGCTCCCCCGACGGCCTGAAGGCCGGACTCAAGAACCGACATCTGTCGATGATCGCCATCGGCGGAGTGATCGGCGCCGGCCTCTTCGTGGGCTCCAGCGCGGGCATCGCCAAGGCGGGACCCGCAATTCTGATCTCTTACGCCCTGGTCGGCCTGATGGTCGTCCTGGTGATGCGGATGCTGGGCGAGATGGCCGCGGCCAACCCCACCTCCGGCTCGTTCTCCGCCTACGCGGACCGGGCACTCGGCCGCTGGGCGGGCTTCTCGATCGGCTGGCTGTACTGGTTCTTCTGGGTCGTGGTGCTGGCCGTGGAGGCGACCGCGGGCGCGGTCATCCTCGAGGGCTGGGTACCGTCCGTACCGCAGTGGGCCTGGGCACTGATCGTGATGTTCGTGCTCACCGCCACCAACCTGGCCTCGGTCGCCTCCTACGGTGAGTTCGAGTTCTGGTTCGCGGGCATCAAGGTCGTCGCCATCGCCGCCTTCATCGTGATCGGCGGACTGGCCGTCTTCGGCGTCCTGCCGGGCTCGGACAACCCCGGGGCCGGACTGGACCACCTGACCGACCACGGCGGCTTCATGCCGAACGGACCGGGCGCGATTCTCACCGGTGTGCTGCTGGTCGTCTTCTCCTTCATGGGCAGCGAGATCGTCACCCTGGCCGCCGGTGAGTCCGAGAACCCGCAGCGGGCCGTCTCCAAGGCCACCAACAGCGTGATCTGGCGTATCGCGGTCTTCTACCTGGGCTCGATCTTCGTTGTGATCACCCTGCTGCCCTGGGACTCCAAGGCCATCGCCAAGCACGGCTCCTACGTCGCCTCGCTGGAGTCCATCGGCATCCCGCACGCCGGCCAGGTCATGAACGTCATCGTGCTGACCGCCGTGCTCTCCTGCCTCAACTCCGGCCTCTACACCGCCTCCCGGATGGCCTTCTCGCTCGGCCAGCGCGGTGACGCCCCGGCCGCGTTCGCCCGGACCAACTCCCGCGGCGTACCGCAGACCGCGATCCTCGGCTCGGTCGTCTTCGGCTTCGTCGCCGTCTGGTTCAACTACCAGTGGCCGGACACCGTCTTCGACTTCCTGCTGAACTCCTCGGGTGCGGTCGCGCTCTTCGTCTGGCTGGTCATCTGCTTCACCCAGCTGCGGATGCGCGGGATCATCCTGCGCGAGAACCCGGACAAGCTGATCGTCCGGATGTGGCTGTTCCCGTACCTGACCTGGGCGACCATCGCGATGATCTCGTTCGTGCTGGTCTACATGCTCACCGACAAGGACGGGCGCGAGCAGGTCATCCTCTCCGCGCTGGTGGCCCTTCTGGTGGTGGCCTTCGCCCTGGTGCGCGACAAGCTGTCGCCCGCCCGCAAGGTGGACGCCGCCGAGGGCCGGACCAAGGAGTCCGTGGCCCCGTAACCGCGCCTCCCGCCTCACCTGGGGCTCCGGGTGCCTACGAGCCGCGTCATACGGAGCCGGGGCCCGCACCAGTGATCGGTGCGGGCCCCGGCTCCGTATCCGGCTCCCCAGCCCCGTGGGACGCGAGGGGCCGGGTAGCGGTCTCCTCCGACCGCGAGGGGTCTCAGCCGCGGCGGCCGAGCAGCTTCCAGGCCGCGGGCAGCGCGCCCATCGCCAGCGCCGCCTTCAGGGCGTCCCCGAGGAGGAAGGGGGTCAGCCCGGCGGCGACCGCCTGGGAGAGCGAGAGATCGGCGGCCAGCGCCAGGTAGGGGACGCCCACCGCGTAGATGATCGCGGAGCCGACCGCCATGGTGCCCGCGGTGCGCAGCGCCCCGCGGTCGCCGCCGCGCCGGGCCAGGGCGCCCACCACGGTCGCGGCGAGCATCATGCCGAGCACATAGCCGAAGGACGGTGCGGTACCGGAGCTGCCCTCGGCGAACCACGGCATGCCCGCCATCCCGGCCAGGGCGTAGAGCAGCAGGGACGCGAAACCGCGTCCGGCGCCCAGCGAGGTGCCCACCAGCAGGGCGGCGAAGGTCTGGCCGGTCACCGGCACCGGCGAACCGGGGACCGGCACCGACAGCTGTGCGGCCAGCCCGGTGAGCGCGGCGCCGCCGAGCACCAGGACGGCGTCACGGGCCAGATCGCGCCGGTCGGGCAGACCGGCGGCGCGGGCGGAGCGGGCGGGGAAGACCACGTCCGCGAGGACCGAACCGGTCGAGGCGGCGGGCGAGGCGGTGCTCATCAGCGAAAGCTCCCAGGTGAGAAAGGTGGACCGCGGTGGTGAACAATAAGGCGACGCTAACCCGGCCGGGCGGTCCCGATCACCGTCGGTTGACCACAAAGGGCGGACCGGCCCCTTGGCGGCTTCTGGCATAACGCCGGGATACGGAGCGTCACCGCGATGTCCGATATCCAGACAATCCAGCATGCGCTGTTGTCCTCACCGGACACACGCCTCACACTGAGCTCGTTTTGCACCCGTCCGCCCCCCACCCAAGGGACAGAGAAGAGCACATGAACCGGACACCTGCGTCCTCCGCGCCACAGCGCGACATGGAGGCGACCGGCGCGGGCACACCCGCCTCGCCCGCGCTCTCCCACGGCCTCAAGCAGCGCCATCTGTCGATGATCGCCCTCGGTGGGGTGATCGGAGCGGGCCTGTTCGTCGGCTCCGGTGCCGGTATCGCCGCCGCCGGCCCCTCCATCGTGCTCGCCTACGCCCTGTCCGGGCTGCTGGTGATGCTGGTGATGCGGATGCTGGGCGAGATGTCGGCCGCCAACCCGGCCTCGGGCTCCTTCTCCGTGCACGCGGAGCGGTCGATCGGGCCATGGGCGGGGTTCACGGCGGGCTGGATGTTCTGGGTGCTGCTGTGCGTGGGCATCGCCGCCGAGGCGATCGGCGCCGCGGGGATCATGGTCCAGTGGTTCCCGGCCACCGACTCCTGGATGTGGGTCGCCCTGTTCATGGCGATCTTCTGCGGCACCAACCTGGCGGCGGTCAGCAACTTCGGTGAGTTCGAGTTCTGGTTCGCCGCGCTGAAGATCGCCGCGATCACCCTCTTCCTGGTCCTGGGCGTGCTGGCGATAGCCGGGGTGCTGCCCGGCACCGACGCCCCGGGCGGCTCCAACCTCTCCGGTGACGGCGGCTTCCTGCCCAACGGCGTGGACGGACTGGTGGTGGGTCTGCTCGCCTCGGTGTTCGCCTACGGCGGCCTGGAGACGGTGACCATCGCCGCCGCCGAGTCCGAGAACCCGGTCAAGAGCGTCGCCGCGGCCGTGCGCACCGCGATGTGGCGGATCGCCCTGTTCTACGTCGGCTCGATGCTGGTCGTCGTCACCCTCATCCCGTGGGACGACAAGTCCATCCTGGCCAACGGCCCGTACGTGGCGGTCCTCGACCACCTCGACATCCCCGCGGCCGGCGACATCATGAACGTCATCGTGCTCATCGCCCTGCTCTCCGCGATGAACGCCAACATCTACGGCGCCTCCCGGATGTCGTACTCGCTGATCGCGCGCGGTGAGGGCCCGGCCTTCCTGGGCAAGGTCAGCGGTGGCGTCCCCCGGCTCACCGTGCTCGCCTCGTCCTTCTTCGGCTTCGTCGCGGTCCTGCTGAGCTACTGGTGGCCGGAGACCATCTTCAAGTGGCTGCTCAACATGGTCGGCGCCGCGGTGCTGGTGGTGTGGGGCTTCATCGCCGTCGCCCAGCTGCGGATGCGCAGCAGGCTCCAGCGCGAGGCGCCGGAGAAGCTGGTGGTCAAGATGTGGCTGTTCCCCTACCTCACCTGGGTCGCGCTGGCCGCGACGCTCGGCGTGCTGGGCCTGATGCTGCGCGAGAGCGAAACCCGTACCCAGCTGTACGCCACGGCCGCTCTGACGGTGGCCCTCGCCATCATCGGCTACGCCCGCCAGCGAGCGGTGGCCCGCAAGGCCTGATCTCGTGATCCCCGCGAGGAGGCGGGGTGGGTCCTCGGTCCGGGGGCTCACCCCGCCTCCTTCTTTTGGCCCGGAGATCCGGTCCCGGCTGGCGGAAAACCTTCTTGCTGGTAGCGTGCAGTTGCAAGTTAATTGCATTAAGCCGGTCCCGGAGGGCTTCGCATGGCCATCTACACACTTCCTGAACTTCCGTATGACTATTCGGCGCTGGCCCCGGTCATCAGCCCCGAGATCATCGAGCTGCACCACGACAAGCACCACGCCGCGTACGTCAAGGGCGCGAACGACACCATGGAGCAGCTCGCGGAGGCGCGGGACAAGGACCAGTGGGGCTCGATCAACGGGCTGGAGAAGAATCTGGCCTTCCATCTGTCGGGCCACATCCTGCACAGCATCTACTGGCGGAACATGACCGGTGACGGCGGCGGCGAGCCGTTGGAGAAGGACGGCGTGGGCGAGCTGGCCGACGCGATCACCGAGTACTTCGGGTCCTTCGCGGCGTTCAAGGCACAGCTCTCCAAGGCGGCCGCGACCACCCAGGGCTCGGGCTGGGGTGTGCTCGCCCATGAGCCGGTGAGCGGGCGGCTGATCGTCGAGCAGGTCTACGACCACCAGGGGAACGTCGGCCAGGGCTCGGTGCCGATCCTGGTCTTCGACGCCTGGGAGCACGCCTTCTATCTCCAGTACAAGAACCAGAAGGTGGACTTCATCGAGGCCATGTGGCAGGTCGTGAACTGGCAGGACGTGGCGCGCCGCTACACGGCCGCCAAGGAGCGCGCGAACAACCTGCTGCTCGCGCCGTAACAGACCTCCTGCTTGCGTGATCGTCTTCTCACCGAACACCTGGCAGGCGGAAATAAGGGGCCCCCGCGCGGTCGACTCGCGCGGGGGCCCCGCCGTCCTCCGGCGGACGGTCAGTCGAAGATCGGGCCGACCGTCCGGGTGCGCTTGAGCTCGTAGAAGCCGGGGACGGAGGCGACCATCAGGGTGCCGTCCCACAGCCTCGCGGCCTCCTCGCCCTTGGGGGCGGGGGTCATCACCGGGCCGAAGAAGGCGACGCGCTCGCCCTCCGGGCCGGGTACGGCGATCACGGGGGTGCCCACATCCTGGCCCACCAGGTCGATGCCCTCCTTGTGGGAGGCGCGCAGCTCGGTGTCATAGGCGTCGGAGTCGGCGGCGTCCGCGAGGTCGGCGGGCAGCCCCGCCTCCTCGAGGGCGGCCACGATCGTCTCGCGGTCCCTCTCCAGCCCCTGGTTGTGGAAACGGGTGCCCAGGGCGGTGTAGAGCGGGCCGAGGACCTGGCTGCCGTGCTTCTGCTCGGCGGCGACGCAGACCCGCACCGGGCCCCAGGCGGTCTTCAGGAACTCGCTGTACTCCTCGGGCAGCTCGTCCAGCTTGGGCTCGTTCAGCACGGCCAGGCTCATCACATGCCAACGCACCTCGACCGGACGCACCTTCTCCACCTCGAGCATCCAGCGCGAGGTCATCCAGGCCCAGGGGCAGAGCGGATCGAACCAGAAGTCGGCGGGGGTCTTGGCGGTCTCCGTCACGGTGTCTCCTCATGCGGGCGCATACAAAAACGCAGCGGGATATCGGGCTCTCTCCTCACACCAACGCATCGACGATCGAGCCCCATTCCCCGATTCCCCCGGGGAGTACGGCGTGACATGATGCGCGCTGTCCGATATTCGAGACGAGCGCGAGGGAGCCCGCGTCGTGCCTGGTGAGAACCTGACCCGTGACGAGGCCCGGGAGCGGGCGAGGCTACTGACCGTGGACGCGTACGAGGTGGCGCTCGACGTGCGGTCGGCGGTCGAACCGCACACCGCACCCGGGCCGCGCACGTTCCGTTCCACCACCACCGTGCGGTTCCGCTGCGCCGAGCCGGGCGCGTCGGCCTTCGCCGATCTGGTGGCGCCCTCGGTGACCTCGGTGCGCCTCAACGGCCGGGAGCTGGACCCGGCGGCCGTCTTCGACGGCGCCCGGATCGCGCTGGACGGGCTGGCCGCCGAGAACGAGCTGACCGTGGACGCCCGGTGCGCGTACAGCCGCACCGGTGAGGGGCTGCACCACTTCATCGACCCCGAGGACGGCGAGGTCTACCTCTACACGCAGTACGAGCCGGCCGACGCCCGACGGGTCTTCACCACCTTCGAACAGCCGGACCTCAAGGCCCCGTTCACCTTCGCGGTGACCGCGCCCGACCACTGGACCGTACTGAGCAACGGCACCGAGGCCCGCCGTGAGCCGACCGTCTCCGGCGGCCCCGGCACCACCACCCACTTCACCCCGACGCTGCCCATCTCCAGCTACATCACGGCGGTCGTCGCGGGCCCGTACCACTACGAGACCGACACCTACCGGCGCGCCCTGTCCGACGGCACGGTCCTGGAGATCCCGCTGGGCGCGCTGTGCCGCGCGGGTCTCGCCAAGCATTTCGACGCCGACGACATCTTCACCGTCACCAAGCAGGGACTGGACTTCTTCCACGACCGCTTCGACTACCCGTATCCGTTCGGCAAGTACGACCAGGCGTTTGTGCCGGAGTACAACATCGGCGCCATGGAGAACCCGGGGTGTGTCACCTTCCGCGAGGAGTTCATCTTCCGCGGCAAGGTCACCCGGGCGTCGTACGAGCACCGGGCCAACGTCATCCTCCACGAGATGGCCCATATGTGGTTCGGCGATCTGGTGACCATGGAGTGGTGGGACGACCTGTGGCTCAAGGAGTCGTTCGCGGACTTCATGGGGGCCTTCGCGCTGGTCGGCGCCACCCGCTTCACCGACGGCTGGATCACCTTCGCCAACCGCCGCAAGTCCTGGGCGTACCGCGCCGACCAGCTGCCCTCCACCCACCCGGTCACCGCCGACATCCGTGACCTGGAGGACGCCAAGCTCAACTTCGACGGGATCACCTACGCCAAGGGCGCCTCGGTGCTCAAGCAGCTGGTGGCCTACGCCGGTCAGGACGCCTTCCTGGAGGGCGCGCGGCGCTACTTCAAGCGGCACGCCTTCGGCAACACCCGGCTGACCGACCTGCTGGCGGTGCTCACCGAGACCTCGGGCCGGGACCTGGCCGCCTGGTCCCGGGCCTGGCTGGAGACCGCGGGCGTCAATGTGCTCACCCCGCAGCTCACGTGTGACGCGGCCGGGCACATCACCGAGCTGGCCGTGGTCCAGGAGGCCCCCGAGAGTCACCCGACGCTGCGCCCGCACCGGATCGCCGTGGGTCTGTACCGCAGGGACGAGAACGGGGCGCTGGTGCGCTACGCCCGTGCCGAGACCGACGTCGACGGAGCGCGGACCGTTGTCGGTGAGCTGACCGGCGCCGAGCGGCCCGATCTGGTCCTGGTCAACGACGACGACCTCACCTACTGCAAGATCCGCTTCGACGAGGGTTCGCTGGCCACGCTGCGCGAGCACCTGGGCGAGCTGAGCGATCCGCTGGCCCGCGCGCTGTGCTGGTCCGCGGTGTGGAACCTGACCCGGGACGGGCTGATGCCCGCCCGTGACTACCTGGGTCTGGTGCTGCGCTTCGCCGGGACCGAGAGCGATATCGGGGTGCTCCAGATGGTCCAGGCGTGGGCGCTGTCCGCGCTGCACCACTACGCCGCGCCGGGGACGCGTGAGGCGGCCGGGGCCCGGCTGGCCGAGGGCGCGCTCGCCGAGCTGCGCCGCGCGGAGCCGGCCAGCGGACACCAGCTGGCCTGGGCGCGGTTCTTCGCCGAGCTCGCCACGGACCAGTCCGAACTGCGGCTGCTGGAAGGGCTGCTGAACGGTTCGGCCCGGATCGACGGACTCGATGTCGACCAGGAGCTGCGCTGGACCTTCCTGGCGTCGCTCGCGGCGGCCGGGACGGCCGACGAGTCGGTGATCGCGGCCGAACTGGCCCGTGACGACACCGCGTCCGGCAAGCGCCACCAGGTGCGCTGTCTGGCCGCGCGCCCCTCGGCGGAGGTCAAGGCGGGCGCGTGGACGGCCGTGGTCGATTCCGACCGGCTCTCCAACGCCCTGGTGGAGGCCACCATCGCGGGCTTCGACCAGCCGGGCCAGCGGGAGCTGCTGACACCGTACGCGCCGCGCTACTTCGAGGTGATCGAACGCGTCTGGCAGGAGCGGTCGATCGAGATCGGGATGGCGATCGTACGCGGTCTGTTCCCGGCCACCCAGGGCGACGCCACCACGCTGAAGGCCGCGGACGACTGGCTGGCCGCCCGGCCGGACGCGGCGCCCGCGCTGCGGCGGCTGGTCCTGGAGGCGCGGGACGATCTGGCGCGCACCCGGCGCGGTCAGGAGTGCGATACACGGGCAGCCGTCTGACGGACCGTTTTCGGCATTCGAACTCCCGTACTTTAGGACGGCGTTGTCCGGGTTTGTCGACGAGTTGGTAACAGCGGTGAGTGGGGTGGAGCGAGCGGGAATGGCCGGGGCATGAGCCACAACACGCCGCTGTCCCCCCGCCCGCTCCACCACCTCACCGATGTGCAGCGCCGGGTGCTGACCACGCGTCAGCTCCGTGAGCACGGAGTCAGCGCGGCCACCGCCGCCGAGCGCTGCCGCGAGGGCGGGCCCTGGCAGCAGATCCTGCCGGGCGTCCATCTGCTCCACCCCGGCCCGGCCACCAGCGAGGAGCGGCTGCACGCGGCGCTGCTGTACACGGCGAGCCGCCGACAGACGGCGGCGGCCGGGAGCGGCGCCGAGGAGGCGGAGCCGTACGGCGAGGCGATGGTCACCGGGCTCGCGGCGCTGGCCCTGCACCACTTCTCCGCCGCTCCCCCGCTGGCCTCCCTGGACGAGGTCGACATCCTGGTGCCGCGCACCCGGCGGCTGCGCGCCACCGGCTATGTGCGGTTCGTCCGCGCCCAGACCCTGCCCGGTCCGCGGTACCTCGCGGGGGTGCCCACCGCCCCGGTCGCCCGGGCGCTCGCCGACGCGGTCGCCCGGCTCAGCGACGCGGTGCTGGTGCGCAGGCTGCTCACCGAGTCCGTACGCCACGGCCACTGCGAGGCGACGGCCGTGGTCAAGGAGTTGAGCCAGGCCCGGCTGCTGTCCCGGCCGCATGTGATCGACGCGGTGGACGCACTGCTGGCCGAGGGGCGGGCCATCGCCGAGGGACGGCTGTACGACATGGTGCGCGGCCACGGGCTGCCCGAACCGCTGTGGAACGTCGAGCTGCGGCTGCCGGGCGGCCACCGCCTGGGCGAGGTGGACGCCTACTGGGGCGAGCAGGCGGTGGCGCTGGAGATCGACGCGCGGGCGCCGCGCCATGACGAGTACGCGCTGCGCGGCGCCTACGCCCGTAAGCGCGAGCACCTGGAGGGGCTCGGCATCACGGTGGTGCGGGTCACCCCGCGGAAGCTGCGGGACGGTCTGGAGGAGCAGGCCGCGGTGGTGCGGACCGCCCTGATCGCGGCGGCCGACCGCGACCCGGCCCCGTACGTCGTGGTGCTGCCGCGGTGACGTCCATGCGGCGGCTCCGGCCGCCGCCGCCGGGTGTGGTGGTCAGCCCTTGCGCAGCAGCAGTTCGGTGTTGCGGTCGCCCGGGTCCCCGGCCAGTTTCTGGCTGGCGCCGGGCGCGTTGAAGGACAGTTCGCGGTAGAGCGCGGCGAGACCGGTCTGGGAGAGGTCGGTGTGGTCCGTGCGGCGCGGCGCGGCCGCCTCGATGAGCGTGGTGAACAGCGACAGGGTGCCGTCGTGGTTGTCCACGATCTCGATGACCCGGGCCAGTTGGGGGAAGTCCACGTGCGAGGCGGTGGTGATCTCCCAGAAGGTGTCGTGCGGGGTGATCTCGTTCTGGTGGCTGTGGCCGTTGATCCAGGCCCGTACCTGGGGGTGGCGCCGGAACAGGGCGATGATCTCGTCACCGCCGTGCCGGGCCTCGCCGGGCCGGGCCGGGTCGTGATTCATATTGGTCATGCTGCGGCTGTAGTGGTGGCTGAAGACCAGGACGTGGTCGTCCTTGTGGGCCTTCAGGGTCCGCTCCAGCCAGCGGAGTTGGGCGGTGCCGACCGAACCGGTGTAGTGGCCGCCGGGGTCGGTGGTGTCCAGGCTGACGCCGATGACGTCGTCCGAGATCCGGAACGAGTAGTAGAGGGTGCCCTGCTCGAGATTGGCCTTGGTGTAGCCGTGGCCGACCGGACCGGGGCCGGCCGCGGCCGGGTCGAGGTGCGCGGTGAGGTACTCGGCCTGGGTGAAGGGCGCGCGGCGCTCGTCGGGGGTGACCCTGCGCATGTCCCGGGCGTGGGCGCGCAGCAGCTCCTTCATGTCCTTGCCGCGGGGGTCGGCGCCCTTGCGCTCGCCCTCGTAGATCCTGGCGGCCTCGGCGGCCGGGACGATCTCGAGCTTGCGGCCGCCGGTGGCCAGCTCCGCGAGGTAGCCGCCGCCGAAGGAGTAGACCCCGCCGCCCAGGTCGTCGTGGTTGCCGATGGTCGAGTACCAGGGCAGCCGCAGTCCGGGGCTGTGTACGGGGCGCAGCGCCGCCTCCAGGAAGCCGTCGATCCGGGGGAAGCCGCGCTGCTTGTCGGCGTCGCGCAGGGCCCGGCCGGGGTGCCAGAACTCCTTGATCCCGCTGTTCTGGACGCCCTCGTAGCGCCGGGGGTCGCCGGTGTTGGGGGTGATCCGGCCGCCGTTCATGGCGGCCAGGAACCAGTCCAGCTCGATCTTCGCGTTGTTGTCGGTGTTGTCGCCGGTGGTCATCACGAAGGACAGCGGCGCCCCGGTGACCGGTCCGCCGCGCAGTCCGTTGACCCGCTCGATGAGGGAGGCGGCGCCGACCACGGTCAGCGCCTCGTGCGGCCGCCAGGCCCCGGTGCGGCCGGACCGCAGGAACTCGTAGCGCATCGGGTGCTGGACGTCGGTGATGTGCAGATCGGTGAGCTGGACGAAGGAGGCGAGCGCGGTGCGCCGGTCCTCCCGGCCGCCCTTGCCCGCCACGATGTCGGTGCGTACACCGCGGGCCCAGGCCGGGCCGTCGGTGAGCCTGCGGTAGCCGATCCCGCCGTGCGCCGCGGAGAAGGTCTCGAGCGTCGTACCGGCGTTGGAGGGTGCGGCGGGCGCCTCCACCACACGGCGGGCGGCGGCGCGCGCCATGGGACGCTGTGAGGCGTCCGCGGAGCCGGTGCCGGGCCCGAAGGCGATCCCCAGACCGGCGGTGGCGCCGGTGGCGGTGGCGGCGGCCAGGAAGGTGCGGCGGTCGAGGGCGGCGACGGCAGAGGCGGCGGACCGTATGCGGGACATACGCGATCTCCCCGAGTGGATTCGCGGAAGCGGGCGGGCAGGGAACTGCCCCTCACCTCGGATCGTTGGCAGTGGGGATGGCCTGTGCGTGAACGCGACGGCAACGCCGGCCGCCGATCTCCACACGTGGATCTCCGCACCGGCAAACGGTTACCGCACCCTTGTGAGCAGGCATTCTTCCGCTCACCCGGTGTTCATCCGGGAGGGAAGCCGACAGGGCGCTCAGCGGCGGTGCGGCGGGCCCGGGGCCCTGGGCCACCGCGGGGCGCGGCCGGGGCGAAAGTCACGAGCGGGCTACATCACAGCCTGAGACACTGGCCGCTGGGTAGGGGGCCCGGAGCAGGCACGACCGAGGAAAAGGGTAGATATGAGGATCGGAATCGTCGGTGCGACCGGGCAGGTCGGCGGAGTGGTGCGCAAGATACTCGCCGAGCGCGACTTCCCGGCCGAGGAGCTGCGGCTGTTCGCCTCGGCCCGCTCCGCGGGGCGTACGCTCCCGTGGCGCGGCGAGGAGGTCACCGTCGAGGACGCGGCCACCGCCGACTACTCCGGTCTGGACATCGTGATCTTCTCCGCGGGCGGCGCCACCTCCCGGGCGCTGGCCGAGAAGGTCGCCGGCCAGGGCGCCGTCGTGATCGACAACTCGTCGGCCTGGCGGATGGACCCCGAGGTCCCGCTGGTGGTCTCCGAGGTCAACCCGCATGCCGCGGTGGACCGCCCCAAGGGGATCATCGCCAATCCGAACTGCACCACCATGGCCGCCATGCCGGTGCTGCGCCCGCTGCACCGCGAGGCCGGTCTCACCGCCCTGGTGGCCACCACCTACCAGGCCGTCTCCGGTTCCGGTCTGTCCGGTGTCGCCGAGCTCGACGGCCAGATCCGCAAGACCGCGGACCGCGCGGCCGAGCTCACCCACGACGGCGGGGCCGTCGAGTTCCCCGAGCCCGGTGTCTACGCCCGGCCGATCGCGTTCAACGTGCTCCCGCTCGCCGGGAAGATCGTCGACGACGGCCGCCATGAGACCGACGAGGAGCAGAAGCTCCGTAACGAGAGCCGCAAGATCCTCGAGATCCCCGAGCTGAAGGTCTCCGGCACCTGTGTCCGGGTGCCCGTCTTCAGCGGCCACTCGCTCCAGGTCAACGCCCGCTTCGAGCGTCCGATCAGCGTCGAGCGCGCCTATGAGCTGCTGGCCGGTGCTCCGGGCGTGGCCCTCTCCGAGATCCCGACCCCGCTCCAGGCCGCGGGCCAGGACCCCAGCTATGTCGGCCGGATCCGGGCGGACGAGACCGTCGAGCACGGCCTCGCGCTCTTCCTCTCCAACGACAACCTCCGCAAGGGCGCCGCGCTGAACGCGGTGCAGATCGCGGAGCTGGTGGCGGCCGACCTCGGCTGAGGCCGAGCCGGAGCCATCGAGGGCCGGAGCGGGGCGGGCCGACCGTCCGCCCCGGCCCTCAGCGCACCGCCGCGAGGGCGGGTGTCCGTGGAAGGATGGCCGGAAACGCGACACAAGGAGAATGCCAGGTGCCTGGAACGAACCTCACCCGCGACGAGGCACAGCGGCGGGCCCGCCTGCTCACCGTCGACTCGTACGAGATCGACCTCGATCTCTCGGGCGCGCAGGAGGGCGGCACCTACCGCTCCGTGACGTCGGTGCGCTTCGACGCCGTGGAGGCGGGCGCCGAGTCGTTCATCGACCTGGCGGCGCCCACCGTGCACGAGGTGGTGCTCAACGGCGAGGTGCTGGACCCGGCCGGGGTGTTCAAGGACTCGCGGATCGCGCTGCCGGGTCTGCTGGCCGGGCGCAACGAGCTGCGGGTGGTGGCCGACTGCGCCTACACCAACACCGGTGAGGGGCTGCACCGGTTCGTCGACCCGGTGGACCAGCAGGCCTATCTGTACACCCAGTTCGAGGTGCCGGACGCCCGCCGGGTGTTCGCCAGCTTCGAGCAGCCGGACCTGAAGGCCACCTTCCAGTTCACCGTGACCGCGCCCGAGGGCTGGACGGTGATCTCCAACTCGCCGACGCCGGAGCCCAAGGACAACGTCTGGCGCTTCGAGCCGACGCCGCGGGTCTCCTCGTACATCACGGCCCTCATCGTCGGCCCGTACCACAGCGTGCACAGCTCCTACGAGAAGGACGGCCGCTCGGTGCCGCTGGGCATCTACTGCCGTCCCTCGCTGGCCGAGTTCCTCGACTCGGACGCGATCTTCGCGGTGACGCGGCAGGGGTTCGACTGGTTCGAGGAGAAGTTCGACTACCCGTACCCCTTCGCCAAGTACGACCAGCTCTTCGTGCCGGAGTTCAACGCGGGCGCGATGGAGAACGCGGGCGCGGTCACCATCCGCGACCAGTACGTCTTCCGCTCCAAGGTGACGGACGCGGCCTACGAGACGCGCGCCGAGACCATCCTCCACGAGCTGGCCCACATGTGGTTCGGCGACCTGGTCACCATGGAGTGGTGGAACGACCTGTGGCTCAACGAGTCGTTCGCCACCTACACCTCCATCGCCTGCCAGGCGCACGCCCCGGGCAGCAAGTGGCCGCACGCCTGGACCACGTTCGCCAACTCCATGAAGACCTGGGCCTACCGGCAGGACCAGCTGCCCTCCACCCACCCGATCATGGCCGAGATCCGGGACCTGGACGACGTCCTGGTCAACTTCGACGGCATCACCTACGCCAAGGGCGCGAGCGTGCTGAAGCAGCTCGTGGCGTACGTCGGCATGGACGAGTTCTTCACCGGTGTCCAGGCGTACTTCAAGCGCCACGCCTATGGGAACACCCGGCTGTCCGATCTGCTCGGCGCGCTGGAGGAGACCAGCGGCCGCGATCTGAAGACCTGGTCGAAGCGGTGGCTGGAGACCGCGGGCATCAATGTGCTGCGCCCGGAGATCACCACGGACGCGACCGGCACCATCACCTCCTTCGCGGTCCGCCAGGAGGCCCCGGCACTGCCGCCCGGCGCCACGGGCGCTGTGTCCGATGATGCGGCTGCGCCGCGTGGCACACTCCGCCCGCACCGCATCGCCATCGGCCTGTACGACCTGGACGCCACCGGCAAGCTGGTCCGCTCCGAGCGGATCGAGCTGGACGTGGACGGTGAACTGACCGAGGTGGAGCAGCTGATCGGGGCCAAGCGCCCCGCGGTGATCCTGCTCAACGACGACGATCTGTCGTACGCCAAGGTGCGGCTCGACCCGGACTCGCTCGCCGTGGTCACCGAGCACCTGGGCGACTTCGAGGCGTCCCTGCCGCGCGCCCTGTGCTGGGCCTCGGCCTGGGACATGACCCGGGACGGCGAACTGGCCACCCGTGACTATCTGTCGCTGGTGCTGTCGGGCATCGCCAAGGAGTCCGACATCGGTGTGGTCCAGTCGCTCCAGCGCCAGGTCAAGCTGGCCCTGGAGCTGTACGCGGCGCCGGACTGGCGGCCGGCCGGGCTGACGGCATGGACCGAGGCCACCCTCGACCATCTGCGGGCCGCGGCCCCCGGCAGCGACCACCAGCTCGCCTGGGCACGGGCGTTCGCCGCCACCGCCCGTACCGACGCCCAGCTGGACCTGGTCGCCGGGCTGCTGGACGGCACCGAGACGATCGAGGGCCTGGCCGTCGACACCGAGCTGCGCTGGACGCTGCTGGAGCGGCTGGCGGCCACCGGCCGGGCCGACGAGGCGGCGATCACCGCGGAGCTGGAGCGCGACAGGACCTCGGCGGGCGAGCGGCACGCCACGGCTGCGCGGGCCGCGCGGCCGACCCCCGAGGCCAAGGCGGAGGCGTGGGCCTCGGTCGTGGAGAGCGACAACCTGCCGAACGCGGTGCAGGAGGCGGTGATCGGCGGCTTCGTCCAGACCGATCAGCGGGAGGTGCTGGCGCCGTACACGGAGAAGTACTTCACCGCGGTGAAGGACATCTGGAACAGCCGCAGCCATGAGATGGCGCAGCAGATCGCGGTCGGCCTCTACCCGGCCCTCCAGGTCTCCCGGGCCACCCTGGACGCCACCGACGCCTGGCTCGCCTCGGCCGACCCCAGCCCGGCCCTGCGCCGCCTGGTCACCGAGTCCCGCGCGGGCGTGGAGCGGGCCCTGAAGGCCCAGGCCGCGGACGCCTCGGCGGCGGGCTGACCGACCGCGCTGCCGTGCGTGCTCCTCCATGCTGCGCACGGCAGCGACCGCGCCCACAGCGCGGAACGGCCGCGGCCGCGGGTGTCCACCCGCGCCGCGCTGCCGGGCACGAGTGGAGGGCTGTCCGCTCCTCGTCGCCGTCCCGGCCTGCCCGTGACCAGGAGTGGCCTCCTGCTCGACGACGGCCATCCCGTCGCGAGCCCTGCCGACCTGCCCTCGGCCAGGTGAGTTCCGGGCGCACCGTCGTCCGCACGCGACCTCGGAGTACGGGGCGCCACCACGTTTCGTGCCGCATGGCGGCCGCCTCCCACCTCGTCCGTAGTCGGTCGGCCAGTTTCGGCGAGGCACACGGAAGACCACATCGTGACTTCCGGGAGCGGTGTTGCGCTGGAGGTGCGCCGGGCTCATGGAACGTGACGCCCGGCTCTACGTATGGCTCCGCGCGCTGCACCGTACAGGTGACGCCCGGTCCGGGCCCTTGCTCCCCATGGGCGTTCCTGCATCACTGATAGCACTCCGGGATTCATCAGGACTCGCCCTCACCGGATGCTTCCGGAGGTACTTCCGGGCCGCTCCCTTTCCCCCCCGCTCCGTCGGCGTCGTCCGGGAGGAGCGCGGGACGCTCTGCCCCGTCCACCACCTCGCCCCGGCACGCCCCTGCCTGCCTCAGCGCTGCCCGGGTCACCTTCCACCACCGGCGGAACACCACCGCCCCCTTTTCAACGGCCCACCCGCCGGGCCGAGAAGGACAGCAGCCGCAGATAAGGACACCGCCATGAAGCTCATCCGCGCCCTCGCCGCCCCCGCCTGTGCCGCCCTGGCCATCGGCGCCCTCGCCGCCCCCGCCCACGCCGCCACCGTCGTCCCCTGCTCCACCCCCGCACTGATCACCGCCATCACCAACGCACCCGCGGGCGACACCCTCGTCCTCGCCTCCGGCTGCACCTACACCCTCACCACCGCCATCGGCGACAACGGACTCCCCATCATCACCAGGCCCCTCACCATCGTCGGCAACAACGCCATCATCAAACGCGACCCGGGCGCCCCCGATTTCCGCATCTTCGAAGTCGGCAGCGGCGGCACCCTCAGCCTCACCAACGGACTGACCATCTCCGGCGGCGACACCCCCAACGACGGCGGAGGCATCCTCGTCGACACCGGTGGCACGCTCCGCCTCCTGAGAGCCGTCACCGTCAGTGGGAACACCACCCTTGGCAACGGAGGGGGCATCAGCGTCGGAGGCACAGCCGCCATCTCCTACAGCACCATCACCGGCAACAGCGCCGACAACGACGGAGGCGGTATCCACAACGTGGGCACCACCACCATCAGCAATTCCTCCATCACCTCGAACCAGGCTGACACCTTTGGAGGCGGGCTCTACACCGAGGTGGGGACCCTGACCGTCAACAACAGCACCGTCCGCAACAACGACACCGCCAACGAGGGCGGTGGTGGCTATGTCTCCAGCGGCACCGCCACCTTCAACAACAGCAGCGTCACCAACAACACCGCCACCGCCGCCTCGTACGCGGGTCTGTTCAACTCGGGAAACCTGACGCTCACCAACACGCCGGTGACTGGTAACGCCGCCGACGGATCGGTCGGGGGCATCGAGAACGAGGGCACGCTCCTGCTCAGGAACAGCCCCGTCACTTCCAACAGGGCCGACTCCTGGCCCGCCGGGATCTTCAACAGTGAGGGCACCATGACCCTGATCAACAGCCCGGTGACCAACAACACCGCCACCATGGGTCAGCCTGGCGGCATCTACTCCGACGTCCCGTACACCGTCACCAACTCCCCCATCACCGGCAACCAGCCCACCAACTGCATCGGCAGCCCCTTCATCCCGCCCAGCTGCGTGGGCTGATGACCCCGGCCCATGAAACGGGCCGGGCCGGGTCCGACAGCAGCCACGTGCTGTCGGACCCGGCCCGGCCGGCATCCCGGAGGGTGGAGAGGTCAGACGCGCTCGGCGCGGGCCTTGCGCCGGGCCAGCAACGCCTCTCGCTTCTCGTCGAACTTGACGGCCTGGTCGTCAAGGCCGCCCATGTACAGGCCCAGTTCCTCCTGCGCCTTCAGCCCCTCCGGGCCGAGCCCGCCGATCTCCAGGACCTTGAGGAAGCGCAGCACCGGCTGGAGGACGTCGTCGTGGTGGATGCGCAGGTTGTAGATGCCGCCGATGGCCATCCGGGCGGCGGCGCGCTCGAATCCCGGCATACCGTGACCCGGCATGCGGAAGTTGACTACCACATCGCGGACGGCGGACATGGTCTGGTCGGGCGCCAGCTCGAACGCCTTCGACAGCAGGTTGCGGTAGAAGACCATGTGGAGGTTCTCGTCGGTGGCGATACGGGCCAGCATCCGGTCGCAGACCGGGTCACCCGAGTGGTGGCCGGTGTTGCGGTGCGAGATACGGGTGGCGAGCTCCTGGAAGGCGACGTACGCCACCGAGTGCAGCATGCTGTGCGCGTTGTCGGACTCGAACCCCTCCGCCATGTGCTGCATCCGGAAGCGCTCCAGCTCGACCGGGTCGACGGCGCGGCTGGTGAGCAGGTAGTCGCGCATCACGATGCCGTGGCGGCCCTCCTCGGCGGTCCACCGGTGCACCCAGGTGCCCCATGCGCCGTCGCGGCCGAACAGAGAAGCTATTTCGTGGTGGTAGCTGGGGAGGTTGTCCTCGGTCAGCAGATTGACCACCAGCGCGGTCCGGCCGATCTCGGTGACCTTGGACTGCCCGGGCTCCCATGCCTCGCCGCCGAGCACACCGTCGAAGTTACGGCCGTCGCTCCAGGGCACGTACTCGTGCGGCATCCATTCCTTGGCGACCTTCAGATGCCGGTTGAGCTCGACCTCGACAACTTCCTCGAGGGCGTAGAGCAGCCGGCTGTCGCTCCACACGACCTGGCCGTTTCGGCGGGAGGGGGCGAGGGTCACAGCGCGGCTCCTGAGGACGGGGGTACGGCGATCTTTACCTACGGCCCCGTAGGTTACGTCACCGTAGGTTAAAGCGAAAATAAACGGCCCGTGGCGCCCGGCAGGCCGGTGGTGAACTCACCGTGTCACGGGGGGAGTCGGTCCGCGACACGCGCGGCGCGCCGTGGTGAACGCAACAGCGGACCCGGCCGCGCAGACGACGAAGGCGCCCCCGGCCGGATGGCCGGGGGCGCCTTCGCAGCGCCGCCTGGGGCGCTTTCGTCGATCGCCCGGTGTCAGTCGGACTTCTGGTCGGTCTTCTTGCCTCCGACCATCACCAGCCCGGCGATCACCAGGAAGAGCACAATCGGAGTGACGACGTAGAGGCCCAGCGTCGCGGCGACGCTCAGGCCCGGACCCGGGTCGTCGCCGTCATCGGGGGTGAGCCCGAACGCGGGGGACGACATCAGCACCATCGCCGTCGTCGCGGCGACCACGGCCCCGGCGCGCACGGCGTTCATTTTGACCTTGTTGCTCACGGACTCAACTTATCCGACGCCCCCGCGCCGGTCGTGCGCGGGGTGGCGTCCGCGGCACCCCGCGCCCCCGCCGCCGCGGGCTCCTCCCGTACGGCACGGGCCAGCTCGGCCATCAGGGTGTGCAGCCGGGGCGAGGCCACCAGTTCCTCCAGCGAGACGGGCCGCCCCTCGGCATCGGCGATAGGCAGCCGCCAGTTGGGGTACTGGTCCCAGGTGCCCGGCAGGTTCTGCGGCCGGCGGTCCCCCACCGTGTCCGGCAGCCACACCCCCACCATCCGGGCCGGGGTGCGCAGCAGGAAGCGGTGGACGGCCCGGATGGCGGCCTCCTCGTCACCGGGCCCCTCCGGCAGCAGCCCCAGCCGCCCGAGCAGCGCCAGCCACTCGGCGACCTCGACCGCGTCCGCGGCGCGCTCCTCGGCCAGCGGGCGGGTGAGCAGCCCCAGCCGGTGGCGCAGGTCGACGTGGTCGCCGCTGAGCCGGGCCGCGGTGCTCGGCAGATCGTGGGTGGTGGCGGTGGCCAGGCAGTCGGCGCGCCACTCCTCGGGGGCCAGCGGCCGGGCCGCGCCCCCGCCGTTGTAGTTCCGCTCGAACCACAGCACCGAGGTGCCCAGCACACCGCGGCGGGCCAGGGTCTCCCGTACGCCGGGCTCGACCGTGCCCAGGTCCTCGCCTATGACGACCGCGTCCGCGCGGTGCGCCTCCAGGGCGAGCACCCCGAGCATGGCCTCGGCGTCATAGCGGACGTAGGCGCCCTGGGTCGGCTCCTTGCCCTCGGGGACCCACCACAGCCGGAACAGGCCCATCACATGGTCGATACGCAGCGCGCCCGCGTGGCGCAGCAGACCGCGCAGCAGCTCGCGGTAGGGGGCGTAACCGGTGGCGGCGAGGGCGTCCGGGCGCCAGGGCGGCAGGCCCCAGTCCTGGCCGCGGGAGTTGAACGCGTCCGGGGGCGCCCCGATGGACATGCCGGACGCGAACACGTCCTGCTGGGCCCAGGCGTCGGCGCCGGAGGGGTGCACCCCGACCGCCAGGTCGTGCACCAGCCCGATGTCCATACCCGCCTCGCGGGCGGTGCGCTGGGCGGTGGCGAGCTGGGCGTCGGTGAGCCAGGCGAGCCAGCAGTGGAAGTCGGTGCGGTCCAGGTGCTCGCCGCGGGCGCGGGCGGTGCGGGCGGAGCGCGGATCGGACAGACCGTCGGGCCAGCCGCGCCACTCGGGGCCGTGGGCCTCGGCGAGCGCGCACCACAGGGCGTGGTCCTCCAGGGCCCGGCCGCGCTCGGCGAGGAAGTCGCAGTAGGCGGCGCGGCGGCCGGGGCTGAGCGGAACGGACCGCACCAGCTGAAGCGCCTCGCGCTTGAGCGCCCACACCGCGTCCCGGTCGATCAGCGCGCCCTCGGATAAGACGGCCCTGCGCAGTCCGGCGGCCGATTCCAGCAGCCGGTCGGCCCGTTCCCGGGCGGTGCCGCGCAGCTGGGCGTACTCGGGCACGTCCTCGACCCGCAGATGGACCGGGTCGGGGAAGCGGCGCGAGGAGGGGCGGTAGGGCGAGGGGTCGGTGGGAGCGCCGGGCACGGCCGCGTGCAGCGGATTGAGCTGGACGAAGCCGGTGCCGAGCGCCCGGCCGGACCAGGCGGCGAGGTCGACCAGGTCGCCGAGGTCGCCCATGCCCCAGGAGCGGGCGGACAGCAGCGAGTAGAGCTGGACGAGGAAGCCGTGGGTGCGCGCCGCGGGGACCGGCATCCGGTCCGGGGCGACGATCAGGGTGGCGCGGGCCCGGCGGCCGTCGGGCGCCCGTGCGGTCAGGGTGTGGGCGCCGGGCGGCAGCGGGGGCAGCCGGTCGGCGGCCGGGCCGTCCACCGGCCCCCACGTGTGCGGTGCGCCGTCCTCGGTGCACACCCGCAGAACGGTGCCCTCGGGCACCTGCGGCCGGGGTGTGGCACCGGGGCGCACCACCACGCAGGGCGGCAGCAGCCGGTCGCGCTCACGGCCCGTATGCCGGGCGAGCGCTTCGGTGACGGATCGGGGGGTGGAGGCGTCCACGCCGAGCGCGGCGAGTACGGCGACGATCGTGTCCTCGGGCACCTGGACGGTGCGGCCCGGGGCGGGCTCGTAGGAGGTGGCGACACCGTGCAGCTCGGCGAGCCGCGCTCTGCCCATCAGAACTCCATCGGCTCCAAGCCCGCTCCCGCGCCGATGGCGGCGGCGGTCGGCTCACTGGTCAGGGGAAGTTCGGCGGCGAGCGGGGGCTCGCTGGTCAGGGGCACATTGTCGGCGAGCGGAGGCTCGCTGGTCAGGGGCGCCTCGGTGGCGCCGCCGGTCCCGAAGCCGTCCAGTCCGCACAGTCCGCAGTCGGGGTCGGAAACCCCGTCGAAGGGATCCAACGGGCTGGATGCCTCGGGCACGGGTTTGGACAGGGCGGAGAGCAGAAGCTGAGCTGACGCGGCCACACGGACCTCCGTGGGGTGTCGGCAGTGGGTCAACGTCGCGCTTACCCAGTCGAAACCGGTGCAGACGTAAACAACCCCCGGACGTGCCGCAGCTCACATCCCGCACGGGCGGCGATTTGTCGGCGACAGGGGGTCGGGGACACAGAGTTTACGAACAGGACCGCCCCTGGCCCGTCAGACTTGCGGAGCCGTGCCCCACGTCGCGCCCGGAGGGTGGGCTGCCCGCCGCGGGCGGCACGGCGGGCAGACATGACGATGGCCCGGTCTCAGGCGGATTTGCCGTCGATCCGGGCCATGGCGTCTTCCGCGCCGTATGCCTGGAGGTATGGCAGCCAGCGCGGGTCCCTATGCCCGGTGCCGATGATGCGCCAGGCCAGCCCGGACGGCGGCGCGGGTTGATGGCGCAGCCGCCAGCCGATCTCGGCGACATGGCGGTCGGCCTTGACATGGTTGCAGCGACGGCATGCGGCGACCACGTTTTCCCAGGTGTGCTGGCCACCGCGGCTGCGCGGAATGACGTGATCGACGCTGGTTGCGACGCCACCGCAGTACGCGCACCTGCCGCCGTCACGGGCGAACAGGGCACGGCGGGTGAGCGGGACGGGGCCGCGAAAGGGCACCCTCACAAAGCGCTTCAGCCGGACGACGCTGGGAGCGGGTATGACCCGGGTAGCGCTGTGCATCAGGGCGCCTGAGTCCTCGAGGCTGATGGCCTTGTCGTTGAGGACGAGAATGAGCGCGCGGCGGAGCGGTACGACGCCGAGCGGCTCGTACGACGCGTTGAGGACCAGGACATGCGGCACGGATGCCTCCTTGTACGCCGGCGGCGCGTGGCTCGCGCCGGGACGATCTCCCCCAGTTTCCCCTGAACCCTGGCCGGAACGCCACTATCACCGGGTTAACGGTTGAGAGGCATTTCCGCGTACCCCGCGTATCCCGTCCGCACAGTGCGTTGTCACCGGCCGGGAGTGGCAAGAATCACGGGTGCCCGGACCGGTTCCGCGCCGCTTTCCCCCGTACGGCGGAAAGCGGTGGAAACGGGGAGCTGAGGCCGGTCCGCCCGCTGATACGCGCCCCCTGGACGCGCTCGCGCGCTGTCGAACACAGGAACGGCGCCTTCCCGCGCCCGGCTACTGTGTGAGGGGTTGCGCGCGCGGGTGATCCGTGTGGGCATGTCGCACACGAAGGGTTTCTGCTGTGTTCTGGTCCGCTGCTCTGGCCGCTGACTCGACGCCTCGTCCGACGACGATCGACGACGCACAGGAGAGCGCCACCAACGCCGCGGGGTGGGTCGAGGAGAACTGGTCCACCTGGCTCAGTGTCGGGCTGCGCATCGCGCTGATCCTGGTGATCGCGTTTGTGGCCCGCTCCCTCGTCCGGCGTGCCATCACCAAGCTGATCGACCGGATGAACCGGACCGCCCAGGCGGTCGACGGCACCGCGCTCGGCGGACTGCTGGTCAATGTGGAGCGGCGACGGCAGCGGTCCGCGGCGATCGGCTCGGTACTGCGCTCCGTCGCCTCGTTCATGATCATGGGCTCCGCGGGGCTGATGATCCTCTCCGCCTTGAAGCTCAATCTCGCACCGCTGCTCGCCAGCGCCGGTGTGGCCGGTGTCGCGATCGGTTTCGGCGCCCGCAACCTGGTCACCGACTTCCTCTCCGGTGTCTTCATGATCCTCGAGGACCAGTACGGCGTGGGCGACTCCATCGACGCCGGGGTGGCCTCCGGTGAGGTGATCGAGGTCGGGCTGCGCGTCACCAAGCTGCGCGGGGACAACGGCGAGATCTGGTACGTGCGCAACGGCGAGGTGAAGCGGATCGGCAACCTCAGCCAGGGCTGGGCCACCGCGAGCGTCGACGTCCAGGTGCGAGCCGACGAGGACCTGGACCGGGTCCGCGCGGTGATCACGCAGGTCGGCGTGGACATGGCCAAGGACGAGCCCTGGAACGAGCGGCTGTGGGAGCCGGTCGAGGTGCTGGGACTGGACGCGGTCTATCTGGACTCCATGGTGGTGCGGGTCTCCGCGCGCACCATGCCGGGCAAGGCACTGGGCGTCGAGCGCGAGCTGCGCTGGCGGATCAAGAAGGCGCTGGAGGACGAGGGCATCCCGCTGGTCGGCCGGCCCGAGGGGGCGGCGCTGGACACGGCGGCCGCCGATCCGTCCTCGGGTGTCTCCGCGCCCTCGGCCCTGGGCAACCCGGACTCCCCGCAGTCCCAGGCCGCGAGCGCGATCCCGCCGCCCACCGCCCCGGCGGCCGCCCCGCCGCCCGTACAGAAGTGACGCACAGGGCCGCCGCCCGAGACGACGCTCCCGCCCCGCTCCGGGGACGGTGGCGTCCGTCGTTTCCGGGGGCCCTCGCTCCTGGAGCGTCTCTTGCCGGTCGTACCCACTGACGCCGCCCGGTCGTACCCATTGACGCCGCGCGGAGCGGCGCCTACTTTCCTGTTCATCAATAGGAAAGTTTCTTAACAGAGCGAGGTAGGCGACTCATCCGAGCCGCGGAGACGGGGCACCGCATGGCCGCAGCATCCGGCAGCACACCCGGCACCCCGCGCGTGCTGCGCGCCATGAACGACCGGGCCGCCCTGGAGCTGCTGGCCGCGCACGGACCGCTCACCCGGACCCGGCTCGGGGAGCTGACCGGGCTGTCCAAGCCCACCGCCTCCCAGCTGCTGTCCCGGCTGGAATCCGCCGGTCTGGTCCGCACCACCGGCAATGTGACCGGGCGGCCGGGGCCCAACGCCCAGCTGTACGAGATCGATCCGGCCGCCGCCCATGTGACCGCGCTCGCGGTGGACCAGGCGGGCATCACCGCCGTGGTCGCCGACATCACCGGCCGGACCGTCGGCGAGTACCGGGTGGCCGCCGCCGCGGGCGACCCGGCGCTCCGCGCCCGCACCGCCGAGCTGGTGGCCGAGGCCGTGGACGGGGCGCTGGCCGCCGCCGGGCTGGAGCAAGGCGCGCCACGCTCCACCGTGATCGGCACCCCCGGCGCGCTCGACCCGCGTACCGGCACCCTGCGCTACGCGCCCCATCTGCCCGGCTGGCAGTCCCGCACCCTGAGGGACGACCTGGCCGAGGTGCTGGGCACCCCGGTCGTCATCGAGAACGACGTCAATCTCGCGGCCGTCGCCGAACAACACCACGGCACCGCCCAGGACTTCGACGACTTCGTACTGGTCTGGGCCGACGAGGGGGTCGGCGCGGCCATCGTGCTCGGCGGCGCCCTGCTCCGCGGGGCCACCGGCGGGGCCGGGGAGATCGGCTATATGCCGCTGCCGGGGGCACCGCTCGCCCGCGGTGGCCAGGACGACGCCGCCCGGCCGGACGCGGGCGGGGGGTTCCAGAAGCTCGTCGGCTCACCCGCCGTGCTGGAGCTGGCCCATGAGCACGGCATCGACGCGCCCACCGCCGCCAAGGCGCTGACCGCGGCGCTGCGCACCCCCGGCGCGGGCGATGCGGTGCTCACCGAGCTGGCCCGTCGGCTGGCCACCGGACTCGCCTCCGTCGTCGCGGTGGTCGACCCCGAACTGGTCGTGCTGTCGGGCGAGATCGCCCAGGCCGGAGGGGAGCGGCTGCGGGAGCTGGTGGAGGCAGAGCTGACCGGACTCGCCCTGCCCAGGCCGGAGATACGGATCAGCGCGCTGGACGGCGATCCGATTCTCCTCGGCGCACTGCGGCAGGCCCTGGCCGATGCGCGCCACACCGTTTTCGACACCACCCGCTTCGACGTGTGACTCCCCCGCCCCGCCCCCGCCTCCGCCTCCGAAGGGCGTCCCCATGGCACGACATACGGCATCGGCACGACGAACGGCATTCCTCCTCTCGGGCTTGAGCAGCTGTGCCCTGGTGCTGACGGGCTGCGCCAACCCCAGCACCGGCAGCGCCGAGGACGACCCGACCAAGCCCGTGACGCTGCGGTTCTGGCATGGCTGGGCGGAGAAGAACGAGGTCAAGGCGATCGATGACAGCATCGCCCGGTTCGAACGGCTCCATCCCAACATCAGGGTCAAGGCGACCGGAAACGTCACCGACGCCACCGTGAACCAGGCGCTGCGGGCCGGTGGGGACGACGCCCCGGACGTCGTCTCCTCCTTCACCACCAACAACGTGGGGCAGTACTGCTCATCCGGAATGTGGGTCGATCTCGACCCCTTCATGAAGAAGACCGGGCTGGACAAGGACCGGGTGTTCCCCGCCACCCTGCTGGACTACACGCGCTACCAGGGCGAGCAGTGCGCCCTGCCGCTGCTCGCCGACGCGTACGGCCTCTACTACAACAAGGACGCCTTCGAGGAGGCGGGTATCGAGCGCCCGCCGCGCACCATGTCGGAGTTCACGCGGGACGCGGCCGAACTGACCCGGCGCACCAAGGGCGGTGGCTATGAACGCGTCGGTTTCATGCCCAACTTCCGCCTTTACCAGAACAGTCCGGACCGGCTGTTCGCCCAGTGGGGGCCGTCCTATTTCGGCGAGGACGGAAAGGCACGGCTGGCGCAGGAACCGGCGGCCAGGGAGTTCTTCGCCACCCAGCGGGAGCTGATCCGCAGCCAGGGCGGCTACGGCCCGCTGGAGAAGTTCCGTACCTCCTTCGGCGATGAGATGTCCGCGCAGAACGCCTTTCTGACCGGAAAGCTGGCCATGCATCTGGACGGCGAATGGCGCGGCCTCTTCCTGAAGGACGCCCCCTTCCGCTGGGGCACCGCGCCACTGCCCGTTCCGGACGACCGGCCGGAGACGTATGGCCGGGGCTATCTCACCGGCACGGTCGTGGGCATCGCGCACAGCAGCACCCATCAGAACGCCGCCTGGAAGCTGGTGGAATTCCTGACCTCCGACACCGACCAGGTCGTCGCCTTCGCCAACGCCATTCACAATGTGCCGTCCACCAAGGCCGCGCTCGCCTCCCCGGAGCTGGACTCCGACCCGGCCTTCCGTACCTTCCTGCGCATCGCCGGAAACCGCTACAGCAGCGCCCTTCCGGCCTCGGTCAACGGCGGGCAGTACGTCGTCTCGCTCCAGGACTTCGGCTATGAGGTGGAATCGGGCCGGGTGCGCGACCTCGGCCGGGGGCTGAGGGAGCTGGACGAGCAGATCGACGCCGACAATCTCCAGGCTCGGAACTGATGGAGCGCGCCATGGCCCCTCTCGCCCCCGCCCCCGCCTCTGCCCTGCGCCGCAAAGTCCTCCGCGAGCGGCTGCGCACCCTCGGATTTCTCTCACCCTGGCTGGTCGGCTTCACGGTCTTCTTCGGCTATCCGCTGATCGCCACCGTCTACTTCTCCTTCATGCACTACAACCAGATCGAGCCCCCCACCTTCGTGGGTCTGCGGAACTGGCGGTATGTGTGGGAACAGATGCCGCTGTTCGGCCCGGCGCTATGGAACACGCTGTGGCTGGTCGTGGTGATGGTCGCGCTGCGCGTGGTCTTCGGACTGGGCATCGGACTGCTGGTCACCAAGGTGAAGACCGGGGTGGGCTTCTTCCGGACGGCGTTCTATCTGCCGTATCTGGCCCCGCCGGTGGCGGCCACGGTCGCGTTTGTCTTTCTGCTCAACCCCGGCACCGGACCGGTCAACGCGATCCTCGGGAAGGTGGGCATCGACGCCCCCAACTGGTTCAACGATCCGAACTGGGCCAAGCCCTCGCTGGTGATGCTCTCGCTGTGGGGCATCGGCGACCTCATGGTCATCTTCATGGCCGCGCTGCTGGACGTCCCACGCGAGCAATATGAGGCGGCCGAGCTGGACGGCGCCGGGGCGCTGACCACTTTCCGCTATGTGACCTGGCCGTCGATCACCCCGATCGTGATGTTCGCGGTGGTGACCGGTGTGGTGCAGACGATGCAGTACTACACCCAGGCGCTGGTGGCCGGAAAGCTGGCCTCCGGCGTCAGCGTCGGCCCCGGCTCGGTGATCCAGCCCGGCTATCCCGACCACTCCACGCTCACCGTGCCGCAGCTCGTCTACTCGCTCGGCTTCCAGAACTTCAACACCGGCGCCGCATGTGTGCTCTCGCTGGTGCTCTTCGCCCTCGCGATGGCCGTGACCACGCTGCTGATGCGGCGCCGCTCCGGGCTGCTGTCGGCCGAGGACTGAGCCGAGGAGCCGTGCCGAGCCGACGACCGACGAGTACCGAGCCTGAGCCGAGGGCTGAGAGGACCGATCCGCAATGACCGCGACCACCACCCTCCCGGCGCCCTCCGCCCCTTCGCGCCCCGCCACCCGCCGCTCCCCCGCCCCCGCGGCCCGCCGCCGCGCGGCCCTGGAGTGGATCGCCGTGCACACCGTCGCCCTCGCCGCGGCGCTCTTCTTCCTTCTGCCGTTCGTCTTCGTCCTCCTCACCTCGGTGATGAGCGATGAGCAGGCGATGAGCGGCGAGTTGTGGCCGCATGAGTGGAAATGGTCGAATTACGCGGAGGTCTTCACCACTCCCGGATTCGCGGACTGGTGGCGCAATTCCCTGCTGTACGCCGGACTCGGCACCCTCTTCACCGTCTGCTCCTCCCTCCCGGTGGCCTACGCTCTGGCGAAATTCCGGTTCCGGGGCCGCCGGACCGCCATGCTGCTGGTCATCTCGACGATGATGCTGCCGCCCCAGGTCATCGTCATCCCGATGTATCTGGTCTGGGCCCAGCAGCTCCATCTGTCGGGTTCGCTCTGGCCGCTGATCATTCCGATGGCATTCGGTGACGCGTACTCCATCTTCCTGCTGCGCCAGTTCCTTCTGACGATTCCCCGCGAATACCTGGAGTCGGCCAGGATCGACGGCTGCGGGGAACTGCGCACCCTGCTCCGCGTGGTGGTCCCGATGGCGAAGCCGGGCCTCGCCGCCGTCGCCCTCTTCCAGTTCTTCTACTGCTGGAACGACTACTTCGGCCCACAGATCTACGCCGCGCAGAATCCCGGTGCCTGGACGCTCAGTTACGGCCTGGAGAGCTTCAAAAGCGCGCACAGCGTCAACTGGAACCTGACGATGGCCGCGACCCTGCTGGTCATGGCCCCCGTCATCGTCGTCTTCTTCTTCGCCCAGAAAGCCTTCGTCGAAGGCGTCACACTGACAGGAGTCAAGGGTTGAAGCTCGCAGTGGTGGGTGGGGGATCCACCTACACCCCCGAACTCGTGGACGGATTCGCCCGGCTGCGGGATCTGCTCCCGCTGGAGGAGCTGGTCCTGATCGATCCGGCCGCGGACCGGCTGGAGCTGGTCGGCGGGGTGTCCCGCCGGATCTTCGCCCGGCAGGGCCACCCCGGCCGGATCTCCTGGACCGCAGACCTGGACGCGGGCGTGGACGGGGCGGACGCGGTGCTGCTGCAACTGCGCGTCGGCGGCCAGGCCGCCCGCGACCAGGACGAGACCTGGCCGCTGGAGTGCGGCTGTGTGGGCCAGGAGACCACCGGGGCGGGCGGGCTGGCCAAGGCGCTGCGTACGGTCCCGGTGGTGCTGGACATCGCCGAGCGGGTGCGTGCGCGCAACCCGCACGCCTGGATCGTGGACTTCACCAATCCGGTGGGGATCGTCACCCGGGCGCTGCTGTCGGCCGGTCACCGGGCGGTCGGGCTGTGCAATGTGGCCATCGGCTTCCAGCGGAAGTTCGCGAAGCTGCTGGGCGTCGCGCCCGGCGAGGTGTGGCTGGACCATGTGGGGCTCAACCACCTCACCTGGGAGCGCGCCGTGCGGATCGGCGGCCCGGACGGTGCGGATGTGCTGCCCGCGCTGCTCGCCGAGCACGGTGACGCCGTGGCCGGGGACCTGCGGATGCCGCGCGCCCTGCTGGACCGGCTCGGCGTCGTCCCCTCCTACTACCTGCGCTACTTCTACCAGCACGACGCGGTGGTGCGGGAGCAGCGGACCCGGCCGTCGCGGGCGGCGGAGGTCGCGGCGATCGAACGGGAGCTGCTGGCGATGTACGGCGATCCGGCGCTCGACCACAAGCCCGAACTGCTCGGCAGGCGCGGCGGGGCGTTCTACTCGGAGGCGGCGGTCGACCTGACCTCCTCGCTGCTGCGGGACACCGGCGAGGTGCGGATCGTCAACACCTTCAACGGCGGCACCCTGCCGTTCCTCCCCGACGACGCGGTGATCGAGGTCCCGGCGACGGTGGACGCGCGGGGCGCCGAGCCGCTGCCGGTGCGCCCCCTGGAGCCGCTGTTCGCCGGGCTGATCGGCCAGGTGACGGCGTACGAGGAGCTGGCGCTGGAGGCGGCGCTGAGGGGCGGGCGGGAGAGGATCTTCCGGGCGCTGCTCGCCCATCCGCTCATCGGCCAGATCGAGTACGCCGAGAAGCTGACCGATGACCTGATCGCGCACAACCGGGAGCATCTGGCGTGGATCTGACCCAGTCCGTACCGCCTCCGGCCGCGGGGGGCCGGGCCGTCCTCGCGATCGACGCGGGCAACAGCAAGACCGACATCGCGCTGGTGGCGCTGGACGGTGCGGTCCTCGGCACGGCCCGCGGCGGCGGTTTCCGGCCACCGGTGGTGGGTGCCGAGCAGGCGGTGGGCGCGCTGGCGCCGCTGGTGGCGCGGGCGGCCCTGACGGCGGGCGGCCCGGGACCGGCCCGGATCGGCCATATCTCGGCATGTCTGGCCAACGCCGATCTGCCCGCCGAGGAGGAGGAGTTGACCGACGCGCTGGCCGCCCGCCGCTGGGGCGCCGGGGTCACCGTGGCCAACGACACCTTCGCGCTGTTGCGGGCCGGGGTGGCGGACGCCGGTGAACCGACCGGAGTCGCCGTCGTCTGCGGGGCGGGCATCAACTGCGCGGGGCTCGGCCACGGCGGCCGGACCGCCCGCTTCCCGGCCATCGGCCGGATCTCCGGCGACTGGGGCGGCGGGGGCTTTCTGTCCGAGGAGGCGCTGTGGTGGGCGGCTCGCGCCGAGGACGGCCGGGGCGAGCCGACCGAGCTGGCCCGCGCCCTGCCCGCGCACTTCGGCCTGACCACGATGTACGAACTGATCGAGGCGCTGCATCTGGGGGTGGTCCGGGCCACCCGGCGGCTGGAGCTGACGCCGGTGCTCTTCGCGGTGGCCGCGTCCGGCGATCCGGTGGCGCGCGCGATCGTGGCCCGGCAGGCCGAGGAGGTGGTCGCGCTGGCCGCGGTCGCGCTGACCCGGCTGGATCTGCTGGCCGAGCCGACCCCGGTGATCCTGGGCGGCGGGGTGCTGGCGGCCCGTCATCCCCTGCTGGACGACCGGATCCGCGAACTCCTCACCGTGCGCGCCCCCAAGGCGGAGCCGCGTGTGGTCACCGCCCCGCCGGTGCTCGGCGCCGCGCTGCTCGGTCTGGACCGCATGGGGGCGCCCGCCGGGGCGCACGCCCGGTTGCGGGCGCAATACGCCCGTGACTGAGGGTTTGGACGGGAGGAGTGGAACCGCGCGACCGCCCCGGACGTAAGGAAAGTAGAGAGGGGCAGGGAATGCGCGATCGCACCGGGAAGATCCCGATCCGAGCAAGATCGGGGCAAGACCGGTGACCCGGTCCCGGGCCCGCGGTCATACTGCTGCCGGGTAGCCGTCTCCCGTCATGCCGGGGGACGTCCTGCGAGAACGACCGAGGGGATCCGGACCGAGGGGGAGGTCTTGTGTCACACCCGCCGACCACCGGCAGAGCCGCACCGCCGCCCGCGCCCGCGGCTCCGCCGCGCACCGCGTGGCGCGAGGGCGTCGACCGGGCGCGGGCTGCGGCCACGACCGAGCCGGGGCGGCTGCGGATCATCGGAGCGGTGCTGGCCGTGCTGGTGGTGGCGTTCGGGGCGGTGACGGCCTGGCAGGTCGCGGACCGCCAGTCCGCGGCGGACGCGGTGGCCGACCGCAGCGCGCCGCTGAGCGCCGACGCCGCCCGGATCTACCGCTCGCTGGCCGATGCCGACACCACGGCGGCCAGCGGCTTCCTGGCGGGCAAGGAGGAGCCCGCGGCGGTCCGCCAGCGGTACGAGAAGGACATCGACACCGCCTCCCAGCTGCTGGTGCGGGCCGCGGCCACCACCGAGGGCGCGGCCTCCGCCCGGGACGAGATACGCACGATCAACCGGCTGCTGCCGGTCTACACCGGTCTGGTGGAGTCCGCGCGCGCCAACAACCGCCAGGGGCTGCCGCTGGGCGGCGCGTATCTCCGCTATGCCAACGACACCATGCGCGGTGAGCTGCTCCCCGCGGCCGGCAGGCTCTACGAGGCGGAGACGGCCCGCCTCGGCGAGGACTACGGGGACGCCAGGGCCTGGCCCTGGGCGGCGCTCGGCGCCGGGGTGATCGCGCTGGGCGCGCTGGGCTGGGCGCAGCGCCGTCACTACCGCCGTACCAACCGGGTGTTCAACCACGGTCTGCTGGCCGCCACCGCCGCCGCCGCGGTGGTGCTGCTGTGGACGGTGGTCGGCCACGCCGTCGCGCGGGCCCAGCTGAGCGACTCCGATGAGCACGGCGCGCAGTCCCTGCACGTGCTCAACGCGGCGCGGATCGACGCCCTCCGGGCCCGGGCCGACGAGAATCTGACGCTGGTCGCGCGCGGCGCGGTCGTCATCGACAAGGACGGCCCGGACAAGGGCAAGGACGCCTATGAGGTCAGCTACGGCTCCCGGATGAAGAGCCTGGCCGGGGATCTGCGCGGTGCGCGGGAGGCCGCCGACGACAGCGCCGGGCGCGATCCGGTGGACAGCGCCCGCTCGGCGGTCCAGGAGTGGCAGAAGCGGCACCGGGCCGCCCGCAGCGCCGATGACGCCGGTGACTACGGGGAGGCGCTGAAGAAGGTCATCGGCACCGAGGACAGCACGGGTGGCTCCTTCGACACCGTGGACACCCTGCTGGCCAAGGCCGTCGACCATGAGCAGCGGGAGTTCCAGCGGGCCGCCGACGACGGGCGGGGCGCGTTCACCGCGATGGCCGCCGGGGCCGCGGCGCTGGCGGTGCTCGGGGCCGTGGGCGCGGTGCTGGGCATAGGCCGCAGACTGTCGGAGTACCGATGAGGGTGATGGGGGGCATCAGCATGCGCTCGGTGCGATCTGCCGCCGCGGTGGCGGTGTGCGCCCTGGGGGTGGCCACGGCGATCGTGGCGCCCGCCATGGTGGACGGCCAGGACGACAGCGGCCGGAGCACCGCCGCCGACCGGCGGCCGCAGGCCCTGCGGGCCGGACACCGGACCGCCGCGGACAGCTGTGAGAAGCCGGAGGCGAGTCTGCGGCCGTCCGGTGCGAGCGGCCCGGCCATCAAGCGGATCAAGAACCGTGAGATCAATGGCCACAAGGTCGGCAAGCTGATCGCGGGCGTCGACCAGAACAGCTACCGCTGGGGCTACCGCGATCCGGCCACCGGCGACCTCACCGGTTTCGATATCGACATCGTGCGCGCCATCGCCAAGGACATCTTCGGCGATCCGGACGCGGTCATCTACCGCACCATCCCCACCAGTCAGCGCATCAAGGCCCTTCAGCAGGGCAAGGTGGATGTGGTGGTGCGCACCATGACCATCAACTGCGACCGGATCAAGGATGTGGCGTTCTCCACCGCCTACTTCCAGGCCGGTCAGCAGGTGCTGGTGGGCGAGGGCTCGTCCACCACCGGCTACAACAGGACGCTGCGCGGCAAGAAGGTGTGCACCGCACAGGGTTCCACCGCCGAGGCCGAGTTGGACAAGCCGGAGACGGGTGCCGAGGCACTCGGCGCGATCAAGGTCAAACCGGTCCCCAATCAGCTCGACTGCCTGGTCAGGCTGCAACTGGGCCAGGTGGACGCGGTGATCACGGACAATGCGCTGGCGGCGGGCCAGGCCGCCCAGGACCCCTCCGTCAAGCTGGTCGGCTCCCGATTCACCGACGAGCTGTACGGCGTGGCGATGAACAAGGACGACAAGGACCTGGTACGCCGGGTCAACAAGGTCCTGGCGGACTACCGCGAGGGCGGTGACAGCAGCCCCTGGATGCGCGCCTACCGCAAGTGGCTCGCGGAGGACTTCGGCGGGGCGCAGGAGAAACCGGCCCCGCCGGACCCCGTGTACAGGGACTGACGGACGGGGTGCCGGAGGCCGGGGAAGACGGCCGGGGACGGAAGCGGAAAGGGGCGGCGGCGGACGGCGATTCGAGGATGACGGACCGGTAAGGATTAGCGCCCGGCCCGCACGCGTAGGGATGACGCGGTAACGGATCACACGGCGGATACGGACACGGAGAGGTGATCGATGGGGGTCCCGGGACCCTTCCCCAGTTCAGCGGGGACACCCGACGGGCCGGCCATGGGCCGCGAGGAGGTGGACCGCGCGCTGGCGAAGCTCGCCGCCGAGCACGAGGCCATCGAGACCTCGCTGCTCGCTCTCCAGGACCACGCGGGCAGAAGACTCCTGGAGGGCGCCGAGCTGACCGGTGTCACCAAGGAGCGCTGGGCCACCACCGAACAGGCCGTCTCCCTGCTGTGGAGCTATTTCGACGCGTACACCGAAACCCTCACCCGCGCCCGTGAGCTGCGCGCCCGCCACCGCTGGCCCACCCCGGGCGAGTTGGCCGACCTCACCGAGCTGCTGCGCGGCCCCGGGATCACCCTGCCCAGCAGTGCCACCCTCACCGGATCGCCGCTGCTGAGCGAGCAGTTGAGCCTGGACCGGCTGGTGGACCGGATGAACCGCTGGTACGCCGAGGCGCTGGACGTCATCGTCACCGCGGACGCCGTGTGGTCCGCGCTGCCCGCCCGGATCGATATGCTCTCCGCCGAGCTGCACCGCACCCGTTCCCTGGCGCATTCGGTGGGTGTGCGCCCCGGTGAGCACCCCTCGGGCGACGATCTGGAGCGGATCACCACCGAGCTGACCGCGCTCCGCGCCGAGGTGGTCTCCGATCCGCTGGCGTTCTGGAAGCCGAGGAAGAGCGGCAGTTCGGCGCCGGGCGGCGGCTCCCCGGACACCGAGCGGTACGACCGCGCGGCCCGTGCCCTGGAGGATGTGCGGCGCGAGATCGAAGCCGTGCTGGACGTACGGCAGGACGCGGAGCGGCGGCTGATGCGGCTGCGCGATGTGCTCTCCCGCGCCGACCGCACCCTGGCCGAGGCCCGGCAGGCGCGCGGCGAGGTGCTGGCGAAGATCGCGGCCTCCGAGGTGCCCGCGGTCAGCGGCCCGCCCACCGTGCTGCATGAACAGCTGGTGGCCGCGGCCGACTACCGCAGGCGCTCCCAGTGGCACCGGCTCTCGCCACTGCTGGAGAGCCTGGAGCAGCGCGCCGACGACGAGCTGCTGCGGGCCCGGGAGTCCCTGACGGCGGTGACCGCGCCGCTCGCGGTCCGCGCCGAGCTGCGCGGCCGGCTCGACGCGTACAAGGCCAAGGTCGCCCGGCATGGAATGGCGGAGGATCCGCTGCTGGTGGAGCGGTACGACGCGGCGCGCCGGATGTTGTGGAGCGCCCCGTGCGATCTGCGGGCGGCCGAGCAGGCGGTGCTGCGCTACCAGCGGGCCGCGGCCGACGCCCTCGTACCCCGCCAGGCGGGCCCCACCGATCACGGCACCCAGGGGGCACGGCATGAGTGAAGCGGTCAGCTGCCAGCGGCGTGAGTGCGGCGGCTCCTACGAGGACGTGGGCGGCGGCGAGCTGTACTGCGACACCTGCGGGATGGCTCCGGTCGTCTCCCCGGCGGGGCTGGTGAGTTCACCCCCCACCGGGGTCGCGGGCGGGGGCCGAAGCGGCTCCGCGCCCTCGGCCCGGTCCTCGGGCGGCTCGCGGTCGGCGCGCTCCTCCTCGTCGCGGCGTTCGGTCTCCGGGCGGCTGTCCCGCTCCTCGCTGTCGGGGCGGTCCTCGGCGCGTTCGGTCTCGGTGCGCAGCTCCCGTTCCACCTCCTCCGCCTCCGGGCGGAACGCGCTGGGCGCGGGCCTGGTCAGCGTCCCGGAGGTGCCGCGTCCCGATCCGCGGGCGGCGGTGCTGGCCGACCCCGAGGTGCCGGAGCGCAAGCGGTTCTGTAGCCGGGGGGACTGCGGGGCGTCGGTGGGCCGCTCCCGCGGCGACCGTCCGGGCCGCACCGAGGGCTTCTGCACCAAGTGCGGTCATCCGTACTCGTTCGTACCGAAGCTGAGCCCCGGCGATGTGGTGCACGGGCAGTACGAGGTGGCGGGCTGTCTGGCCCACGGCGGTCTGGGCTGGATCTATCTGGCCATAGACCGCGCGGTCTCCGACCGCTGGGTGGTGCTCAAGGGCCTGCTGGACACCGGTGACGAGGACGCGCTCGCGGTCGCCGTCTCCGAGCGCCGCTTCCTCGCCGAGATCGAGCATTCGAACATCGTCCGCATCTACAACTTCGTCGAACACCTCGACCAGCGCACCGGCAGCCTCGACGGCTACATCGTCATGGAGTACGTGGGCGGCAAGTCGCTGAAGGACATCGCCAACGACCGGCGCGCCGCGGACGGCCGCCGGGATCCGCTGCCGGTGGAGCAGGCGTGCGCGTACGGCATCGAGGCGCTGGAGGCCCTGGGCCATCTGCACAGCCGCAATCTGCTCTACTGCGACTTCAAGGTCGACAACGCGATACAGCAGCAGGACCAGTTGAAGCTGATCGACATGGGCGCGGTCCGGCGGATGGACGACGAGGACAGCGCGATCTACGGCACCGTCGGCTACCAGGCGCCCGAGATCTCGGACGCCGGGCCGTCGGTCTCCTCCGACCTGTACACGGTGGCGCGCACGCTCGCGGTGCTCACCTTCGACTTCCAGGGCTATACCAACGTCTACGCGGACAGCCTGCCCGACCCGGAGAACATCGAGGTCTTCCGGCGCTATGAGTCGTTCTACCGGCTGCTGGTGCGGGCCACCGACCCGGACCCGGGCCGCCGGTTCGCCTCCGCGCAGGAGATGGCCGACCAGCTGACCGGGGTGTTGCGGGAGGTCGTGGCGGTCCAGAGCGGTCGGCCGCGGCCCGCGCTGTCCACCCTCTTCGGGCCCGAGCCGCGGGTGGTGGACACGGAGGTGTTCGCCGGTCAGGACCAGGATCCGTCCGTACTGGGCGCGCGGGAGACCGGCCGCCGGACGGCGAGCGGCCCGGCAGCGAACGGCCAGGGCGGCACGGGCGGGCCCCTCGGCCAGCGGCCGGGGCCACCGCCCCTGTCGCTGCCCGCCATCGCCCCGCTGGACGCCCGGGCCACCGCCCTGGCACTGCCGGTGCCGCTGGTGGACCAGGCCGATCCCAACGCCGGATTCCTCGCCGGGCTGCTGGCCGCCGCGCCCGCGGAGCTGACCGCCGCCCTCGAGAGCGCCCCCGCCGACTCGCTGGAGCTGCGGCTGCGCCGGGTACGGGCCCAGTTGGAGCTGGGCCAGGCGCGGGAGGCGGGCACCGCGCTGACCGGTCTGGAGGCCGCGTACAGCGACGACTGGCGGATCGTCTGGTACCGGGGGCTGCACGCGCTGGCCACCGGCGACCACGCGACGGCCGCGCTCTCCTTCGACGCCGTCTACGACGCGTTCCCCGGCGAGCCCGCCCCCAAGCTGGCGCTGGCGGTCTGCGCCGAGGTGCTCGGCCAGCTGGACAACGCGGCGGAGTACTACCGCCTGGTGTGGACGACCGACCCCAGCTTCGTGAGCGCCGCCTTCGGGCTGGCCCGGGTGCGGCTGTGCGCCGGGGACCGGGCCGGGGCGGTGCACGTCCTGGAGTCGGTGCCGGAGTCGTCGATCCACTACACGGCGGCGCGGGTCGCGGCGGTACGGGCGCGGCTGCGCCAGCGCGCCCCGTATGACGCCCTGCTGGCCGATCTGACGGCCTCGGCCCTCCAGGTCGAGCGGCTGGGCGAGTTCGGACTGGACGCGGTGCGGCGCGAGCGGCTGCGCACGGAAGTGCTCGGCAGTGCGCTGGATTGGATACTGTCCGGCAGCAGCGGGGCGCCTCCGGGTCACACCGGGCCGCCTCTGCTCGGCAGCAGCCTGGACGAGCGCGGGCTGCGCTTCGGATTGGAGCGCTCGTACCGGGTACTCGCCAGGCTCGCGCAGCGGGGCGAGGAAAGGATCGAACTGGTGGAGCGGGCCAACCGTCTCCGCCCCAGGACGTGGGTGTGATCGATGTCGCAGATGCCGCAGCTTCCCCAGCTGTCAGCCTGCCCGACCTGTGAAGAGCCGCCGCAGTCGGGGGACCACTACTGCGATAACTGCGGCGCCGACCTGACGGCGGCCGCGCCGCCGGGCCCGGCGCCCTCGGGCGGTATGTCCACAGGCGGTACGTCCGCGGGCGTGCCCTCCGCGGGCGGTACGTCCGCGGGCGTGCCCTCCGCGGGCGGCACGCCCTCCGGCCGGGCTCCGGAGCCGGCGGACTATCCACTGGCGGCTCCGGCCCCGGCTCCGGCCCAGGCCCCGGCTCCCCCGGTGGCGGGCGGCGGAGCGGATCCCCGGCTGAACGGCGGCGCGGGCCGCCCCCGCTGTGTCGCGTGTCAGGAGGGCACCATCGACCAGGACGGTTACTGCGAGCACTGCGGCCATGCGCAGGCACGCGAGCGCGACCATATGGAGCGCGAGTTGGAGGGGGTGGCCGCGGCCAGCGACCGTGGCCTGCGCCACCACCGCAACGAGGACGCGTTCTCGCTCTCGGCCGCCGCGCTGCCCGACGGCACCCCGGCCGTGGTCGCGGTCGTCTGTGACGGCGTCTCCTCGGCCACCCGCCCGGATGACGCCTCGGCCGCCGCCGCCCACGCCGCGGAAGCGTCGCTGCGGACCGCGCTCCCCCGCGGCGCCCACCCCCAGCAGGCCATGAACGAGGCGATCATGGCCGCCGCCGAGGCGGTCAACTCACTGGCGCTGGAGCCCGGGTCCGCCGCCCACGAGGAACAGCAGCAGCGCCATCAGAACGCCCCGGCGTGCACCATCGTCAGCGCGGTGGTCACCCCCGGCATCCTCACCGTGGGCTGGATCGGGGACAGCCGCGCCTACTGGGTGCCGGACGACCGTACGACCCCGGCCGCCCGTCTCACCGAGGACGATTCCTGGGCCGCGCAGATGGTGGCCGCCGGGCTGATGTCGGAGGCCGAGGCGTACGCGGACGAGCGGGCCCACGCCATCACCGGCTGGCTCGGCGCGGACGCCTATGAACTGGAGCCGCACACCGCGTCGTTCAAACCGGACCGCCCGGGGGTGGTGGTGGTCTGCACCGACGGACTGTGGAACTACGCCGAGTCCGCGGAGGAGATGGCCATGGTGGTCCCTCCGGACGCCAGGTCCCGGCCGCTGCACAGCGCCCAGGTACTGGTGGGTCACGCCCTCGACGGCGGGGGCCACGACAACGTAACAGTGGCGGTGGTGCCGTTCCCCGCTCCACGGGGGAGGGCAGGATCCGCCTGACGGCTCGAGGGGGGTCGCGGATCCCCGCCGGGTGAGACGGACCTCCGCGGCGCGACGACGGCTCGTGGAGGTCCCACGGAGCACCGCCGTCGCGTGGGGGCGCGGGGGAGCCGTGGTGGTCTCCTCCGGCGGGCGCCGCTGTGCGCTGCCGCTCCGCTCGGCCCTTTTTGTCGATAGGACGACCTGTCCATGGACCACTATGGGACAGATCGCATGGAGCGCCGAGGAGCGAACCCGATGGCCACTTTCTCCAAGTCCCAAGCGCCGCGTTTCTCGGTGGAGGTCGACCAGAACCCGTACCTCCCCGAGGGCGCCCGCGAGGTGAACGCGATCGTCACGGTCACCTCGACCGGCGGCGGGACCACCGGCGGGATGCCGATGCCCGGCCAGCTCCCGGGCCCGCGGGACGGCGGGGGCGCCTCCCCCGACGCGGCCGTGGTGATCATGGTCGACTGTTCCGGTTCGATGGACTACCCACCGACCAAGATGCGCAACGCCCGGGACGCGACGGCCGCCGCGATCGACACGGTGCGCGACGGTGTCGCCTTCGCGGTGGTCGCGGGCACCCACAAGGCGGTGGAAGTCTTCCCGGGCGACGGCCGGTTGGCGACCGCCGATCCGGAGACCCGCGCCCTGGCCAAGGACGCGCTGCGCACCCTGAGCGCGGGCGGCGGCACCGCGATCGGCACCTGGCTGATGCTGGCCGACCGGCTGCTCGCCTCCGCCGACGTCGCCATCCGCCACGGCATCGTGCTGACCGACGGCCGTAACGAGCATGAGAAGCCGGAGGATCTGCGGGCGGCGCTGGAGGCCTGCGCGGGCCGCTTCACCTGCGACGCCCGCGGGGTGGGCACGGACTGGGAGGTCAAGGAGGTCACCGGGATCGCCTCCGCGCTGCTCGGCACGGCCGATATCGTCGCCGACCCCGCCGATCTGTCCGGCGACTTCACGGGGATGATGGAAACGGCGATGGGCAAGGAGGTCGCCGACGTCAGTCTGCGGCTGTGGACCCCGATGGGCGCCGAGGTGGCCTTTGTGAAACAGGTCGCACCGACGGTCGAGGATCTGTCCGCCCGGCGCACCGAGGCCGGTCCGCGCGCGGCCGACTATCCGACGGGCTCCTGGGGGGACGAGTCCCGCGACTACCACGTGTGTGTCCGGGTGCCCGCGGCCGAGCTCGGCCGGGAGATGCTCGCGGCGCGGGTCTCCCTGGTGCTGCCACAGCCGGACGGCGGCCCCGCGGCCCCGCTGGCGCAGGGGCTGGTACGGGCGGTGTGGACGGATGACGTGGTCGCCTCCACCGCGATGAACAGCCATGTCGCGCACTACACAGGTCAGGCGGAACTGGCCCAGGTCATCCAACAGGGGATGGATGCCCGCAAGTCGGGAGATATCGAAGGAGCCACCGCCAAGCTGGGGCGGGCGGTTCAGCTGGCCAGCGCCTCCGGGAACGAGGGCACCGCGAGGCTGCTCGCGAAGGTGGTGGACGTCGTCGACGCGGCGACAGGTACTGTGCGACTGAAGGCGAAGGTCGCGGAAGCGGACGAGATGACACTCGAAACGCGTTCCACCAAGACAGTTCGCGTTAAGAAATAGCAGAAAAAGCAGCACATCCAAGCAGGAAACGCCAAGAACGGCACACGAGGGGGATCACCGACATGCCGACATGCCCTAACGGCCACCAATCGACGGCCGACGACTGGTGCGAGGTGTGTGGCCACCGGATGTCGGGGACGCCGATGCCGGCCGGCGCCGTCCCCCCGCCTCCGCCGCCCCCGATGCCAGGAGCCCCGGGTGCCCCCGGCGGTTACGGCTTCCCGGGCCCGGCGGGCCCGCCCCCGCACGGCCCCGGAGCATCGCCTCCCGGCGGTCCCGGCGCGCCGCCGCCCTACGGCGGACCGGGCGCACCCCCGCCGTACGGCGGTCCTGGTGCGCCGCCGCCCCCGCCCGGCGGTACGGGCGGTGGCTACGGCTACCCCGGCGCGCCCACACCACCGCAGCCGGACGCCACCTTCCAGGCGGAGCTGTGCCCCCAGTGCCGTACCCCGCGGGAGGCACAGGCCCCGTTCTGTGAGGAGTGCCGGTTCAACTTCCTGACGCAGTCACCCACTCCGTACTCCCCGCCCTCGTCCGGCGGGTTCGCCCCGCCGCCGCTGCCGGGTCCGCCGCAGCCATTCCCGCCGCAGGGCCAGCAGCCCCCGCACGGCGGTGACTACCAGGCGTCGCGCCCGTCCCAGATGAACCGCCCGGCGGAGCCGCTGCCCAGCGCGGAGCCGGGCCCGCCGCCCGGCCAGGGGTTCGGCGACGACGACTGGACGCTGCCGCCGCCGCAGGCCGGTGCCGGTCCGGCCGCGCCCCCGCAGCAGCCGCAGCAGCCGCAGCCGCAGTACGGATACGGCTATCCGCAGCCGCCGCAGGGCGCGGCACAGCCCGCGCCGCCCGCACCGCCGTACGGCCATGACGAGTTCCCGGGCGCCGCGCCGCCCCCGCCTCCTCCGGCGTACCAGGGGCACCCGGGTCCGCCCCCGCCGCCGCAGCAGCAGCACGCGACGCCGCCCTCCCCGTTCGAGCACGGCGGGGCTCCGCCGTCGCCCGCCGGGTGGGTCGCGGTTGTCGCACCGGACCGCGAGTACTTCATGGCGATGATGCACCGCAGCGGTCCGGAGGCGGCCGGGCTGAACCTCCCGGCGTACTCCCCCGAGCAGCAGCTGCCGCTCAACGGCCAGCAGATCACCATCGGCCGCCGACGCCACAGCACGGGCGAGTCCCCCGATATCGACCTCGGACGGCCGCCCGAGGACCCGGGCGTCTCGCATCAGCACGCGGTGCTCGTCCAGCAGCCGGACGGCAGCTGGTCGGTCGTCGACCAGGACTCGACGAACGGCACCACGATCAACGGTGGTGAGGACCCGATCCAGCCATACGTCCCGATCCCCCTCCAGGACGGCGACCGCGTCCATGTGGGCGCCTGGACGACGATCACGGTCCGCCGAGGCTGAGCACCGGCCGCGGCCACCGGGTGGCGGTCCGGCCGGAACGGGCCGGGGTCCCGCCCGGGGCCGCGGCCCCGGTCAGCGGCCGGGGCCCAGCGGCCAGCCGTACGGGCCCTCCGGGTCGTCCAGCCAGGCCCATTGGCGGTCGCCCCGCACCGTCACGCCGTAGCGCTCGCGCCCCGGCCGGTCCTCGTGCTCCCAGAGCGCGAGGGCCTCGACCGGCTCCATCCGGCCCGCGACCAGGTTCAGCAGGAAGCGGAAGGAGTCGTCCATCAGCGGCCGGGGCGGAATGCCGTGGGTGGAGACCGAGGGCGGCGGAGCGGTGCCGCGCAGCGGGACGAAATAGGCGGGAGTGGCCAGGAAGCGCCCCTCCGCGTGTCCGGCGTCGGGGACCCGCAGCGCGATCAGCCCGGTCGCGAGCGGGGTGAGGATCAGCCCGCCCGGTCGGCACTGGCCGGGCCAGGCCCCCGGCACGGACGGCACCGCGCAGGTGGCGATGATCCGGTCGTAGGGGGCGCGGTCGGGCCAGCCGCGAGCCCCGTCACCGGTGACGACGGCCGGACGGAAACCGGCCGCGGCCAGCTGGGCACGGGCGGCGTCCGTGATCTCCGCATCCAGGTCGAGTGTGGTGACCCGCTCGTCGCCGACCCGGTGGGCGAGCAGCGCGGCGTTGTAGCCGGTGCCCGCGCCGATCTCCAGCACGCTGTTGCCGTCCGCCACCTCGAGGGCCTCCAGCATCCGCGCCATCAACGACGGCTGGCTGCTGGAGGAGATCAGCTCACCCCCGCGCATCCGCGTCGCCAGGGGCGCGTCGGCGTACGCTCCGGCCAGCCAGCGCGCCCGGCGCGAGGGATCCGGATCATCGCGGCACAGCCGGGCGTAGCCGGCGCTCCCGCTCCCCTGCGCCGCGTACGACCCGACCCGCCCCTCGCCCGCCTCGTAGTAGTAGGGCACGAAGAGATGGCGCGGCACCGCCTCGAACGCCGCCCACCAGCGGGGATCGGTGAGCGCGCCGTCCTCCGTGAGCCGCCGCACCAGCCCGTTCCGCGCCCGCGCCGCGGCCTCGGTGGCGCCGGGGTCGTCCGTCGCCGCGTAAGGGGCGTCGGCCGCGGCGCGAGGGCCGGGCTCCGGCGCGCCGCGGGTACGACCGCCCGTGCTGCCCATGACTCCACTGTCCTGCGCCCGCCTCCGGGCCGCGACCCACGCCCCCTTCCGCCAGCCGGGTGGTCTGAGAGCATGGAGGCGTGAAAGACATTCCGCGCGGCACACTTCAGGAGCAGACCTTCTACGAGCAGGTCGGCGGCGAGCAGACCTTCCGTCGTCTGGTGCACCGCTTCTACCAGGGGGTCGCGGAGGACCCGCTGCTCCGGCCGATGTACCCCGAGGACGATCTGGGACCGGCGGAGGAGCGGCTGGCGCTCTTCCTCATGCAGTACTGGGGCGGTCCCCGCACCTACAGCGACAACCGCGGCCATCCGCGGCTGCGGATGCGGCATGCCCCGTTCACGGTGAACCGCGCGGCCCATGACGCCTGGCTGCGTCATATGCGCGACGCGGTGGACGAGCTGGAGCTCGCCCCGGACCTTGAGCGGCAGCTGTGGAACTACCTCACCTACGCGGCCGCGTCCATGGTCAACACCGAGGGCTGAACGGCCCCCGGCACACCGCCGGGCAGACACCGGCGGCGGGATCGGACAGGATTCGCGAGCAAGCGAGGCGGGGTTCAGCCGGGGTGACGGTCAGGCCGGGGAGACGGTCAGACCGGGCAGCCCCGAGGTCCGGACCGCCACCGAGCCGTACGGGGTGCGCAGCCGCAGCCACCCGCCCGCGGACAGCAGGGCCAGCGGCTCGGCGACCGGCTCCTGCGCCGCTCCCCCGGTGTGGCCGGCGCCGACGCCCGCCGCGGCGCGGGCCGGGCGGAGGAAGCCCAGCGACTGGGCCGCGTGCACGGCACGCAGCGGCAGCCCGGTGGAGCCCAGCGTGCGCGACCAGATCTCACGGCCGATGCGGTCGCGCTCGGCGCGGGTCCGGCGCTCCTCGGGCAGGGCCTCGTCACGCGCCCGGAACTCGGCGACCGCGGCGGAGACCGCCGCCCGCACCTCGTCCGCGCCCGGCAGCCCCTCGATCCGGCGCCAGCCGCCGCGCGGCGGCAGCACCCCGGCCCATGGCGGACCGGTGACGGCGTCGGGCACGGGAACCACCAGCGGCTCCTGCCCGGCGGTGGTCCGCGCGGCGAGCGCCGTGTCCAGCGCGTCCGCGAACTCACCGGCCGAGACCGTGGTGTCCGGGGTCCCCTCGCCACCGCCCATGACCGTCGCCTCCACCCGCGCGGTGCGGATCGCGAGCACCTCGAAGGACGGCGGACGGCCGAAGACGGCGAGCACACCCGCGCCCGCCTGGAGCCGCACCGCCGCGGCGCGGTCGTAGTGGATCAGCCGGGCCAGGAAGGCGGCCAGATCGGCCGCCTCCCCGGCGTCGGCGAAGTGGAGCTCGTGGCGGGCGACCGTCATACCGTGAGGGCCCCTTCCGGCCGCCCGTCCCGCCCGGCGCCCTTGGCGGGCGCGGCGGGCTCCAGGTACTCCGTGAGGAACTCCACCTCTTCACGGCTGACCCGGCGCGGACGCCCCTGTTCGAGGTCGAACGGGACGAGGCGGGTGGCGGCCCGCGCGTACACCCCGTCCTCGTCCTTGACCTCGTACCGCAGGGTCAGATAGGCGGCACGGATCTCCGTCACCCAGGTCTCGATGGTCACCGGGGAGTGCCGGTGGACGAGGGGCTTCAGATAGTCGATCTCGTGGCGGGACACGACCACCCCGCCGGTGAACGCCTCGCTCCCGTCCCCCGGTGCCAGCCGCCACATGAAGTCGACGCGGGCCTCCTCCAGATAGCGGAGGTAGACCACGTTGTTGACATGGCCGAACGCGTCCATGTCGGACCAGCGCAGGGGGCAGGAGTAGATGTGCCGGGCCATCCGCTCAGCCCCGGGTGAGCTTCTTGTAGGTGGCGCGGTGCGGACGGGCCGCGTCCGCGCCGAGCCGCTCGACCTTGTTCTTCTCGTACGACTCGAAGTTGCCCTCGAACCAGAACCACTTGGACTCGCCCTCGTACGCCAGGATGTGCGTGGCGACGCGGTCCAGGAACCAGCGGTCGTGGGAGACCACCACGGCGCAGCCGGGGAACTCCAGCAGCGCGTTCTCCAGGGAGGACAGGGTCTCGACGTCCAGGTCGTTGGTGGGCTCGTCGAGGAGCAGCAGATTGCCGCCCTGCTTGAGGGTGAGCGCGAGGTTGAGGCGGTTGCGCTCACCGCCGGAGAGCACCCCCGCTGGCTTCTGCTGGTCCGGGCCCTTGAAGCCGAACGCGGAGACATAGGCCCGGGACGGCATTTCGACCTGGCCGACGTTGATGTAGTCCAGTTCGTCGGAGACGACGGCCCACAGCGTCTTCTTGGGGTCGATATTGGCGCGCGACTGGTCGACGTAGGAGATCTTGACGGTCTCGCCGACCTTGATGGTGCCCGCGTCCGGGGTCTCCATCCCCTGGAGCATCTTGAAGAGGGTCGTCTTGCCCGCGCCGTTGGGGCCGATGACACCGACGATGCCGTTGCGGGGGAGGGTGAAGGAGAGGTCGTCGATGAGGACCTTCTCACCGAACGCCTTGGAGAGGTTCTCCACCTCGACGACCACGTTGCCCAGGCGGGGGCCCGGCGGGATCTGGATCTCCTCGAAGTCCAGCTTCCGGGTCTTCTCCGCCTCGGCGGCCATCTCCTCGTAACGGGCCAGCCGGGACTTGGACTTGGCCTGCCGCCCCTTGGCGTTGGAGCGGACCCACTCCAGCTCCTCCTTGAGGCGCTTGGCGCGCTTGGCGTCCTTCTGCCCCTCGACCTTCAGACGGGTCTGCTTGGTCTCCAGGTAGGTGGAGTAGTTGCCCTGGTAGCCGATGGCGCGGCCGCGGTCGAGCTCGAGGATCCACTCGGCCACGTTGTCCAGGAAGTACCTGTCGTGGGTGATGGCCACGACGGTGCCCGCGTACTTGGCGAGGTGCTGCTCCAGCCACTGGACGGACTCGGCGTCCAGGTGGTTGGTGGGCTCGTCGAGCAGCAGCAGGTCGGGGGCCTCCAGCAGCAGCTTGCAGAGCGCGACGCGGCGCTTCTCACCACCGGAGAGGTTGAGCACCGGCCAGTCGCCGGGCGGGCAGCCGAGGGCGTCCATGGCCTGCTCGAGCTGGGCGTCCAGGTCCCAGGCGTTGGAGTGGTCCAGGTCCTCCTGGAGCTTGCCCATCTCCGTCAGCAGCTCATCGCTGTAGTCGGTCGCCATCTGCTCGGCGATCTCGTTGAAGCGGTCCAGCTTGCGCTTGGTGTCCGCGACACCGTCCTGGACGTTCTCCAGCACGGTCTTGGACTCGTCCAGCGGGGGCTCCTGGAGCAGGATGCCGACGCTGTAGCCCGGGGAGAGGAAGGCGTCACCGTTGGAGGGCTGCTCCAGACCGGCCATGATCTTCAGCACCGTGGACTTACCGGCGCCGTTGGGGCCCACGACACCGATCTTCGCGCCGGGCAGAAAGCTCAGCGTGACGTCATCGAGGATCACCTTGTCACCGTGCGCCTTGCGCGTCTTGCGCATGGTGTAGATGTACTCAGCCAAGAGAAACCGTCCGGCAATCTGGTAGGTATCGAGGTGCGGCCCCGCAGCGTGGTCCTGGGCGGCTCCCACCGCGTGAGGGCAGATACACCCCATCTTGCCGTACGCCAAGCCCGAGGCGAAAACCGGTTATCCGCGGGCCCGCCCGCGAACCGCGTACGAAGGGCCGGAGTCCCGCTGGGACTCCGGCCCTTCGCCGTGTCATCACTGTCAGTCGCCGGTCATCACGCCCTTGGGGCGCGATGCGCCGCCGACCGAGGGTGACCCCGAGGTCACTCCCCCGCGGTCGCGTTCTTCCTGCGGACGAAGAAGATCGCGCCGCCGCCGATCGCCACGAACGCCACGGCGATGCCCGCGATCATCGGGGTGTTGCTGCTGCTACCGGTTTCGGCGAGGTCGCCACCGCCGGTGCTGCCGCTGCTGGCGCCACCGGCCGAGGCCGGGCTCGGCTTCGACGGGGTGTCGCTGCTGCCGCCGCTGCTGGAGGTCTTGCAGTCCAGGACGCCGGAGAAGGTCTTCTTGAAACCGTTCGGACCCTTGATGGTGAAGGTGTAGCTCTGGTCCTCCTTCACCGGCGCGGTGACGGTCTTCGACTGACCCGCCCCGATGGTGTACTTCTCGTCCAGCAGCTCGAAGGTGAACGCCTCGTCGCCCTTGTTGGCCGCGGTGATGTCCAACCCGCCCTTGGCGCAGTTCTTCTCGGCGGAGACCGCCGGGACCGCGCCCTTCTCCGCCCAGTTGGCGGTGGCGGTGGCGGTCACGGTGCTCTCGCTGGAGCCCGCCAGAATCTGCGTCTGGCTCTTGGTGGCGCTGGCGAACGCACGGCCGACCGGAACCTTGGTGGCGGCCTGGGCGGTCAGCGTGGCGGTGCCGTCGGGCGTGCCCTTCGGCACGTCGAAGTACACCTCGCCGTTGTTGGCGGCGCTGGTGAGGGTCTTGCCGCTCTTGTCCACCAGCTTGACGCCGGCGGCGGTGGCCTCGGTACCCGGGGTGAGGGTGACGCTGTCCGCGTTGGTGCGGACCTTGACCGGGCCGAGCCGGTCACCGGCCTTGCCGGAGACGGCGGGCGGGTCGAGCGTCAGCGACGCCTTGGGCTCCTGGAGCTTCTGAGCGCTCTTCTGGAGGTAGTCCGCCAGCTTCTCGGCCGCGGGGTCGACCGCGTCGACATCCGCCTTGTCGGAGAAGCGCCAGATGGCGACCTGCGTACCCGCGGCGGCCGTCTTCTCGGTGAGCGGACCGGACTTGGCCTTCTTGGCCAGCGCCGAAAGGTCGTTCACCTGCGGGTAGGAGTTCTGAAGAATCCAGTTGATCTTGCCGGCGTCGGGGTTGCTCGCCAGCGAGGTGGCACTCCAGGACTTCTCTTCGTACTTCGCCTTGTCCTGCGTCGGGTTGTGCAGGTCGATGCAGTACGTCTGGATGGTGCCGCCGTTGTCGACAGCCATCTCGAAGAGACCGGCGCCGACGCGCTGGTCCTTGCCGCCCTCGTGGATGACGGCCTTGTCGAAGGTCTTGAGACCGCTCAGCGTGGCGGTGGCACCGCCCTGGTTCGGGGCCGAGCCATCCGCGGCGGCGGTACCGGCGGCAGCCATCACGCCTACCGCGACCAGGCCGGACGCCAACATGGCGGCACCCAGGCGGGCTGACCCCCGCCTTTTAACAGCAATCATGGTTTTCCCTTCGGGCGAGCGCCAGTCAGATAGGTGCGCACGCCAGCGAACTCAAAACTCAGGAACCCCCGTTGGGCACTCACGGATCTTAGGGAGAAAGAGACCCCACGACCCCCGCCAGTACGTGGACTCACCGATCCGAATCGGAATTGTTATCTCCGCCTGAGACCCGGTATGACCTGGGATTATCGATAAATCACCGATGGTCAAGGGGAAGTTGCCCTAGTCGGTACGTTTAGCAGAGGTTTCGCCGGTGAGATCCGACGAAAGGCGGACGTACCGCGCGTAAGGTCATGGCCTACGGCGACCGCGTCGATCTCCGCGGTGATCCAGCGGTTGGTACCCCCTGGCCCGTCCGGCGGCTGCTCCCGTGACCGGTCCCGTTCTCTCTCGCGCAGCCGCAATGTGCCATGGACCAGGAGCGGTTCACCCAGCGATACCGAACCCGCCACATTCGCCGCGAGCGACCGCCAGGTCCAGACCGTGTAGAAGCTCGTATGAGCGTCCGCCCAGATCTCACGCCGCCGATCCCAGCGGCGCACCGTCACCGCCAGCCGGAATCGGGCCACCGCGACCCCGGACGCCGTCTCGCGGAAATCCGGCCGTGTCGCGGCGTTGCCCACCACGGTCACCCAGCTCTCGTTCACCGGTGATGCCTCCCCCGTGCCTCTCGCGGACCGTCATCCGGCGGCGCCACGACGCCGCTTGGTCCTCCTGCGCCCGGTCCTCCCGCGCTCGGTTCTCATGCTGCACGCGACCGCGAGATCCCGCCGGGCCCTGTGCGGAACCCCCAGGCTGTGGACAACTCGGCGCCCCGCCCGAGTGAAACCCCCCGCGGACCCCGTCTCTCCCGCCGTCGGCTTCCCCGGCGTGCCGTCAGCTTCCGCCCGCCGCGATGACGTACTGCGCCCGCACCTCGCGATAGCGCGACAGCTCCGCCCCCACCGGCTCCAGCACACGCGCCCGGCCACACGCCACCGCCGCCTCGCGCCGCCGCGCCTCCGCCATTCGCCCGTACCGCCGCGCGGGCCCCCGGGCCATCACCCCGCAGCCCCACGCCAGCCCCGCGCTGACCGCGACGGCTCCCGACAGCAGCATCGCGGGCAGCCACCAGAGCAGCCCGCCGAACAGCCCCGCCACGATCCCCACCAGCCACACCATCCCCGCCAGTTGCATCAGCATCAGGGCCACCTGTGTCGACGCCACCGCCGACCACCAGCCTGGCCGGGCCGGGCGGCGCCCCGCCGTCGCGGCCGCCACCGCCTCGTCGATCGCGTCCGGCAGCCCTCTGCCGCCCCACCCCGCCGCCTCCCGTACCGCCTGGGCCCAAGGGCCGGGCAGTCCCGCCGTCGCCTCGTCCGCCAGCGTCCGTACCGCCTCCTCCACCGCGGGGCGGGCCGTGACCGCCTCCACCGCCGCCGCCTTCGCCCGTGCCCCCGGGATCTCCCTGGCGTCCTCCACCCGCCGCCCCGCGGACCGTCTGGTGCCCGTCCCCGAGGACAGCCCCAGGGAGCCGTACGGGCCCCGGGAGCCCCGCACGCCCCATGGCCCCCGGCGGGCGACCCGCCCCCATGGCGTACCGCACGCCCACTCCGCGTCCCGCAGCCAGGCGCGCTCGGCCGCTTGGCCGGCCGCCGCCGCGCCCGCCGCCTCCGCGAGGCGGTCCTCGAACTCCGCCCGCGCCCGGTCGCCCAACCCGACCGAAGCGCCGTCCGCCACGTACTGCGGGCGCAGCCGCGCGGTCGCGCCGTCCACATCGGCCGCGAGCCGCCGCTCCGCCGCCCCGCATTCGGCCGCCAGCCGCCCCAGCATGTCCCTCAGCTCGCCGACGCCCTCCCCCGTCAGCGCCGACAGCGCCAGTACGGCGGCCCCCGGTTCCCCGTGCTCGCCCAGGGCGAGCCCGTCCTCGTCCAGCAGCCGCCGCAGATCGTCCAGCACCTGGTCGGCGGCCTCGCCCGGGAGCCGGTCCACCTGGTTGAGCACCACGAAGGTCACTTCGGCGTATCCGGCCAGCGGCCGCAGATAGCGCTCATGGAGCACCGCGTCCGCGTACTTCTCCGGATCCACCACCCACACCACCGCGTCGACCAGCCCCAGCAGCCGGTCCACCCGCTCCCGGTGCCCCGCGGCGGCCGAGTCGTGATCGGGCAGATCGAGCAGGACGAGGCCGCGCAGCGCGGGGTCGTACGGATAGGCGGGGCGCCGCCGGTCGGCCATCGGGATGCCGAGCCGGTCCAGCAGACCGTCGGCGTGGTCGGTCCAGGCGCACGCCAGCGGCGTGGCGGTGGTGGGGCGGCGGATCCCGGCCTCCGAGAGCTGCGTCCCGGCCAGGGCGTTGAACAGAGTGGACTTGCCGCTTCCGGTGGCTCCCGCGAGCGCGACGACGGTGTGGCCGAGCGGATGCCGCCCGCGCGCGTCGGCCTCGTCCAGCACCCGCCCGGCGCCCGCCAGCGTCCGCCCGTCCAGCCGGGTCCGGGACAGCCCGACGAGCTGGCGCAGCGCCTCCAGACGCGGCCGCAGGGCACCCGTGACGAAGCCGCGCGCGCCGGGCCCGTACGCGCTGTACGAGGGGCTGCCGTACGCCCCCTGCCCGCCCGCCGTCCGCATATCGCCCGCCGCCCCGGCCGCGAACCCGCCGCCCGGTCCCCGCCCGCCCATCGCGCCGACCGCCGCCCAGGCCGCCGCGCCGCCCCCGGCGCGGCCGTCGTCCCCCCAGGGACCCTCGGGGCCCGCCGCGGCGCCGACCCCGCCGTCCGCCGGAACCACCGCCTCCGCGTCCGTGGTCTCCCCGCGCGCCGCGTGCCCCTCCGCCCGCCGCTGGGCGCGCCGGGCGATGAGGCCGTCGTCCCAGGTCTGGCGCGGCCGGTCGGCCGTGGGGTGGTCCGCTCCGTGGCCCTCAGTGGCGGTCACCTTCGGTCACCTCTCCTTCTGTAGTACGGACAGCGCGGCGATCAGCTGGACCTGGTGGTCCGGCGTCACGTCCAGGGTGTCCAGGGGCGCCAGCCGCCGGTCCCGCTCCGTCTCCAGGGCGCGCGCGACACAGCCGTCCAGCAGCTGCCCGCCGCGGTCGCCCAGGTTCAGCGCACCGTGGGCGCCCAGGGTCTCGGCCAGCCGCTCACCCGCCGTACGGGCGCGACGGCCGCCCAGCAGGGATGCCATCAGCAGGGCGGCGACCTCGTCGGGCGCGCATCTGCCGCCGTTCTCGGCGACCCGCGTCCGCGCCTCCTCCTCGGCCAGTTCCTCGACGCACCGCCGCCAGTGGCGCACCGCCACGCCGATCCGCTCCCCCGCGCCGCGCGCGTCGCACGGGGCGAGCCCGGCCCGTGCCACCGGATCCCGCTTCCCGGTCTCCGCGACCCGCTCGTCCGCGGCGGCCGCCGCGCTGCGCAGCAGGGTCGCCAGCGAGTCGACGAGGGCGCCGAGCAGTTCCTCGGGGGTGCTGTCGTGGGGCAGGCCGTGCCAGTGGGTGAGCGCGCCGCCCGCGAGCGCCGCGCCGCCGGCGATCTCCCGCCGCACCCGCTCCAGCTCCTCCCCGTACGCCCCCTCGACCCGCTGCACCAGCCGTACCGCCGCCGCGTGCTGGGCGGCGGCCGCACCGGCCAGGGCGGGCATCCGGGAACGCAGTGAGGCGAGCACCCCGGCGGCCGTACGGGAGGCCGCGACGCTCCGGGCGTACGGGTCCTGGGCGTGCTGGGTGAGCCAGGACCGCAGCGCGGCGACGGCGGTGAAGGGCAGCAGCCCGCTGCCGCCGCCCGCGGACTCGGGCAGTTCGGGGATGGTGAAGCGCGGTACATCACCGAGTCCGGCCGCCGTAAGGAGGGCCGCGTACTGCCGCGAGACCTCGGCGGCGAGCTGATGCGGCACCCGGTCGAGCACGGTCACGAGGGTGACGTCGTACTCCTTCGCGGTACGCAGCAGATGCCAGGGGACGGCGTCGGCGTAGCGGGTGGCGGTGGTGACCAGCACCCAGACGTCGGCGGCGCAGATCAGCTCGGCGGCCAGATCGCGGTTCCGGGCGACGAGGGAGTCGATGTCGGGCGCGTCGAGCAGGGCGAGCCCGCGCGCGAGACCCGGATCGGTCTCGATCCGCAGGGCCCGCGCCCCCTCCTGCCCCCGGTCGTCCTCGTCGTACGCCGTCTCCGCCCGCTCGCCCTGCGCCGGTACCCACACCCGGGTGAGCTGCGGCAGTACCCGCTGTCCCGCGAACCAGGGACGGTCGTCGGGGTGGCACACCAGCACCGGTGTCCGGGTGGTCGGCCGCAGAACCCCGGCCTCGGTGACCCGTCTGCCCACCAGCGAGTTGACGAGCGTGGACTTGCCCGCCCCGGTGGACCCCCCGATCACCGCCAGCAGGGGCGCTTCGGGGGCGCGCAGCCGGGGCACGAGGTAGTCGTCCAGTTGGGCGAGAAGTTCGGCGCGGCTGCGTCGAGCGCGGTCGGCACCGGGAAGGGGAAGCGGAAAGTGGGCGGCGTCAACGCGATCACGCAGTGCGGTCAACGCGTCGAGCAGCCGGGGCCGTACGTCCAAGATCGCCACGTGGTGAAGAATGCCCGTTTTTGATGTGTTTTTGAAGCGTATGCCCATAGATGCGCGTCAAAGAGACCCGCCCGGATCACCCCAGAAGGGGCACGAGGCGGACGGGACGACTGGGGCCCAGGCATAACGAGTAGACAACACCCGCCCGCTGGGGCGTGAAAAACGATGCGAGTTTCGGACCTGCCTGCGATTATCAGACCGCTTCACCGAACCTCCACAACGTGCCACGGAGGTGAAGCAACCGGGGCGAGGCGCAAGGAGCCCTATCCTTGTCCCCGGCAAGGTCACGGTCCGCCGAACCCGGCCACCCGCACCACGGTCGCACCGACGGCACCGCGGGCACCCGGGGGCTCACCGTTCCATGACCACCACCGGCCCCCGTAGCTCAGTGGATAGAGCAGGCGCCTTCTAAGCGCTTGGCCGCAGGTTCGAGTCCTGCCGGGGGCGCCATCGGCTCCCTCCCCGCCTGCCGCGGAGGGGGCTTTCGCCTCCTGTTCCGCGGGACTCTAGCGGCGCCCCTGTAGCGGCCGCGTAAGCGCCGTGGACGGCTGCGCCGACCGGGGTCGCCCCGGGTGAACAGGGGCGCACCGTACCGGCGTCGACTCCATCCGCCGTCAGGGGAACTCCACGGTGACGGTGAGACCGCCGCCCGGGCGGGGATGGGCGGCGGCGGTTCCACCGTGGGCGCGCGCGATGGCGGCGACGATGGCCAGGCCGAGCCCCGCGCCCTCGCCCCGTACCCGGGTGCGGGCCTGGAGGCGGTGGAACGGCTCGAAGAGCCGGGGCGCCATCCCGGCGGGAACGTGCGGCCCGGTGTTGGTGATGCGCAGGGTCCCGTCGCCGAGCACGATCCGGATCTCGCCGCCGGGGTGGTTGTACCGCAGGGCGTTGCGCACCAGATTGCGGATGAGCTGGCCGAGCAGGACGGGGTCGCCCTCCACGGTGCAGGGCTTCAGGACCGTGGTGAGCGTGATCTCGCGCTGCCGCGCCTCCTCACCGGCCTCCGCCACCGCCGCCTCCGTCGTCCGGTCGAGCGCGACGGCCTCACAGTGGCGCAGCCCCTCGGCCGCGTCGGCGAAGAGCAGCAGCGATTCGATCAGCCGCTCACTGCTGTCGGCGGTGTCGATCAGCCGCCGCCGGATCCACTGGACCTCCTCCGGCCGGGGGTCGGAGAGACCGATCTCGGCGGCGGCCCGCTGAATGGCCAGCGGGGTGCGCAGTTCATGCGCCGCGTTGGCGGCGAACCGCTGCTGCGCCTGGACCAGTCGCTCGATACGGTCCAGCATCCGGTCGAAGGTGTCCGCCAGCTGTTTCAGCTCTCCGGGCGGGCCTTTGAGATCGATGCGCTGCGCGAGGTTCTCTCCGGAGAGTTTGTTCGCGGTGGCGGTGATCACGCCGACGGGGCGGAGTACCCGTCCCGCCATCCACCACGCGAGAAAGGCCGAGAGCACGGAGAAGACGCCGAATCCGATGACACAGATGATCAGCAGACGGCTGAGCGTCATTCCCGTGACCGCCTCGACCGCGTCCGACTGGATTCTGAACGCGGCGGTCTTGGTCATCTCCGTGCTGGGGAGGCGGACCGGCCGGACGAACGCGAACGGGGCGACCATGCCCGTCGGCTTCGCGTCCATGGCCGCCCGCTGTACCGGCCCCTCGAGCCAGCGTTGGGCCAGCGAGTAGATGAAGGCCGTGAGGAGGCCGCCGGCGAGCAGGATCAGTCCGGTGTACAGCGCCGTCAGCCGGGCCCGTTCGGTCCCGAGGCGCAAGCGGCGGATCATGGACATTCCTGTCGCGGTATCTCGTCCTTCCGCCCGGACGGGGCCCGGCGGGCACTGGGGGCGATGCGGTATCCCGCGCCCGGGACCGTTTCGATCGCGGGCGGGGCACCGAGTTTGGTGCGCAGGCGGCTCATGGTGACCCGCACCGGATTGGTGTCGTATCCGGTGCCCTCTTCCCAGACCTTTTCGATCAGGCTCTCGCCGCTGACCACGGCGCCGTTGGCCCGCATCAGGGTCTCCAGCACGGCGAACTCCTTGCGCGCGAGCACCACCTGGCGGCCGTCGCGGGTCACCTGGCGGCGCGAGGTGTCCAGTACCAGACCGGCCCCCCGGAGAACGGGGGGCAGTGCGGGCTGGTTCCGGCGGCCCAGGGCAAGGACCCGGGCCAGCAGTTCGTCATAGGCAAAGGGCTTGGTCAGATAGTCATCGGCGCCCAGCCCCAGACCGGCCACCCGCTCGGCGACGGTGGTGGACGCGGTGAGCATGAGGACGCGGGTGAGCAGGCCCTCGGCCACCACATGGCGGCAGACGTCATCGCCGTGCATCCCCGGCAGGTCCCGGTCGAGGATCACCACGTCGTAGTCGCCGTAGACGAGTTTGCCGAGTCCGCTCTCCCCGTCGAGTGCGATGTCGACGGTGATCGCGTCGCGTCGCAGACCGTGAGCGATCATCTCTGCGAGGAACTGCTCGTCCTCTACCAGAAGTACGCGCATGTTCCCTGTATACACGGGTTCCGCGTTTCATTGCCATTACATGATGGCCGCAATCCCCCGCGACTCGGTAAGAGAAACGAAACGGGCCTTTGTGTCACGCTGCCTCTCAGTGTGACGCCGAAGGCCGCCGCGATAGGGGTCGCCGTGTGCTCACTTCCCCTTCTCTCTTCCGTTCCATCATGGAGGTGAAACGCATATGAGGAATTCACGGATTCAGCTGGTGATGGCCTCTGTTGTGACCGGTCTCGCTCTGCTGACCGTCGGCTGTTCATCCGACGGCGGCGGTACCGACAAGACGCCGGCGGAGGCCCCCGGGTCCGGCGGCAATGCCGCGGGAAATTCCGAGGTCGAAGCATCGGATTCATTCCTGAAGCTCCAGAAGTGCATGCGCGGCCAAGGCGTGGAACTGCCGGATCAAAAGCAGACCGAGGACGGGAAGATGCTCGCCATCGGACCGCCCGAGGGCACCTCGCAGAAGAAGTTCTTCGCGGCCATGAAGAAGTGCGGCGGCATGGGCGGGGGCAGCCCGGAGGAAAATCGCCAGTTCCAGGAGCAGCAGGTGAAACTCGCCGCCTGTATGCGGAAGAAGGGCTATGACCTGCCCGACCCCAAGCCCATCGAGGGCGGAGGCAGCGGCACGAGGGCGACCATTCCCATTCCGAAGGGGGAGAACAAGGAAAAGTTCATGAAGGACTGGAAAGAGTGCGGAGCGTGAGGCGTTGGGCCGCGGTCACCTGGGGTGTGATCACTGTTGCCGCCCTGTCCGGAGCGGGGCTCGCCGCTCATGAGATATCCAGCTCCGGCAAGAGCGGCGTCGAGGAGCGGACCGGCCTTCCGAAGGCGACCGACAAGGTCGTCAGAAACGACCTCATCAGCAGTACGACGGTGGAGGGGACGCTCGGCTACGCAAAGAAGCGGAAGGTCAACGCCGGTGCGGGTGGCACCGTGACCTGGCTCCCGGGCGGCGGTTCGAAGATCACCCGCAAGGAGCGGCTGTACGCGGTCGACGGCCGGGACGTACGGCTGATGTACGGCTCCGAGCCGATGTACCGGACCCTCAAGAAGGGGAACACCGGTACCGACGTACGGCAGTTGAAGACCAATCTGATCGCCCTCGGCTATGGCATCGGTCTTTCGGTGGACGAGGAGTTCACCCAAGGCACGGAAAAGGCCGTCAAGAGATGGCAGAAGGACCACGGTCTCAAGGTGACCGGCACCATCGGCCCGGATCAGGTCTTCTTCGCGACGGGGCCGGTACGGGTACGGGAAACCCAGGCGGCGGTCGGTGACCGCACCACTCCCGGACAGCCCGTACTGAGCATCACCAGTTCGGACCGTGTGGTGCAGTTCGACGTCAAGGTCGTGGACTCCGCCATGGCCACGGAAGGAAAGAAGGTGGAGGTGGAACTGCCCGACGGAAAGAGGGAGATGGGTGAGGTCACGGCGGTGGCGAACACCGCCAAGCCGGGCAAGGACCCTTCCGACACCGATCCGCGGGTGAGCATCACCGTCGCCTTCGACCATCCGGACAAGGTCAGGGGAATCGACAAGGCCCCCGTCACCATCCATCTGAAGGGCGAGACGCGCGAGAATGTGCTCAGCGTTCCGGTCAGCGCCCTTCTCGCACTGCCCGACAATTCCTACGGCGTGCAGGTCGTCGAGGGCACCCAGGTCCGTGAGGTGAAGGTGCGGCTGGGGCTGTTCGCCCAGGGCCGGGTGGAAGTCACCGGGGGCGGGCTGCGGGAAGGTATGCGAGTCGGGGTTCCCTCGATATGAGCGTCGTATGTCTGACCGAGGTGCGCAAGGAGTATCCGGGCGGGGTCGCCGCCCTGCGCGGCGTCGATCTGACCGTCGAACGCGGCGAACTGCTGGCGATCGTCGGTCCCTCCGGATCGGGGAAGTCCACCCTGCTGCACATCGTGGGCACCCTCGACTCCCCCACCGCCGGTTCGGTGACGATCGCCGGGCACCACACCGGCGCGCTGTCCGACCGTCGGCTGTCGGCCCTGCGCGCACAGCACATCGGCTTCGTCTTCCAGGCGTTCCACCTCTTCGCCGGGGTCAGCGCCCGGGACAACGTGGCGGAGGGGCTGCTCTACACCGGACTGCCGCGCGCCGAGCGGCGGCGGCGGGCGACGGCGGCGCTGGAGCGGGTGGGCCTCGGGGACCGTCTCGGTCACCGGCCGCATGAACTGTCCGGTGGCCAGAAGCAGCGCGTCGCCATCGCGCGGGCGATCGTCGGTGAACCGGACCTCCTGCTGGCCGACGAGCCGACCGGCGCGCTGGACTCCGTCTCCGGGGAGAACGTGCTGGAACTCCTCCATGAACTGCACCGGGAGGGCGCCACCATCGCCGTGATCACCCATGACCGGGAGGTCGCCGCCACCCTGCCCCGCCAGGTGCGGCTGCATGACGGGCTGATCGTGGAGGACATCCGGCGCGACGCCGCCGGTGTCGGGGTCGGCGGGACCGGCGGCGCCGAGCGGCCGGTGCACGGGACGACGGCCACCGGGCGACGAGGAGAGACACCATGAACCCGCGGCAGCGGCGGCCGGGTCTCGCCCCCGCCCGGTTGACCCCGCGCGACATCCTGCACACCGGTGCGGCGGGTATGCGCAGCAGACCTCTGCGCATCGTGCTCTCCGCACTCGGGATCGCCATCGGCATCGCCACCATGATCGCCGTCGTCGGAATCTCCTCGTCCGGAAAGGAGCGGCTGCTCCGTGAACTCGACTCCCTGGGCACCAATATGCTCGTGGTCAAGCCCGGGGAGTCCCTGCTGACCGGGGATCCCGTATCGCTGGCGAAGGACACGGCGGGCCGCGTCAGCCGTATCGAGGGCGTCGAGGACGTCGGCGCGACCGGAGAGCTCCCGCTCTCGGTCCGCCGCTCGGAGAAGATCAGCGACCAGGTAACGGGCGGGATCACCGTCCAGGCCACCAGCCAGGAGCTGCGGACGACGCTGCGCGCCACGATGCGCTCCGGTACGTGGTTCAACGCGGCCACCGCCGCCTACCCCTCGGTGGTCCTGGGCGATGTGGCGGCCGAGCGGCTGGGCATCACCGAGCCCGGGCAGCGGGTGTACATCAAGGGCGGGTACTTCACCGTGCTGGGGATCCTCGATCCGTTGCCCCTCGCCCCCGAGATCGAGCGCTCGGCCCTGGTCGGCTGGCGGGCCGCCAAGGCCCACCTCGACTTCGACGGGCATCCCACCTCGGTGTACGAACGGTCCACGGACGCCACCGTGTCCACGGTCCGGGCCCTCATCCCGCGTTCGGTGGACCCCGAGTCGCCGAGCAATGTGTCGGTCAGCGATCCCTCGGCCGCGCTCCAGGCCAAGGCCGCCACCGAAGGCACCTTCAACAGCCTGCTGTTGGGGCTGGGCGGGGTCGCCCTCCTGGTGGGCGGGGTCGGGGTGGCCAACACCATGATCATCTCGGTGCTGGAGCGGCGCTTCGAGATCGGACTGCGGCGCTCCATCGGGGCCACCCGTGGGCAGATCCGCTTCCAGTTCCTCACCGAGTCGCTGCTGTTGTCGGGGCTGGGCGGGGTGGCGGGGGTACTGCTCGGCTCCGGCGCCACCGCGGTGTACGCGCTCGGGAGCGATCTCCCATGGGTGATCCCGCCGTGGGCCGTCGCGGGAAGTTTCGGAACCACGCTGGTCATCGGGTGTATCGCCGGGCTGTATCCGGCCATACGCGCCTCACGGCTCTCGCCCACGCTCGCGCTGCACGCGGCATGAGCCGGGCGGACTTTACGGGCCCCCGTACGCCGCCGTATGAGACCCATACGGCGGCGTACGGGGGCTCGGGCGCGTACGGGGCCGTGCACCACACCGCTGTCGCCTCGTAGCCACGCGCGGTGCATGCGGCCGTCCACGCGTCCGTGGCCGCGTGTCAGGCATGCCAAAAGGGCCTCCTGATGGTCCCGTTACGGGGGCGAGGCGGGGCCACCAGGAGGCTGTTCTCGGGGGTGACGCCGTATTCACGGCGCGGGGTGGGGCCTCGTCATGGCCGGTGCCGGATGACACCTGCGGTGGACCCGGGGCCGATGCTTCCAGAGTCGGCGCGTGGTGACACCAGGGAAAATTGCTAGTCGAACACTGGGGCGAGAGCGCGGAGGGCCCCGGGCATCGTGTTCCCGCGCTGACGCGATGCGCTAACGCGCCGCGCCGGGCGGCATGGTCAGCACCGCGACACCGTTGACCCGGTCCGCCGCGAGGTCGTTCAGGGCGACGTCCGCGCGGTCGAAGGGGTAGGGCGTGATGGTGGCGCGGATGCGGTGGGTGGAGGCCGTGGCCAGGAACTCCCGGCCGTCCTCACGGGTGTTGGCCGTGACACTGCGCAGGGTGCGCTCGCGGAAGAGATGGCGCTCGTAGTCGAGGGACGGGATGTCGGAGAGGTAGATCCCGGCGACGCTGAGGGTGCCGCCGCTGTCCAGCGCCTCCAGGGCCACCGGCACCAGGTCGCCCACCGGCGCGAAGAGGATGGCCGCGTCCAGCGGCTCGGGCGGCCGCCCGGCGGCGTCGCCCGCGGAGGCGGCGCCGAGTTCGAGCGCGAGGGCGCGGGCTTCGGCCGAGCGGGTGAGCACATGGACGACGGCGCCCTGGGCGAGGGCCACCTGCGCGGTGAGATGCGCCGAGCCGCCGAAGCCGTAGATGCCCAGGCGGCCGCCGGGTGGCAGCTCCGCCCGGCGCAGGGCCCGGTAGCCGATGATTCCCGCGCACAGCAGCGGGGCGAGCTCCTCGTCGGCGTAGCCGGTGGGCAGGTCGTAGGCGTAGTCGGCCGGGACGGTGACGTACTCGGCGTAGCCGCCGTCCGCGTCCCAGCCGGTGTACTCGGACGAGGGGCACAGGTTCTCCTGGCCGCGGCGGCAGTACACGCAGCGGCCGCACGTGCGGCGCAGCCAGGGGACGCCGACCAGGGTGCCGAGCCGCCGCCCCGCGGCCTCCGGGCCCGCCGCGACCACCTCGCCGACCACCTCGTGGCCGGGGACGACGGGGCTGCGGTGCGGGGGCAGATCGCCGTCCCGCACATGCAGATCGGTACGGCACACCCCGCACGCCCGCACCCGGACGAGCAGTTCATCGGCGGCGGGCCGGGGCACCGGCAGGTCCACCTGGTCGATCCGGCCGGGGGTACGGACCACCCAGGCGCGCATGGTCGGGGGGAGGTCAGCGTTCGCGGCAGCCGTCACGCGTCACAACGTAACGCCGGGGTGGTGGGTCGGGCCGTCAGGGCGCGCCCGCCAGGCCGCCGCACCGCACCCCGCACGCCGCGTTCAGCGGTCCTCGCGGGAGATGATGAAGAGCACCCGCAGCACCAGTACCGCGGTGATCACCAGCAGGTGGTAGCCGAACAGCTGGAAGAGTCCGGTGCCGGGGATCACCTCGGGTCCGCGCTCGATGCTCAGCAGGATCGCCGACATCACCCCGCTGGTCGCCGCGATGAAGGTGAGCAGCACCTCATGGACCAGGGAGCGTACGTACTTGCGGTCGCGGGCGTCGGCGAACAGCCGGACCCCCACCCCCAGCCGCCCCTGCTCCAGCGCGCTGGTCACCCGGTCCAGACGGCGCGGGAGTCGGCGCAGCAGCTCCCACGCGGCCAGCAGCTCTGCCGGTACGGCCGGTTCGGGCGACGGACCCGACGCGGACGCCCCGAAGGACCGCCCCGAGGCCGAGGCGGCGCCGCGCCGTCCACCGGTGAGGTAGCGCGCCTCGTCGACCATGTTGAACCCGGGGCGGACGGTGGTGAGCGTGCCCTCCAGCGTGGCCAGCGCCCGGAAGACGGCAGCGGCCTCCGGCGGCACCGTCAGCCCGTATCCGGCGACCAGCCGGAACAGATCCGCGAACACCTGCACCTGCGGTGCGCTGCCGGGGATGAAGTGGCGGGCGAGAAAGCGGCCCAGGGCCCGTTCGAGTGCGCGCTCGTCGATCTCGTCGGGGCGGTCGACGATCTGGAGCAGCGCATCGCACAGGGCGGCCGGGTCACCGCTGTTGACGGCCAGCAGGAACAGTTTCAGCCCGGCCCGCAGCTGGGCGTCCACCCGGCCCACCGAGCCGAAGTCGATCAGGGCGACCCGGCCGTCGTCCAGCAGCAGGATGTTGCCCGGGTGCGGATCGGCGTGGAAGACACCGTCGACGAGGACCTGGTCGAGCAGGGTGGACAGCAGGGTGTGCGCCCACCGGGCGCGGTCGTCCTCGCTCGCCGAGGCCAGCCGGGTCGCGGCGCCCACGGGCTCCCCCGCCAGCCAGTCCAGGACCAGGACGGATTCACCGGACAGCGGCTCGTGGACGGTGGGCAGCCGGAGGGCGTCGTCCGGGCGCCGCCGTGCCCACGCGGCCCGTACGGTGGCGATGTTGGCGGCCTCCACCCGGAAGTCCAGCTCCTCGTGGACGGAGGCGGCGAACCCCTCGGCCAGCTCCACGAGGCCGATGGCGCGCGCCCAGCGGGTGCGGCGCTCCAGCATGGCCGCGAGCCGGCAGATGATGTCCAGGTCGCGTTCGACCACCGTACGGACGCCGGGGCGCAGCACCTTGACGACGGCCTTACCGCCGTCGTGCAGCCAGACGGCGTGCACCTGGGCGATGGAGGCGGCGGCCAGCGGCGTCGGCTCGAACTCCTTGAAGTGCGTGTCCAGCGGGACGCCGTACGCCGCGATGAGGGCCTCCTCGACGGCGGGCCAGGGTGCGGGGGCCACCTGGTACTGGAGTCGGCTCAGCTCGCTCACGAACTCCCGCGGCAGCATGTCGTGCCGGGTGGAGAGCATCTGGCCCAGTTTGACGAAGGTGGGGCCGCCCTCCTCCAGGGCCAGACGCAGCGGCCGGGCCAGACGCGCGGTGCCACCCGCGGCCCCCTCGCCGGAGCGGCCGCGCAGATACGGGCGCAGCCCGTGGCGCACCGCGATGGAGACGATGTGGGAGTAGCGGCGGCCGCGGGCGACCCGGGACTTCAGCGCCCTCGGCCAGCCCGCCGGGGAGCCCATGGAACCGCTCGGCAGCACCACCTCCCACGCGGCCAGGAAGCCCATCGTCACCAGCAGGGTGGAGCCGAACTGGACGCCGGTGAGAATGCCCTGCTGCTCCGGCCGCTGCATCACCAGGTTGAAGACCCCGAGCCCGGCCAGGCTCACCAGCCCGGCGAACAGGGCGCGGATGAAGCCGATATGGAGCCCGAGCATCCGTCGCGCGCTCAGCACGAAGACCGTCATGAAGCCGCTCATGACGAGGACGACGAGGGCGAACTGGGCCGCCTTCACCGCGGTCCCGCGGCGCCCCGACCACGTACCGCCGTCGCAGCCCCCATGTGTCCGTACCCCGTCTCCGGCCGCCCCGGACGATCGGTGTTCCGTCCCCGTGGGCCGTCCCCATCTTCGGCACCGGACTTCGGCGGGCCGCGACGGGGCGCGGGAAGCTGCCAGGAAGGTGCCAGGGGTCTTTCGGTGACGGGGGTGTGCGCCCACCCCCTTCGCGACACCGCGTGGCGGGCCGCCCGTACCGGTGGCACCTTCCTGACACACCCCGCGATGCGGCCGCATTCCTCGCCTAGCGTCCGCGGCATGGTCGCGTCGTTCGCCCACACCGTGCGCGGTGGTTCCCTGGCCGGAGAGCTGGCCGCCCGCGAACCCGCTCTCGCCGCCCGCCTCCGGCACGGTCTGGAGGCGTCGGAGGAGCGGCTGCGGGGGCTCGCCGCCGAGGCCGGGGACCCGTGTGTCGCCCGGATCGTCGGCCATCTCATCGGCACCGGCGGAAAGGGGCTGCGCCCGCTGCTGGCCCTGGTCGCCGCGGAGTTCGGGGAGCGGGACCCCGGCGCGGCCGTGGACGCGGCGGCGCTCGCGGAGCTGGTGCACGTCGCCTCGCTCCACCACGACGACGTGATGGACCAGGCCCGCACCCGGCGCGGGGCGCCGAGCGCCAACGCGCTGTGGGGCAACTCGGTCGCCGTCCTGGCGGGCAACTGGCTGCTGGCGAAGGGCGCCCGGCTCGCGGCGGAGCTCGGCCCGGAGATCCTCCGGCTCCAGGCCAGGGTCACCAACCGGCTGGTGGCGGGGCAGATACGGGAGCTGACGGGCGCCTCGTCGGGCGAGGACCCGCTCTCGCACTACTTCGCCGTGGTCGCCGGGAAGTCCGCCGCCCTGATCGCGATGGCGCTCCAGAGCGGCGCGATCCGGACGGGCGCGCCCGCGGACACCGTGGAGGCGCTCGCGGAGTACGGCGAACACCTCGGCACCGCCTTCCAGATCGCCGACGACATCCTCGACATCACCGCCGCCTCCGAGGTCTCCGGAAAGGAGCAGGGCAAGGACCTGGCCGTCGGAGTGGCCAGCCTCCCGGTGCTGCTCGCACTGGCCGACGGGGGCCCCGCGGCGGACGAGTTGCGGGAGCTGCTCACGGCCGCCGGGCGCGGGCGGGAGGACGGCGCGGTGGTGCCGCGGGCCATGGCGCTGCTGCGCGGCGGGGACGCGCTCGCGGAGGCCGAGGCGATGATGCGGGCGCGGCTGGCGCTGGCGCGGGGCGCGCTGGGCGCACTGCCGGAGGGGGCCGCGACCCGGGTGCTGTACGGGCTGTGCGACGTGGTGGCGGACCGGGACCACTGAGCCGGTCCCGACCACCTCACCTCGACCCGCGGTCCGGCTCACCTCGACCCGCGGTCCGGCCGCCGGGCGCCCGAGCACGTAATCTGAGCTCCATGGGCAGCTCATGGTCTCCGGGGGTGGCGGAGGGGCCCGCCGACCCCGACACCGGGCCGCCCGTGCCCGCCGGGCGCGGTGTGTGGCGCGGTCAGGGGCCGGTGCTGGCCGCGGTGGCGGTCGGCGGCGGGATCGGGGCGGCCGCGCGCTACGGCGCCTCGCTGCTGTGGCCGACCCCGGCGGCCGCGTTCCCCTGGACCACACTGCTGGTGAACGCCGTCGGATGCGCCCTCATCGGCGTCCTGCTGGTGCTGGTGGACCAGGTGTGGGGCGCGCACCGGCTGCACCGGCCGTTCTTCGGCACCGGGGTGCTGGGCGGGTTCACCACCTTCTCGACGTACGCCGTGGACGTCAAGCGCCTGCTCGACGCGGGCCGCGTCGCCTCCGGGATGCTCTGTCTGATCGGAACGGCGCTGGCCGCGATGGCGGCCGTCTGGGCGGGGGTCGTGGCGACCCGGCGCGCCCTTGCCCTCGGCGGCCACGGGCGGAGCGCGCGATGAGCGCGCCGTCCGGGCCGGGGAACGGCGCCGCGCAGGGGACCGACGGGCTGCGGCTGACCGTCTTCGTCGGCGAGCGCGACACCTGGCGCCACCGGCCGCTGTTCGCGGAGATCGTGCACCGCGCCCATCGCGCGGGGCTCGCGGGCGCGAGTGTGTTCCGCGGGGTGGAGGGCTACGGCACCTCGTCCTTGGTGCACACCTCACGGCTGCTGTCGCTCGGCGAGGATCTGCCGATGGTCGTGGTGATCGTCGATACGGAGGAACGGGTGCGGTCCTTCCTGCCCTGCCTGGAGGAGATCGCGGGTGAGGCCCTGATGGTCCTGGACCCGGTCGAGATCGTCGGCCACCCGGGGCGGCCGGAGTGAACTGGCTGTTGGTGGTGGTCGGCGGGATGGCCGGGGCCCCGCTGCGCTATCTGACCGACCGCGCGGTGCAGTCGCGGCACGACGCGATGTTCCCGTGGGGCACGTTCACGGTGAACGTCGTGGGGTGTGCGGTGCTGGGTCTGCTGACCGGCGCGGTCGCCGCCGGGGCCGCCTCCTCACAGCTCCAACTGCTGCTGGGCACCGGGCTGTGCGGGGCGCTGACGACGTACTCGACCTTCTCGTACGAGACGCTGCGGCTGGCCGAGGACGGCGCACGGCTCTTCGCCGCCGCCAATGTGGTGGGCAGTGTGGTGGCCGGAGTGGGCGCGGCGTTCGCGGGCGCGGGCCTGGCCGACACCCTCTGGAACTGACCGCCCCGGCCGACCACGGCGCGCCCCGGCTACCCCACCGGATCGGCCGGATCGGCGGGTAGCAGGGTCGTACTGGGTGGCAGGCCCTCGCCTGCGCCCTCGCTCGCCGTGCGGAGGTGTTCCAGCAGCACGCGGCGCAGTTCGCGCGCGGCGCGGGGTGGGGCGACGTCCTTGCGGTGGGCCACCGCGATGGTCCGCCGCATCCGGTGGCCCGCGAACGGGGTGATCCGCAGCCCGGACCGCTCGGCCACCATCCCCGGCAGGACGGCGATGCCGAGCCCGGCGCGGACGAAGCCGAGCACCGCGTCCATCTCGCCGCCCTCGACCGCGAAGGTGGGCTCGAACCCGGCCGCCCGGCAGGCGCTTGTGGTGAACTCCCGCAGGTCGTAGCCGCGCCGGAACATCACAAGCGGTTGGTCCCGCAGATCCTCCACCCTGATCCGGCGGCGCCGGGTGGGTGGCGGGGAGGCGGGCGAGGAGGCCACCACCAGCTCCTCGCGCAGCAGCTCGGTGGCGGCCAGCGCCGGGGCCTGGCCCGCCAGCGGGGTGATGATCAGGGCGAGATCCAGCTCACCGGCGGCCAGGCTGCGCACCAGGTCCTGGGAACCGCCCTCGTGCACGAACAGCTCGATCCCCGGGAACGCGTCATGGAAGCGGCGCAGCACATCGGGGACGAGGCTGGCGCACAGGCTGGGCGGGGCACCGAGCCGTACCCGGCCGCGCCGGAGCTGGGCGACCTCCTGGACCTCGCGGTGGGCGGTCTCGGTGTCCGCGAGGATCTGGCGGGCCAGCGGCAGCAGCGCTTCCCCCGCGTCGGTGAGCGCGATATTGCCGCGGGCGCGGTGGAAGAGCTCGGCACCCAGTTCCCGTTCCAGCGTTCTGATCTGCTGGGACAGCGAGGGCTGGGCGATATGCAGCAGCTCGGCGGCGCGGGTGAAGTGGCGGGTGTCCGCGACGGTGGCGAAATAGCGGAGCTGCTGGAGTCGCACGCAGCGATGATAGCCCGGTCCTATGGAAACCAGCCACATCATGTCTTGGACGAATCACACGGGGCTGCTTAGCGTCGATGACATGGCACTGGCGACACGCACGGACGCGGACCACCCCGGGCCCGGCCCTCGGCGAGAGGTCCCGGGCGAGCCCCCGCGGGGGCCGTCGCGAAACCAGCCACGGAAGCCGCCGCGGAAGCCGTCGTTCATCGGCTCCGTCTGGCGCTCGACCGTCGGCAAGAAGGCGGTGATGGCCGTCACCGGGCTGATCATGCTGGCCTATCTGGTGGCCCATATGCTCGGCAACCTGAAGGTCTTCCTCGGCCCCGACGACCTCAACGGCTACGCCCACTGGCTGCGGACGCTCGGCGAACCGTTCCTCCCCCACGAGGGGTTCCTGTGGCTGGCCCGGCTGGCGCTGCTGACCGCCGTGGTGCTGCACGCGGTGGCCGCGGCGCAGCTCAGCCGCCGCGACCTGGCCGCCCGCCCGCGCCGCTACGCCCATCAGCGGGCGCGGACGAGCTACGCCACCCGCACCATGCGCTGGGGCGGGGTGATCCTCGGGCTGTTCCTCGTCTGGCACATCCTGGACCTGACCACGCTCACGGTGAACGAGCGGGCCGAGCCCGGCCATCCGTACCAGAACGTGGTGGCGACCTTCTCCACCTGGTACGGCAACGCCCTCTACATCACGGCGATGCTCGCCCTCGGTCTGCACATCCGGCACGGCTTCTGGAGCGCGGCCCAGACCCTCGGCGCGGGGCGGCCCCGCCGCGACAAGGCCCTGAAGACGGCCGCGAATGTTCTGGCCGCCCTGTTGACCTGCGGCTTCATCGCCGTACCGGTGGGCGTGATGAGTGGAGTGGTGAGCTGATATGAGCGCGTACACCGACTACCGGACCGGTGAGCCGATCGCCGACACCACCGCGCCGGACGGTCCGATCGAGGAGCGCTGGAACCGCCGCCGCTTCGAGGCGAAGCTGGTCAACCCGGCCAACCGGCGCGGCTGCCGGGTCATCGTCGTGGGCACCGGGCTGGCGGGCGGCGCGGCCGGGGCGACCCTGGCCGAACAGGGCTACCAGGTGGTGCAGTTCTGCTACCAGGACTCCCCGCGCCGGGCCCATTCCATCGCCGCGCAGGGCGGAATCAACGCCGCCAAGAACTACCGCAACGACGGCGACTCGATCCGACGGCTCTTCTACGACACCGTCAAGGGCGGTGACTTCCGCGCCCGCGAGTCCAATGTGCACCGGCTGGCCGAGGTGTCGGTGGAGATCATCGACCAGTGCGTGGCGCAGGGCGTGCCGTTCGCCCGGGAGTACGGCGGGCTGCTGGACACCCGCTCGTTCGGCGGGGTGCAGGTCTCCCGCACCTTCTACGCCCGCGGCCAGACCGGCCAGCAGCTGCTGCTCGGCGCGTACCAGGCGCTGTCCCGGCAGATCGCCGCGGGCCGGGTGGAGATGCACGCGCGCACCGAGATGCTGGATCTGATCGTGGTCGACGGCCGGGCGCGCGGCATCGTGGCCCGGGACCTGATCACCGGGCGGATCTCCACCCATCTCGCCGACGCGGTGGTGCTCGCCTCCGGCGGCTACGGCAATGTCTTCTATCTGTCGACGAACGCCAAGAACTCCAACGCCACCGCGATCTGGCGGGCGCACCGGCGCGGTGCGTACTTCGCCAACCCCTGCTTCACCCAGATCCACCCCACCTGTATCCCGCGCTCCGGTGACCACCAGTCCAAGCTGACGCTGATGAGCGAGTCGCTGCGCAACGACGGCCGGATCTGGGTGCCGAAGGCGAAGGGCGACACCCGGCCGCCGGAGGAGATCCCGGAGCGGGAGCGCGACTACTACCTGGAGCGGATCTATCCGGCGTTCGGCAATCTGGTGCCGCGCGATATCGCCTCCCGCGCCGCGAAGAACGTATGCGACGAGGGGCGCGGGGTCGGTCCCGGCGGCCAGGGCGTCTATCTGGACTTCGCCGACGCCATCGCGCGGATGGGGCGCGCGGCGGTGGCGGAGAGGTACGGCAACCTCTTCGAGATGTACGAGCGGATCACCGCGGAGGATCCCTACCGGGTGCCGATGCGGATCTATCCGGCGATCCACTACACGATGGGCGGGCTGTGGGTCGACTACGACCTCCAGACCACTGTGCCCGGTCTGTTCGCGATCGGCGAGGCCAACTTCTCCGACCACGGCGCCAACCGGCTCGGCGCCTCGGCCCTGATGCAGGGGCTGGCGGACGGCTATTTCGTGCTCCCCGCCACCATCAACGACTATCTGGCCCGCCATCCCCACGGTGAGACCGCCGAGGTCGACCCGGCCCATCCGGCGGTGACCGGTGCGGTGGCGGAGGTGTCCGACCGGCTGCGCCGGCTGCTGGCGAACGACGGCGACCGCACCCCCGACTCCTTCCACCGTGAGCTGGGCGAACTGCTGTGGGACGAATGCGGGATGGCCCGCGGCGAGAGCGGACTGCGCAAGGCGCTGGACCGCATCCCCGCGCTGCGCGAGGAGTTCTGGCGCCGGATCAGGGTGCCGGGCAGCGGTGCGGAGCTGAACCAGGCACTGGAGAAGGCCAACCGGGTCGTCGACTACCTGGAGCTCGCCGAGCTGATGTGTCTGGACGCGCTGCACCGCGAGGAGTCCTGCGGCGGCCACTTCCGGGAGGAGAGCCGGACCGCGGAAGGCGAGGCGGAGCGGCGGGACGAGACCTTCTCGTACGCGGCGGCCTGGGAGTTCGCGGGCACCGGTGACCCGCCCGTACTCCACCGCGAAGAGCTGACCTTCGATGTCGTCCACCCCACCCGACGGAGCTACGCATGAGGCTCACCCTGCGGATCTGGCGCCAGCGCGGCCCCGAGGAGCCGGGCGCCCTGACCACCTACGAGGTCAGCGGTATCGCACCGGAGATGTCCTTCCTGGAGATGCTCGACACCCTCAACGAGGAGCTGATCCTCCGCGGGGACGAGCCGGTCGCCTTCGACCACGACTGCCGTGAGGGCATCTGCGGCGCCTGCGGCATGGTGATCAACGGGCAGGCGCACGGCCCCGAGCGCACCACCACCTGTCAGCTCCATATGCGGCAGTTCGCGGACGGCGACACCATCGACGTGGAACCCTGGCGGGCCGCCGCGTTCCCCGTGGTGAAGGATCTGGTGGTGGACCGGTCGGCGTTCGACCGGATCATCGGCTCGGGCGGGTTCATCTCCGTGCCGACCGGCAGCGCCCCGGAGGCGCACGCCACCCCGGTGCCCAAACCGGTGGCGGACCTCGCCTTCGAGCACGCCGAGTGCATCGGGTGCGGGGCCTGTGTGGCGGCCTGCCCCAATGGCTCGGCGATGCTCTTCACCTCGGCGAAGGTGGTGCATCTCAACGCGCTGCCGCAGGGTGCGCCGGAGCGCGAGTCCCGGGTGCTGGACATGGTGGAGACGATGGACGCGGAGGGCTTCGGCGGCTGCACCAACACCGGGGAGTGCGCCGTGGCCTGTCCCAAGGGGATACCGCTCCAGTCGATCTCGCGGATGAACCGGGAGTTCCTGAGGGCGAGCCTCAAGGGCGGCGACCGGAAGGACTGACCGGGTCCGCCGTCGCCGTGCCGTCCGCGCCGGTCACGAGGAACTCGTCAAGGATCCCCTTCGCGGCCGCGGCCGCGAAGGGGACGGCGTCCCCGGCGGCCATGTCCGGGGCGCGATAACCCTCCTGGCCCGCGGCGACGGCGGCGGTGACGGTGGTGAGACCGGCCCGCCGGGACAGCGGGTTGTCGGTGAAGCTCCAGGCGAGCACGGCGTCCCGCTCCAGGGCCACGGTGTCCCGGCTGAAGGTGCCCGAGCGGATCAGCAGATGACGGCCGGTCACCGCATGGCCGAGGGAGCGGTGGGCGTCCCGGGCGAGCACCAGCACCAGGGGCGTGGCCAGCAGGGCGTAGCCGAGCCCGCAGTACAGCAGCACCGGGGTGAGCAGCGCGCCGAGTACGGCGAGGACGGCGGTGCCGGGCAGCACGGCCCAGAGCAGCCCGCGGGAGACCCGGCGGCGGCGGGCGGCGGCGGGGTGGGGGCGCAGCGCGGGCCGGTCGAAGAGCGCCGTGGGGTCGCCGCCGGGTCCCGCCGCGGTCACTCCGGCTGCCACCCGCAGCGCCTCGGCGCGCGGCGCGGGCGGCAGCACCTGGCTGCGTTTGCAGTTCTCCTCACGGCTGCCGAGGCCGCCCGCGACCGCCCGTACGGTGGCGCCGCCGCCCAGGCGCAGCAGCAGCGGTTCGCGGAGCACCGCACCGCGCAGCCGGGAGCGTTCGAAGGAGACCGAGCGGGTGGTGAGCAGTCCGCGGCGGACACGGAGGGTGCTGGCGTCCGTCCACTCCAGGCGGTACTTCCACCAGTTCTCGGTGTACAGCACCACCGCGCCGACGCTGCCGACGGCGGCGATACCGAGGAGGGCGAGCGGCGCGGTGAGCCACAGCGCGCTCCGGCCGAACTCCTGGAAGCTGTCGCGGACCACGCCGATCCGCCAGGGCTCGACACCGGCGTCGCTGAGCACCCGCCAGACGGTGCCGAGGACGGCGAAGACCCCACCGAAGATCCAGAAGGTGAGCGGGGCGTAGCGCAGCCAGCGCCGGTCGACGGTGGAGAGCACCGGATCCGACTCCCCGGCGGTGTCCGTACTCCCGGCGCGGGCCAGCAGTTCGGCACGGAGCCGCTCGGCGGCGGGGCGGGTGAGCGCCTCCAGGGTGAGCGCGCTGCCGCCCGCGGCGCTGTCGGCCGTGGTCCCGGCCCGCAGCACGGTGAGGCCGAAGAGCCGCTGGACCGGGTGGGCGGTCAGATCGACATTGCGGATGCGGTGCAGCGGGACGGCGCGCAGCCGCCGGGTGAACAGCCCGGTGCGCAGTTCGAAGGCGTCGGCGGTGATCCGGTAGCGGGTGCGCCACCAGCGCAGCAGCCCACCGGTGGTGACCACGGCGAAACCGGCGGCGATACATCCGAGGGTGATCCAGGCGCGGGCGTCCAGCCGTCCATGGGTGGCCAGGGCGGTCAGCCCGAGGGAGCCGAGCGGGGCGGCCATCCAGCTGAGGTGGACGGCGACGGTGCGCGGGTCGAGGGAGCGCCACTCGGGCGCCGGTGCCGGTGCCGTCCCGGGCAGCGGGGTGCCGGTCACGCGGCATCACCGGGGACCAGCTGGGCGGCCTCCCCGATCCGGCGCGAGAGCTCCTCGGCGTCGGCGTCGGACAGCCCCGCGATCCGGATGTCGCCCGCGGTGGAGGCGGTGGTGACGGTGACGGTGGCCAGCCCGAACGCCCGCTGGATGGGGCCGCGTACGGTGTCCACGGTCTGCACCCGGGAGAGCGGGGCGATCCGCCGGGTGCGCCAGAACCAGCCGCCGGCCGCGTAGACCGCGCGCTCCCCCAGCTCCCAGGCGTGCACCGTGTACCGCCACTTCGGCATGAACCACAGATAGCCGACGGCGGGCAGCACCAGGACCACCAGCAGCAGCGGGCCGAGCCAGGGCAGTGCGCCGGGGAAGAAGAGCAGCGAGAGGACGGCCAGGGCGAGGGCGGTCAGCAGCGCCGGGCCACTGACGGCGAGCAGGGCCTGCACGGTCCACCAGCGGCGGGCTCGTGGATCGACGCGGTGGCGCGGCGGCCTGAGTTCGGGCATCGCGAGTCCCCCGTGAACTTTTCACGTCAGCTGTATCGAACGGGGCTACTATAGCAATACAAGTGACTTGCCAAAAAGGGTTGGCGCGGGGAGGACCACGGGGTGCCCAAGCGGGTGGATCACGAAGAGCGGCGCAAGCTGATCGCCGAGGCGCTGTGGCGGATCGCGGCCGCACGCGGTCTGGAAGGCGCGAGCCTGCGCGATGTCGCGGCCGAGGCGGGCATCTCCCTCGGTCAGTTGCAGCACTACTTCACCAGCAAGGACGAGATGCTGGGCTTCGCGCTCGACCACATCGGGCAGCTCGCCGAGCGGCGGATCCGCGCCCGGATCGAGGCACTGCCGGACGAGCCGACACCGCGCACCGTGCTGCGGGAAACGCTCGCGGAGATCCTGCCGCTGGACGAGAACAGCCGGATCGGCAATCTGGTGCAGATCGCCTACTTCACCCGGGCGCTGTACGACAAGGGGCCGCGCGCCCACTCCCGGGAAGGCGCCCGCGCGCTCCGCGCCTTCTTCGCCGGACAGGTGGCACGTGGCGTCGAACGCGGCGAGGTGGCCGCCGACCGGGACCCCGAGCGTGAGGCGTCCCTGCTGATGGCCCTGGTCGAGGGGGTCACCGGGCACACCCTGCTGGAGCTGCACACCCCCGAGGAGGCCATGGAGCTGATCGATCTGCACCTGGGACGGCTGTTCAGCGGTACGGCTGTGGCCCAGCCATGACCAAGCCCGGCGACGGCCCGGCTTGGGCACCGCCCGGCTCGGGCAACAGAGCTAGCCGCGGCTCGGCTTGGGCGCCGTCAGGGCCTCCGCCAGATCCTCCAGGGCCTCCACCAGCAGTTCGGCGCCGCGTACCGCCACCCCGGGCCGGTCCCCGGCCCGGCGCTGCCAGCGCTCCAGCACCTCCCGCAGCGGCTCCCAGTCCAGCGGCCGCCGCTCCCGTACCGCGGCACCGGCCTCCGGCATCACCGTACGCAGCGCCGCGGCGAACTCCCCGGCCTCCGCGGACGGGGGCGCGGCACCGTCCGGAAGGTGCGCCTCCAGCAGCATGGTGACCCGCCCCGTGGTGGACACCGCGGTCTGCGCCTCCCGGGCCGCGCGCCGGGACAGCCCGCGGTGGCGCACCGGCTCCCGCTGCGCCCGCGCCTCCAGCTGCTCCCAGGCGGCCCGTGCCGCCCGCGCGTCCAGCAGCGCCTCGCGCACCTGGCGGGGGCGGCGGTCGGCGGGGCGGGCGTGGGCGTCGAACACGGCGGTGGCGTAACGGCCGTTGGCGGTCAGCCAGTCCGCCAGCCGGTCCCGCAGCAGCGGTGTCTCCCAGGCCGGGAAGACCACATACGCGGCCATCGCCAGCACCCCGCCCAGCAGGGTCAGCGCCACCCGCGCCTGCACCGTCTGCCCCAGGGCCGCGCCCGCGATGCCGAGCAGGAAGACCACATAGGCGCCGATGCACGCGGAGGCCACGATGAACCCCGTGCGCATCAGCAGATACAGCGAGCCGACGCACACCACCGCCAGCAGCGCGCTCACCCAGGGGGCCGGGTCGGCCAGTGCCACCGCCACCCCGGCGACCAGCACCCCCGCCAGCGTTCCGGTGAACCGGGCCACCCCGCGCGAGAAGGTCTGGCCGAAGTCGGGGCGCAGCACCATCACCGAGGTCAGCGGCGCCCAGTAGCCGTGGCCAAAGGGCAGCGCGGTGGCCAGCAGATAGCCGGTCACGGCGACCACGGAGACCCGTACCGCGTGCCGCGCGACCGGTGAGGACCAGCGGGTCTCCCGGCGCAGCGCGTGCCAGGACACCCGCAGCACGCCGGCGGGGGTGGGGCGCACCAGGGAGCGACGGTCCCGGCCGCCCTCGGCGGTCACCGTCTCGACCGGTTCGTCGGAGGACTCCACCACGTCGTTCACCAGCGCCATCAGCCGCAGCGCGGCGCGGCGGGCGGCGCCGTCCAGCTTGGGGCCGGTCGGCGGCACCTCCAGCACCGCCATCGCCTCCGGCGGCAGCCGCACCGGCGCGCCCTTGCGGATCGCGTGGGCCACGGCGTCCAGCACGGTGGCGGTGGCGCCCAGCAGTTCACGCGCCCGGTCACGTTCGGGCCCCTCGGCCGCGGCGCCGACGACCGGGTCGGCGAGCGAGGCGAGCACCGGCCGGATCCGCTCGGCCAGCAGCCGGTAGCCGCGCAGCTGGCGCGGGCGCCGCCGGGCCTGACGCGGGGTCAGCTCGGCGGCGTTGCGCGCGTCCATCAGCGGGGTGGGGTCGAAGGGCGCCACCGGGTCGTGGCGCAGCCGCCGGGCGTAGTCGGCGACGGCGGCGAGCGCGTCGGCCAGCGCGTCCCGCTGGACGCCCCACGGCCGCACCGGGAACAGCACGATCAGCGCGGCCTGGACGACCCCGCCGAGGCCGATCAGCGCGGCGTGCTCCAGGGCGCCGACCACCGAGGTGGGAAGGGTGACGGTCACCAGCATCACGGCGACCATCTGGGTCGCGACCAGCCCGGAGACGGGGCCGACCGCCCACGCCATCCCCGTCAGCAGCGTCCAGACGGCGAGCATGACAACGAAGGTGGCGGTGTGGGCGGCGGCCAGATAGCCCAGGAAGGTGCTCACCGCGAGACCGGCCGCGGCGGCCAGCGCCAGCGCGGGACGCGGCCGCCAGCTGCGCTGGAAGATGGCGATCCCGGCGGAGAACGCGCCGAACGCGGAGGAGACCGCGAGCGTCGGCGACCCCAGCCACAGGGTCAGCCCGACGACGATCGCCACCCCGCACGCGCCGCGCAGCGCGACCAGCGGTTCCAGCCGGGTGCGCTCGATGGACAGCCCGTCGCGCGCGGTCTCCTTGAGCGCGCGCGACCAGGTCATACGGCGAGACTAAGGCTCCGGTCCGGTGGAACCGAAACCGCGGGCCCGGCGGGACGCGATCAGCCCTCGGGCGTACCGCAGTCCACGTCGAGCAGCTTCATCGGACGGCTGCCGTCGAGGTCCACATAGGCGGTGAAGGACGAGGTGGTGGCGGGGGAGCCGCGCCAGTGGGTGGTGACCGTGGCCCAGCCGACCCGCGCGGACTGCGCCGTGGTCACCTCGCCGACGTCGATCCGCCGGGGGGTGTTCTGCGCGCACAGCAGCACGTCATAGCCGGGGTTCTGACCGGCCTCCTCCTTCAGCTGGTCCGAGACCAGGTGCTCGCGCTCCCAGGGGCGCGGGCCGTGGTTGCCGTAGAAGCCCTCCAGGAAGTGGTGGATCTCCTCGGCGGTGTAGCGGTTGTTGGGGTCGGTACGGGTCGGGTGCGCGGAGGCGGGAGCGCTCGCGGCGAGGGCGAGCCCGAGGCCGAGCGCGGCCGTGCAGCCGACCCGCACCGCCGAGGAACGAAACACACGAAACATGATGAATCCCCCTGAGTAGGTCGTTGCGCCCATTATTCGGGCGAACACCGAGGAAGACCCGCCAACCCTCCGGATGGTTGTGCGCCGTCCACGCACTCTCCGGTGGCCTGTCCCCTGACGCGCGAACCCCCCGTCGGCCGGGGGCCGACGGGGGGTTCGTCACGGACGCGCGGCGCGCTCAGTGGTTGCTGGGGAAGCCCAGGTTGATACCGCCGTCGCTGGGGTCGGGCCAGCGGGTGGTGACCACCTTGCCGCGGGTGTAGAAGTGCACCCCGTCATTGCCGTAGATGTGGTGGTCGCCGAAGAGCGAGTCCTTCCAGCCGCCGAAGGAGTGGTAGCCCACCGGCACCGGGATCGGCACATTGACGCCGACCATGCCCGCCTCCACCTCGAGCTGGAAGCGGCGCGCGGCGCCGCCGTCCCGGGTGAAGATCGCGGTGCCGTTGCCCCACCGGGAGCTGTTGATCAGCTCGATGGCCTCGTCGTAGGTCTCCGCGCGGACCACGCACAGCACCGGGCCGAAGATCTCGTCGCGGTAGGCGTCGGCGGTGGTCGGCACCTTGTCCAGCAGCGAGACACCGATGAAGAAGCCGTCCTCGTGGCCCTCGACCGTGTAGCCCGTGCCGTCCACGACCACCTCGGCGCCCTGGGCCGCGGCCCCGCGCACATAGGAGGCGACCTTCTCGCGGTGCTCCTTGGTGATGAGCGGGCCCATCTCGGAGGCCGGGTCGTTGCCGGGGCCGATCCGGAGCTTGGCGGCGCGGTCGGCGATCTTCTTCACCAGCTCATCGCCGGTGTCCCCGACCGCGACGACCACCGAGACCGCCATACAGCGCTCACCGGCCGACCCGTAGGCGGCGTTGATGGCGTTGTCCGCGGCGAAGTCCAGGTCGGCGTCGGGCAGCACCAGCATGTGGTTCTTGGCGCCGCCGAGCGCCTGTACCCGCTTGCCGTGCTCCACGGCCTTGGCCTGGATGTACTGGGCGATCGGGGTGGAACCCACGAAGCTGACCGCGGCGATGTCCGGGTGCTCCAGCAGCCGGTCCACGGCCACCTTGTCGCCGTGGACGACGTTGAGCACGCCCTCCGGTACCCCGGCCTCGAAGGCCAGCTCGGCCAGCCGGACCGCGGCGGACGGGTCCTTCTCGCTGGGCTTGAGGACGAAGGTGTTACCGCAGGCGATGGCCACCGGGAACATCCACATCGGCACCATGGCCGGGAAGTTGAACGGGGTGATGCCCGCGACCACACCGAGCGGCTGGCGGATCGAGGAGACATCGACCCCGGTCGACACCTGGGTGGACAGCTCGCCCTTGAGCTTCTCGGCGATCGAGCAGGCCAGCTCCACGATCTCCAGACCGCGGGCCACCTCGCCCAGCGCGTCGGAGTGCACCTTGCCGTGCTCCGCGGTGATCAGCTCGGCCAGCTCATCGCGGTGGGCGACGACCAGCTCACGGAACTTGAACAGGATCGCGGTCCGCTTGGCCAGGGACGTCCCGCCCCAGACGCGGAACGCCTCCTTGGCGGTGGCCACCGCCGCGTCGACCTCGTCCACGGAGGCCAGGGCGACCTGGGTGTCCTGGGCGCCGGTGGCGGGGTTGTAGACCGGACCGAAGCGACCGGTCGCGCCCTCGACGGCCTTGCCGCCGATCCAGTGGTTGACGGTCTTCATGGGTGGGCCTTTCTCTCGAAAAACGTCAGAGGTGGCGGCGGCGGGCGGCGGCCTGCCGGTCGTAGTCCTCGCGGGCCTTCACGGCGGCCGGCCGGGTCGCGGTCTCGGCGACTGGCACATCCCACCATGCCTGCGCCTCGGGCGGGCCGGACACTGTGTCGGCTGTTTCGGTCTCCACATAGACACATGTGGGACGGTCCGAGGCGCGGGCCGCGGCCAGCGCCTCGCGCAGCTCGCCCACGCTCTTGGCGCGCAGCACATCCATACCGAGCGAGGCGGCGTTGGCGGCGAGATCCACCGGCAGCGGATCGCCGGTATAGGTGCCGTCGGCCGCCCGGAAACGGTAGGCGGTGCCGAACCGCTCGGCGCCGATCCCCTCCGAGAGGGCGCCGATGGAGGCGTAGCCGTGGTTCTGGAGCAGGACGACATTGATGTTGATGCCCTCCTGGACCGCGGTGACGATCTCGGTCGGCATCATCAGATACGTCCCGTCGCCCACCAGCGCCCACACCGGGCGGTCGGGGGCGGCCAGCCGTACCCCGATGGCGCCGGGGATCTCGTAGCCCATACAGGAGTAGCCGTACTCCAGGTGGTACTGGCGGGGCGAGCGGGCGCGCCACAGCTTGTGGAGATCGCCGGGGAGCGATCCGGCCGCGTTGACCACCACGTCCTCGTCGCCGACGACCGCGTCCAGCGCGCCCAGCACCTGGGTCTGCGAGGGGCGTGCCCCCTCGTTCCCGGCGGCGAACGCGGCGTCCACCCGGCGCTCCCAGGCGGTCTTGCCGGTGCGGTACTCCGCCTCGTAGGTCTCGTCGACCCGGTGGCCGGACAGTTCGCGGGTGAGCGCCTCGAGACCGGCGCGGGCGTCGGCCACCAGGGTGGTGGCGCCCAGCTTGTGGGCGTCGAACGGGGTGATGTTGAGGTTGACGAAGCGGACCGCGGGCTCGGCGAAGAGGGTCGCGGAGGCGGTGGTGAAGTCGCTGTAGCGGGTGCCGACGCCGATGACCAGGTCGGCGGTGCGGGCGAGATCGTCCGCGACGGCGGTGCCGGTGTGCCCGATCCCGCCGATGTCGGCCGGGTGGTCATGGCGCAGCGAGCCCTTGCCCGCCTGGGTGGAGGCGACCGGGATCCCGGTGGCGTCGGCCAGGGCGCGCAGCGCGTCCTCGGCCTCGCTGTGGTGGACCCCGCCGCCCGCGACGATCAGCGGTCTGCGGGCGGACCGGATCGCCTCGGCGGCGACGGCGAGTTCGGTGGGATCGGCGGCCGGGCGGCGTACCTGCCAGACCCGGTCGGCGAAGAACTCCTCGGGCCAGTCGAAGGCTTCGGCCTGGACGTCCTGCGGCAGGGCGAGGGTGACCGCGCCGGTCTCGGCCGGGTCGGTGAGCACCCGCATGGCCGCCAGGGCGGCCGGGATCAGCGCCTCGGGACGCGTCACCCGGTCGAAGTAGCGGGAGACCGGGCGCAGACAGTCGTTGACCGACACATCACCCGCGGAGGGGAGTTCGAGCTGCTGGAGCACCGGGTCGGCGGGGCGGGTGGCGAAGGTGTCGCCCGGCAGCAGCAGCACCGGCAGCCGGTTGACGGTGGCCAGCGCCGCGCCGGTGACCAGATTGGTGGCGCCGGGGCCGATGGAGGTGGTGACGGCCTGGGCGGCGAGCCGGTTGGACTGCCGGGCGAAGCCCACGGCCGCGTGCACCATGGCCTGTTCATTGCGGCCCTGGAGGTACGGCATCGCCGCCGGGCCGGACTCCAGGAGCGCCTGCCCGATCCCGGCCACATTGCCATGGCCGAAGATGCCCCAGGTGGCGTTGATCAGTCGGTGCCGCCGGCCGTCCCGCTCGGTGTACTGGTGGGCCAGGAACTCCACCAGGGCCTGGGCGACGGTCAGACGGCGCACTGCCGAGGCGTTCATCGGGGGCCTCCATCGGGGGCGTGATCGGGGGCTTCATAGAGCGGGAGCCGGGGGTCGACGGGCTGGTCCGGCCAGGTGGAGCGGATCCAGGCGTGCTCGGGGTGGTCACAGATGAGCCAGGCGCGCTCCGCCTCCGGGCCCGCCATCACATTGAGGTAGTACATGTCATGGCCGGGGGCGGCGATGGACGGGCCGTGCCAGCCGTCCGGGATGAGAACGGCGTCTCCGGAGCGGACCTCGGCCAGCACATCGGTGCCACGGCCGCGGCCGGACGGCGAGACCCGCTGGTAGCCGATGCCCTCGCTGCCATGGGCCTCGGCGATCTCGAAGTAGTAGATCTCCTCGAGCTCGCTCTCCTCACCGGGACGGCACTCGTCGTGCTTGTGCGGCGGGTACGAGGACCAGTTGCCGCCCGGGGTCAGCACCTCGACGGCGATCAGCTTGTCGCATGCGAAAACCCCTGCCGCGCCGAAGTTGTTGACCTGGCGGGAGCAGTTACCGGTGCCGCGCAGTTCGACCGGGACCTCCGAGGCGGGGCCGTAGCGCGCGGGCAGCCGCCGCTCGCAGCGGGCGCCGGTGAGCGCGAAGCGGCCGCCCGCGCCGCTGGCGATCCGCGCGTGCGTGTCGCGCGGCAGATAGACGAAGTCGCTCACTCCGCTGAACACGCTGTCGCGGCCGTGGAGTTCGAAGAGCTCCCCCTCCGTGACCACTGTGCAGCCGCCGCTGAGCGGCAGCACGATCCACTCGCTGTCACCGGTGGCCAGGGAGTGCGAACCGCCGGGCGGCAGCTCGAGCACCCGCAGCGCGGAGTATCCCCATCCGGCCCGCTCGGGGCCGATATCCACCACATAGGGGCCGTCGGCCGCCTCACCGGCCCGCACATGGAAACCGGTCGAAGGCTCGGTGCTGGTCATGACGTCAGTTTCTGCCTTTCCTCCAGGGGCGGGGCCCGTGGTGCGGGACGTGTCAGAGCAGTCCGACGGCGGTGTCCACGGCGGTCTCGACGCTGCCCTCCGCCGGATAGAGCAGCGAACGGCCGACGACGAGGCCCTGGACGGTCGGCAGGCGCAGGGCCTTCCGCCATCGCTCGTACGCCCCCTCCTGGTCCCTTCCCACCTCACCGCCGAGCAGTACCGCCGGAAGGGTGCTGGTCTCCATGACGGCGGCCATCTCATCGGGGTCATCGGTCACCGGCACCTTCAGCCAGGTGTAGGCGGAGGTCCCGGCGAGGCCGGAGGCGATGGCGATCGACTTGGTGACGGCCTCGGCACCCAGATCGTTGCGGACCCGGCCGTCCATGCGCCGGGATATGAACGGTTCGACGAAGACCGGCAGCCGGTGCTCGGCCATCTCGTCGATGGCACGGGCGGTACTGGCCATGGTGGTCAGCGAACCCGCGTCCGCGTAGTCGATCCGCAGCAGCAGCTTGCCCGCGTCGAAGCGGAGGCGGGCGATGTCCCGGGGGCGGTGGCCGGTGAACCGGTCGTCCAGCTCGAAGGTGGCACCGGCCAGGCCGCCGCGGTTCATCGAGCCCATCACGACCTTGCCCTCGAGGGCGCCGAGCAGTAGCAGGTCCTCCAGGATGTCGGCGGTCGCGAGCACCCCGTCGACACCGGGGCGGGACAGCGCCGTACACAGCCGCTCCAGCAGCTCGAACCGGTTGGCCATGGCCAGCTTGTGGTCTCCGACGGCGAGGGCACCGCGTGCCGGGTGGTCGGCGGCCACGATCATCAGCCGGCCGCGGTCGCCGATCAGCGGACGGCGGACCCGGCGGGCGGCCGCCTCGGCGATGGCCTCGGGGTGGCGGCTGCGCACCGTGACGAGGTCGGAGATGCTGATGCTCAAGGGGTGTTTCCCTTCTTTTTTGGGGCTCGGCTCGCCTCCGGGGCGCCGGAGCCGCTGTCGACGGTCGACCGTGCTCGCCCCTTCGGCTCTCTCGCCGGTAGAGCAGCGAACCCAATGGCGCCCACGGGCCGACCGGGGGCACCCGGAGGGTCCGAGGCACCCATCGGCGCCACGGTCAGTCCCCCTTGAGCAGGGCCTCGACCTCGGCCGCCGTCGGCATCGCCGAGGAGCAGGCGAGCCGGGACGCGACGATGGCCCCCGCCACATTGGCGTACCGCATGATCCGTTCCAGGTCCCAGCCGGAGAGCAGGCCGTGGCACAGGGCGCCGCCGAACGCGTCGCCCGCGCCGAGCCCGTTGACCACCTCCACCGGGACGGGCGGGACCTCGGCGGTGGTGCCGTCCCGGTGCACGGCGAGGACGCCCTTGGGCCCCTGTTTGACGACGGCCAGTTCAACTCCGGCCGCCAGCAGCGCCTCCGCGCAGTCGGTGGGTTCGCGGACACCGGTGGCGATCTCGCACTCGTCCACATTGCCGACGGCGACCGTGGCATGGCGCAGTGCCTCGGTGTAGAAGGGGCGGGCGGTGTCCGGGTCGCGCCAGAACATCGGCCGCCAGTCGAGGTCGAAGACGGTGATGCCGCTCCTGGCGCGGGCGGCCAGGGCCGCGAGGGTGCTGGCGCGGCTGGGTTCCTCGCTCAGACCGGTGCCCGTCATCCAGAAGATCCGGGCCGCGCGGACCGCGTCGAGGTCCAGTTCCCCGGGGTGGATCTCCAGATCGGGCGCCTTGGGGCGGCGGTAGAAGTACAGCGGGAAGTCGTCCGGCGGGAAGATCTCGCAGAAGGTGACCGGGGTCGGGTACTCCTCGACCGGGGTGACGAACCGGTCGTCCACCCCGAACGCCCGCAGTTCCTGGTGGATGTAGTCACCGAACGGGTCCGCGCCGGTGCGGCTGATGACCGCGGAGCGGCGGCCGAACCGGGCGGCGGAGACCGCGACGTTGGTCGCCGAGCCGCCGAGGAACTTTCCGAACGACTCGACCTGCGGCAGAGGGACACCGGTCTGGAGCGGATAGAGATCCACTCCGATCCGGCCCATCGTGATCAGGTCGTACGGCTCACTCATGCGTGCCCCTTCGGGAAAAGACGCAGCTCAGGGTGGTGGTGCAGAACACCGGACGACGCCCGGCCCTTTCAGGTCTAGACGTGCTCCGGCCTCCCTGTCAAGAATTTGTCCTTACATTCGGACGTAAAGATGAGGTGGGACTGACAGGCGTTATCGCGTCGTTACGTCCAGATGAAATGTTGTCATGACAAACCCTTGACAGCCGATGGCCGGGAGGAGTTGGCTCCCGTTCTGCAACGGCCGTGTGAACAACGGACCTGGCTTGAGAGGTGCTGGAACAGATGGACCTCAGAATCAACCGACGCCGCGGAGCGGGACTCGCCGCGCTCGCCACCGCAACCGTCCTCCTCGCGGCGGGATGCAGCAGTCAAGGCGGTAAGAAGGCACAGGAAGCCGACGACGACATCGTCGCCGGAAAGGCGAACACCCCCCGGCTCAAGATCGCGATGATCACTCATGCGGCACCGGGCGACACCTTCTGGGACACCGTCCGCAAGGGTGCCAAGGCCGCGGCGGCCAAGGACAACATCGACCTCGTCTACTCCAGCAACCCCAGCGGTGCCGACCAGGCCAGCCTGATCCAGAACGCGATCGACCAGAGGGTCGACGGGATCGCCATCACGCTGGCCAAGCCGGACGCGATGAAGGGTGCGATAGCCAAGGCCAAGAAGGCCGGGATCCCGGTGGTCGCCTTCAACGCCGGGCTGGAGCAGTGGAAGGAGATGGGCCTGCTGGAGTACTTCGGGCAGGACGAGTCCATCGCCGGTGAGGCGTTCGGCAAGCGGCTGAACGAGGTGAAGGCCAAGCACAACATCTGTGTGATCCAGGAACAGGGCCATGTCGCCCTGGAGGCCCGGTGCGCGGGTGTGAAGAAGACCTTCAAGGGCAAGACGGACATCCTCTACGTCAACGGCACCGATATGCCGTCGGTGAAGTCGACCATCGCCGCCAAGCTCAAGCAGGACTCCAGCATCGACCATGTGGTCACCCTCGGCGCCCCGTTCGCGCTGACCGCCGTGCAGTCCGCCGAGGAGGCGGGCGGTAAGGCCAAGGTCGCCACGTTCGACCTCAACAAGGAGCTCGTCGCCGCCGTGAAGAGCGGGGATGTGCAGTTCGCCGTCGACCAGCAGCCCTATCTCCAGGGCTATCTGGCGATCGACTCCATGTGGCTCTACCGGTACAACGGCAACTTCAGCGGCGGTGGCGAGGAGCCGGTGCTGACCGGCCCGGCCTTCGTCAGCAAGGACAACGTGGACACCATCGCGAAGTTCGCACAGAAGGGGACGCGGTGATCCAGCGATGACCCATACCGTCACGCCGGCGGCGGCCACGCCGCCGGCCTCCTCCCCCGCCAGGGAGCCGAAGAGCCGGGCCCCCGAACGCTCGCTGGCCCGGCGGCTGCTGGCCCGGCCGGAGATCGGCGCGCTGGTCGCGGCCATCGGCGTCTATATCTTCTTCTTCGCCGTCGCCCCGACCTTCCGGCAGGCCGACTCCTTCGCCACCGTGCTCTACCAGGCGTCCACCATGGGCATCATGGCGCTCGCCGTCTCCCTGCTCATGATCGGCGGCGAGTTCGACCTGTCGGCCGGTGTCGCCGTCACCTCCTCGGCGCTGGCCGCGTCCATGCTGAGCTTCCAGCTGACCGCCAACGTCTGGGTGGGTGTGGTCGTCGCCCTGCTGGTCTCGCTCGGCGTGGGCCTGATCAACGGACTGCTGCTGATCCGCACCGGACTGCCCAGCTTCCTGGTCACGCTCGCCAGCTTCCTGATGCTCCAGGGCGCCAATCTGGCCATCACCAAGCTGCTGACCGGCAATGTCGCCACCGACACCATCAATGACATGGACGGCTTCGACCAGGCCAAGTCGGTCTTCGCCTCCGAGGTCACCGTCTTCGGCGTCGAGGTGAAGGTGACCGTGCTGTGGTGGCTGGCCTTCGCGGCCATCGCCACCTGGGTGCTGCTGCGCACCAAGTTCGGCAACTGGATCTTCGCGGCGGGCGGTTCGAAGGAGAGCGCCCGGGCGGTCGGCGTCCCGGTGAACCTCACCAAGATCGCTCTCTTTATGACCGTCGGCTTCGCCGCCTGGTTCGTCGGTATGCACCTGCTCTTCGAGTACAACACCGTGCAGGCGGGCGAGGGCGTCGGCAACGAGTTCTACTACATCATCGCGGCGGTGATCGGCGGCTGTCTGCTCACCGGCGGCTACGGCTCGGCGATCGGCGCGGTCCTGGGGGCGTTTATCTTCGGCATGGTCAACCAGGGCATCGTCTACGCCAACTGGAACCCCGACTGGTTCAAGTTCTTCGTGGGCGTGATGCTGCTGCTCGCGACGCTCGTCAATCTGTGGGTGCGCCGTCAGGCCGCCAGGAGGTGATCACCGTGGCATCGAAGGACACCACCAAGACCGGCGGGGCCGATGAGCCGGTCGTCCGGCTCAAGGGCGTCGGCAAGCTCTACGGCACCGTCCGCGCCCTGGAGGGGATCGACCTCGACGTCCGGCCGGGCAAGGTCACCTGCGTCCTCGGCGACAACGGCGCCGGGAAGTCCACCCTCATCAAGATCGTGTCCGGACTGCACCAGCACGACGAGGGCGACTACCTCGTCGACGGTGAACCGGTACGGCTGAACAACCCCCGTGACGCGCTGAACCTCGGCATCGCCACCGTCTACCAGGACCTGGCCACCGTGCCGCTGATGCCGGTGTGGCGGAACTTCTTCCTCGGCTCCGAGCTGACCAAGGGCCCCTGGCCGGTCCGCCGCCTCGATATCGAGCGGATGAAGCGGACCACCGGCGAGGAGCTGTCCGCGATGGGCATCCACCTCGACAACCTGGAACAGCCCATCGGCACCCTCTCCGGCGGCCAGCGGCAGTCCGTGGCCATCGCGCGGGCCGTCCACTTCGGCGCCCGGGTGCTGATCCTGGACGAGCCCACCGCGGCGCTCGGCGTCAAACAGTCCGGTGTGGTGCTCAAGTACATCGCGGCGGCGCGCGAGCGCGGGCTCGGCGTCATCTTCATCACCCACAATCCGCACCACGCCTATATGGTCGGCGATCACTTCGCGGTGCTCCGGCTGGGCGCCCTGGAGCTGAACGCCTCCCGTGAGAACGTCAGCCTCGAGGAGCTGACCAACCATATGGCGGGTGGCGCCGAACTGGCCGCCCTCAAGCACGAGCTGGCGCAGGTCCGCGGGGTCGATGTGGAGGAGCTGCCGGAGGTGGTGAAGACGCCCAGCACCTGAGGCGTCCGCCGCTCCCCCTCTGACATGACGTCCGAATGTCCTGACGAACCCTTGACGACCGCCCGCCCGGACCGTGAAGCTGCCCAAAACAGTACGACGCGGGCACCCATCCCCTCAGCGAGCACAGAAATCCGCACCGCCCCCTTCCCCGGTCGTCGATGACCGGCGAGAGGAGACCCCTCCCCATGACTGCCGCCGCCTCTCCCGTACCCGCCCTGGACCGCATCCGGGTCGGCTCGGCCCCCGACTCATGGGGGGTGTGGTTCCCCGACGACGAGCAGCAGGTCCCCTGGCAGCGCTTCCTCGACGAGGTCGCGGAGGCCGGCTACTCCTGGATCGAACTGGGTCCGTACGGCTATCTGCCGACCGACCCGGCCCGGCTCACCGAGGAGACCTCCCGCCGCGGGCTCACCGTCTCGGCGGGCACCGTCTTCACCTCGCTGCACCGCGGACCCGATGTCTGGGACGCCACCTGGGCGCATGTCTCCCAGGTCGCCGAGCTGACGCAGGCGATGAACGCGAAGCACCTGGTGGTCATCCCCTCCTTCTGGCGGGACGACAAGACCGCCGAGATCATCGAGCCGCGTGAGCTGACCGCCGAGCAGTGGCGCCACCTGTCCACCGGCATGGAGCGGCTCGGCCGTGAGGTGCGGGAGCGCTACGGGCTGGAGATCGTCGTCCACCCGCACGCCGACACCCATATCGACACCGAGGAGAACGTCGCCCGTTTCCTGGACGCGACCGACTCCGGCCTGGTCGGCCTGTGTCTGGACACCGGGCACTACGCCTACTGCGGCGGGGACAGCGTCAAGCTCATCGAGACCTACGGCGAGCGCATCGGCTATCTCCACCTCAAGCAGGTGGACCCGGAGATCCTGGCCGATGTGGTGAAGAACGGGGTGCCGTTCGGCCCGGCCGTCCAGCGCGGGGTGATGTGCGAACCGCCGAACGGGGTGCCCGAGCTGGCACCGGTCCTCGCCGCCGCCCAGAAGCTGGACGTGGACCTGTTCGCCATCGTCGAGCAGGACATGTACCCCTGCCCGCCCGACCAGCCGTTCCCGATCGCCGAGCGCACCCGTCGCTTCCTGCGCTCCTGCGGCGCCTGACGCCCCGCCCCGGCACACCAACACCGGCAGAAAGAGAAGAGACCGCATATGACCCAGCAGGGGACGCTCGGGATCGCCGTCATCGGGACCGGCAAGATGGGCGCCGACCATGTCCGCCGGATCAATGACGTGATCAGCGGCGCGCGGGTGGCCGCCGTGGTCGACGTCGACGAGGCGCGCGCCGCCTCGGTCGCCGACACCGCCGAGGGCTGCCGCGCGTTCACCGACCCGGCCGCCGCGATGGCCGCGCCGGGTGTGGACGCCGTCCTGATCGCCTCGCCCGGACCCGCGCATGAGGACGCGCTGCTGAGCGCGTTCGAGCGGGATCTGCCGGTGCTCTGCGAGAAGCCGCTCACCCCGGATTCGACGTCCGCGCTGCGGGTGTTGGAGGCCGAGCAGAAGCTGGGCCACCGCCGGGTCCAGGTCGGCTTCATGCGCCGCTACGACTCCGAGTTCATGAAGCTCAAGGCGCTGCTGGCCGCCGGCGAGCTGGGCCGTCCGCTGATGCTGCACTGCCGGCACCGCAATGCCTCGGTGCACTCCTACTTCACCACCGAGATGCTGATCAGCGACTCGGTGGTGCATGAGATGGACCAGTCGCGCTGGCTGCTGGAGCAGGAGATCACCACGGTGACGGTGCTCAAGCCGACGCCCAACGCGAACGCGCCCGAGGGGCTCAGCGACCCCCAGTTGGTGATCTTCGAGACCAGCGGTGGCGCCCTCGTCAACGTCGAGATGTTCGCCACCTGCGGCTTCGGCTACCAGGTGCAGACCGAGGCGGTCTGCGAACGCGGCACCGCACGGGTCGGCGACGCCCACGGGATGCTGGTCAACCGCCCCGGCGCCTGGGGCGGCGAGATCGCCCCGGACTTCGTGGCCCGCTTCGAGGAGGCGTACGACCGGGAGGTGCAGGCATGGGTCGACGCCACCCGGCGCGGGGTGGTCGAGGGCCCCAGCACCTGGGACGGCTATGCCGCGGCCGCCGTCTGCGAGGCGGGGCTGCGGGCCCAGAAGACCGGTGAGCGCACGGCCGTGGAGATGATCGAGCGGCCCGCCCTCTACCGCTGACCCGCACCACTGACACCCGCCGCTGACCCGCACTGCTGGCACTCACCGCCGACCGACCGTCACGGCTGACGCACCGGAGGGCCGGCCGCCGCCGCGGCCGGCCCTTCGCCGCACCCGACGCCACTCCACTCACTCAGACGGGAACACATCATGCGCATCGGATTCCTCGGCGCCGGGCGGATCGGCTCCTTCCATGCCGCCGCCCTCGCCGCCACGGACGGGGTCGACGAGCTGCTGATCGGGGACGCCGACAGTGCGCGGGCCGCCGAACTGGCCGTGCGGGTCGGCGGGGAGGCCGGGGTGCCGGTGGCCGCCGCCGCGTCGGTGGACGCGGTCTTCAGCGCCGGGATCGACGCAGTGGTGATCGCCACCGCGACCGCCTCGCACGCCGAGCTGATCACCCGGGCGGCGCGGGCCGGGCTGCCCGCCTACTGCGAGAAGCCCATCGCCCTGGACCTGGCGGGCACCGTCCGGGCGCTGAACGAGGTCGAATCCGCCGGGACCATGCTCCAGATGGGCTTCCAGCGGCGGTTCGACGCCGGATACCGGTCCGCGCGGGAGGCGCTGCGCGAGGGGCGTCTCGGCCGGGTGCACACCATCCGTGCGATCACCTCGGACGCCGCTCCCCCGCCGCCGGAGTTCCTGCCGCACTCCGGTGGGCTGATCCGGGACTGTCTGGTGCATGACTTCGACGCCGTGCGCTGGCTGACCGGGCGTGAGGTGGTGGAGGTGTTCGCGTCCGGATCGGCGGACGGCGCCGCGTTCTTCCGGGAGGCGGGCGATGTGGACACCGCCGCGGCGCTGCTGACGCTGGACGACGGCACGCTGGTGACCGCGACCGCCACCCGCTACAACGGGGCCGGATACGACGTACGGATGGAACTGTCCGGCGAACGCGACCAGTTGGTGGTGGGGCTGGACGGCCGTACGCCGTTCACCTCGGCCGAACCCGGCGGGCCCATCGGTCCCGCCCGGCCCTGGGCGCACTTCCTGGAGCGGTTCGAGGACGCCTACCGGGCGGAGCTGGCCGCCTTCGTCCGGGCCGCCCGGGGCGAGGCCGCCAACCCCTGCTCCGGTGAGCAGGCGCTCTACGCCCTGCTGGTGGCCGAGGCATGTGAGCTGTCCCGGCTGGAGCACCGCCCGGTGCGGCTGGAGGAGATCACCAAACGGATGTCCGAGCTGAGGGCCTGAGCGTCACCCCACTGTCACAGCCGTCACATCTCCACACGTCTTCGTCACAGGTGTTCAACAGCCCCTCACCGGTGATCACTCAGCGTCGTTCACCCGGCACAGGCTGAGAGATCGTCAGCAGGTCCGCCGTGGCTCCCCCGACGGCCCCACCGGGGCCGTGGTCAACGGTGGCTGCGGGAAGGGCTGGAGAATGACCGACCGGAGGCTGTGGTCGTACAAGGAGATCGCCGCTCATATCGGGGTCCAGACCGACACCGTACGGTCGTATCGCAAGCACGGACTGCTGCCGTCACCCGATCTGGTGGAGCGCGGCAAGCCGTACTGGTACGCGGACACCGTCCGCGCCTGGGTGGCCCGCAGACCGGGCAACCGGCGCGGCCGCAGCGGCGCCCCTTAGGGCGCGTGCGCACCGTCCCTGTCCGGACGACAGGCCCCAAGGGGGCACCGGCCGCTGACCACCCCCCTATACCCCGCGCGGTAGGTGCAGGTCACACACCTCGGCACATCATGTCCCCGGCGCCTTACGGGCGGGCGTGAGCCCCCCGGAAGGCGTCAGTGCCCCGCGCGGACCGGGTCCCGCAGCTCCTCCTCGCTGCGGGGCCCGGTGTCATCCCCGCCGTCGCCGTCGCCGTCCTTGCCGCCCTCGCCGACACCGTCGCCATCGCCGCCCCGGGACGGGGCGGACTCCCCCTCGCTCAGCCCGATCCTGGCGTGCAGCCGCCGCAGCGGTCCCGGCGCCCACCAGGTGGCCCGACCGGTCAGCCGCATCACCGCGGGCACCAGCAGGCTGCGCACCACCATGGCGTCCATCAGCACCGCCAGGGCGATGCCCAGGCCCAGCATCTTGGTGTTGGTGACCCGCGAGGTGCCGATGGCGACCATCACCACGGCGAGGATCACCGCGGCCGCCGTGATCAGCCCACCGGTGCGCCGCAGTCCGAACTCCACGGCCGCCGTATGGTCCCCGGTGCGGTCGTACTCCTCCTTGATCCGGGAGAGCAGGAAGACCCCGTAGTCCATGGAGAGGCCGAAGGCGACGCAGAACATCAGCACCGGCAGGGTGGTCTCGATCGAGCCGGTGGTGGTGAAGGACAGCGGCCCGGACAGATGGCCGTCCTGGAAGACCCACACCACCGCACCGAACATCGCGGTGAGACTGAGCGCGTTGAGCAGGACCGCCTGAATCGGTATCAGCACACTTCCGGTGAGCAGGAAGACCAGCAGCAGGGTGACGGCGGCGATGATCGCGGCGGCCCAGGGCAGCCGGTCGGCTATGGAGTCCTTGGTGTCCACCAGGACGGCCGCGGTGCCGGTCACCGAGGTGCGGAACGGGGGGTGCTGGGCGCGGATATCACGGACCAGGTCCTGGCCCGCGGCGTCCACCGCCTCGCCCTTGGCCAGCACGGTGAGGTACGCGCTCCCCTCGGCCGCGCGCGCCGCCTCGGCCGGTCCTGGCTCGGCCAGCCGACGGCCGCCCGCGAACTGGCCCGCGGGGCCGTCCACCCGCCGCACACCGGGGAGCGTGGAGAGCTCGGTGCTGTACTCGGCGAGGGCGCGGGCTCCGGGGCGGCCCTCGGCGATGATCTCGACGGCGCCACCGGGGCCGCCGGGGAAGCCGTCCCGGATGTGCTGCTGGACGACGTGCGACTCGGCGCCCGTCGGCAGCTGACGGTCGTCCGCGGTGCCGAACTCCACCCTCAGGAAGGGCAGCCCCAGCGCGACCAGACCGGCGACGGTGGCCAGCGCGAACAGCGGGGCCCGCCGCATCACCAGCCGGGCGACCCACCCCCAGCCCCTGCCGGGCTCCCCCGTGCGGGCGGCGCGGCCGCGGCGCAACAGCTTCATCAGATCGAGGGAGTTGACCCGGTCACCGAGGAGCACCAGCGCCGCGGGCAGCACCACCAGGGCGGCACCCGCGGCGATCAGCACCACGGCGATACCCGCGTAAGCGAAGGAGCGCAGGAAGTACTGCGGGAAGACCATCATGGCGGCGAGCGAGACGGCGACGGTCAGCGCCGAGAAGAGCACGGTGCGCCCCGCGGTGCGCAGCGTGGCGGCCACGGCGGGCAGGGTGTCGGCGCCGGTGGCCAGCTCCTCGCGGAAGCGGCGCACGATGAACAGGGCGTAGTCGATGGCCAGCCCGAGGCCGAGCGCGGTGGTCAGATTCTGCGCGAAGACCGAGACATCGGTGAACTCGGTGAGGCCGCGCAGCACCGCGTCGGTGCCGAGGATGGCGATGACGCCCACCCCGAGCGGCAGCAGGGCGGCCACCGCACTGCCGAAGACCATGACGAGCAGTACCAGGGTGATGGGCAGGGCGATCATCTCGGCCCGCAGCAGATCCTCCTGGATGGTGGTCTGGAGCTCATGGCGGACCGCGACCATGCCGCCGATCGACACCTCGACCGGGCCGTGGTGCCCGCGGAAGTGCGGGGCGAGCCGCTCCAGCGCCTTGTTGGCGGCGGACTCGTCACCCACGATGCGCGCGGCGATGACCGCCTCACCGCGGTCGCGGTGCCGGAGGGTGGGCGCACCGGTGTCCCAGTAGGAGGTGACGCCGGTGACGGACTCCTCCTTCGCCAGCTTCTTCGCCAGCGCGCGGCCCTCGGCGGCGACCGCCGGATCGTCCACGGTGGCCTTGCCGCTGTCGACCAGCAGGAACAGATTGGGCTGGGAAGTCGGGAACCGCTTCTCCAACGCCTTGGTGGCGTAGGCGGACTGGGACGCCGGGTCCTCCCAGCCCCCGCTGCCCATCCGGTCGGCGACCCCGCTGCCCGCCACCACGGCGAGCGCGGCGAAGACCAGGGCGAGCAGCAACGAGAGCCGGGGACGCGCCGTGACCAGACGGGTCCATCCCCCGATCCGATCCCCCGACGGCCGGTTGACAGTGGTCATGGCACGGTGTCCCCTTCACCTGTGCCCAGGCCACCGCACAGCGTTTGGGCAGGCAGCATGGGTCGTTGATTGCCATAGACTGGCAAACACGAGTCATCGCTCGCGTTTTACAAGAATGCGAGCGAGCACTCGCGTTTGTCAATCGAACACGAAGATCCGGAGATTGCCGTGACCGAGAGCAAGGGAGCCCGGCCCGAGGGAGCCATCAAGCCGCGCCGCAGGCAGGCGCGCGGTGAGCGCCGGGTCCAGCAGCTTCTCGACGCGGCCGCCAACGTCTTCCGGCAGAGCGGCTACACCGGCGCGAGCACCAACGCCATCGCGCGCGAGGCGGGCGTCTCCCCCGGCACGCTGTACCAGTTCTTCCCGAACAAGGAGGCCATCGCGGTCGAGCTGGGCGAGCGGCTGATCCATCAGATGCGACAGGCCCACGGTCTGGTCTTCACCGAGGAGAACGCCTCGCTGCCGCTGGGCGAGATGCTGGACGCGGTCCTCGATCCGATGATCGAGTTCAACTGCGCGAATCCCGCCTTCCTCGCGCTGATCAACTCCACGGACGCCCCCGGCCGTGTCATCGAGGAGCACCACGCGCTGCATGTCACCCTCCAGGCCCGGGTGGAGGAGCTGATCGCGGTCTACCGGCCCGATCTTCCCGATGACCGCCTCACGCAGACGGCCACCATGGCGTTCCACCTGTTCAAGGCCGGTCTCGATCTGATCCTGGCCCACGAGGGAGCGGAGCGGGAGGCGTACGTCACCGAGTCCAAGGCCGCCCTGTACGGCTATCTCGCGCCGACCCTCGGCACCGAGGGCGCCCCCGCCCCCTGACCCCGGCCGCGCCCCTGCCCGCCACCGCCCGTCGTCCGCCACCCGCGCACGTACGCGCGAAGGGGGAGCGCGCGCGGGCGTGGCGCACCCCTTGCGAACCGGCGCACCTCCGGCTTTCGGGAATACCCCCTAGGGGTATAGAGTTGAAAGAGTCAGGAGACCCTGGCGCATCCGGCGTCTCCCGCGTCCCAACCGTCACGCCCACCCCACAGGAGAAAGTCCATGAGCTCCGAGGCGAACACCGGCTCCGGCGTCACCACCGTCTACCAGGTGACCGGTATGACCTGCGGCCATTGCGAGGGAGCCGTCACCGAGGAGCTCGGCGCCCTCGACGGCGTCTCGTCCGTCAACGCCGCGGCCGCCACCGGAGAGGTCACCGTCGTCTCGGCCGCCCCGCTGGACGACGAGGCCGTCCGCGCCGCCGTCGACGAGGCGGGCTACGAGCTCGCCGGGCGGGCCTGAGCACCCCCGACTCCTCCCGCCGGACCGTACCGCCCTGCTCATACAGACGCCGTACGGCACCGGCCCTCCTCCCAGGAGACCCAGACATGACCAGCACGGCTTCCGAAGCCGGGCCCACGGCACAGGTCGAACTCGCCATCGGCGGTATGACCTGCGCCTCCTGCGCGGCGCGCATCGAGAAGAAGCTCAACCGCATCGACGGAGTGTCCGCCACGGTCAACTTCGCCACCGAGAAGGCCAAGGTGTCCTACGGCGCCGGGGTCGAGGTGGCGGATCTGATCACCACGGTCATCAGAACCGGCTACACCGCCGAGGAACCGCGCCCGGCCGAGCCCGCGCCCCCGGCCGGGCACACCGAGCCCCCCGGCGCCCCTGCGGACCGCCCCGGCCGCGCCGAGGACGGGCCGGACACCCTGCGCCACCGGATGCTCGTCTCCCTCGCCCTGTCCCTGCCCGTCGTCGTGCTGGCGATGGTGCCCTCGTTCCAGTTCGAGAACTGGCAGTGGCTCTCGCTCACCCTCGCCGCGCCCGTCGTCGTCTGGGGCGGCGCGCCCTTCCACCGGGCCGCCTGGACCAACGCCCGGCACGGCGCCGCCACCATGGACACCCTGGTCTCCATCGGCACCCTGGCGGCCCTCGGCTGGTCCCTGTGGGCGCTGTTCCTCGGTGACGCGGGCATGCCCGGTATGCGGCACGGTTTCGACCTCACCGTCTCCCGCGCGGCCGGTTCGTCGTCGATCTACCTCGAGGCCGCCGCCGGGGTGACCACCTTCATCCTCCTCGGCCGCTTCCTGGAGGCGAAGTCCAAGCGACGGGCCGGGGCCGCGCTGCACGCCCTGCTGGAGCTCGGCGCCAAGGACGTGGCGGTGCTGCGCGGTGGCCGGGAGCTCCGCGTCCCCGTCGCCGAACTGGCCGTCGGCGACCGCTTCGTCGTCCGCCCCGGCGAGAAGATCGCCACCGACGGCACCGTCGTCGAGGGCGGCTCCGCCGTGGACGCCTCGATGCTCACCGGCGAATCGGTCCCGGTGGACGTCGTGGTGGGGGACGCGGTCGCGGGCGCCACCGTCAACACGTCGGGCCGGATCGTCGTGGCGGCCACCCGGGTCGGCGCCGACACCCAGCTCGCCCGGATGGCCAGGCTCGTGGAGGACGCGCAGAACGGCAAGGCCGAGGTGCAGCGGCTCGCCGACCGGATCTCCGGGATCTTCGTACCGATCGTGCTGCTGATCGCCCTCGGCACGCTGCTCGGCTGGCTGGCCGCCACCGGCGACACGACCGCCGCGTTCACCGCCGCCGTGGCCGTTCTGATCATCGCCTGCCCCTGTGCCCTGGGCCTGGCCACCCCGACCGCGCTGATGGTCGGCACCGGCCGCGGCGCGCAGCTCGGCATCCTGATCAAGGGTCCCGAGGTGCTGGAGTCGACCCGCCGGGTGGACACCGTCGTCCTGGACAAGACCGGCACCGTCACCACCGGCCGGATGCGGCTGCGCGGGGCCGTCACCGCCCCCGGCACGGACGAGGACGAGTTGCTGCGCCTTGCCGGCGCCGTGGAGCACGCCAGCGAGCACCCGGTCGCCCGTGCCATCGCGGACGGCGCGGCCGAGCGCGTCGGCGCCCTCCCGGTGCCCGAGGGCTTCACCTCCGTCGCCGGACTCGGCGTCCGCGGTGTCGTCGACGGGCACAAGGTGCTGGTCGGCCGGGAGAAGCTGCTCGCCCAGTGGGCCGTCGGACTGCCCGAGGAGCTGCTGTCCGCCAAGGCCGCCGCCGAGGCGGAGGGCCATACGGCCGTCGCCGTGGCCTGGGACGGCGAGGCGCGCGGCATCCTGCTGGTCGCCGACGCGGTCAAGGAGACCAGCGCCGAGGCCGTCGCCCAGCTCCGCGCCCTCGGCCTCACCCCGGTCCTGCTGACCGGGGACAACCGGCCGGTCGCCGAGTCCGTGGCGCGCGAGGTCGGTGTCGAGGAGGTCATCGCCGACGTCCTGCCCGAGGACAAGGTGGCCGTGGTCAAGCGGCTCCAGGACGAGGGCCGTACGGTCGCCATGGTCGGCGACGGCGTCAACGACGCGGCCGCGCTGGCCACCGCCGACCTCGGGCTCGCCATGGGCACCGGTACGGACGCGGCCATCGAGGCCGGGGACCTGACCCTGGTCCGCGGCGACCTCCGGGTGGCGGCCGACGCGATCCGGCTGGCGCGCCGGACACTGACCACCATCAAGGGCAATCTCTTCTGGGCGTTCGGCTACAACATCGCCGCGCTGCCGCTCGCGGCGGCCGGGATGCTCAACCCGATGATCGCGGGAGCGGCCATGGCGTTCTCGTCGGTGTTCGTCGTCACCAACAGCCTGCGACTGCGGACCTTCACAGCATCCACATAGCTTCACCGACTCCCCATAAGCCGCACAACACCCATACACGAGAGCCTCGATCTTCAAATCGAGGCTCTTGCCCTTGTACGCCCGTTATGGCAAGAGACGCAGATCACAGGCAACCCAACGTAACCATTTCGGCGGGTCGCGAGTCTAATGGGACGGTGGGGATTCGTCTTGGGGGACGTATCCCGCTACGCGTGGCCGGGGCGAGGTACTCGGGGAGCTTTGAGCGGCCCTCCCGTAGGTACTCGTCCCGGCAGATCGCGCCGCAATGCCGCCTGTGCGGCCCGTGGACGCCCGGCCGGATCCCGTGGGGGGAATCCGAACCGGGACATGGGAAGCGCCCCGCTCCGACCCGTGGGGGGATCGGAAGCGGGGCGCTTTCTGGCTTTTTTGGGGCCCTCTCGCCGGTACGGCGGCCAGCCCGAGAGGCGTGGCACTCATGACGAAGGGCGCCCCCTTGGGGGCGCCCCATGCCAGAACTCCGGCGGTCAGGCCGCGGTCAGCGCTGCTCGACCGGGACGAAGTCGCGCTCGACCACGCCCGTGTAGATCTGGCGCGGGCGGCCGATACGGGAACCCGGCTCCTTGATCATCTCGTGCCACTGGGCGATCCAGCCCGGCAGCCGGCCGAGCGCGAACAGCACGGTGAACATCTCGGTCGGGAAGCCCATCGCCCGGTAGATCAGACCGGTGTAGAAGTCCACGTTCGGGTAGAGCTTGCGCTCGACGAAGTAGTCGTCGGCGAGGGCGTGCTCCTCGAGCTTGAGGGCGATCTCAAGAAGCTCGTCCGACTTGCCGAGGGCGGAGAGGACGTCATGCGCCGCGGACTTGATGATCTTCGCCCGGGGGTCGAAGTTCTTGTAGACGCGGTGCCCGAAGCCCATGAGCTTCACGCCGTCTTCCTTGTTCTTCACCTTGCGGATGAAGGTGTCGACGTCGCTGCCCGCGGCCTGGATGCCTTCGAGCATCTCCAGCACCGACTGGTTGGCGCCACCGTGCAGGGGGCCCCACAGGGCGCTGATGCCCGCCGAGATGGAGGCGAACATGTTGGCCTGCGAGGAGCCGACCAGGCGGACGGTGGAGGTCGAGCAGTTCTGCTCGTGGTCGGCGTGCAGGATCAGCAGCTTGTCGAGGGCGCTGACGACGACCGGGTCGAGGTCGTACTCCTGGGCCGGCACCGAGAAGGTCATCCGCAGGAAGTTCTCGACGTAGCCGAGGTCGTTACGCGGGTAGACGAAGGGGTGGCCGACCGACTTCTTGTAGGCGTACGCCGCGATGGTCGGCAGCTTGGCCAGCAGCCGGATCGTCGAGAGGTCGCGCTGCTTCTCGTCGAAGGGGTTGTGGCTGTCCTGGTAGAACGTCGACAGGGCGCTGACCACCGAGGAGAGCATGGCCATCGGGTGGGCGTCGCGCGGGAAGCCGTCGTAGAAGCGCTTGACGTCCTCGTGGAGCAGCGTGTGGGTGGTGATCTGCTCGCGGAACGCGGCCAGTTCGTCCACCGTGGGCAGCTCGCCGTTGATCAGCAGGAAGGCCGTCTCCAGGAACGAGCTGCGCTCCGCCAGCTGCTCGATGGGGTAGCCGCGATAGCGCAGGATGCCCTGCTCACCGTCGAGGTAGGTGATCGCGGATTTGTACGCGGCGGTGTTGCCGTAACCGGAGTCCAGGGTCACCAGACCGGTCTGGGCGCGCAGCTTGCCGATGTCGAAGCCCTTGTCGCCGACGGTGCTGTCGACCACCGGGTAGGTGTATTCGCCGTCCCCGTACCGCAGTACTACAGAGTTGTCGCTCACGTCATCCCTCACGGACGTCCTGGTTCTCTTCTTCGAGGTGCCCTGACTCCCCCCACCTTCCCCCATCCGGACGATGGTCGTGCACTCGGGGTCGGCCAAAGGGCCCTTTGGCGGCACTCAGTGCCGCTTTCACGCCCATCCTGCCCCGTTCGTCATCGTGGGGAAACCCTCATGGCGTCCTCGACTCGTACATCGCCGCCGAGCCGGTGGTCCAGTGCCGTACAGCGCCTTCCCGCCGAAACCGTGCGCACCGCCTGCCCCAGCGCGCGGCGCGAGCCCACCAGCACCACAAGGCGCTTGGCGCGGGTCACCGCGGTGTAGAGCAGGTTGCGCTGCAACATCATCCAGGCTCCGGTGGTCACCGGAATCACGACGGCCGGGTACTCACTGCCCTGGGAGCGGTGGATGGTCACCGCATAGGCGTGAGCCAGCTCGTCCAGCTCGTCGAAGTCGTACGGCACCTCCTCGTCCTCGTCCGTCAGCACGGTCAGCCGCTGCTCGTCGGTGTCGAGGGAGGTGACGACTCCAACCGTGCCGTTGAAGACCCCATTGGCCCCTTTCTCGTAATTGTTACGGATCTGGGTCACCTTGTCGCCGACACGGAAGATCCGGCCGCCGAAACGGCGCTCCGGGAGGTCCGGGCGGGCCGGGGTGATGGCCTGCTGAAGCAGTCCGTTCAGCGCGCCGGCGCCTGCCGGGCCACGGTGCATGGGGGCGAGAACCTGCACGTCACGGCGGGGGTCCAGACCGAATTTGGCGGGGATGCGACGGGCCGCGACATCGACCGTGAGCCGCCCGGCCTCCTCGGTGTCGTCCTCGACGAAGAGGAAGAAGTCGGACAGCCCCTGGGTGAGCGGTGGCACCCCCTCGTTGATCCGGTGGGCGTTGGTGACCACACCGGACTGCTGGGCCTGGCGGAAGATCCGGGTCAGCCGCACCGCGGGGACCGGCCCGCCGGGGGCCAGCAGATCGCGCAGCACCTCCCCGGCGCCGACGCTGGGCAGCTGGTCCACATCGCCGACGAAGAGCAGGTGGGCACCTGGCGGAACCGCCTTGACCAGCTTGTTGGCCAGCAGCAGATCGAGCATGGACGCCTCGTCGACCACCACCAGATCGGCGTCGAGCGGGCGGTCGCGGTCGTATGCGGCGTCGCCGCCGGGCTTGAGCTCCAGCAGCCGGTGGACGGTGGACGCCTCGGCGCCGGTCAGCTCGGCGAGCCGCTTGGCGGCCCGGCCGGTGGGGGCGGCCAGCACCACCTTGGCCTTCTTGGCGCGGGCCAGCTCCACCACGGAGCGGACGGTGAAGGACTTTCCGCAGCCCGGTCCGCCGGTGAGCACCGCGACCTTCTCGGTGAGCGCGAGCCGCACCGCGTCCCGCTGCTCGGGGGCCAGCTCGGCACCGGTACGCCCGGCCAGCCAGGTCAGCGCCTTCTCCCAGTCCACGCCCCGGAAGGCGGGCATCCGGTCCTCCTCGGTGCGCAGCAGCCGCAGCACCTGCCCGGCCAGCGAGAGCTCCGCGCGGTGGAAGGGGACCAGATAGACCGCCGCGACCGGATCGCCGCCGCCGGGGGCGGGGAGCCGCTCGCGCACCACACCTTCCTCGGCGGCCAGCTCCCCCAGGCAGTCGATCACCAGGCCGGTGTCGACCTGGAGCAACTTCACGGCTTCCGCGATCAGTTGCTCCTCGGGGAGGTAGCAGTGGCCGTTGTCCGTGGACTGGGACAGGGCGTACTGGAGACCGGCCTTGACCCGGTCGGGGCTGTCGTGCGGGATGCCGACCGACTGGGCGATCTTGTCGGCGGTGAGGAAGCCGATGCCCCAGACATCGGCCGCCAGCCGGTAGGGCTCGTTCTTCACGACGGAGATCGAGGCGTCCCCGTACTTCTTGTAGATCCGCACCGCGATGGAGGTGGAGACGCCGACGCCCTGGAGGAAGATCATGACCTCCTTGATGGCCTTCTGCTCCTCCCAGGCCGCGCCGATCATCTTGGTGCGCTTGGGGCCGAGCCCGGGGACCTCGATCAGCCGCTCCGGCCGCTCCTCGATGACCTGAAGGGTCTCGACGCCGAAGTGCTCGGTGATCCGATCGGCGATCCGCGGGCCGATCCCCTTGATCAGACCGGAGCCCAGATAGCGGCGGATGCCCTGGACGGTGGCGGGGAGGACGGTGGTGTAGTTCTCCACGGTGAACTGCTTGCCGTACTGCGGATGGGAGCCCCAGCGGCCCTCCATCCGCAGCGACTCGCCCGGCTGGGCGCCCAGCAGCGAGCCCACGACGGTCAGCAGATCGCCCGCGCCACGGCCGGTGTCGACCCGCGCGACCGTATAGCCGTTCTCCTCATTGGCGTAGGTGATCCGCTCCAGAACCCCTTCGACCACCGCGAGTTTGAGCATGGACCGACCGTACCGCCGGGGCCCGACACCCGGTCCGGAGCGGTGTGCGGCTGTGGACAACCCGCCCGGCGGCGATGGCCGGAACGTACCGGCGGCGACCCGGCGGTGAGCTAGCGGCGATCCGGCCCCGATGATCCGGCCGCGATCCGGCGGCGGAATATCACGATCCGGTTTCGGGGCGGACCGAGCCCTTGTCCACCTCCCGTGTAATCGATTCCAATCCTCCGTGTAATCGATTCCACGAGGAGGTGGACGATGCCGGCCATCAAGGACGTGGCGCAACGGGCCGGGGTGTCCGTCGCGACGGTATCGCGGGTGCTCAACCACCACCCGTCCGTCCGCGCCGGTACCCGGGAGCGCGTACTCACCGCGGTCGCCGACCTCGGCTACCGCCCCAACGCCGTCGCCCGCTCGCTGCGCACCGACCAGACCCGGGCCCTGGGACTGGTCATCAGCGATGTGCTGAATCCGTTCTTCACCGAGTTGGCCCGCTCCGTCGAGGACGCGGCCCGCGACCTCGGCTACAGCGTGGTGATCGGCAACGCCGATGAGCGGCCCGATCTCCAGGACCACCACGTACAGACCCTGATGGACCGCCGCATCGACGGGCTGCTGGTCTCCCCCACCGACGGCGGCTCGCCGATGATGCTGGACGCCGTCCGCACCGGTACGCCCATGGTCTTCGTCGACCGCTGGATCGAGGACCCGGGCCTGGCGGCGGTGCCGGTGGTGCGCACCGACGGCCGGGACGCCATCCGCGATCTGGTGGCCCATCTGCACGCCCTCGGCCACCGCGGGCTCGCCATCATCGCGGGCCCGGCGGCCACCACCACCGGGCGTGAGCGGGTGGCCGCCTTCCGGGCGGCGCTGCGGGAGTTCGGTCTGACACTGGACGACGGCCATATCGGCCAGGGCGACTTCCAGGCGGACAGCGGACGCCGGGTCACCGCCCGCTTCCTCGATCTGCCGCGGCCGCCCGACGCGATCTTCGCCGCGGACAACCTGATGGCGCTGGGCGCGATGGACGAGATCCGCGCCCGCGGGCTGCGGGTGCCCGACGACATCGCGCTCGCCGCGTTCGACGACATCCCCTGGTTCGTCCACACCGATCCGCCGATCACCGCCATCGCCCAGCCCACCGGGGAGCTCGGCCACGCCGCCGTACGGGCGCTGATCGACCTCGTCGAGGGCCGCCCCGCGGAGTCGGTGACCCTCTCCGCCCGCCTGGTCACCCGCCGCTCGTGCGGCGAGCCCGAAGGGAGCAAGCCATGAGCACGACGCCCCGTGTCGCCGAAGAGCCGTCGCGCCCGGAGTCCGAACTGCTGCGGATGGAGGGCGTCCGCAAGACCTTCCCCGGGGTGATCGCCCTGGACGGCGTCGACTTCGATCTGCGCCGCGGCGAAGTGCACGTACTGCTGGGCGAGAACGGCGCGGGCAAGAGCACGCTGATCAAGATGGTCTCCGGCGCCCACCGCCCCGACGGCGGCCGCGTCCTGGTCGACGGCGAGCCGGTGCGCATCGACGGCGCCCAGGACGCCGAGCGGCTCGGTATCGCCACCATCTACCAGGAGTTCAACCTCGTCCCCGACCTCAGCGTCGCCGAGAACATCTTCCTGGGCCGCCAGCCGCGCCGCTTCGGCATGATCGACCGCCATACGATGCACGAGCGGGCAGCCGAACTCCTCGCCCGCGTCGGGGTGGAGGTCTCCCCCAGGACCCGGGTACGGGATCTGGGCATCGCCCGGCTCCAGATGGTCGAGATCGCCAAGGCGCTCAGTCTGGACGCCCGCGTACTGATCATGGACGAGCCGACCGCGGTGCTCACCACGGAGGAGGTCGACAAGCTCTTCCGGATCGTGCGCACCCTGCGCGAGGACGGGGTGGGCGTCGTCTTCATCACCCACCATCTGGAGGAGATCGCCGCCCTGGGCGACCGGGTCACCGTCCTGCGCGACGGCCGCAGCGTCACCCAGGTCCCGGCCGCCACCGACCAGGACGAGCTGGTGCGGCTGATGGTCGGCCGCACCATCGAGCAGCAGTACCCGCGCGAGCGGGCCGACGCCGGTGAACCGCTGCTGAAGGTCGAGGGGCTCACCCGCGACGGCAGCTTCCACGACATCGGCTTCGAGGTGCGCGCCGGTGAAGTGGTGGGCCTGGCCGGTCTGGTGGGCGCGGGCCGCACCGAGGTGGTGCGGGCGCTGTTCGGCGCCGACCCCTACGACTCCGGCACCGTCGAGGTCGCGGGCAGTCCGCTGCGCCGCCATGACGTGGTGGCCGCGATGGCCGCCGGTGTCGGTCTGGTACCGGAGGACCGCAAGGGCCAGGGCCTGGTCCTGGACGCCTCCGTACAGGAGAACCTCGGCCTGGTGACGCTCCGTTCCGCGACCCGCGCGGGCCTCGTCGACCGGGCCGGACAGCGGCGCGCCGCCGAGCGCGTCGCGGAGCGGCTGGCCGTCCGGATGGCCGGTCTCGACCAGCGGGTGCGCACCCTGTCCGGCGGCAACCAGCAGAAGGTCGTCATCGGCAAGTGGCTGCTCGCCGACAGCAAGGTGCTGATCCTCGACGAGCCGACCCGCGGCATCGACGTGGGCGCCAAGGTCGAGATCTACCAGCTCATCAATGAACTCACCGCATCCGGCCACGCGGTCCTGATGATCTCCAGCGACCTGCCCGAGGTGCTGGGGATGAGCGACCGCGTCCTGGTCATGGCCCAGGGCCGGATCGCCGGTGAGCTGACCGCGCGGGAAGCGACCCAGGACGCCGTGATGGCCCTGGCAGTGAAGGACGTCAAGGGCGTCGACGAAGGCGTCGACGTCACGGATAAGGAGGGCACCCGTGGCCACTGACACGTATCCGACCACGAAGGACCCCGGGGGCCCGGCGGTGCTGCGCCGCGTGCTGCTCGACAACGGCGCGCTGAGCGCCCTGGTACTGCTGGTGGCGGCCATGTCGCTGCTCTCCGGCGACTTTCTGACCACCGACAACCTCCTCAACGTCGGTGTCCAGGCCGCGGTCACCGCGATCCTCGCCTTCGGCGTCACCTTCGTCATCGTCTCCGCGGGGATCGACCTGTCCGTCGGCTCGGTGGCCGCGCTCTCGGCCACCGTGCTGGCCTGGTCGGCCAGTTCCCAGGGGCTGCCGGTGTGGCTGGCGGCGCTGCTCGCCGTCGCCACCGGCCTCGCCTGCGGTCTGGTCAGCGGGGCGCTGGTCTCGTACGGCAAACTGCCGCCGTTCATCGCCACGCTGGCGATGCTCTCGATCGGCCGCGGGCTGGCGCTGGTCATCTCCCAGGGCAGCCCGATCGCCGTCCCCGACGCGGTCTCCGGACTCGGGGACACCCTCGGCGGCTGGCTGCCGGTCCCGGTGATCGTGATGATCGCGATGGGTCTGATCACCGCGGGTGTGCTCGGCCGTACCTACGCGGGCCGGGCGATGTACGCGATCGGCGGCAACGAGGAGGCGGCCCGGCTCTCCGGGATCCGCGTGGCACGCCAGAAGCTGGTCATCTACGCGCTCTCCGGCGGTTTCGCGGCCGTGGCGGGCATCGTGCTGGCCTCCCGGCTGTCCTCGGCGCAGCCGCAGGCGGCGGTCGGCTACGAACTGGACGCCATCGCCGCGGTGGTGATCGGCGGCGCGAGCCTGTCCGGCGGGGTCGGCAAGGCGTCCGGCACCCTGATCGGCGCGCTGATCCTCGCGGTGCTGCGCAACGGGCTCAATCTGCTGGAGGTGTCCGCCTTCTGGCAGCAGGTCGTCATCGGTGTGGTCATCGCGCTCGCGGTGCTGCTCGACACCCTGCGCCGCCGCGCGGGCTCCCGTCCGGCCGCGCCCGGCGATCCGGCCGGAGGGCCGAAGGGGCCCGGCAGGAAGGCGGCCGCGACGGCGGGGCGGTTCGCCGTGGCCGCGGTGGCCGTCGGCGCCGTGGTGCTCGCCTCCTCGCTCCTGCACTCGGGCGGCTCCGGGGGCAAGGGCACCAAGGTGGGTCTGTCGGTCTCCACGCTCAACAACCCCTTCTTCGTACAGCTGAAGGCGGGCGCCCAGCAGGAGGCCAAGGCCGCCGGGGTGAGCCTGACCGTCACCGACGCCCAGAACGACGCCTCCCAGCAGGCCAATCAGATCCAGAACTTCACCAGCCAGAACATGAAGTCGATCATCATCAACCCGGTGGACTCCGATGCCGCGGGTCCGTCCGTCAAGGCCGCCAACAAGGCCGGTATCCCGGTGCTCGCCGCCGACCGCGGCGTCAACAAGGCGAGCATCGAGACCCTGGTGGCGTCGGACAACATCGCGGGCGGCAAGCTGGCCGCGAAGACGCTGGCCGAACGGCTCGGCGGCAAGGGCAAGATCCTGGTGCTCCAGGGCGTCGCCGGTACCTCGGCCTCGCGGGAGCGCGGCCAGGGCTTCGCGGAGGGCCTGAAGGCGTACCCGGGCATCGAGGTCGTCGGCAAGCAGCCCGCCGACTTCGACCGGGCCAAGGCGCTGGACGTGACCACCAACCTGCTCCAGGCCCACTCGGGTGTCGACGGGGTCTTCGCCGAGAACGACGAGATGGCGCTCGGCGCGGTCAAGGCGCTGGGCCCCAAGGCGGGCAAGTCCGTCAAGGTCGTCGGCTTCGACGGCACCCCGGACGGTCTCAAGGCGGTGCGGGACGGCACTCTCGCCGCGACCGTCGCCCAGCAGCCCCGCGAGCTGGGGAAGATGGCCGTACGGAACGCGATCCGGGCCGCCAAGGGCCAGGACGTGGACAAGACGGTGAAGGTGCCGGTGAAGGTCGTCGCGGCCAAGTGACGCCGCGGCGCGCCCCACGGCACCCGTCACGCGAAGGGACGTAACGATGCACGACTACGACCTGTTGGTCGTGGGATCCGCCAACGCCGATCTGGTGATCGGAGTCGAGCGCCGCCCAGGACCTGGCGAGACGGTCCTCGGTTCCGACCTGGCCGTCCACCCGGGCGGCAAGGGCGCCAACCAGGCCGTCGCCGCCGCCCGGCTGGGGGCCCGTACGGCCCTGCTGGCCCGGGTCGGCGACGACGGCCACGGCCGGCTGCTGCTGGACTCGCTGCGGACGGCCGGGGCGGACACCTCCGGTGTGCTCACCGGCGGGGCGCCCACCGGTGTCGCGCTGATCACGGTGGACCCGTCCGGCGACAACAGCATCGTGGTCTCCCCCGGCGCCAACGCCCGCCTCACCCCGGAGGACGTACGGGCCGCCGCGCCCCTGCTGGCCTCGGCCCGCGTGGTCTCGCTCCAGCTGGAGATCCCGCTGGAGACCGTGGCCGAGGTGGTCCGCGCGGCGGCGGGTGCGGACGGGCGGCCGGGGCCGCGGGTGGTGCTCAACCCCTCGCCCGCCGCGCCGCTGCCCGGAGAGGTGCTGGCCGTCTGCGATCCGCTGGTCGTCAACGAGCACGAGGCGCGCTTTCTGCTCGGCGACGATCCGGCGGGCGGTTCCGCGGAGCCCGAGGAGTGGGCGGCGGCCCTGCTGGCGCGCGGCCCGCGCTCGGTCGTGGTGACCCTGGGCGCGCAGGGCGCGCTCGTCGCCGACGGCGGGCCCGCGGTCCGGGTGCCCAGCCTCCCGGTCGAGGCCGTGGACACCACGGGCGCCGGGGACGCCTTCACCGGGGCGCTCGGCTGGCGGCTGGGCGTCGGCGACGACCTGGAGACGGCGGTGCGGTATGCGGTGCGCGTGGGCGCCGCCGCGGTGACCCGGGCCGGTGCCCAGCAGTCCTTCCCCACCGCCGAGGACGTGACGCGGCTGTGAAACGGGCAGGAGTCATCAACCGCCATCTGAGCACCGGGCTGGCCCTGTTGGGCCACACCGACACCGTGATGGTGTGCGACGCGGGTCTGCCGGTCCCCGCCGGGCCCGGCGGACCGGTCGTCGTCGACCTCGCCTTCGTCCTGGGGGTGCCGACCTTCGAGCAGGTGCTGACCGGGCTGCTGGACGAGCTGGTGGTCGAGGGGGCCACGGCCGCGTCCGAAGTGCGGGACCGCAACAAGGAGGCGACCGCGCTGCTGGAGGGGTTGTTCCCCGACGCGTCGCTGACGCTGGTGCCGCACGAGGAGCTCAAGTCGCTGACCGGCCGGGCGCGGCTGGTGGTGCGCACCGGTGAGGCGCGGCCGTACGCCAATGTGCTGCTGCGGTGCGGGGTTCCGTTCTGACGGGCGGCGTCCCGGTCACCACCGGCTGAGAACACTTCGGCGAACACTTCGATGAGCACTTCGAGGGGCCCGGTCCATGGACCGGGCCCCTCGTTTCCCCCTCCTCCGGGCTTCCTCTCGATCCCCCCGGATCCCTCCCCAGGAAGCCCGACGCCCCGTACGACCCGCCGGGGCCGGGAAGGGTTGCACGATTTCCGCGAGTTATCGATCTGTTACGCAATGTCAGGTACCCGAAGCCGATTCCGGCCGCCGGGAGGGCGGTTCGGGTAATTCTCCGAGGTGCGACAACCCGGGGGCGGGCCGCACGTCTGGTGGGTTGAAGGCGGGATTCCTCGGCATGACCTTCGGCCTTGGATCCCCGCCTCACCCACCAGAGTCCTCACCTCACTTCGGGAGTCGTTCCCTATGCAGCACAACCGTTCCGGCAAGTCGCGTCGCCTGCGTACCTGGGTCGTGGGGTCCACGGCCGGATTCGCCCTGATACTGGGCGGTGGGCTCGCCGCCCAGGCCGCCACCGGCGGGGGCGACGAACACCCCCGTCCGAAGGGGACGGAAGCGCCGGCGAAGCCGAAGCCCTCCGCCTCTCCGACCAAGCCCGGACACACCGGCACCTCGGCCGAGCCGAAGCCCGCCGTGTCTCCCACCAAGCCCGGACACACCGGCGCCTCGGCCAAGCCCGTGCCTTCCGCGTCCCCCACCAAGCCCGGACACACCGGCGCCTCGGTGGCCAAGCCCGTACCCTCCGCCTCCCCGACCAAGCCCGGACACACCGGCGCCACGGCCAAGCCCGTACCCTCCAAGTCCCCCACCAAGTCCAGCAGCCGATAACCGGCTCCCAGCCAGTAGCCGGGCAGGGCCGGATACGGCATTCGGCCCTGCCCCATGAGGTGGACGAAGAAGATGGAGCTCACGTACATCCTGCCGGGGGTCCGCCGGCCGGGCTGGTGGGACCGGCTGCTGCGCCGGGCGCGTACCGCTCCCGCCCGGCACGCGGGGGCACCGGCCGCGGACGCGGAGCGGACCGCCGAACGGCGCGGGCTACGGCTGCTGGGGCCCGTCCGGCGGGGCGGTGACGCGGAACCGCGGCCCACGCTGGACGACCTGTACCGGGCCCGGCGGCTCGACATGATCCGGCTGGCGGTCTCCCTGGTGGACGACCGGCATACCGCCGAGGACGTCGTCCAGGAAGCCTTCGCCGCCGTCTGCCGTCGACACGGCTCGCGCCTGGACAGCCTCCAGGACGCACATGCCTATCTGCATACGGCGGTGGTCAACGGCGCCCGCTCGGTGCTGCGCCGCCGGCGTACGGCGCGGGCGTACACCCCGCCACACCACACCGAGGGGGCGCCGGTCGACGAGCGGCTGCTGCTCGCCGAGGAGCACCGGGAAGTCCTGGACGCCCTGGCGAGACTCACCCGGCGGCAGCGCGAGGTCCTCGTCCTGCGCTACTGGTCCGATCTGACCGAGGCACAGATAGCGGAGACCCTGAACGTGTCCCGAGGCACCGTGAAGTCCACCGCGAGCCGTGCGCTGGACACCCTGGAGAAACTGCTGGAGGCGGATCGATGAGGGCTCCATCCCCCGGTGCTGCGGACCGGCACCGCGCCGTCGAGACCCGCCTGCGCGCCGCGCTCGAGGCCCGCGCGCGGCTCATCACCCCGCATACGCTGACCCCCGCCCGGCCGCCTACCGGACCGGCCTGGGGGACCCGGAGGATCCGGCGCGCCGCCTCCGTCGTCCTCGTGGCCGCGGCGGCCGTGGTGGCCGTCTGCCTTCTGCTGCTCCCCACCGGCCCCGGCCAGGAGCCGGACCGCCCGGCGCCGCCCGCCCGCGACCCCCGTACCTCGGACGCCCCGACGCCCCGGCCCAGCGAGACACCACTGCCCGATCCGTCCGGTTCGCGACCGGACAGTGCGGTCCCCACGTCAGCGGGCGCGCAGTCGCCGTAGGCCGGGCGCCGCGGACGACGCGGACGGGTCCGGCGGCTCGGGCAGCACCAAGGACGCGTAGCGGTCGGCGACTTCCGCCAGTACCTCCGCGCCGTCCCGCTCCCATAGCGCCGGGCTGAAGATCTCGACCTCGATCGGCCCGTCGTACCCGGCCGCGTCGACCCGCTCGCGGAACCACCGCAGATCGATCGAGCCGTCCCCGAGCTGTCCGCGCCCCAGCAGCACCCCCGCCGGGAGCGGAGTGATCCAGTCCGCGAGTTGGAAGGCGGCGATCCGGCCGCCCGCGCCCGCCCGGGCGATCTGGGCGGCCACGGTGTCGTCCCACCACAGGTGGTAGGTGTCCACCACCACGCCCACCCGCTCGGCCGGGAACCGCTCGGCCAGGTCCAGCGCCTGGGCGAGGGTCGAGACCACACAGCGGTCGGCGGCGTACATGGGGTGCAGCGGTTCGACGGCCAGCCGCACCCCGCGCTCGGCGGCGTACGGGCTGAGCTCCCCCAGCGCGTCCGCGACCCGCTCGCGGGCGCCGGACAGATCGCGGCTGCCGGGCGGCAGACCGCCGGAGACCAGGACGAGGGTGCCGGTGCCGAGGGTGGCGGCCTCGTCGAGCGCGGCGCGGTTGTCGTCGAGCGCGGAGGCCCGCTCCGCGGGGTCGTCGGCGGTGAAGAAACCGCCCCGGCAGAGCGAGGTGACGGTCAGCCCGGCGGTGCGCATCAGCCGGGCGGCGGCCTCGACGCCGTACGCCTGGACGGGCCCCCGCCACAGGCCGACACCGCGCACACCGGCCGCCGCACAGCCCTCGGCCAGCTCCGGCAGCGACCACTGGCGCACGGTCTCCTGGTTGAGGCTGAGTCGGCCGAGCCGGTCGGGACCGCGCACCGCGCTCACTGCGCGACCCCCTGGACGATCAGCAGCTGCCGCATCCGCGCGGCGGCCGCCTCCGGGTCCGGGAACAGGCCCAGCCCGTCGGCCAGTTCGTACGCCCGGGCCAGATGCGGCAGCGAACGGGCCGACTGGAGGCCGCCCACCATCGTGAAGTGCGACTGGTGCCCGGCCAGCCACGCCAGCAGCACCACCCCGGTCTTGTAGAAGCGCGTCGGCTCCTGGAAGAGGTGGCGGGCCAGCTCCACCGTCGGGTCCAGCAGCGCGCGGAAGCCCGGCGCGTCGCCCGCGTCCAGCGCCCGGACCGCCTCGGCGGCCAGCGGCCCGAGCGGGTCGAGGACACCCAGCAGGGCGTGGCTGGCGCCGTGGTCGTCGCCCTCGATCAGCTCGGGGTAGTGGAAGTCGTCACCCGTGTAGCAGCGCACCCCGTCCGGCAGAAGACGGCGCAGCCCGATCTCGCGACCGGCGTCGAGCAGCGAGACCTTGATGCCGTCGACCTTGTCCGGATGGGCGGCGATCAGCTCCAGTACGGTGCGGGTGGCGGCGTCCGGGTCGGCACTTCCCCAGTAGCCCTCCAGCGCCGGGTCGAACATCGGGCCCAGCCAGTGGAGCACGACGGGCGCGGCCACCTGCTCCAGCAGACGGCCGTAGAGCTCCAGGTAGTCCTCCGGGCCCTTGGCCACGGCGGCCAGCGCCCGCGAGGCCATCAGCACCGTCCGGGCGCCGGACTCCTCGCATACGGCGAGCTGTTCCTCGTAGGCGGCGCGCACCTCGTCCAGACCGTACGGACGGCCGATCCCGGTGACGGCGAGCTGATCGGTGCCCGCACCGCAGACGAGCCGTCCGCCCACCGCCCGGGCCTCGGCGGCCGTACGGCGGATCAACTCTGCCGCGCCCGCCCAGTCCAGCCCCATACCGCGCTGGGCGGTGTCCATCGCCTCGGCCACGCCCAGTCCGTGGGACCACAGATGGCGGCGGAAGGCGAGGGTCGCGTCCCAGTCCACGGCGGCCGGGCCGCCGGGGTGGGTGTCGGCGTAGGGATCGGCGACCACATGGGCGGCCGCGAACACCACGCGGGAGGTGAGCGGGGCGCCGCCCGGGGCGAGGCGGGCGGGTTCGGCACACGGCCGGTGGGGGCGGGTCGCACCGCCCGGTGCGGGGAGGCGGAGGATCACAGGCTCAGCTCCGGTACGTCCAGCCGACGGCCCTCGGCCGACGACTTCAGCCCCAGCTCGGCCAGTTGGACCCCGCGGGCGCCCGCCAGCAGGTCCCAGCGCCAGGGTTCGTCGAGCACCACATGGCGCAGGAACAGCTCCCACTGTGTCTTGAAGCCGTTGTCGAACTCCCCGTTGTCCGGGACCTCCTGCCACTGGCCGCGGAAGGACTCGGTGGCCGGGAGGTCGGGGTTCCAGACCGGTTTGGGGGTGGCCGAGCGGTGCTGGACCCGACAGCCGCGCAGCCCCGCGACGGCCGAGCCCTCGGTGCCGTCCACCTGGAACTCCACCAGTTCGTCGCGGTGGACGCGGACCGCCCAGGAGGAGTTGATCTGCGCGATGGCACCGCCTTCGAGCCGGAAGACGCCGTACGCGGCGTCCTCGGCGGTGGCGTCGTACGGCTTGCCCCGCTCGTCCCAGCGGGTCGGGATATGGGTGGTGGCCTGGGCCTGGACGCTGCGCACGGGGCCGAACAGCTCATGCAGCACGTACTCCCAGTGCGGGAACATGTCGACGACGATGCCACCGCCGTCCTCCGCGCGGTAGTTCCAGGACGGCCGCTGGGCGTCCTGCCAGTCGCCCTCGAAGACCCAGTAGCCGAACTCGCCGCGCACCGACAGGATCCGGCCGAAGAAACCGCCGTCGACCAGGCGCTTCAGCTTCAGCAGCCCCGGGAGGAAGATCTTGTCCTGGACGACCCCGTGTCTGACGCCCGCCGCGCGCGCCATCCGGGCCAGCTCCAGCGCCGCGTCCAGACCGGTGGCCGTCGGCTTCTCGGTGTAGATGTGCTTACCCGCCGCGATGGCCTTCTTGAGGGCGTCCTCGCGGGCCGCGGTGACCTGTGCGTCGAAGTAGACGTCCACGCTCTCGTCGGCCAGGACGGCGTCCACGTCGGTGGACACGTCGTCGACCGGATCGAGTCCGTGGCGCGCGGCGATCGCCTTCAGCGCGTGCTCCCGGCGGCCGACGAGCAGCGGCCGCGGCCAGAGCGTCCGGCCGTCGCCCAGATCGAGACCGCCCTGTTCGCGCAGGGCGAGGAGGGACCGGACGAGATGCTGGCGATAGCCCATCCGGCCGGTCACACCGTTCATGGCGATCCGCACGGTCTTGCGTGTCACGTGGCTTCTTCTCCTCACGGACGGCACGGTAAGCGCTTTCTGGATCTTTCACGCTAGCCGTCCGTCACCACCCTGTACAGATGGGACACCCCGGTCGCCACGGGGCAGTTCAGGCCATCCGGGAAGTGACCGCGGACGAGCACGCCGCATCGCAACGGATGGGCCAACGCACCCGATCCCGGACCACGGTGACGGTGGCAGTGAGACCATGTACGCCGCCCCCACCGGCGCTCGCGGCGTACCACCAGGTGACCAACGACGGAGGAAACATGGCAGTGACCCTGGCTGATGTGGCGGCCCGGGCTCGGGTCTCGGCGGCCACCGTGTCCCGCGTCCTGAGCGGCAACTACCCGGTCGCCGAGTCGACCAGGACCCGGGTGCTGCGCGCCGTCGACGAGTTGGAGTACGTGGTCAACGGCCCGGCAAGCGCTCTCGCTGCCGCCACCTCCGATCTGGTCGGGGTCCTGGTCAATGACATCGCCGACCCTTTCTTCGGCATCATCGCGGGCGCGGTGCAGTCCGAGATGGGCGCGCCCGGCGGCACTCCGGGGCGCGGGGGCGAGAAGCTGGCCGTCATCTGTAGTACGGGCGGTTCGCCCGAGCGCGAGCTGATGTACCTCACCCTGCTCCAGCGGCAGCGCGCGGCCGCGGTGGTGCTGACCGGCGGTGCGGCCGAACAGCCCGACCACGCCGCGGCGGTGGCCACCAAGGTCTCCCGGCTCGCCGCGTCCGGCACCCGGGTGGTGCTGTGCGGACGTCCGCCGCTGGAGGACACGGTGACCCTCGCGTTCGACAACCGGGGCGGGGCGCGCCGGCTGACCGAGCACCTGGTGACCCTCGGCCACCGCCGGATCGGCTATGTGGCGGGCCCCTCCGAACGCACCACCACCCGCCACCGGCTGGAGGGCCATCGCGCGGCGCTGGCCGCGGCCGGGCTGGACGAGGACGCCGAGCGGCTGACCGTGCACGGTCTCTACGACCGCCCCTCCGGCTATGACGCCACCCTTGAACTGCTCCGTAGGGACGGCGGGTTGACCGCGATCGTCGCCGCCAACGACACGATCGCGCTCGGTGTCTGCGCGGCGCTGCGCGACCGGGGGCTGCGGATCCCCGAGGACGTGTCGGTGGCGGGCTTCGACGACCTGCCGTTCAGCGCGGACGCGGTGCCCTCGCTCACCACGGTCCGGCTGCCGTTGCACGAGGCGGGCATACGGGCGGGGCGGCTGGCGCTGGGCCGCGAGCCGCAGCCGCCGGGCGGGGTGGCGATGGTGCGGGGCGAGCTGATGGCGCGGTCGTCCACGGCGCCGCCGCCGCGGGGCTGAGGCCACCGGCGGAGGTCTCAGCTGAGCGCATCTCATCCGATGCCATGACGCGACCGGTCCGACGCACCGGACCGACGCACCGGATCACCGACCCGTGGCACCGACCCGGTGGCACCGTCCGGAAAACGGCTCGCGCGCCCACCCCGGTACGGCGAGGATCGGCCCACACGAACGGCGCATGAGCACGCGCATGAGCAAAGGGTGTCCCCTGACCACGCAGCACGTCATCCACATCCACTGGACCGAGGACGGCCGGTCCCGTTCCGCCCACTGGCGCTCCGAGAGCGGCGCGCCGCCACCGGGGCGGGTCCACATCGCCGACGACCGGACGGCGGCCGACACCGCCTACCGGCTGGTGTGCGAGGGCACCGCGCTGCTGTGGCGCGGCGACTACCCGGGCGCCCGTCAGCTGCTGACGGCGGTGGCCCGCCGGGTCGACCGGGGCCCGCGCCGGGCGCGCGGACGCCGGGCGCCCGCGGAGTCCCCGGCCGAGGCGTTCCACCGGCACCGCCAGGCGCAGTCCCGGCGAGCCCGGCTGCTGGGCATGCTGCTGGTGCCGCTGGACGCCGACTTCGGGGTCCCGCTGCGCCGCGCACCGGACGTACGGGAGGCGTGCGCGGAGGCGTACGGCCCGTCCGACGCGCCCTCGGTCACCTCGCTGCGCGAGTTACTGGGGCTGATCGGCGCGTACGAGTGGCGCCGCAAGGGCGTCGAGGTACCGGCGCTGGGCGGCGACCGCGTCCATCCGCACTACGGCGTCTTCTCCCCGGTGCGCGGCGAGTACGTCGACCTGGTGGCCGAGGCGCCGCTGCCCCCGGGCGGGACCGCCTTCGACATCGGCACCGGTACGGGCGTTCTCGCGGCCGTGCTGGCGCGCCGGGGGATCGCCCGGGTGATCGCCACCGACCAGGATCCGCGGGCGCTGGCGTGTGCCCGGGAGAACGTCTCCCGGCTGGGCCTGTCGGACCGGGTGGAGGTGGTCCGGGCCGACCTCTTCCCACCGGGCCGCGCCCCGCTGATCGTCTGCAACCCGCCGTGGGTCCCGGCGCGCCCCTCCTCCCCGGTGGAGTACGCGGTGTACGACCCCGACAGCCGGATGCTGCGCGGTTTCCTGGACGGCCTCACCGCCCGGCTGACTCCGGGCGGCGAGGGCTGGCTGGTCCTCTCCGACCTGGCCGAGCACCTCGGACTGCGGTCGCGGGCGGAGCTGTTGGCGGCGATCGAGGCGGCGGGCCTGAAGGTGCTGGCCCGCCACGACACCCGCCCCACCCACGGCCGCGCGACCGACCCGGACGATCCCCTCCACACCGCCCGCGCCGCCGAACGAACCTCCCTCTGGCGCCTGACCCCCTCTGAGGCCCAGCACCCCCCGCGCCCGTAACAAGCCCTGCGGCGCGCGGGGGCCCGCCACGGCGCGCGAGCCCCGCACAACACACGCCCCGAACCGGCGACGCCGGTGGTCGCCACGCCGCCGGTCGCAGCGCCCCCACGCCCGGTCCCGACTCCGCCCGTACGGCCGGGGGCAGCGTGCCCGGGCAGGCACACCCCCCGCTCGGCCGAGCGCCAGATCAGCCATCGCCTCGCCGGGGCGCCAAGCCCGGCACGGGGCGCCGCCCCGTGGGCGCCGGGGCAGCGTGGCATGGCCACATGCCCGAGGCGGGCGCCGATGGCCGCCGCGCGGCCGGACGCCGGGGCGGGGCCGGAGCGATACCGCCCCACCACCCGGGCACGGCCCGTGGCCGGGGGCGCATACTCGCTGTCCGGCCGGGCACCCGATCAGCCATCGCCTCGCCGGGAGCGCACCGCACCCGGCCGGGCGCGCCCAGTCGCCCGGCCGACCGGCACGGCGGGATTGACCCCGCCCGTGCCCCTGCTTAGCTTCGCGTTGAAGATCCACCGACCAGCAACGGAGCCCGTATGAAGCTCGCCTTCTCCACCCTCGGCGTCCCCGGCATGGCCGTGCGGGATGTGGTCCGGCTCGCCGCCGACAGGGGGTATCACGGAGTGGAACTGCGGGCCCATCCGGAGGAGCCGGTGCATCCCGGGATCGGGGACGAGGAGCGGGCGCGGGTGAGGGGGGAGTTCGCGGAGGGCGGGGTCGAGGTGCTGACCGTGGCCGGGTACACGCGGGTCGCCGCGGCCGGGCCGGATGAGCCGGTGCTGGCCGAGCTGGGTGCGTTGACGCGGCTGGCGCACGACCTGGGCGCGCCGCACGTCCGGGTGTTCCCCGGCGGCGGCGACCAGAGCGCCGCGGAGGCCGACGCCACGGCCGCCCGGCGGCTCGCCGCCGCCGCGCCGCAGGCGGCCGACCTGGGGGTGCGACTGCTGCTCGAGACCCATGACTCACATCCGTCCGGGGCCGACGCGGCGCGGATCCTCGGGCCCGTGGGACACGGCAGTGTCGGGGCGCTGTGGGATGTGATGCACACCTGGCTGGCCGGGGAGGACCCGGCGGCCAGCTATCCGGCGCTGGCCCCGCAGCTGGGCTATGTGCAGGTCAAGGACATCGCCTCGGTCGACGACACCACCCCGCTGCCGCTGGGCGCCGGGGTGCTGCCGCTGACCGAGTGCGTGGAGTTGCTCAGCCGTGAAGGCTGGGACGGCTGGCTGTGCTGGGAGTACGAGAAGCGCTGGTACCCGCGGGTTCCGGAGCTGTCAGGGCTGCTGGCCCCGGGGCGGGAGCATCTGCTGCGACTGCTGGCCGACGCGGCCTGAGCAGACCGCGCAGCCGGGCGACCGGAAGCGAGGTCAGCGCCACGCCGCCGACCAGCAGCGCGGCCGCCAGCCAGCGCGCCGGGCTGATCCCCTCCCCCAGCGCCAGCGCCGCCGACGACATCCCGAACACCGGCACCAGCAGCGAGAAGGGCGCGACCGCGGACGCGTCGTAGGTGCGCAGCAGGAAGCCCCACACCCCGAAGCCGCACACGGTGGTGATCCAGGCGACGTAGACGATGGTGCCCGCACCGGCCCAGTCGATCCCGGCCAGCGCCCGCAGGTCGGGCTCGGCGCCCTCGAACAGCAGCGAGAGGCCGAGCAGCGGCAGCACGGGCACCAGGCTCACCCAGACCATGAAGCTGAGCGCGTCCGGCGGTGCGGCCTTGCGCATGAGGACGTTGGAGACGCCCCAGAAGGCGGCCGCCGCGATCACCAGCACAAAGCCGAGCAGCGGTCCGGAGGTGCCCTCGTCGGCGGCGGCCACCGCGATCCCGGCGAGGGCGACGCCCATGCCCAGCAGCCGTACCCGGGTGGGGCGTTCGGAGAGCACCACGGAGGCGAACAGCGCGGTGAAGACCGCCTGGATCTGGAGTACGAGCGAGGAGAGACCGGCGGGCATCCCCTCGTGCATCCCGATGAACAGCAGCCCGAACTTGGCCACCCCCAGGGCGAATCCGACCCCGAGGACCCAGCGCCAGGCGACCCGGGGCGGTCCGACCAGGAAGACCGCGGGCAGCGCCGCCGCCAGGAACCGCAGGGCGCAGAAGAGCAGTGGCGGGAAGTGGTCGAGCCCCACTTCGATAACCGTGAAGTTGACGCCCCAGGCGGCGGCGACAAGGACGGCGAGGGCGATGTGTGCAGGTCGCATGGGTCGAGGATCACGTCTGGTGACCTTGTAGCACCAGCGCGGATATCTGCATGGTTGGATGCAGTGAATGTGAAAGGTGCTGCCGTGAGCGCATACGGCGAGAGGGAGGGCGCCCCATGCTGGATCTGTCCCGGCTGCGGGCTCTGCACGCGGTCGCCGTACACGGTTCGGTGAGCGCCGCGGCGACGGCGCTGGGCTACACCCCGTCCGCGGTGTCACAGCAGATCGCCAAGTTGGAGCGGGAGACCCGCACCACCCTGCTGGAGCGCCAGGGCCGGGGCATCGCGCTGACCGACGCGGCCCGGCACCTGGCCGCCACCGCCCAGCAGCTGCTGGCCATCGTCGAGCGCGCGGAGACCACGCTGGAGGAGCGGCGCGGCCGTCCCACCGGACGGCTGGTGATCGGCGCGTTCCCCTCGGCGGCGCGCGGGCTGATGCCCCCGGTGCTGGCGCGGCTGCGCGAGGAACACCCCTCGCTGGACGCCCGCCTGGTGGAGGTGGATCCGCATCTGTCGGTGGACCTGGTGGCGCAGGGCGTGATCGATATGGGGGTCGCCCACGACTGGGACATCGCGCCGCTGCCCGCCCCGGAGGGCCAGGAGCGGGCGGTCGTCGGGGACGATTCCTGCGACATCCTGGTCCCGGCCGGACATCCGCTGGCCGAACGCGGCGGGAAGCGGCCGCTGAGCCGTGAGGACCTGCCGGGACAGCGCTGGATCTGCCAGCCGCCGGGCTCGGTCTGCCATGACTGGCTGGTCCGTACCCTGCGGGCGTCGGGTCATGAACCGGAACTCGCCTACCAGGCGGCCGAGAACCACACCCAGATCGCGCTGGTCGCGGCCGGTCTCGGCATCGCCCTGATGCCCCGCCTGGGGCGCGGCCCGCTGCCGGAGGGGGTGCTGGCGGTCCCCCTGGAACCGGTCCCGACGCGGCGGCTGTACGCGCTGTGGCGCACCGGTGCCTCCCGCCGCCCGGCCATCGCCGAGACCGTCCATCTGCTGCGCGAGCTCTGGCCCCAGCGGACCCACTGACCCCGACGCGTCCAGGGCAGGGAACCGGCACGGGCCCCGGGGCGCCGTCTCCAGCTGTCACTATGGGCGGGTGTGTCCCGTTACCCACCACGGCGAGACGGCCGCGCCGCGCCCGGAACCGGCCCATGGGGCGCGGCGTCCAAGCGGTGTGCCGACGAGAATTGTCCGCGGAGCGGTATCGGCATCGCTGCTGGTCGGGGCGGTGCTGCCGCTCGCCGCGGGCTGCGGCCAGCAGCACCCCGGCGACGGCCCGCGCCCCTCCCGGAGCAGCGGCGGCCCCCCGAGCGGCGCCAGCCCCGGGAGCAGCGGCGGCGCCTCCCCGTCCCCGCACGGCGGACGGATCGACTCCGGGCTCGCCTATGTCACCAGTACCTCCGGCGGTGTCCCCGAGGTCCACACCGTGGTGCGCGACCGGGCCGGACTCGACGCCTTCGCCCGCCACTTCGGCAAGCGGGCCGACGCCATCACCGCCGAGGCCCGGAACACCGACTTCTCGCGGTCGGCGCTGGTCGGCTGGTCCACGACCACGGGATGCGCGCGGTGGCCGTCGGCGACGCTGAAGCGGTCCGGGGACCGGCTGGCGCTCATCCCGGGGCGGCATCCCTCACCACCGCCGGAATGCTTCGCGCCGTTCCATCTGATCGCCGTCTTCGTGGTGCCGAAGGAACGACTTCCATCGGAACCAGTTTTCTCCTGACCGAAGTTGAACCGAAAAAGCCATTCCCATTGACCCGGATCCGCATTCCACTGAAGCGTGTCCTAGCAACCGCCAGCCGCCCCCCCTCCACCCCGACGGAAGGAGTGCGGGTGCCCGAGCCCACGTCACGCCGCGCCCTGCTCGCCGCCACCGCCGCCTCCGTGGCCGCCGCCGCGACCGCCTGCGCCCCGGTGGCGCCCGGCGCCGCCCCGGCGCGCCGTCCGTCCCCCTCCAGCGCCTCCCCGGCCCGCTCCGGCGCCGGGGCGGGGGCGACCGGGGAACGGGCCGCCACACGGCGCGAGGACACCGCCCGCGACCACCACCGCGACCGCGTCGACGCGCTCATCGGACGGATGACGCTGGACCAGAAGATCGGTCAGCTCTTCGTGATGCGGGTGTACGGGCATTCGGCCACCGCGCCCGACCCTGACGACGTGGCGTCGAACCAGAAGGAGCTGGGGGTCGCCAACGCCGCCGAGCTGATCGCGAAGTACCACGTCGGCGGGATCATCTACTTCGGCTGGACGCACAACATCCGCGACCCCCACCAGGTCGCCGCGCTCTCCAACGGCATCCAGAAGGCCGCGCTGCGGGACCGCCGGGCCCCCGTGCCGCTGCTGCTCTCCACCGACCAGGAGCACGGCATCGTGGCCCGGATCGGCGCACCCGCCACCCTCATGCCGGGCGCGATGGCGCTCGGCGCGGGCGGCGGCGCGAAGGACGCGCGGACGGCGGGCCGGATCGCCGGGGCCGAACTGGCCGCGCTCGGCATCCGCCAGGACTACGCCCCGGTCGCCGACGTCAACGTCAATCCGGCCAACCCGGTGATCGGCGTACGGTCCTTCGGCGCCGACCCACGGGCCGTCGCCCGCCTGGTCGCCGCCCAGGTCGCGGGGTACCAGAGCGCGGGGGTGGCGGCCACCGCCAAACACTTCCCCGGGCACGGCGACACCACCGTGGACAGCCATGTGGGACTGCCGGTGATCACCCACTCCCGCAAGGAGTGGGAGCGGCTGGACGCACCGCCGTTCCGGGCCGCCATCGACGCCGGTATCGACTCGATCATGACCGCGCATCTGCTGTTCCCGGCCCTGGACCCGGCCGACGACCCCGCCACCCTCTCCCGGCCCATCCTCACCGGGGTGCTGCGCGAAGAGCTCGGCTACGACGGAGTCGTGGTCACCGACTCGCTCGGTATGGAGGGCGTGCGCAAGAAGTACGGCGACGACCGGGTGCCGGTGCTCGCGCTGAAGGCGGGTGTGGACCAGCTGCTCAACCCGCCGGACCTGGCCGCCGCCTGGCGCGGGGTCCACAAGGCCGTACGGGACGGCGAGCTCACCGAGGCGCGGCTCGACATCTCACTGCGGCGCGTCCTGGAACTCAAGGCGCGCCGGGGCCTGTTCGACGATCCGTACACCAGCGACCGGGAAGTGGACCGTACGGTGGGCACCCGCGCGCACCACGCCGCCGCCGACCGGATCGCCGAGCGCACCACCACGCTGCTCACCAACCGCGAGCGGCTGCTTCCGCTGTCCCGCAGGCGCCACCACCGGCTGCTGGTGGTGGGGGTGGACCCGGCGTCGCCGTCCGGGACCGGCGGGCCGCTCACGGCCGTGCTCGCCCGCGCCCTGGACGGTCTCGGCTTCTCGGCGGAGGCCCTGTCCACCGGGACGGGCACCGCGCCCGATCCGTCACCGGGACGGATCGAGGAGGCGGTCGCGGCGGCCCGGGGCCGGGACGCGGTGGTGGTGGCGACGTACAACCTGGGCGCCGGGTCGGCGCAGCGGACCCTGGTCTCGGCGCTGGTGGCCACCGGGAAGCCGGTGGTGCACCTGGCCATCCGCAATCCGTACGACATCGCGCGGCTGCGCGGTGCGGACACCGAGCCCGGGGCGTCGCTCGCCGTCTACTCCTGGACGGATGTGGAACTGCGCGCGGCGGCCCGGGTGATCGCGGGGAAGGCGGATCCGCGCGGCCGTCTGCCGGTCGCGGTACGGGACGCGGACGAGCCGTCCCGGGTGCTGTACCCGATCGGGCACGGTCTCTCGTACGGCTGACCCGGAGACGGGACCGGAGACGGAAGGGGGCCGGGGGCTGTCGCCCCCGGCCCCCGCGTCGCACCTGACGTCCCGCCGGAACGGGGACGAGTGCTCCCGGCCGGTCCGCTCAGGGCCGCAGGACCGGCTGACGCTCGATCTCGCGCTTGTCCAGCCGCTTGTCGGTGGGTGCCAGCGGCTTACCCGCCGGGGAGACCCCCGCCCACCGCTGGACCTCCTCGGTGGCCTTGGCCTTCTCACCGGCCGCGAGACCGGCGATGTTGGAGCCGTGGTTGCCGCCCGCGACGGTGTAGACGTACGAGTCCTTGGCGCCCTTGCCGAGCCGGAACCGCTCAGCGCCCCACGGGTCGTTCTGCCCGTACACGAACATCATCCGCTGCGCGTCATGGCGCACCCAGCTGTCCACGTCACGCATCGCCTGGTTCTTGAACCGCATCGGGATGTCCCGCGGCACGTAGTTGCGCGGGGCGTAGATGCCCGGGTAGCGCAGCAGCCCGTCCAGGTGCGGGGTCTCGAACGAGGGCGAGCCCAGCTCGGTGCCCGCCTGGTAGTAGTACGGCGTGTAGGTCTCCAGACCCTGGTCGGTGTAGGCGGAGAAGCCGGAGATCTCGTCGATGAAGCCGTACAGCTCATCGGTCGAGGCGGTGGCCGCGGGGACGTCCGCGCAGTCCTTCAGCAGGTGGTACTGCCAGAAGGCCCACACCAGGTCCAGGACCACGTTCTCGTACGCCTTGTCGGCGCTGCCGACGACGGTGAAGGTCTGCTTCTCGTCGTCGGCCCACTTCTGGTAGCGCGCCACGATCTCGTCCCGGCGCACCAGTGCCTCGCGCTGCACCGCGTTGAGCTTGGTGCGGCACTCGGCGGTGCCGACGCCGCGGAAGAAGCGGTCGTAGGCCGAGTCCTCCTTGTTCATCACGTCGTTGGGGGCGACATAGGCGATCGTTCCGGCCATGTCACGGGGGAAGAAGCGGCGGTAGTAGGTCGCCGTCATTCCGCCCTTGCTGCCCCCGGTGGCCAGCCACTTCTTGCCGTAGACCGTCTTCAGCGCCCGGTAGAGGCGGTGCTGGTCGCTGGCGGCCTGCCAGATGTCCAGCTTCGACCAGTCGGCGGGCTGCGGCCGGGAGGGCGTGAAGAATCGATACTCCATCGACACCTGGTTGCCGTCGACCAGCTGCGCCGGCTCACTGCGGCGCGGAGTGGTGGTGACGTTGTAGCCGGAGGTGTAGAAGACCGTCGGCCGGTCCGTCGCCTTGTGCAGCAGGGTGAACCGCTGCTGGAAGGTCCCCTTCGACGGATGCCGGTGGTCCACCGGCTGGGCGTAGTTGAACACGAGGAAGCGATAGCCCTCGTAGGGCTTCTCCTCGACGAAGCTCATCCCCGGAATGTCGAGGACCCGTTCCTTGATGTCCGGCTCCTGGGGGGCTGCCGGGCGCGCGGAGGCATCGCCCGCACCCCATCCGGCCGCCCCCACGAGTATCACCAGCGACAACAGCCATCTGAGCGCCTTGCCCATGCGGCCTCCTCTTCTTCCCCTGGTTTCCCATGAATTCGCACAGGTCGCCGAGAACCTACTCGGGGCACGCCCGGAGCCGCTAGGCCGTGTCGTTCGGATCTTTCGCGGGTCCACGCCGCGGCCTGATCCGCGAAGATCCGAACGACACGACCTCGTGGTCTCTCCTTCCCGCCAACCCACGGCCGAATACGGAGAGTTGTTACCCCCGCCCTCTTTCGTAGCGGGCTGTGATGGCCCATGCTGCGTACATGGACCGAGACGAACGGCACGACCGGAGTGAACGGGCCGAGCGGCTGACGCGGTATCTGACGGAATTGCAGGAACGGATCGACCCGCGCTCACTCGAGCTGCTGATGCGGCTGCTGCGCGAACTGAGCACCTCACCGGCCGTCCGCGGGGGGACCTACGAGCTCGGTATGGGTCCGGAGGAGAAGGAGCTGTTCACCCCCGCCTTGCAGGCCGAGCTGCTGGTGCTGTTCGGTCTGCTCACCTCCCAGGACGAGCGGGTGGTGGTCGATCTCGGCGACAGCCCGCACGCCAAGGGGATGAAGGTGCTGGTCCCCCAGGACCGCGTGGGCGACCCCGACTACCTGCACCGCCACAAGCAGCGGGTGGCCGCCGAGGCGGAGCAGCGGGAGCGGGACCGCATCGAGGTGGAGGGCATAGCGCGGGCCAGTGGGATGGAGCCCTGACCTCACCCTGCGTCACCCCGGACGAACGCCCAGAGTGACGGACGGCGGGGGCGCTCGGCCCGTCCGAAAGGACCCGGCCGCGCCCCGCGCCGACCGCTCGCCGTTACGCGCCGACCGGGGCCGCCTGGCCGGTGAAGGTCCGCCACAGCACGGCGTAGCGGCCGCCCCGCGCCACCAGCTCGGCGTGGGTGCCGTCCTCGACGACCCGGCCGTGGTCCAGCACCACCACCCGGTCCGCGCGGGCCGCGGTGGTCAGCCGGTGGGCGACCACCAGGGTGGTGCGGCGCCCCGCCAGCCGGTCGGTGGCCTGGTTGACCAGGGCCTCGGTGGCCAGGTCCAGTGCGGCGGTGGCCTCGTCCAGCAGCAGGATGTCCGGGCCCACCAGCTCCGCCCGGGCCAGCGCGATCAACTGCCGCTGTCCGGCGGAGAGATTGCGTCCGCGCTCGGAGACCGGATGCAGATAGCCGCCCTCCAGCGAGGCCACCATGGTGTGGGCGCCGACCGCCCGCGCGGCCGCCTCCACCTCCGCGTCGCTCGCGCCGGGCCGTCCGTAGGCGATGGCCTCGCGCACCGTCCCCGGGAAGAGATACGGCTCCTGGGGGACGACGCCCAGCCGGTTGCGGTAGCCGGTGAGGTCGAGTTCGCGCAGATCCGTGCCGTCGACGCGGACCGCTCCCGCGGTCGGGTCGTAGAACCGGGCCACCAGCTTGACCAGGGTGGACTTGCCCGCGCCGGTCTCCCCGACGAAGGCCACGGTCTGGCCCGCGGGGATGGTGAGCGAGACGCCCGACAGCGCCTCCTCGCCCTCACCTCCGTAGCGGAAGCGCACGTCCTCGAAGGTGACATCGCCGCGGACGGCGGACACCTCGCGCGGCTCCTCGGGCAGCGGAGTGGTGGTCGGCTCCCGCAGCAGCTCCTGGATCCGGCCGAGCGAGACGCTGGCCTGCTGATAGCCGTCGAAGACCTGGGAGAGCTGCTGCACGGGGGCGAAGAACAGATCGATGTAGAGCAGATAGGCGACCAGCGCGCCCGCGGTCAGCGAGCCGTCCCCGACCCGTCCGGCGCCCACGATCAGCACCAGCGCGGCGGCGGTGGACGACAGCAGCTGGACGAAGGGGAAGTACACCGAGATCAGCCACTGGCCGCGGACCCGCGCCTGGCGGTAGTCGTCGCTGCGCCCGGCGAACCGCTCCCGGCCGGAACCCTCGCGGCGGAACGCCTGCACGATCCGCAGCCCGGCCACGCTCTCCTGGAGGTCGGCGTTGACCACGCTGACCCGTTCGCGCGCCAGCTCATACGCCTTGACGCTCTGCCGCCGGAAGAAGACCGTGCCGAGGATGAGCGGCGGCAGGGTCGCGAAGACCACCAGCGCCAGCTGGACGTCGATCACCAGCAGTGCGACCAGGATGCCGAAGAAGGTGAGCAGGCTGACCACGGCGGTGACCAGTCCGGTCTGGAGGAACGTCGACAGCGCGTCCACGTCCGTGGTCATCCGGGTCATGATCTTGCCGGTCAACTCGCGCTCGTAGTAGTCGAGTCCGAGCCGCTGCAACTGCGCGAAGATCTTGACGCGGAGGGCGTAGAGCACCCGTTCACCGGTCCGTCCGGTCATCCGGGTCTCACCGATCTGCGCCGCCCACTGGGCGAGTACGACAACGAGCGCGAGCCCGGACGCCGCCCACACCGCCCCCAGGGCCAGCCGCTGGACACCCTCGTCGATGCCGTGCCGGATGAGGACCGGCAGCAGCAGCCCGGCGAGGGCGTCGACGGCCACCAGCAGCAGCGAGACCAGCAGCGGCGCGCCGAAGCCGCGCAGCAACTGCCGCAGCCCGTACGTCTTCTCGGGGCGCACCGCGCGATCCTCGTCGACGTCGGGGAGGTCGTCGGCGGGCGGCAGGGCCTCGACCTTGGCCAGCAGATCGGGGGTCGCGGGCATCCCGGCGAGCGCCCCGGCGATCCCGGGGGCGGGTGCGGCCGCGGGGGTGCCGCCGTCCTTCACGGCCGGTCCGCCGGTCCCGCCCTCGCGCCGCACCCACAGGCCGGGGGTGACGAGTCCGGGGGTCACTGCGGGGGCGGCGGCCGGGTCGGCGCCGTCGGAGGCGGCGGCGTGCTCGGGGTCGTCACCGCCGTGCGGGCGACACCGGGCCGCCGTGGTCAGCCCGGCCAGATCGGGGGTGCGCGATCCATCGGCCGCGTGCTCGCCGTTCGGCGAGGGCGGTGTGAGGCAGTCGGCCGCGTGCTCCCCGTCCAGGGCCCCGGCGGTGGCGAGCCGCCCGGCCGGATCGCGGGTGACGCCGCCGAGCTCGTCCGGGTCGGTGAGCAGCCGCCGGTACAGCGGGCACCGCTCGCGCAGCTCCTCGTCGGTGCCGATGTCCACCAGACGGCCGCGGTCGAGGACCGCGACCCGGTCGGCGAGGGCGAGCGTGGAGAGGCGGTGGGCGATCAGCAGGGTGGTGCGCCCGGCCATCACCCCGCGCAGCGCCTCATGGATCTCGTGCTCGACACGGGCGTCGACCGCCGAGGTGGCGTCGTCGAGGACCAGCAGCCGGGGGTCGGTGAGGATCGCGCGGGCCAGGGCCAGCCGCTGGCGCTGACCGCCGGAGAGGGTGAGCCCCTGCTCGCCGACCTGGGTGTCGTAGCCGTGCGGCAGTGCGGAGACGAAGCCGTCGGCCTGGGCGGCGCGGGCGGCGGCCCGGATCCGCTCGTCGGTGGCGTCCGGCAGTCCGTAGGCGAGGTTGGCGCGGACCGTGTCGGAGAAGAGGAAGCTGTCCTCCGGGACCAGCCCGATGGCCGCGCGCAGTGAGGCGTAGGTCAGCTCGCGCACATCGTGGCCACCGACCCGGACCGCGCCGGAGGTCACGTCGTAGAAGCGGGGCAGCAGCATCGAGAGGGTGGACTTGCCGCTTCCGGAGGCACCGACGACGGCCAGGGTCTCGCCCGGTTCGATGCGCAGCGAGACGTCGGAGAGCACCGGGTGGTCACGGTCGTAGCCGAAGGTGACCCGGTCGAACTCGACGGTGGCGGGCGCCTCCGCGGGCAGCTCCCGCGCGTCGGGGCGCTCCTCGATGGCGGGTTCGGTGTCGATGAGCTCGAAGACGCGCTCCACTCCGGCCCGGGCCTGCTGGCCGACGGTCAGCATCATGGTGAGCATCCGGACCGGGCCCACCAGCTGGGCGAGATAGGTGGAGAACGCGACGAAGGTGCCGAGGGTGATCTGCCCGCGGGTGGCCATCCAGCCGCCGAGCGCCAGCATGGCGACCTGGCCGAGGGCGGGGACGGTCTGGAGGGCGGGGGTGTAGCGGGAGTTGAGCTTGACGGTGCGCAGCCGGGCGGCGAACAGCTCCCGGCTGACCCCGCGCAGTTTGCCGGTCTCCTGGCCCTCCTGGCCGAAGCCCTTGACGACGCGGACGCCGGTGACGGCGCCGTCGACGACTCCGGCGACGGCGGCCGCCTGCCCCTGGGCGTACCAGGTGGCGGGGAACAGCCGGACGCGGCTGCGCGAGGCGATCACCCACAGTGCGGGGGCGACGGCGAGCGCGACCACGGTGAGCAGCGGTGAGAGCACCGCCATCACCACGAGGGAGACCAGGAAGAGCAGTACGTTGCCGATCATCATCGGCACCATGAACAGCAGCCCCTGGATCAGCTGGAGGTCGCTGGTGGCCCGGCCGACGATCTGGCCGGTGGACAGCTCGTCCTGTCGTCTGCCGTCGAGGCGGGAGATCGAGGCGTACATCTCGGTGCGCAGATCGTGCTGGACGTCAAGCGCGAGCCGTCCGCCGTAGTAGCGGCGGACGTAGGTGAGGCCGTAGACCGCGACGGCGGCGACGATCAGCAGGGTGGCCCATGGGGTCATCGACCGGTCATGGCCGACGATCACGTCGTCGATGATCAGCTTGGTGACGAGCGGGACGAGCGCCATGACGGCCATCCCGCCCAGCGAGGAGCCGAGGGCCAGCAGCACATTGCGCCGGTACCGCCAGCTCCAGCGGGTCAGCCGCCGCACCCAGCCCTGTCGTGTCTCCGGCTCGTCCGTCGCCGCCACATCCGTCACCCCGTCCGTCACCCCGTGTCCTCTCCTGTCCGCACGTCCTGCCGGAAGGCACCAACACACAGGTGAGCGGATTTCATCCGCCCGCAACAAAAGCCGCCGCGAACGGGCGCCCGGAGTGAGCCGGATCACGCCGCCGCGCTGTCCTCCTCCGGTGGCTCGGTGACCGCGGCGCAGCGCGCGGCGATCTCGTCCAGGCCGAGGCCCAGGGTGGTGGCCAGGGCCGCGATGGTGAAGAAGGCGGGGGTCGGGGCCCGGCCGGTCTCGATCTTGCGGAGCGTCTCGGCGGAGATCCCGGCCACGGCGGCGATCTCGGCCATGCTGCGTTCACCGCGGGCCTGCCGCAGCAGCACGCCGAGGAAGCGGCCGCGTTCGCGCTCCAGCGGGGTGAGAGGGGTACGTACCATGACCGTGATACTAATACCGGTATAAGAATTGGGTGCGGCCGGTCGGGAGGCCGGACCCGGCGCGAACGGAAGGCAGCGGGCCATGGTGGAGATCAAGACGGACGCGTCCCTGGACGCCATGCGTGAGGCGGGCCGCGTCGTGGGCACCGCGCTCGCCGCGGTCCGGGAGGCGGCCGCGGTGGGCGTGTCGCTGCGCCGGCTGGACGAGACGGCGCGGAGCGTGCTGCACGAGGCCGGGGCGGGCTCCCCCTTCCTCGGCTACACCCCGCAGTTCGCCCCGACCCCCTTCCCCGCGGTCATCTGCGCCTCGGTCAACGACGCGATCGTCCACGGCATCCCGGACGGCTACCGGCTGCGCGACGGCGATCTGGTGAGCATCGACTGCGGCGCCACACTGGCGGGCTGGGCCGGGGACGCCGCCGTGAGCTTCATCGTCGGCACACCGCGCCCGGAGGACCTGCGGCTGGTCGAGACCACCGAGCGGGCGCTGGCGGCGGCCATCGAGGCGGCCGTCGTCGGGGCGCGCATCGGCGATATCGCACACGCCGTCGGCACGGTCGGGCGCGCCGCGGGCTACGGCATCCCCGCGGACTTCGGCGGCCACGGCATCGGCCGCCGGATGCACGAGGACCCGCCGGTGCCCAACGAGGGCCGCCCCGGCCGGGGGCTTCCGCTGCGGCACGGGCTGGTGCTGGCCATCGAGCCGATGTTCCTGGCGGGCGGGCGGGACGCGTATCTCACCGACCCCGACGGCTGGACCCTGCGCACCGTCGACCGCACCCGCGCCGCCCACTTCGAGCACACGGTGGCGATCACCGACGACGGACCGCGGATCCTGACCGCGCCCTGAGCAAGCCGGGGCACGGCCCCGGCTCAAGGGGCGCACGGACGGCGCGCGCATGCGGACTGTTCAACGCCGGATCGTTCATCAAACACTTAGGGCCGCTGACTACGGTCGTCCGGAGCGATCGCCGCACAGGGAAGGACGAGGATCGAGATGGTGTCCCGGATCGATGACATCCCGCCCGCCGAACGGTTCGCGGCATGGCGCGCGCTGGCCGATGAGGTGACCATTCCCGTGGAGCTGCGCAGCGATCACGAGAACGACTTCGCCGCCCTGATGCGGGGCGTGGGGCTCGGTGAGGTGACCGTGGCCTTCACCTCCGTGCCCTCGCTGCACAATGAGCGCACCTCCGTCCATATCCGCCGCTCCGATCCCCAGCTGTACCACCTGAATCTGGTGGTACGGGGGGAGACGGACCTCGACCACGGAGGGCACCACACCACCCTCGGCCCCCGGCAGTTCATGCTGACCTCGACCTCCACCCCCTACCGGGGTGAGAGCGTCCGCGGCCGGGTCGACGAGCTGACGGTCGGCATCGCACCGGCGCTGCTGCCCTTCGCCCCGTCCGATCTGCGACTGCTGCTCGGGCGCCCGCTGTCCGGGCAGACCGGGATCGGTGCGATGCTCGCCGACCTCCTCACCCGGCTGGCCACCGAGACCGACGGCTACGGCCCGGCCGACGGCCCGCGGCTGGGCACGGTCGTCCTCGATCTGCTCACCGCACTGCTCGCGCATGAGCTCGACGCGGGCCCGGTGGGCCACGCCGAGGCCGCCGTCACCCCCGAAGGCCGCCGCCGCACCCTGCTGTTACGCGTCCAGGAGTTCGTACGGCGCAATCTGCACGATCCGGAGCTCAGTCCGGCCTCCATCGCCGCGGCCCATCACATCTCGGTCCGCTATCTCTACCGCCTCTTCGAGCAGCAGGGCCACACCGTCTCCGCGTGGATCCGCGGCCAGCGTCTGGAACGCTGCTGCCGCGATCTGGCGGATCCCGCGCTGGGCGAAACCCCCATCCACGCCATCGCGGCCCGCTGGGGATTCGGCCACGCCGCCGAATTCAGCCGGGCCTTCCGCGGCGCCTACGGCGTCCCGCCGCGGGACTTCCGCCAGGAGGCGCTGGGCGCAGGCAGGCAGGGTTCCCCCCGTAGAAACCCTGCCTGCCTGACCTGATCCAGCATGGCCCGGCGGGGCCGGGGTGTCGTTGGCATCCCTTGCACAGTTCTTGGCACTCTGTGCACACCTTCGCCGGGCGCGCCGTACGACACCCACCGCCCGGTCAGCCGTCGCCCGTCACCCTCAACTCCTCGATCCCGGCTCGCTTCTTGGCGTCCGCCGACCGCACCGTGACCCGGACATAGCGGGCCGGGCCCGAGCCCGCCGGATGCCAGTGGCGGCCGTCGACCGAGGTCCGCACCCGGTACGAGGCGGGCCGTACCGAGGTCCACCGGGGGGTGACCTTCGCACCGCGCACCACCCGGCCGAGATCGGCGGTGAGCGTGGCCCCGGCCGTGTTCGGCACCCAGGCGGTGGCCTCGCCGCCGTCCACGGCGGCGCCCGCGTACATCCCCGGCTCCTCCGAACTCGCCGTCGCCTTGACGCAGCGCGCCAGGTTGGCCGTCGGCTCCAGGTCCGGACGGCGCGTCTTGAGCACCGCGGGGGCCTCCCGGCTCACGATCTGCTTCCCGCCGTGCGGGGTCTCGAGGGTGAACGGCGCACCGCCGGTCAGCCGCACCGTGGTCTCCCGCGGCCCGATCGCCACGTCATAGCTGCGCCCCTGCCAGCGCAGTCCGCGCAGGGTGACCCCGTCGTGGAGCTGCGGCGGCAGCGTGGGGTTCAGCCGCACCCGGTCCTCCTCCGCGCGCAGCCCGGTCAGCCCATGGGTGAAGACCTGGAGGAAACCGCCCTTGCCGGTGAGGAAGTCCTGCGCCGGGGAGCCGGCCAGCGGGTCGCTGGCGCCCGCCTTCCGCCCCCGCGCCTCGGAGAACTGACGGAACGGGCCGCGGACGAACGGCTTGATGGAGCGCTGGAGATAGGTGTACGAGGAGCAGCCGGGCTCGCCGATGGCGGCGGCGTCGATGGCGTGCACCGAGTCCGTCATGGCCGGGCCGTCCGGGTCGGTGTGCGCGGCGTAGTAGTCCAGCGTCCGGGCGGCGGCCCCGCCCGACATGGGCCACTGGAGCGGATACATCAGCAGCACGGTGTCCGCCTGCTTGATCGTCGAGCCCTGGTAGCCGCGGTACTGCTGGAAGACGCCCTTCTTCTTGTCGTAGGGGATCCGCAGCCGGTCGGCGATCCGGGTCCAGGAGGCGGGGGCGTCCTCGCCGAGCAGCCGGGCGGCGCGGACCGCGTGGCGCAGCGCGGTGGCGGCACCCGCGTTGGTGAAGACCGCGTCGTCCACGCCGTTGCTGTACTCGTCCGGTCCGGCGACGTTCTTGATGGAGTAGCTGCCGTCGTCGTTGCGGGTGGCGCGGTCGGCCCAGAACTCGGCGATGCCCTTGAGCACCGGCCAGCCGCGGCTGCGCAGCCAGCCGGAGTCCCCGGTCGCCTGGTAGTACTGCCAGGCCGCGAGGGCGATATCGCTCTGGAGGTGGTTCTGCGTGCGGCAGTGCGGCGGGTCCCAGCTGTGGCACTCGGTCCACAGCCCGCCCCGGCTCGCGCTGGTCCACGGGTAGAAGAGCCCCGGGTAGCCCAGCTTGCGGGCGTTGGCGCGGGCGCCCGCGCGGGTCTTGTAGCGGTACTCGACCACGGACTTGGCCAGTTCGGGATGGGCGGCCAGCAGCCCCGGGTACATCCAGGTCTCGGCGTCCCAGAAGACCAGACCGCCGTAGTTGTCACTGGTCAGCCCGGTGGGCGCGATGCTGTTACGGGATCCGGCGCGGGTGGCGGACAGCAGTCCGTACTGGGCCGAGCGCACCCAGGAGCGCAGTTCGGCCTGGTCCCGCCCGGCCACCTCGACATCCGAGCGCCACAGCTTCCGCCAGGCGGCGGTGTGCGACGCGAACAGCGCGTGCCAGCCGCGGGACGCGGCGCCCCGGGACGCACCGAGGGCGTCGGCGCGCGGAGTGCGCGAGGTCAGACCGGTGTCGACGCCGACGTACTTGGTGAACGCGTAGGAACGGCCGCGCTGGACCGGGAAGCGCAGGCCCTGACGGGCGCTCAGCTCACCGGAGGCGCCGGGTGTGCCGTGGGCCCGCGCCCGCACCCCGTCGTCGGGGCGCAGGGTGGAGGCCACGGCCCCGTCGGTGCGGGTGCCGTCGGTGCGGAACCCGACGTCCACCGAACCGCCGCGGTGAGCACCGCCGCCGGTCCCCGACAGCCGCCGGGCGCCACGCCCGTCGAGCCGGTCGGTGACGGTGGCGTCGCCGCTCCAGTGCGGGGTCATCCGCAGCCGTACGGCGCCGACATGCGCGTGGCGGCGGTCGGCGAGCACGTCGTAGATGAGGTCGGTGGCGCGGCCGTCGGACGCGGTCCAGGTGAGCGAGGTGCGGACCAGACCGCAGCGCATCTGGACGGTCTGCCGGTAGTCGGAGATCCGGCCCGCGGGTGTCCTGGAGCCGAAGGTCTCGCCCGCGGCGCCCCCGGTGGCCACCTCCAGGGTGGACCAGGTCGGAAGGGCCGCGGCGACCTGCCGGTTGTCGGTGGTCTTCTTGTTGTGCGCGTAGAGCCCGGAGACGAAGGAGCCGTCGTAGCGCGGGGTGAACAGCGGCCAGCCGGTCTTGTCACCGCCGCCGGTGTAGCCGGTGCCCTGGGGCGGCACCCGCTGTCCGAGATACCCGTTGCCGACGTAGGCGTGGTAGCTGTCCTCCGGATCGATCCGGGTGGACGACAGCGACCAGCCGTCGGACGAGCGGTCGCCGGAACCGCGTGTACAGGACCCGGAGTCATCACCGCCCGGGGCGGACGGTTCGGGCAGGGGTCCCGCCGAGGCGGTGGGCACCCCGGCGATCAGTCCGCAGAGGACAAGCGGTGTGATCAGCCGGGCGGCGCGGGGCAGCCGGGGCGTGGAGTACGTCATTGTTCTCCGTCGTGGTTCGCCGATGACGGTCCCAGCGACGATAAAGAAGTGAACACAACAGGTCAATGGATAAGCGAATGTCTTCAACGCATGAACACAAGTTCAGCCGAACGGGCCGCGTCCGGCGCCGAGACGCGTCCGGCCCCCGCCCGGCCGGGGGCGGCGGGCGGGGGCCGGACGGAGGTCGGCCGGGTGTCAGGTGAGTGTCACTCGCTCCGGGAGGCGGCGATCTGGCGGGCCATGATCGTCGTCAGCTCGTAGGCGGTGTGGGAGGCGGCCACCGAGGTGATCTCGGCGTGGTCGTAGGCCGGGGCGACCTCGACGAGGTCCGCCGAGACCAGATGGCAGCCGGCCAGACCGCGCAGGATCTCCAGCAGCTCACGGGAGGTCAGACCGCCCGCCTCGGGGGTGCCGGTGCCGGGCGCGTGGGCCGGGTCCAGCACATCGATGTCGATCGAGATGTAGAGCGGACGGTCACCGATGCGCTGGCGGAGCTGATCGGTGATCTCGTCCACACCGCGCCGCATGACATCGGCCGAGGTGACGATGCCGAAGCCCATCTTGGCGTCGTCGTCCAGGTCCTTCTTCCCGTAGAGCGGACCTCGGGTGCCGACGTGCGAGAGGGCGGCGGTGTCGAGAATGCCCTCCTCGACCGCGCGCCGGAACGGTGTGCCATGGGTGTACTCGGCGCCGAAGTAGGTGTCCCAGGTGTCCAGATGGGCGTCGAAGTGGAGCAGCGCCACCGGACCGTGCCGACGGGCCACCGCGCGCAGCAGCGGGAGGGCGATGGTGTGGTCGCCGCCCAGGGTCATCAGCCGGGCGCCGGTGTCCAGGAGGTCGTCGGCCGCGGCCTGGACCGTCTCGACGGCCTCGTTGATGTTGAACGGGTTGGCGGCGATGTCGCCGGCGTCGGCGACCTGCGCGAGGGCGAAGGGCGACGCGTCCTGTGCCGGGTTGTAGGGGCGCAGCAGCCGGGACGCCTCGCGGATGGCGTTGCCACCGAAGCGCGCGCCGGGCCGGTAGGAGACACCGCTGTCGAAGGGCACTCCGACCACGGCGACATCCGCGGTGCCACCGACCTCGTCCACGCGCGGCAGCCGGGCGAAGGTCGCGGGACCCGCGAAGCGCGGGACACGGGAGGAGTCGACGGGGCCGACGGGGGCGGCGGAGGGCTGTCGCGGTGCTGAGGTCATACGGAGGAGCGTAGGCAGCTCCCTCGCCTCGTCACATATACGTTCCCGAGGGTCCGGAGCGGGTCATTTGGACACCGCGTCCAATGTTCGGCCGTTCGGCCGCCCGCTCAGCTCTCCTGCGCCGGTCCGCCCAGCAGCCCGGAGGCGTTCCTGACGGGGTCGTCCAGGGTGGGCTCGGGGGCCGGGTAGCAGGTGAAGCCGAGACGCTTCATGGCCCGGGTGACCTCGCCCGCGGTGAAGTCGCGGCGGTCCTGGCGGGTGATCACGGCTCCGACCTGCTTGACCGGGTAGGTGCGGCGCCCGATGCGGACCGAGGGGCCGGTGACGGGCTCGGGGCTGATGCCCACCATGGCCTCCGTCACCTCGCGCGCGGTCAGGTCGAAGGCGAAATTGGCGATAATGCAGCGCATAGTGCCTCAACGGGAGAGAGGGGGAAACCGGAAAATCCAGCGTCCCACACCGGGCACCCCAGGGGAAGCGGCGGAGATTCTCGGAGGTTCCCACCGCTCGGTCGGGATGCGTGGTACAGTCGCTATCAGTTGCAGTTTTGGTACCCATGAACTTTGTGTGCGCCTGACGGGATGTAGCCATCAGGCGCATTTTGTTTTTACCGGTCATTTCCGGATGGGGTCATTGCGGCGACACCGGAATCCGTCACATTCGGGTTCCGACTCGTTCCCCATAGAAGGAGATTGACATGGCTACTGGCACCGTGAAGTGGTTCAACGCGGAAAAGGGCTTCGGCTTCATCGAGCAGGATGGCGGCGGCGCCGACGTCTTCGCCCACTACTCGAACATCGCCACCTCGGGCTTCCGTGAGCTCCAGGAGGGCCAGAAGGTGACGTTCGACGTCACGCAGGGCCAGAAGGGCCCGCAGGCCGAGAACATCGTTCCCGCCTGACGCTGACGCGTTTCACAGCCGGGGCCCGCACCTGACAAGGTGCGGGCCCCGGTTTGTTGTCGGCGGTTCGTGTCGGCGATCGGTGTGGGCACCGGGCGCGCCGACGGGCGCCCTGGCTCCGGCGGATCAGTGGCCCTCGTCACACCGCGACGGGCCGTGTCCACCACTCGGCGGAGGCCCCCATTCCGCCCCGGCAGGGGCGACAATGGGCCACATGCCCATACCCAGTACCGTGCCCAGTCGTGCCGATCTGATCGACCACCTTGTCCGCACCCGCATCGCGGGCGATGTCGCCACTCCCCGGGAGAACAACCTCTCCCACTACCGCAAGCTGGCCAACGGTGACCGCCACTACTGGCTCGGCCTGGAGCTGGGCGACCGCTGGGTCGACGAACAGGACGTACTGGCCGTCATGGCGGAGCGGTGCGGGGTGATCGACGATCCGGAGCACCGCTCGGGACAGGACACCATCGACCCCGAGCTCACGGTCGGCGCGCTGGACCGGATGGCGTCGGTGCTGCGGAAGGCGGCCGAGACACAGGAGCGGGTGCTGTTCGCCACCGGCCACCCGGGCGGGCTGCTCGAGGTGCACCGGGCCACCGCGGCGGCGCTGCGGGCCGCGGGCTGCGACATCGTGGAGATCCCCGGCGGGCTCCAGGCGGACGAGGGGTATGTCTTCCAGTTCTGCGATGTGGCGATGCTGGAGAGAGGGGCGACGCTCTGGCACACCCACTCCCCCGCGCCGATGGCGGCGATCCTGGACGGGCTGGCCCGTGAGGGGCGTCCGCTGCCCGATCTGGTCGTCGCCGACCACGGCTGGGCCGGATGCGCCGGACAGCGGGGTATCGACGCGGTGGGTTACGCGGACTGCAATGACCCGGCCCTCTTCCTCGGCGAGTCCGAGGGCACCCTCTCGGCGGTCGTCCCGCTGGACGACCATGTCACCAATCCGCGGTTCTACGACCCGATGACCGCCTACCTGCTGGACGCGGCCGGGCTCGAGGCCCGCTTCTGACGCCTGGGCCCCGGCCCTCGCCTCCCCGACGCACCGGCGCGCGTCCCCGCCGCGCGCCGCGGGCCCCGAGGACCCACCGCACGTCCGGAGCCCGCGCTCACGCCTTGTGCGGCACCCGCATGACCCCCTCCTGGATCACGGAGACGGCCAGCCGCCCGTCGGCGGTGAAGATCCGGCCCTTGGCGAGGCCGCGGCCGCCGGACGCCGAGGGGCTCTCCTGGTCGTACAGCAGCCAGTCGTCCACCCGGAACGGTCGGTGGAACCACATGGCGTGGTCGAGACTGGCGCCGACGATGTCCCCCACCACCCAGCCGCCCCGGCCGTGGGCGAGCAGCACCGAGTCCAGCAGGGTCATATCGGAGACATAGGTGGCCAGGCAGACGTGGAGCAGCGGGTCGTCGGCCACACCGTCCAGTTTGCCGTTGGTCCGGAACCACACCCGCGACTTCGCCTCGCGCGGCCGCCCGACGCTGCCGTAGGGCGGCTCGTCCACGTAGCGCAGGTCCACCGCGGCCCGGGACATCAGCATCCGCCGGGCGACCTCCGGCCGGATGAGGTCCCGGTAGCGGGGCAGCAGCTCCTCGGCGGTCGGCAGGGAGAGCGGATCGGGGACGTCCGGCATCGGCTCCTGGTGCTCGAGCCCCTCCTCGTACGTCTGGAACGACGCCGACAGGTGGAAGATCGGCTGGCCGTGCTGGACGGCCACCACCCGGCGGGTGGTGAAGGACCGGCCGTCGCGGATCCGGTCGACCGTGTAGACGATGGGCGCCCCGGGGTCGCCGGGCCGCAGGAAGTAGGCGTGCAGCGAATGCGCCGAGCGGTCGTCCGGGACGGTGCGGCCCGCGGCCACCAGGGCCTGCGCGGCCACCTGGCCGCCGAACACCCGCGGCACCAGTGGCGCGGCGTCGCTGGTGCCGCGGAAGATGTCCCGCTCGATCCGCTCGAGGTCGAGCAGTTCGAGCAGGCCCTGGAGTGCGTCATTCATGGTTCGAGCAGTCTGGCAGAGCGGTGTCGCGGGGCTGTCGCCGACGGGCGGGGCGGACGGCCATCACAGCCCCATCGACTTGGCGACGATGGACCGCATGACCTCGCTGGTGCCGCCGTAGATGCGGTTGACGCGGGTGTCCGCGTACAGCCGGGCGATGGAGTACTCCATCATGTAGCCGTAACCGCCGTGCAGCTGGAGGCACTTGTCGATGACGATGTTGGCCCGCTCGGTGGTGAACAGCTTGGCGGAAGCGGCGTCGGCGGCGGTCAGCTCACCGGCGTCATGCGCCTCCAGGGCCCGGTCCACGACCGCCTGCATCGCGTCCACCTCCGACTTGCAGTCGGCGAGCGTGAACTTGGTGTTCTGGAAGGACGCCACGGACTTCCCGAAGACCGTGCGGTCCTGGACGTAACTCTTGGCGAACTCCAGGGCGGCGGCGGCCTGGGCGTAGGCGCCGATGGCGATGCCCAGCCGCTCCTGGGGCAGGTTGTGGGCGAGGTAGCCGAACGCCTTGCCCTCCTCGCCGAGCAGATCCTCGACCGGCACCTTGACGTCGGTGAAGGACAGTTCGGCGGTGTCGGAGGTCTTCAGGCCCAGCTTCTCCAGCTTGCGGCCGACCGCGTAGCCCTCGCTCGTGGTGTCGACGACGAGGATGGATATGCCCGCGCGGCGGTCCTCGGGGGTGGCTGCGGCGGTACGGGCGCAGACCAGCACCCGGTCGGCGAGCACCCCGCCGGTGATGAAGGTCTTGGCGCCGTTGAGGACGTAGTGGGTGCCGTCCTCGGAGAGCTTGGCGGTGGTCTTCATCCCCGCCAGGTCGGACCCGGTGCCCGGCTCGGTCATGGCGATGGCGGTCATCATGTCGCCGGAGACGAAGGAGGGCAGCCAGCGCCGCTTCTGCTCCTCGGTGGCGTACTCGAGGAGGTAGGGCAGGCACAGACCGGTGTGCACGCCGCTGCCGCCGAAGCTGACCCCGGCCCGGGCGCACTCCTCGGTGATCACCGCGTTGAACTTGAAGCTGGTCTCGCCCGCGCCGCCGTACTCCTCGGGGACCTCGATCCCGAAGACGCCCAGCTCACCGAGTTTCTTGTAGAAGTCGCGGGGAGCCTGGCCGGCCTCGCGCCACTCGTCGTAGTACGGCACGACCTCGGCCGCGATGAAGTCGCGGATGGTCTGCCGGAACGCCTCGTGGTCCTCGTTGAACACCGTGCGGCGCATCAGCCACTCCCCTAATCGTTCTCGCGGCTCAACCACCACCGCATGCGCGGCTGTGACCGCGCGCCGCCGTGATCGCGCCATGCCGGGTTGACAGCAGGCATCTAAGCGCTTGCTCAGCGAAAGCTACCGGCCGGTCAGTGACCCTGTCCAGAGGCGCCGTCGGTGGCGTGCGCGGCGGCGAAGGCGCCCAGCGCCAGCCGGTGCAGCAGGGCGGCGGTGGCCTCGCGCCCGGGGAGGGCACCGGGCCGACCGAGGTGCGGAGTGGAGTTGAGCAGCCCGAAGACGGCGTGCACACAGGCGCGGGCCTCTGCCTCGGCGAGCCCCGGGTAGACGGTGCGCACCACCTCGACCCACAGCTCCACGTACTGCCGCTGGAGCGAGCGCACCAGCTTGCGGTCGGTGTCCCGGAGCCGGTCCAGCTCGCGGTCATGGAGGATGATCAGCGGCCGGTCGTCGAGGGCGAAGTCGATATGGCCCTCGATGAGGGAGTCCAGCACCTCGGCCGGGCTCAGACCGCCGCCCTCCGCCTCGGCGGCGCGCTTCTTCCCGCCGGTCAGCAGCCGGCCGCTGATACCCACCAGCAGCTCGGCGAGCATCGCCTCCTTACCGGGGAAGTGGCGGTAGAGACCGGGGCCGCTGATGCCGACCGCGGCGCCTATCTCATCGACGCCGACACCGTGGAAACCGCGCTCGGCGAAGAGCCGCGCGGCCTCCTTGAGGATCTGCTCACGGCGGGTCGGGGCGGGGGCATGCGTGCTCATGAAATCAATTCTAGACAGCGGGGTTAGTGGTCGTTAACCTGATGGATGGGTTAACGCTGATTAACCCGTACGGCGACCGAGCGAGGGGGCTCGTAGGGATGGAGCAGGCACCGGTGCTGCGAAGCGGCGCCGACCCGGCGTCCGACGCCTGGAAGGCCAATGAGGCCGCACACCGCGAGCTGGCCGCGCTCCTGCGCGAGAAGCTGGCCGCGGCGCGGCTGGGCGGCGGCGAGAAGGCGCGGGCGCGCCACACCTCGCGCGGCAAGCTGCTGCCGCGCGACCGGGTGGACACCCTGCTGGACCCCGGCTCCCCCTTCCTGGAGCTGGCCCCGCTCGCGGCCGACGGGCTGTACGGCGGGCAGGCCCCGGCGGCGGGCGTGATCGCCGGGATCGGCCGGGTCGCGGGCCGCGAGGTGGTGGTGGTCGCCAATGACGCCACCGTCAAGGGCGGCACCTATTACCCGATGACGGTGAAGAAGCATCTGCGCGCCCAGGAGGTCGCGCTGGAGAACCGGCTGCCGTGCGTCTATCTGGTCGACTCCGGCGGCGCCTTCCTCCCCATGCAGGACGAGGTCTTTCCCGACCGCGACCACTTCGGGCGGATCTTCTACAACCAGGCGCGGATGTCCGGCGCCGGGATCCCCCAGGTCGCGGCGGTGCTGGGATCGTGCACCGCGGGCGGCGCCTATGTCCCGGCGATGAGCGACGAGGCGGTCATCGTGCGCGGCCAGGGCACCATCTTCCTGGGCGGGCCGCCGCTGGTGAAGGCGGCCACCGGCGAGGTGGTCACCGCCGAGGAGCTGGGCGGCGGCGAGGTCCACTCCCGGGTCTCCGGCGTCACCGACCACCTCGCCGAGGACGACGCCCACGCACTGCGGATCGTGCGCGACATCGTCGCCACCCTGCCGCCCTCCCCCGCCCAGCGCGGCGCGCTGCCCTGGCGGGTGGAGCCCTCCCGGGAGCCCGCGGTGGATCCCGCCGGGCTGTACGGGGCGGTTCCGGTCGACTCCCGCACGCCGTACGACGTGCGGGAGGTGATCGCGCGGGTGGTGGACGGCTCGCGGTTCGCCGAGTTCAAGGCCGAGTTCGGCACCACACTGGTCACCGGCTTCGCCCGGATCATGGGCCATCCGGTGGGTATCGTCGCCAACAACGGCATTCTGTTCTCCGAATCCGCCCAGAAGGGCGCCCACTTCATCGAGCTGTGCGATCAGCGCGGCATTCCCCTGGTCTTCCTTCAGAACATCTCGGGATTCATGGTGGGCCGCAGCTATGAGGCGGGCGGTATCGCCAAGCACGGCGCCAAGATGGTCACCGCCGTGGCCTGCACCCGGGTTCCCAAGCTCACGGTGGTGGTGGGCGGTTCCTACGGCGCGGGAAACTATTCGATGTGCGGCCGGGCCTATTCGCCGCGCTTCCTGTGGATGTGGCCCAACGCGAAGATCTCGGTGATGGGCGGCGAGCAGGCCGCCTCGGTGCTCGCCACCGTCAAGCGCGACCAGTTGGAGGCGCGCGGCGAGGAGTGGAGCGCCGAGGACGAGGAGGCGTTCCGCGCCCCGGTCCGCGAGCAGTACGAGACACAGGGCAGCGCCTATTACGCCACCGCCCGGCTGTGGGACGACGGAGTGATCGACCCCCTGGAGACCCGTACGGTGCTCGGTCTCGCGCTCACCGCCTGCGCGAGCGCCCCGCTGCCCGAGAAGGACCCCGCGGCGCCCGGCTACGGCGTCTTCCGGATGTGAGGGGAATGCACCCGATGTTCGAGACAGTCCTGGTGGCCAACCGCGGTGAGATCGCGGTACGGGTCATCCGCACCCTGCGCAGGCTCGGGGTGCGCTCGGTCGCCGTCTACAGCGACGCCGACGCGGACGCCCGCCATGTGCGGGAGGCGGACACCGCCGTGCGGATCGGGCCCGCCCAGGCCGCGGAGAGCTATCTGTCGATCGAGCGGCTGCTGGAGGCGGCCGAGCGCACCGGCGCCCAGGCCGTCCACCCCGGCTACGGCTTCCTCGCGGAGAACGCGGCGTTCGCCCGCGCCTGCGCCGCCGCCGGGCTGGCCTTCATCGGGCCCCCGGCCGACGCCATCGAGCTGATGGGCGACAAGATCCGCGCCAAGGAGACAGTGCGCGCGGCCGGGGTGCCCGTGGTGCCCGGCTCCTCCGGCAGCGGGCTGACGGACGCCCAGCTCATCGAGGCGGCCCGGGAGATCGGTACGCCCGTGCTGCTCAAGCCCTCGGCGGGCGGCGGCGGCAAGGGCATGCGGCTGGTGCGGGACGAGGCGCTGCTCGCGGATGAGATCGCGGCCGCCCGGCGCGAGGCGCGCGGCGCCTTCGGCGACGACACCCTGCTCGTGGAGCGGTGGATCGACCGGCCCCGCCATATCGAGATCCAGGTGCTGGCCGACGGCCATGGCGGAGTGATCCACCTCGGGGAGCGCGAGTGTTCGCTCCAGCGCCGCCATCAGAAGATCATCGAGGAGGCGCCCAGTCCGCTGCTGGACGAGGCCACCCGGGCGCTGATGGGCGAGGCGGCCGCCTCCGCCGCGCGCAGCTGCGGCTATGTCGGCGCGGGCACGGTGGAGTTCATCGTGCCGGGCGACGACCCGTCCGCGTACTGCTTCATGGAGATGAACACCCGTCTCCAGGTCGAGCATCCGGTGACCGAGCTGATCACCGGGCTGGATCTGGTGGAGTGGCAGCTGCGGGTGGCCGCGGGCGAACCGCTGCCCCACAACCAGGAGGACATCACCTTCACCGGCCATGCCGTGGAGGCGCGGATCTGCGCCGAGACCGCGCGGGCCACCGGCGAGCGGGTCGACTTCCTGCCCTCGGCGGGCACCGTGCTCGCGCTGGACGAGCCCGGGGGCGAGGGCGTCCGGGTCGACTCCGGGCTGAGCACCGGCACCGAGGTCGGCACCACCTATGACCCGATGCTCGCCAAGGTCATCGCCCATGGCCCGGACCGCCCCACCGCGCTGCGCCGGCTGCGGGCCGCCCTCGCCGAGCTGAGCGTGCTGGGCGTGGACACCAACGCGGGCTTTCTGCGCCGGCTGGCCGCCCATCCTCAGGTGGTCTCCGGCGAGTTGGACACCGGTCTTGTGGACCGTGCGGCGGCGTCCCTGATCCCCGAGCAGGTCCCGGACGAGGTCTATGTGGCGGCGGCGCTGCTGCGCCAGGCGGCCCTCGAGCCGGGTGGGGCCGGTGCGCGGCCGGAGCCCGGCGGCTGGGTCGACCCGTTCTCGGTGCCGACCGGCTGGCGGCTGGGCGGTACACCCGCCCGGACCGTCCACCGGCTGCGGATCTCCGGCCACCCCCCGGTCACGGTCCGGGTGCGCGGCCGGGCGCATGACGCCGATGTGGTGATCGAGCGCGAGGACGGCGGTCCCACCGCGCGGGACGCCCAGGACACCCAGGGCGCGTCCCCGGTCGAGCCCCTGCGGGCCCGGCTGACCGTGCTCGGCGAGGACGGCGGTCGGGTGGTGCTCGATCTGGCCGGGGTCACCTTCCCCTTCCGGCAGATCGCGGACGGCGCGAGCCAGTGGCTGGGCCGCGACGGCGACACCTGGCGCGTGGTGGGCCATGACCCGGTCGAGGAGGCGCTGCGCGGCGGCGGCTCCGCCGCCCACGCCGGGGAGCTCACCGCTCCGATGCCCGGCACCGTCACCGTGGTCAAGGCGGCCGTCGGCGATGAGGTCACCGCGGGCCAGGGCCTGCTGGTGGTCGAGGCGATGAAGATGGAGCACCTCATCTCCGCCCCGCACGACGGCACCGTCACCGAGCTCGATGTCACCCCCGGCAGCACGGTCGCCATGGACCAGCTGCTGGCAGTCGTCACCCCGTCCGAGACACCCGGCGAACCCGAGGAGCGTGTGTGATGTCCGCGCCGGACACCCCCGCCGGACCGGCCGGGCTCCCCATGACCGTTCCGGCCCCCGGGCTGCCCGCCCGGGTCCGGATCCATGAGGTGGGCCCGCGGGACGGCCTTCAGAACGAGAAGACGCTGGTGCCGGTGGCCGTGAAGGCCGAGTTCATCCGGCGGCTGGCCGACGCCGGTCTCACCACCGTCGAGGCCACCAGTTTCGTCCACCCCAAGTGGGTGCCCCAACTGGCCGACGCCGAGCAGCTGATGCCGCTGATCGACGATGTCTCCGTACGGCTTCCGGTGCTGGTCCCCAATGAGCGAGGTCTGGAGCGGGCGCTCGCCCTGGGCGCCCGTGAGATCGCCGTCTTCGCCAGCGCCACCGAGTCCTTCGCCAAGGCCAATCTCAACCGCACGGTGGACGAGGCGCTGGAGATGTTCGCCCCCGTCGTCACCCGGGCCCTGGAGGCCGGGGTGACGGTGCGCGGCTATCTGTCGATGTGCTTCGGCGACCCCTGGGAGGGGCCGGTCCCGGTCTCCCAGACCGTCTCGGTCAGCCGCCGTCTGGTGGACATGGGCTGTACCGAGGTGAGCCTCGGCGACACCATCGGCGTGGCCACCCCCGGCCATGTCCAGGAGCTGCTGGCCGCCCTGAACGAGGCGGGAGTGGCCAACGACCGGCTGGCGGTGCACTTCCACGACACCTACGGCCAGGCGCTCGCCAACACCCTGGCGGCGCTCCAGCACGGCGTCACCACCGTCGACGCCTCCGCCGGTGGCCTCGGCGGCTGCCCTTACGCCAAGAGCGCCACCGGCAATCTCGCGACCGAAGACCTGGTGTGGATGCTCGACGGCCTCGGCATCGAGACCGGGGTCGACCTCGGCCGTCTCACCGCGACCAGTGTGTGGATGGCCCGGCACCTGGGGCGGCCCAGCCCGTCCCGTACCGTCCGCGCCCTCTCCCAGAAGGAGATCTGAGTCATGACGATCGACCACCGTCTCTCCACCGAGCACGAGGAACTGCGCCGTACCGTCGAGGAGTTCGCGCATGACGTGGTCGCCCCGAAGATCGGGGAGTACTGGGAGCACCATGAGTTCCCGTACGAGATCATCCGCGAGATGGGCCGGATGGGCCTGTTCGGCCTGCCCTTCTCCGAGGAGTACGGCGGCATGGGCGGCGACTATCTGGCGCTCGGCCTGGCCCTCGAGGAGCTGGCGCGGGTCGACTCCTCGGTCGCGATCACCCTGGAGGCCGGGGTCTCGCTCGGCGCGATGCCGATCTACCTCTACGGCACCGAGGAGCAGAAGCGGCAGTGGCTGCCGGGGCTGTGCTCCGGTGAGTCGCTGGGCGCGTTCGGGCTGACCGAGCCCGCCGGCGGTTCGGACGCGGGCGCCACCCGCACCACCGCGCGGCTGGACGAGGCCACCGGCGAGTGGGTGATCAACGGCTCCAAGTGCTTCATCACCAACTCCGGTACGGATATCACCGCGCTGGTCACGGTCACCGCCGTCACCGACCGCAAGCCGGACGGCCGTCCGGAGATCTCCTCGATCATCGTGCCCTCGGGCACCCCCGGCTTCACCGTGGCCGCCCCCTACTCCAAGGTCGGGTGGAACGCGTCGGACACCCGGGAGCTGTCCTTCACCGACTGCCGGGTCCCGGCGGCCAATCTGCTGGGTGAGAAGGGCCGTGGCTACGCCCAGTTCCTGCGGATACTGGACGAGGGCAGGATCGCGATCTCGGCACTGGCCACCGGGCTGGCCCAGGGCTGTGTGGACGAGTCGGTGTCGTACGCCAGGACCCGGGAGTCCTTCGGCCGTCCCATCGGCGCCAACCAGGCGATCCAGTTCAAGCTGGCCGATATGGAGATGCGCGCCCATATGGCCCGGGTGGCCTGGCGTGACGCTGCCTCCCGGCTGGTGCGCGGGGAGCCGTTCAAGAAGGAGGCGTCGATCGCCAAGCTCTACTCCTCCGGCGTCGCGGTGGACAACGCCCGGGAGGCCACCCAGATCCACGGTGGCTACGGCTTCATGAACGAGTATCCGGTGGCCCGGATGTGGCGTGACTCCAAGATCCTGGAGATCGGCGAGGGCACCAGTGAGGTCCAGCGCATGCTGATCGCCCGGGAGTTGGGCTTCGCGGGCTGAGGACGGCGGGCCCCACCGGGGCCCACCGCCTTCCCCGGCCCGTCCGTCAGGAGGTGGGCCAGGGCACCTGTGGTGAGCGGTAGTAGCTGATGCCCAGGGCGTCCCAGCGGGGCCCCTGGGCGGCCAGCCGCACCTTGTAGGCGTCCCAGTCATGGGTGGCCCGCGGCGACCAGCCGAGTTCGGCGATCCCGGGCAGCCGGGGGAAGGCCATGTACTCGATATGCGCGCTGGTCGACAGCGTCTCCGTCCACAGCGGCGCCTCCACCCCGAGGACGGAGGAGGCCGGGGCGTCCTTCACATAGGCGCCGGGGTCCCAGTCGTAGGACTGCCGGGCCTCGACATATCCGGCCCAGGAGAGCCCCAGCGGGGTGTCCTTGGTGTACTTCATGTCCAGATAGGCCCGGTTGGCGGGCGAGAGGATCAGCCGGGTGCCCGCCTTGGCCGCGTCCGCGACCTCCTTCTCGCTGCCGTCCAGCCCCCAGTACTGGGCGATGGCCCCCTGGGCGGGGTGGGCGCCGGTCAGCTGGTGCCAGCCCACCACCGTCTTGCCGTAGCGGGCCACCACGGGCTGCACCCGGTCCATGAAGGCGGTGTAGTCGGCGTGGCTGGTGGAGTGTGCCTCGTCGCCGCCGATATGGATCAGACGGCCGGGGGTGAGCGCGGCGAGCTCGCGGATGACGTCGTCCACGAAGTCGTAGGTCACCTCCTTGGGTACGCACAGGGAGCTGAAGCCGACCTCGGTGCCGGTGTAGAGCGGCCGGGCGACCCCGTCGCAGTTGAGCTCCGCGTAGGAGGCGAGGGCCGCGTTGGTGTGTCCCGGCAGGTCGATCTCGGGGACGACGGTCAGTTCGCGGGCGGCCGCGTAGCGCACGATCTCCCGGTAGTCGGCCTTGGTGTAGTAGCCGCCAGGTCCCCCGCCGACCTGGGTGGAGCCGCCGTGGGTGGCCAGCCGGGGCCAGGAGTCGATGGCGATCCGCCACCCCTGGTCGTCCGAGAGATGCAGATGCAGCTTGTTGATCTTGTACAGGGCGAGCTGGTCGATATAGCGCTTGACCTGGCCGACGGTGAAGAAGTGCCGGGAGACATCGAGCATCGCGCCCCGGTAGCCGTAGCGCGGCTCATCGGTGATGGTGCCGCCGGAGATCCGCCAGGGGCCGGGCTGCCGGGTCGTCCGCTCCACGGACGCCGGCAGCAGCTGACGCAGCGTCTGGACACCGTGGAACAGCCCCGCGGAGGCGCGGGCGCTGAGGGTGACCGCGCGGCCGGTCACCTGGAGCCGGTAGCCCTCCGCGCCGAGGCCGCGTACGGCGCGCGCCCCGGGGGTGAGCCGCAGCCGGATGCCGTCACCCCCGCCGCGCGCGGTCACCGGCAGCCGGTAGCCGGTGGAGGGGCGCAGTACGTCGGCGAGGTAGTCGCCCACCCGCCGCGCCGCGGACGAGTCTCCCGAGACGCGGATCCGGGCGTCCGGGCCGAGGGTGTACGGGGTGGCGGCGGGGCGTACCGAGGCGGGCGCGGGCACCACCCGGTCCAGCGGAGTGGGCGCGGTGGCGGATCGGGCCGGAGCGGCGGCGGATGGTTCCGCCGTGGCGGCGGTCCCCGCCCCCGCCGCCACGGTCAGCAGGAGGGAACACAGAAGTCGGGCACGGCGTCGTCCCACAGGGAATCCCTTCAACGAAAGGTCGCGTCCTTGGGTACCGTGCGCCCTCGCCGACGGTCAAGGGTGTAGACCAATATTGCACTGTGTACCTGTCAGAATTCACACCATGGCGGAAATCACCCAGAGCGATGGCGCATGGTTCTTCGACGGCGACGCGATACGGATCGTCCCGGGGCGGGACAAGAGCGTGCACCCGGCGCGGCAGGCGCTCGGCGAACTGACCGTCCCCCTGGAGGCGTTGGCGGGGCTCGCCCATGAACCGGGCCGCAAATCGGGGCGGTTGCGGCTGAAGCTGCGCGAGGGCGCGGATCCGCTGATCCAGGTGACGGGCGGCAAGCTGCCGGACGCGGCGGATCCGTATCAGCTGACGGTCGAGGCGGAGCGCGCGGGCGTCGCCGAGTACATGGCCGAGGAGGTCCGGCAGGCGCTGCTGCTGGACCAGGTGCCGTCCGGCCCGTGTGACCGCTATCTGCTGCCCGGACCGTACGTTCCGCTGTCGGCGACGGCCGGGGACGCCACGGTCGCCTTCGACGGGGAGCGGGTGCGGCTGGAGTGGAACTGGAAGACCGAGGAGTCGAAGAAGTCGGGCGGCACCCGGACGATCCGGCTGGCCGACCTGGAGGCGGTGGAGTGGCAGCCCGCCGTCGGACTGGAGAACGGCTACCTGCGGTTCCGTACGGCGAGGGCGGCCCCGGCGGCGCCCAAGTACGACCCGCACGCCGTGGTGCTGTACGGCTTCAAGAAGGACCCGCTGATGGCGCTGATCGCGGCGGCCGTCACCGCCCGGCTGCCGCATCCGGGCGCCCCGGTCGCCCCGTCGGCCGGACCCGCCGACCCGACCCCCGCCCTCACCACGGACACCTATACCCGTCAATCCGGGCAAAGCATACTTAACGGCCAGGACGCGGCAGGCGACTCCGGCGGCGGTGACGCGGATCACGACGCCCTGCTGCGACGGCTGCGCGAACTCGGCGATCTCCATAAGAGCGGGGTGCTCACCGAGGAGGAGTTCACAGCCGCCAAGCACGCCGTACTCCGCCGTTTCTAGCCATTCATCTCACCCCCTGCCCGATATCGGGCAGGATTCTTGCGAAACCACCCTCATCCCCGCAGTATCAACGGGTGCTCGATCGCCGTATGTCCCACGATGACCTTGTCGACCACCTGGTCCGCTCCACGCCGCTGAGCCGCGGCGAGGCGGCCCGGGTGGTGCTGGACGTCCTGGCGTACTTCGACGAGACGACCGAGGAGTTCGTCCGCCGCCGCCATCGCGAGTTGCAGTCCGGCGGGCTGACCAACGCGGACATCTTCGAGCGGATCACGGCCGAGCTGCCGCACCGCGCGGTGGCGCCGCCCGAACTCTCGCTGCGGCAGCTGCGCCGCATCGTCTACGGCTGACACCACGGACCACGGGCCGCGGCCGCCATCGCCGGTCCGGGACCACGAGCACCCGCGAACGATCAACCAGGGAGGGCCTGAACACCATGTGCGGAATCGTCGGATACATCGGCAAACGCGATGTGGCACCGCTGCTGCTGGAGGGGCTCCAGCGACTGGAGTACCGCGGCTACGACTCCGCGGGCATCGCGATCCAGGCCAAGCCCGCCAAGGGCGCCCAGAGCGCAGGACTGAAGACCGCCAAGGCCAAGGGCCGGGTCCGGGACCTCGAGTCCCGGCTGCCCAAGCGCTTCGCCGGCACCGTCGGCATCGCCCACACCCGCTGGGCCACCCATGGCGCGCCCAACGACATCAACGCGCACCCCCACACGGACGCCGACGGCAAGGTCGCGATCGTCCACAACGGGATCATCGACAACGCCTCCGATCTGCGCGCCAAGCTGGTCGCCGACGGGGTGGAGCTGGTCTCCGAGACCGACTCCGAGGTGCTGGCGCATCTGATCGGCCGCTCCCAGGCGAGCACCCTGGAGGAGAAGGTCCGCCACGCGCTCACCCTGATCGAGGGCACCTACGGCATCGCCGTACTGCACGCGGACTTCCCCGACCGCATCGTCGTCGCCCGCAACGGCTCGCCCGTGGTGCTGGGCATCGGCGAGAAGGAGATGTTCGTCGCCTCCGACGTCGCCGCGCTGGTCAGCCACACCCGCCAGGTGGTCACCCTGGACGACGGCGAGATGGCCACCCTCAAGGCCGATGACTACCGCACCTACACCACCGAGGGCAGCCGCACCGCCCCCTCCCCCACCACGGTGGAGTGGGAGGCCGAGTCCTACGACATGGGCGGCCACGACACCTACATGCACAAGGAGATCCACGAGCAGGTCGACGCCGTGGACCGGGTGCTGCGCGGCCGGATCGACGACCGCTTCTCCACCGTCCGGCTGGGCGGGCTCAACCTGGACGCCCGCGAGGCGCGCGGAGTGCGCCGGGTGAAGATCCTCGGCTGCGGTTCGGCGTACCACACGGGTCTGATCGGTGCCCAGCTGATCGAGGAGCTGGCCCGGATCCCCGCCGACGCCGAGCCCGCGAGCGAGTTCCGCTACCGCAACCCGGTGGTGGACCCCGACACCCTCTACATCGCGGTCAGCCAGTCCGGCGAGACCTACGACACCCTGGCCGCCGTCCAGGAGCTCAAGCGCAAGGGCGCCCGGGTGCTGGGCGTCGTCAACGTCGTCGGCAGCGCCATCGCGCGCGAGACGGACGGCGGGGTGTACGTGCACGCGGGCCCGGAGGTCTGCGTCGTCTCCACCAAGTGCTTCACCAACACCGCCGTCGCCTTCGCCCTGCTCGCCCTGCACCTGGGCCGGATCCGCGATCTGTCGGTCGCCGACGGCAAGCGGATCATCGCCGGGCTGCGCAGGCTGCCGGAGCAGATCGCCGAGGTGCTGCGCGGCGAGGAGGAGATCAAGAAGCTCGCCGCGGAGTATGCGAACGCAAAGAGCATGATGTTCATCGGCCGGGTCCGCGGCTACCCGGTGGCGCGCGAGGCGTCCCTGAAGCTCAAGGAGGTCAGTTACGTGCACGCCGAGGCGTACCCGGCCTCCGAGCTCAAGCACGGACCGCTGGCGCTCATCGAGCCGGAGGTGCCGACCGTGGCGGTACTGCCCGACGACGACCTGCTGGAGAAGAACCGCGCGACCCTGGAGGAGATCAAGGCCCGCAGCGGCCGGATCCTCGCCGTCGCCCACCAGGAGCAGGAGAAGGCGGACCACACCATCGTGGTGCCCCGTAACGAGGTGGAGCTCGACCCGATCCTCATGGGCATCCCGCTCCAACTGCTCGCCTACCACACGGCGCTGGCGCTGGGCCGGGACATCGACAAGCCCCGTAACCTCGCCAAGTCGGTGACGGTGGAGTAGGCCCCCGGGCCCCCTCCCAGCTCCTCCGAGCACGCTCCGAGCGGCTGGCCGGCGGTCCCCGCGTGTGCCACCACACACGCGGGGGCCGCCTCCCTTTGGCCGGCGTCGCCCTTCCGCCGGCGGCGGCCGCCCCGCGGGAACCGTCACTTCCCGCGCGACAGCGCGAATGATGCGTACGTACCCCTCACAAGCGCACAACCCACCCCTACGCGCCGGTAGATTTATCGACTGTCAAGATGAACTTGACGCCATCTCACCTGCGGTCACGGCGTGTTGGGGGTGTCCGATTCCCGGCGCACGACCAATCGCCCGGCCAGGACGGCGGTTTGGGGCGAGGGAAAGGAAACGGGCCGGAACCGGGACGGGGAACGGCGAGGGATGGACGTACGTCGGCCCGGGAACGTTCGAGGCGGGCTCACGTAGAGCCCAAGGAAGGACCGACCAGGGCTCAAGCGAGATCCAGCGGGATTCCGGCGATCGTCAAGTGGTGCCCGACCGCCCGTCAGGCGACGCTCAGGGGATGACCACGACGGGCCGCTGCGCCCGCCGCGCGAGCCGCCCGGCCACCGAGCCGAAGATCCGCCCCACCAGACCGTGGGTGGAGCCGACCACGATGGCGTCGGCCTCGTACTCCCGGCCGACTTCCTCCAGCTCGTGGCAGATGTCCCCGCCCCGCTCGACGAGGATCCAGGGCACCTCGGAGAGGTGGTCGGCGCAGGCCAGCTCGAGCCCCAGCACCTCGGTGCGGTGATCGGGGACATCGACGAAGACCGGGGGCTCACAGCCCGCCCACACCGTCGTCGGCAGCCGGTTGGCGACGTGGACGATGATCAGGCCGGAGCCTGAGCGCCGGGCCATCCCGATCGCGTACGCGAGGGCGCGCTCACTGGAGGTGGAACCGTCGAAGCCCACCACAACACCGTGGTGGAACGCCGGATCGCAGGAATGACGTGTTTCTTCCGCCGCTTCGGGGTGCGCCGTGTGATCGGCGACCCGCTTGCGGTCCGCGGGTTCGGGGATTTCGTGACCGGCCATCGGTGTCTCGGCGAAGGATGTCCTCGTGCGGAGGGAATCGGCGGGGGCTCGGGTCGGAGTTGTCGGGGGACGGAGCTCCGCTGGAGCTCGGGGACGGAGCGAACGAACCAAATCCGTCCGGGATTCATCTATCCAAGCCCTTACCCCTAAGGGTACGGCGCCATTCCTCGCCTGCCCAGGGGCCGCTTCGGCAGCGGAGCGCCCGAAGCATTCACCGGAGCATGCCGGAGCCCGGCCCGATACGCAATGCCCCAAGTGGTCCCCCCTGGTGCCTCACGGTCCCCTCGCGTACACCGTGCGGCTGCCACGCAGTGACCTGCGGACGGGCCCGGCGTTGTAGTAGCCGCGACCGGACGCCACCGGGCCGGTGGCCCGCCCGGACGCCCGGGTCCGGCTCCGCCGGTGCCCGTCAGCGGCCTGAGAGGAGCCCCCCGCCCGTGCCCGTCCCCCGCGCCCGCGACGCCCATGGCAGCACCCCCGGCGCGGCCCCCGGCACCACCTCGGCGACCACCTCGCGCGCCGCCTCCCGCGCGGCCTCACGTGCGGCCTCACGCCGCCGGTCGCGGCGCCGCCCCAGGACCGTCGCGCGGCCCCCCGCCATCCCCGCCCCCCGGCGGGCGGCGGCCCCGACCGCCCTCCCCCCGGCGCCCCCACCGGCCCTCCCGCAGGGCGCGCCCGGGGCGGCCCCGGCGGACGGGACGGTGAACGAGGTGATCCGCTGGGCGTCCTTCAGCTGCGCGGTGGTTCCGCTCGTCCTCCTGGTGTGCGGACTGCCCTTCGGCGCGGCGCTCGCCGCCGCCGCGGGCCTGGCGGCGGTAACCGCCGTCAGCCGCGCCCTGCTGCGTCATTCCGAGCGGGTGGCGGCCCGGCTGGGCCCGGACGCGGGAGCGCCCCACCGGGGCCGTCACGGGCGTACCGGTATCGGCGCCCACCGCGGCGGCCGGCACGGCTGAGGACCCGCCCGGGACCCCCCGGAGGGCGCGCTGCGTAGCGCCGCGTACACACTCGGGTGATGGAGTACGAGAGAGTCGTACGCCGGGCGCATGACGCTTTTCCACCTCAACACCTGGCTATTTTCGGCCAACTTCGCGTCACAGTTCTTCCCTTGGCAAACACCGTGCTCAACCGCGTTCAGGCCAGCGTAGAAAGGGGCGTGGGGGGATCTGACCCCCTACGCGAAGTGGATGTCCGCACTAGGCGCACTTCACAGCGAGGGCTACGAGTGCAACGCTTCGTGATCGAATGCTTCGCGCCAAGTTGTCATGTCGACATAGTGGCGGGTGGTGAACTGGTCACGGCGACCACACGCGACACAGTAGATTCGATCTTGGCCATGACCGGCGGGGGAACCGTTCAGGACCGAGGGGAAACGTGCAGGACCGAGAGGACGCGACCACCGAGGGGGGCTTAGAGCCATGAGCCAGGACTCCACGACCGTACCGGAGACCTCGCGCAAGCTCTCCGGACGCCGGCGACGAGAAATCGTCGCGGTGCTGCTGTTCAGCGGCGGCCCCATTTTCGAAAGCTCCATCCCGCTCTCCGTCTTCGGTATCGACCGGCAGGACGCCGGGGTGCCTCGCTACCGACTTCTGGTGTGCGCGGGCGAAGATGTGCCACTGCGAACGACTGGCGGACTGGAACTGACCGCACCATACGGCCTGGAGGCGCTGTCCCGGGCCGGAACCGTCGTCGTACCGGCCTGGCGGTCGATCACCCAGCCGCCACCGGCCGCCGCGCTCGACGCGTTGCGCCGCGCGCACGAGGAGGGCGCGCGGATCGTGGGCCTGTGCACCGGGGCCTTCGTACTCGCGGCCGCCGGGCTGCTCGACGGACGTCCGGCGACCACACATTGGATGTACGCGCCGACACTCGCCAAGCGCTATCCGTCCGTCCATGTGGATCCACGCGAACTCTTCGTGGACGACGGCGATGTACTGACCTCGGCGGGCACCGCCGCCGGGATCGACCTGTGCCTGCACATCGTGCGCACCGACCACGGCGCCGACGCCGCGGGGGCCCTCGCCCGCCGCCTCGTCGTACCGCCGCGCCGCGGTGGAGGGCAGGAGCGTTACCTGGACAGGTCCTTACCAGAGGAGATCGGCGCGGATCCGCTCGCCGAGGTGGTGGCATGGGCCCTTGAGCATTTGCATGAGCAGTTCGACGTCGAGGCCCTGGCCGCGCGCGCGTATATGAGCCGCCGCACCTTCGACCGGCGTTTCCGGTCCCTCACTGGGAGCGCTCCACTCCAGTGGTTGATCACCCAGCGGGTGCTCCAGGCACAGCGCCTTCTGGAGACCTCCGACTATTCGGTGGACGAGGTGGCCGGGCGCTGCGGCTTCCGTTCCCCGGTGGCCCTGCGCGGCCACTTCCGGCGGCAGCTGGGGTCCTCCCCGGCCGCGTACCGGGCCGCGTACCGCGCCCGCAGGCCGCAGAGCGGTTCCGCGGACCGGCCGGACCGGCTGGAGCGGATGGAGCGGGGCGAGCGGATGGACCGCCCGGAGCGGGCCGAGGTGATCGAGCAGCGCTCGGGCGAGCACGCCGTGGCGCTGCGCCGCCCCGGCACACCCCTCGGTCACCCCGCGGCGCATCACCATCACCCTCCGCATCCGCACGGCGGCACGGACCCGGGCAAGCCGGAGTCGGACGCGTACGCCCCACGCCTGCCCGAGCAGGCGGCGGGACGTGCACCGGGCCGCCCGACCCTGCCCGGCCAGCGGGAACGCCCCGTAGGGTGAGACGTATGAACGATCGCATGGTGTGGATCGACTGCGAGATGACCGGGCTCTCGCTGTCGGACGACGCGCTCATCGAGGTGGCCGCGCTGGTCACGGACTCCGAGCTGAACATCCTGGGCGAGGGAGTGGACATCGTTGTCCGGCCGCCCGCCGAGTCGCTGGCCACCATGCCCGAGGTGGTGCGTGAGATGCACACGGCCTCCGGCCTGCTCGCCGAGCTCGACGGCGGCACCTCGCTGGAGGACGCTCAGGACCGGGTCCTGGCGTACATCCGCGAGCACGTCCCGGAGGCGGGCAAGGCTCCGCTGTGCGGGAACTCGGTCGGCACCGACCGCGGCTTCCTGCTCCGGGACATGCCCACCCTCGAGAGCTATCTGCACTACCGGATCGTCGACGTCTCCTCGATCAAGGAGCTGGCCCGCCGCTGGTATCCGCGGGCCTACTTCAACAGCCCCAAGAAGAACGGCAACCACCGCGCGCTGGCCGACATCCATGAGTCGATCGCCGAGCTGCGCTACTACCGGGAGGCGGTTTTCGTGCCCCAGCCCGGCCCGGACTCGGACACGGCGAAGTCGCTCGCGGCCAAGCACGTCCTGCCCGCCCGGGAGGCATGATCCACCGCTCGCGCCCGGCTCCCCGAAAGCCGGGCGCGAGCACCCCCGCCGACCCTGTACACTTTTTCTCGGCCGGTACGGAAAGTGCCGGTCATGGTGGGTATAGCTCAGCTGGTAGAGCACCTGGTTGTGGTCCAGGATGTCGCGGGTTCGAGTCCCGTTACTCACCCTGTACGAGGAGGGCCCCCGTCCGCGCGAGCGGACGGGGGCCCTCCTCGTACCCCCAACGCCCGCCTCCTGGGCGTCAGTCCCGGCCGCGGGTGGCGGCGATTTCGGCTACGGCGTGGGCGATGTGCTCCGACGCGGCGGCCTTGTCGGCGCCGAGGGCGGTGAGCGGACCCGCGCCGTCCTCGAACTCCAGCAGGGCGAGCAGGATGTGCTCGGTGCCGATGTAGTCGTGGCCCAGCCGCAGCGCCTCGCGGAACGTCAGCTCCAGCACCTTGCGCGCCGCCGCGTCGTAGGGGATGAGGTCGGGGACCGGCTCGGCGGCCGGGGGCAGGGCCGCGGTGGCCGCCTCGCGGACCGCGTCCGCCGACAGCTTCTGCGCGGTGAGCGCCTTCGCGGCGAGGGCCTCGGGTTCGGCCAGCAGGCCCAGTACGAGGTGGGCGGGGCGGATCTCGTCGTTGGCGGCGGCGCGCGCCTCGTTCTGGGCCGCCATCACCACGTTCCGGGCGCGCGCGGTGAACCGGCCGAAGCCCTGGCCGGGGTCGAGGGCGGACAGATCACCGGCGCCCTTGGGGACGAACCGCTTCTGGGCCGCCTGGCGGGTGACCCCCATGCTCTTGCCGATGTCCGTCCAGGAGGCGCCCGAGCGCCGCGCCTGGTCCACGAAGTGGCCGATCAGATGGTCGGCCACCTCGCCGAGGTGTTCGGCGGCGAGCATCGCGTCGGTGAGCTGGTCGAGGGTGTCGGTGTGGACCTTCTTGATGGCCCCGATGAGGTCGTCGAGGCGTACGGGACGCGTCATGCCGACTGGCTCCGTCATACGTCAACCATAGGTTGACAGTCCGAGGGGTGTCAACGGACGGTTGACAGTCGAGGACGGTCGAGGGGGCGGTCAGTCGGATGTCCCGTCGGGCGCCCGCCCCTCGGGGTCCTCGGCGTCCTCATGGCGTTCGTGCCGCCCGCGCCAGCCATGCCGCCTCCCGTGCCGCTCGCCCTCCTCGTGCGGCGGCGGGTGATAGGGCCACCACGAGGTCCAGGTGAACTTGTCGCCGCCCACCCAGCGGACGACATCGGGGTCGTCGAGATCGACGTCGTCGAGCCCGACCGCCCGGGCGATCTCGATCACGTCCAGGACCGAGTGGGCCTTGCCCGCCAGCTCACCGGCCACCTCCACCAGCCGGTAGGGGGGATCCCCCGGCTGGACACCGAGCACCACGATCGACGGCCGGTTGATACGCGGGATCTCACTCTCGGTCATGCGTCCAACGTGCGGCTGACGGCCCACCACCGCACCCCGGGCGCCCCAGACGGGCGATCCGCGCGCCCCGGGGGGCCGGGCGGGTGACACGGCGGCGGCTCCCCCGCCACACCCGGACATACTGTGCGGATGCCCGAGCAGAGCGGAATCCCGCCGATGAGCGAGCGGACCAGGAGGGACCGGGACATCATCTCCCGGCGGTGGCGGAGGGTCCGGTACTGGACCAGCCAGCGGACGCGGCCGGGCGCGAACGGTGAGTTCGACCTCGACGCCCAGCGCGCACGGTGGACGTCGGACACCCCGCCACCGCTGGTGTCCTGTCTGATGGTGACCAAGGACCGGCCGGGGTTCGCCGCACGCGCCGTCCGGTGCTTCCTCGCCCAGACCCACGCCCCCGCGGAGCTGGTCGTCGTGGACGACGGCACGGACGACACCCTGGCCCGCCACCTCGACGCGCTCGCCGACCCGCGGATCCGGCACCACCGCACCCCGCGCCCGGGGCTCACCCTGGGCGAGGTGCGCAATCTGGCGGTGGAGCTGGCCGCCGGGCCGTATGTGTGCCAGTGGGACGACGACGATGTGTACGACCCGGAGCGGCTGGAGGTGCAGCTCGCCGCGGTCGCCGGACTGGGCGCGAGCGCCTGCTTCCTCGCCCGGGAGCGGCTGTGGTGGCCCGCCCGCCGCACTCTGGCCCTCTCCGGGGCGCGGGTGTGGGAGAACTCCATGCTCTGTGCCAGGGAGGGGATGCCGCGCTATCCCGCGCTGCGGCGCGGTGAGGATTCGGCGGTCGCGCTCGGGGTGGTCCGCGCCGGGCTCGTGGTGTCCGTGGACGCCCCGGAGCTCTATACCTACGTCTGCCACGGGGCCAACACCTGCGACGAGCCGCATCTCGCGCGCCTCTTCGAGGCGGCGGCCCAGCGGTGGACGGGCGACGGCTACGAGGAGCGGACGCGTGAGATGGCGACGCGGCTGCCCCTGACCACGGCGGACCTGCCACTACCGAGGCCCGCGCCCTGACAACACCGCGATGCCGGTCCAGCCCTACTGGCCGCGCCGCACGGCGAAACACCGCGCCACGAGCGGACGCGGACGACGGCGCCCCGCCGCAACTCGCCCTGGCGCACGGCGACACCGTCGCCGTCCGCTGCGCCGGACAGGTGAAGCCGTCGGCTCTCTCGATGCCCACCCCTGCGGCCGTCGTTGGACACAGGCCCGCGGGTACCCCCGCGGAGCGTCCATGAGGAGGCTTTCATGAACATCGGCAAAACGGCCGCCCTGGTGACGGCGACGGCAGGGGCGGTGGTCTTCGTCGGCGGCCACGCGCTGGCCGACCCGCTCCAGAACGGTGTCACCTGCGTCGGCGTGACCGGGTCCACCGAGTGTCTGAACTTCAGCCATGTCTTCGGTGACGACGCGGCCGTGACCCAGCAGAACCACTGCGACAACTCCGCCTCCAGCGCGGCCAATGTCGTGATCGCGCCGATCAAGTTCAGCCCCGGGTGCAGCAACATCTCGGCGCCGTCCACCACCGCGGCCGGAGCCCTGTGAGAACGGCGTCCACCGCGACCGGGCACGGCCCCCTGGAGACTCACCTCCCGGGGGCCGCGTCCGGCTCGTCCACCGAGTACGCCGAACACGCCCCGCGCCCGGCCGTCTCCGTGGTGATCCCCTGCTACGGCTACGGCCGCTATCTGCCGCAGGCGGTGGCGAGCGTACTGGCGCAGAGCTACGAGGACTGGGAGCTGATCGTCGTCGACGACGGCAGCCCCGATGACACCGCGGCGGTGGCCGAGGCGCTCATCGCCCGCCACCCCGGCCGCCGGATCCGGCTGCTGCGCCAGGCCAACGCGGGGGTCTCCGCCGCCCGTAACGCCGGGATCGCCGTCTCCACCGGCCGCTATGTGCTGCCGCTGGACGCCGATGACGTGATCGCCCCGACCATGCTGGAGAAGACCGTCGCGGTGCTGGAGGGCGATCCGGACATCGCCATCGCCTCCACCGACGTCTCCGCCTTCACCGACGACCAGGACCTCCCCTCGCAGGTACTGGCCCTCCCGGCCTACGATCCGCGGCTGCTGCTGCGCCGGCTGATCATGTTCTACTGCTCGCTCTACCGCCGTGAGGTGTGGGAGGCGGTGGGCGGCTACGACGAGGAGATGCGCGCCGGGGAGGACTGGGACTTCTGGATCGCCTGCGCCGAGCGCGGGTTCACCGCCCACCATCTCCACGAGCCGCTCTTCGGGGCGCGCAACAAGGACGACGGGCTGCATGTGGAGGCCGCGGAGAACGACCTCGCGGTGCGGGCCCGGATCGTGGCCAACCATCCGCGGATGTTCAAGCCGGTCACCCGGGCGTGGGCGCAGGCGGTGCTCGGCCCGTCCCCGCCGGACTGCCAGGACGACGCGCGGGTGCCGGACGACATCCTCACCCGGGCCGCCGATATGGACCAGTTCCTGCGGGCGGTTCTCTCGCTCCAGCGCACCGCCCGGCTCCAGCACCGTCATATCCAGCGGCTGGAGGCGGCGTTGGCCCGGCGGGACGGCGGAACGGCCGACGCGGACACGGACACGGCGGGCACGAGCCCGGTGGCCGCAGCGGCCCCGGCGGACGCGGCCCCGGTCGCCGCGGCGGCGAGCCCCGGCCCGCGGGGCTGAACCCGCTCAGGACGAGGAGCGCGTCACCAGCCGCGTCGGCAGCACCAACTGCGGCCGCGCCGCCGTACGTTCCGCCGCGCCCTCGATCTCCTCCAGCAGCACCCGCACCATCGCCCGCCCCATCTCCTCGGTGGCCTGCCGGACGCTGGTGAGCGGCGGATCCATATGGCGGGCGACGGCGGAGTCCTCGAAGCCGACCAGCGCGACATCGTCCGGCACCCGGCGGCCCGCCTCGCGCAGCACCTGCCGGGCGCCCGCGGCCATCACGTCCGACGCCGCGAAGACCGCGTCCAGACCGGGTTCGCGGTCCAGCAGATCGCGCATCGCGCGGCGGCCGCCCTCCTCGGTGAAGTCCGCGGCGACGGCCAGCGCCGGATCCACCGCCCGGCCCGCCGCCCGGAGCGCGGCGCGATAGCCGTCCAGACGGCACTGCGCGGCATACATGTCCAGGGGTCCGGTGATGGTGGCGATGGTGGAGCGGCCGCGCGCGATGAGGTGTTCCACCGCGCCCCGTGCCCCACCGGTGTTGTCCGAGTCCACGTACGCCACCGACTCATGCGCCGAGCGGCGGCCGCTGAGCACCGCGGGGATCTCTATCCGCCCCAGCAGGTCCGGCAGCGGATCGTCGGCGTGGACCGAGACCAGCAGCACCCCGTCCACCCGGTGGGCGGCGAGATAGTCCGCGAAGCGCTGGCGCTCCTTGGGGGTGCGGATGAGGGTGAGCAGCAACTGGAGGTCGGTATCGGCGAGTTCGGCGCCGACGCCGCGGATGATGTCGGAGAAGTAGGGCTCGGCGAAGAGTCTGGTCTCGGGCTCGGGTATCACCAGGGCCACCGCGTCGGCCCGGTTGGCGGCCAGGGCGCGGGCCACCCGGTTGGGCACATAGCCCAGTTCGGCGACGGCCCGCTGCACGGCGACGCGGGTACGGTCGCTGACCCGCGGCGAGCCGTTGACCACCCGCGAGACGGTGCCCCGGCCGACTCCGGCGCGGACCGCGACCTCTTCCAGCGTGGGCCGTCCCCGCCCCGCCCCTCGTCGTCGCGTTCCTGCCATGTCGCGCCTCCAGCCGTACGTACGTGCCCGGCAGCTCCCCCTGCCTGGGCGGCTGCGAAGGGACATTCAACATCAGTGTGGTTTGGGAGCGTTGTTTCGCGCGATCTCTTGACACCCCCACGGCGAGCCGCGACCCTTCAACACATCAATCTGGGAGCGCTCCCACACTACCTGAGCCATACACAAGCCGCACGTTCCCCGCCCGAGCCGAGGCAACTCAAAGTCCCACGTATGCCCGCCTCTTGGCCGGGAGCGGTACGTCAGGGTGCGAGGAGGACGGAATGCGCACGTGTTCAGGAAGAGCGGTGGGGCACCGGCGGCGGATGGTGGCCCTGCTGGCCGCGGCGGCCCTCGGCGCCGGGCTGCTGACCGGCTGCGCCGACGACGGCGACGACCCCGCCGGAGCCTCCGGAGGCGGTGACGGAAGCGGCAGAACCACCGTGACCGTCGGGGTCTTCGGCGTCTTCGGCTACAAGCAGGCCGGGCTCTACGACGCGTATATGAAGCTCCACCCGGATATCCGGATCAAGGAAACCTCGATCGAGCGGAACGAGAACTACTACCCCCAGCTCCTCACCCACCTCGGCTCGGGCAGCGGACTCGCCGACATCCAGGCGGTCGAAGTGGCCAACATCAACGAGGTCACCACCACCCAGGCGGACAAGTTCATTGATCTTTCGAAGGCGAAGGGGGTGAAGAAGGACAGCTTCATTCCTTGGAAATGGGCGCAATCCACTACCAAGGACGGCCGGACGATCGGCCTCGGAACCGATATCGGCCCCATGGCGATCTGCTACCGCAAGGACCTCTTCCGCCGGGCCGGACTGCCCACCGACCGGAAGAAGGTCGCCGAGCTGTGGGCGGGCGACTGGCAGAAGTACCTCGACACCGGGGAGCGCTACAGGAAGAGCGCCCCGGGCGGCACCGCCTTCGTCGACTCGGCGGCCGGGGTCTACAACGCCGCGGTCTCCAGCAGCGCCCAGCGCTACTACGACACCGGCGGCAACCCCGTCTACCAGGACAGCCCGGGGGTCAAGGAGGCGTGGCGCATCGCCACGGCCGCGGCGAAGGGCAATCTGACCGCCCGGCTCCAGCAGTTCCAGAAGACCTGGGACCAGGCATACGCCAACGGCCGGTTCGCCACCGTCTCCTGTCCGCCGTGGATGCTCGGCTATATCAAGGAGAAGGCCGGGCCCAAGGCCGAGGACCAGTGGGACGTGGCCGCCGCGCCCCGGCCCGGCAACTGGGGCGGCTCCTTCCTCGCCGTACCCCGCGCCGGGAGCCACACGGACGAGGCGGTGAAGCTGGCCGCCTGGCTGACCGCGCCCGAGCAGCAGGCCACCCTCTTCGAGAAGCAGGGCAGCTTCCCCAGCTCCCGGGCCGCGTACGAGCTGCCGCAGGTGGCCGGGGCCAAACATCCGTACTTCGGTGGCGCGCCGATCGGCGCCCTGTTCAGCGCGGCGGCCGAGGGCATCCCCACCCAGGTGCTGGGCCCCAAGGACTCGCTCATCCACCAGAACATCACCGATGTCGGACTGCTCCAGGTCGATCAGCAGGGCAAATCCGCGGACGAGGGCTGGAAGGCCGCCGTCCGCTCCATCGACAACGCCCTGGATCGGTGACGGCGCTCACCGCGGCGCGTGCTCCCGCCGAGGAGCGCCGCCGCGCCCGGCGCAGCCGCCGCCACCGCCGGGACATCCGCTGGAGTCCGTACGCCTTCATCGCCCCGTTCTTCCTCTTCTTCACCGCCTTCGGACTGTTCCCGCTGCTGTACACGGGCTGGGCCTCGCTGCACCGGGTGGAGCTCACCGATCCCACCCATATGGAGTGGGCGGGGCCGCACAACTACGCGCGGCTGTGGGAGGACGAGTTCTTCTGGAACGCGCTGCGGAACACCTTCACCATCGGGGTGATCTCCACGGTGCCGCAGCTGCTGATGGCGCTCGGTCTCGCCCATCTGCTCAACTACCGGCTGCGCGGCTCGATGTTCTTCCGGGTCGCGGTACTCACCCCGTACGCCACCTCGGTCGCGGCGGCGACCCTGGTCTTCGTGCTGCTCTTCGGGCGGGACTACGGGATGATCAACTGGGCCCTGGGACTGGTCGGGTTCGACGCGATCGACTGGCAGAACGGCTCCTGGACCTCGCAGTTCGCGGTCTCCACGATCGTGATCTGGCGCTGGACGGGGTACAACGCGCTGATCTATCTGGCGGCGATGCAGGCCGTGCCCAGCGATCTGTACGAGTCGGCGGCGCTGGACGGGGCCTCGCGCTGGCAGCAGTTCCGCCATGTCACGATCCCCTCGCTGCGGCCCACGATCCTGTTCACGGTGGTCGTCTCGACGATCGGCGCCACCCAGCTCTTCGGTGAACCGCTGCTGTTCAACGGGGCGGCGGGGGCCACCGGCGGCGCCGACCACCAGTACCAGACGCTCGGCCTCTATCTGTACGAGCAGGGCTGGGTCAATCTCCACCTGGGCCGGGCCTCCGCCATCGCCTGGACGATGTTCCTCATCCTGCTGCTGATCGCCGCCGTGTACGGGCTGATCGGGCGACGGCTGCGGAAGAGCCGGTGAGGGCCGTGCGGCGGGCCCTGCCGAGACCAAAGACCCATCCGACGAAGCCGAAGAGGAAGGCGAGGGAGTGCCATGACCGCCACCGTGCCGTCCCGTCCGGCGGCTGACCCCGCGACGGCGTCCGCATCGCGTTCCGCGCCCCCGGCCGCGCGGGGCCGCGGCCGGGCCGGGCGCCAGCTGCACGGCGGACCGGTGACCTACGCCGTGCTGATCCTCTTCACCGCGGGCTCGCTCTTCCCGCTGGTGTGGACGGCCGTCGCGGCGTCCCGCAGCAACACCCGGCTGGCGGAGACCCCGCCACCGTTCTGGTTCGGCGGGAACCTCGCCAGGAACCTGGAAATAGCCTGGACCGACGCCAATATGGGCACGGCGCTGCTCAATACGACGGTGGTGGCGGGGACGATCGCGGCCGGGACCGTGCTGTTCTCGACCATCGCCGGGTTCGCCTTCGCCAAGCTGCGGTTCCGGTTCAAGAACGCGCTGCTGCTGCTCACCATCGGGACGATGATGGTGCCGCCGCAGCTGAGTGTGGTGCCGCTGTATATGACCATCGCCGAACTGCGCTGGACCGACCAGCTCCAGGCGGTCATCCTCCCCACCCTGGTCAGCGCCTTCGGGGTGTTCTTCATGCGGCAGTACCTGCTTCAGGCGCTGCCGTCCGAACTGGTCGAGGCGGCGCGGATGGACGGGGCGAGCAGTCTGCGGATCATCTGGCATGTGGTGTTCCCGGCCGCGCGTCCGGCCATGGCCGTGCTGGGCATGCTCACCTTCGTCCAGGCGTGGAACGACTTCTTCTGGCCGGTCATCGCGCTCACCCAGAACGGCGACCCGACCGTTCAGGTGGCACTGACCGGTCTGGGCCGTGGCTATATCCCCGATCAGTCGGTGATCATGGCGGGTGCGCTGCTCGGCACCCTTCCACTGCTGATCGCCTTCGTCCTCTTCGGCAAACAGATCGTGGGCGGCATCATGCAGGGCGCCGTCAAGGGCTGAATTTCCCCTTCTCTCCTCTCGAACCGTCCGGACCATTCCCTCGTACGCTTGGGAGCGCTTCCATGACACTCGCCTTTCCGCCCGGATTCCTGTGGGGCGCGGCCACGGCCGCCTATCAGGTCGAGGGCGCCGCGCAGAAGGACGGCCGCACCCCGTCCATCTGGGACACCTTCAGCCGCACCCCCGGAAAGGTGCTCGGCGGTGACACCGGCGATATCGCCGCCGACCACTACCACCGCTACCGCGAGGACGTCCGGCTGATGGGCGAGCTGCGGCTGGGCGCGTACCGCTTCTCGGTCTCCTGGTCCCGCGTCCAGCCCACCGGTCGCGGCCCGGCCGTCCAGCGCGGGCTGGACTTCTACCGCTCCCTGGTGGACGAGCTGCTGACGGCGGGCATCCAGCCGGTGCTGACCCTCTACCACTGGGATCTGCCGCAGGAGCTGGAGTCCCGGTTCCGCGGCGGAGGCGCGGCGGGCGGCGGCTGGCCGGAGCGGGAGACGGCCGAGCGGTTCGCCGAGTACGCCGGGATCGTGGCGGGCGCGCTCGGCGACCGCGTGGACTTCTGGACCACGCTGAACGAGCCCTGGTGCAGTGCCTTCCTGGGCTACGGCTCGGGGGTGCACGCCCCGGGGCGCACCGAGCGGCTGGCCCCGCTGCGCGCCGCCCACCACCTCAATCTCGCCCATGGCCTGGGCACCCAGGCGCTGCGCGCCGCACTGCCCGCCCGTGCCCGGATCGCCATCAGCCTCAACCCGGCCGCGGTGAGACCGCTGACCGGGAGCCCGGCGGACCTGGACGCGCGGCGGCGGATCGACGCGCTGGCCAACCGGGTCTTCACCGGGCCGCTGCTGCGCGGCGCGTATCCGAAGGACCTGATCGAGGACACCCGGTCCGTCACCGACTGGGGTTTTGTCCACGACGGCGATCTGGCGGTCATCAGACAGCCGCTGGACGCGCTGGGCATCAACTACTACACCCCGGCCCTGGTGTCCGCCCCGGCCGGTGATGAGCCCGCCGGGCGTCATGACGGCCATGGCGCCAGTGCCCACTCCCCCTGGCCCGGCTCGGAGGACGTGGTGTTCCACCAGCCTCCGGGGGACCGCACCGAGATGGGCTGGTCGGTGGATCCGAGCGGGCTGTACGACCTGCTGATGCGCTACACCCAGGAGGCTCCGGGGGTGCCGCTCCACATCACGGAGAACGGTGCGGCGTACGACGACAAGCCGGACGCGGAGGGCCGGGTCCACGATCCGGAGCGGATCGGCTACCTGCGCGGCCATCTGGCGGCGGCGCACCGGGCGCTGGCCGACGGCGCCGATCTGCGCGGCTATTTCCTGTGGTCCCTGATGGACAATTTCGAATGGGCCTACGGCTACAGCAAGCGCTTCGGCGCGGTGTATGTGGACTATCCCTCCCAGACCCGCATCCCGAAATCCAGCGCCCGCTGGTACGCACGGGTGGCGGAGACGGGTGAGCTGCCGGCGGAATAGCGCTCGGAAACCGCGCTCGAGGACCGCACCCGGCCCGAGTGGATGTTCGACCGATTCCCGGCTTCCCCGGACCACGCGTATGCCGCGTTTCTTCCCACGTTTCCTCCAACATTTCCGCCAAAGGGGCTAGCCGCGCCCGGCGGGCGCGGGCGGGACGGGGGAGGGACTGGTAAATCCGAAACATGAGTGCATCCCCGGGGCGCCGGCAGAGGGTCCACGACGACGGCTCCGCCCGGACCAGACCGGTCGGCAAGGGCGAGGCCCTCGCCGACTGGGCGGACGGGCGGGTGGGCCTCTTCAAGATGGCCAAGGCCAATCTGCGGAAGGTCTTCCCGGACCACTGGTCCTTCCTGATCGGTGAGATCGCCCTCTACACCTTCATCATCATCATTCTCACCGGTGTCTATCTGACCCTGTTCTTCGAACCATCGATGAACGAGGTCGTCTACCACGGCCGCTACACCCCGCTCCAGGGCATCCGGATGTCCGCGGCCTTCGAATCCACCCTGGACATCAGTTTCGACGTCCGTGGCGGACTGCTGATGCGGCAGATCCACCACTGGGCGGCGATCCTGTTCATCGCGAGCATGCTCGTCCACATGATGCGCACGTTCTTCAACGGCGTGTTCCGCAAACCGCGTGAGATCAACTGGCTCTCCGGCGCCGGACTGCTGATCCTCGGTATGTTCGACGGCTTCATGGGCTATTCACTGCCCGACGATCTGCTCTCCGGAACCGGTCTGCGCTTCATGGAGGGCGCGATCCTGTCGGTGCCCATCGTGGGCACCTACATCTCGTTCTTCCTCTTCGGCGGGCAATTCCCCGGCGATGTCATCGTGCCCCGTCTGTTTACCGTGCACGTGCTGCTGATCCCGGGCATCATGCTGGGGCTGCTGGCGCTCCATATGATGCTGCTCGTCTATCACAAGCACACCCATCACCCGGGGCCCGGCCGGAGGAACATGAACATCGTCGGGCCGCCGCTGTGGCCGGTCTATGTTGCCAAGTCCGGCGGCTTCTTCTTCCTGGTGTTCGCCATCACCGCCCTGATGTCGGCCCTCGCCACCGTCAACCCGATCTGGGCCTACGGCCCGTACCGCCCCGACCAGGTGTCCACCGACGCCCAGCCCGACTGGTACATGGGCTTCTCCGAGGGGCTCATCCGGCTGATGCCGGGCTGGGAGATCAGCCTCTGGGGCCATACGCTCGTCCTCGGCGTCTTCATCCCGCTGATGGTCTTCCCGACGGTGCTGCTCGTCATCTGGCTCTATCCGTTCCTGGAGGCGTGGGTCACCGGGGACAGACGCGAGCACCACCTCAATGAGCGTCCGCGCAACGCCCCGACCCGTACCGGCTTCGGCGCCGCCTGGGTCGCCCTCTACATCGTGCTGCTGATCGGCGGCGGCAACGACCTGGTCGCCACCCACTTCCATCTGTCGATCAACACCATCACCTGGGCCTGCCGGATCGGCTTCTTCGTGGCGCCGGTCGTGGTGTTCCTCATCACCAAACGGATCTGCCTGGGCCTTCAGCGGCGCGACCACGAGAAGGTGCTGCACGGCCGGGAGACCGGGATCATCCAGCGGCTGCCGCACGGCGAGTACACCGAGGTGCATGAACCGCTGTCACCGGGCGAGCGGTACACCCTGACCTCGTTCGACCAGTACCGGCCGCTGGAGCTGCCGGCCGCGGTCGACGAGTCGGGGGTCGAGCGGAAGCTGACGCGCAAGGAGCGGCTGCGGGTCCGGCTCTCCCGGGCCTACTTCGGCGAGTACGGCCAGATCACCAAGCCCACGCGCGAGGAGTACGAGCGGCAGCACCATCCCTAGCGGACCGGCCGGAACCGGCCCCCGGGGCGCGTCCCCGGGGGCCGGTCGCGTGGTCGGGGGTGCGCCCGGCGTCAGCCCCGGTACGCGCCGAGCGCCTCGGAGAACGCGAACTCCTCCTGCTCGACCGAACTGCACGTGGGTGACGCGGAGTTCTGGGAGCCGCCGGGGCACCGCTTGTCACGGGTCGCGGACCACATGGACAGCCAGCCGAGCTTCTTGGACTTGGCGAAGTCCACCAGCTGCTCGGCGTCGGCCACCGTGAAGATCTCGGTGGCCACGTCATTGACGCCGATCATCGGCGTCACCGCGACGGTCCGCCAGGCCGCCGTGTCGCCCAGCCCGAGGGCGTCCTTGATCTGCCCCTGGGTCGCGGTGGCCGCGTCGATCGCGTACTGGCCCATATCGCCGTCGAAGGAGGCGCCGTAGTCCATCGCCATGATGTTCACGGCGGAGACCTTCACCCCGTTCTTCTTGGTGTCGGCCACCAGCTTGACGCCGTCCGGGGTGAGCCCGGTCGGCATCACCGGCAGGGTGAAGGAGACATCCAGGCCGGGGTGGCTCTTCTGGAGGGCGGCGATGGCCCGGGCACGGCGGGTGTTGGCGGCCGTGTCCGGCAGCGCGGCGCCCTCGATGTCGAAGTCGACCTTGGTGAGCTTGAAGGTGTCCACGGCCTTGGCGTACGCCGCGGTGAGCTGATCCACCGAGGTGCAGACCAGCCCCAGTTCGGAGCCGGAGGCACCGCCGAAGGAGACCCGGACATCGCCCCCGGCCGCGCGCAGCGTGCCTATCTGCCGGGCCACGGCGTCGCCTTCGAGGTCGGTGACACCGCCCCACTTGGGCGTACAGCCGCCACCCGAGGTGAGGAAGGCGAGGTTGAACTCCTTCACGCCGGTCTTCTTCGCCGCGCCCACCAGGTCGAAGGCGGGCGAGAGCGAGGTGTCGACGTACGGGGCGAAGCCCGCGGCCGCCCGGGGCGTCTTCTCGGCCTTCTCGGCCTTCTTCGCCTTGGCCGCCTTCTTCGCCTTCCCGTGCTGGGTGGCGGTGTGCTTCTGCCCGGCGACGGTTCCGGCGTTCGCCGCACCGCTGAGCGCGAACGCCGCGCCGCCGGCCACCGCGGCGGCGGCCACCGCTCCGATCACCTTGCTGCTCCGGCTCACCGTGCGACGGTGCGTAGTGCTCATCAGCTGCCTGCCTTCGGCGTACGGGGGTGGGGGTGGGGGTGCGGGCAGCACGCTAGCGGGACCGAAACGGGCGAAAGCCCTGTTCCGGGCGCGGGTTGCGCTTCTTATGGCGCCCTTAAGGAGCCCATCGGGGGCGATTAAGCCGGGCCCGGCGGCGGCTGCCGCGGCGCCCCCGTACCGCCGCGGCGTCGCCCTGGAGCGAGAGCCAGACCCGTACCTCGGTACCGCCCAGCACCGAGCGCCCGATGCGCAGATCGCCGCCGGTGGACTCGGCGACCCGGCGCACGATGTCCAGTCCGAGCCCGGTCGAACCGGGTCCGCCGTCGCCATGGCCGCGGCGCAGCGCCTCCTCCGGATCCTCGATCCCGGGGCCCGCGTCGGAGACCAGCACGATCACGCTGTCCTCGCCGTTGTGGACGTCCACGGCGAACGCGGTGCCCTCGGGGGTGTGCCGGAAGACATTGCCGAGCAACGCGTCCAGGGCGGCGGCGAGTTCGGGGCGGGCGACCGGGACCCGTACGGTGCGGTCGACCCCGGCCAGCCGTACGGTGCGGTCCTGGTCCTCGGCGAGCGCGGACCAGAAGTCCATCCGCTCCCGGATCACCTCGGAGACATCACAGCCGGAGGGGGCGTGCGCCTTCTGCTGCCGCGCGGTGCGGATGATCTGGTCGACCTCGCGCTCCAACTGGGCGACGGCGGCCCGGGTCTGGTCGGCCGCCGGGCCGTCGCCGAGCGAAGCTGCGTTGAGGCGCAGCACGGTGAGCGGGGTGCGCAGCCGGTGGGAGAGGTCGGCGGCCAGCTCACGCTCCCCGGCCAGCAGCTGGACGACCCGGTCGGCCATGGAGTTGAACGCCACGGCGGCGGAACGGAGTTCGGACGGCCCCTCCTCGGGGACACGTACCCCCAGTTCGCCCTGGCCCAGGTCATGGGCGGCCCCGGCGAGCCGTTTCGCCGGGCGCACCAGCCGGGTGCCCAGCCGGTCCGCGGTGGCCACGGCGCCCACGATGAGGGCGAGACCGACCCCGGCCAGCACCAGCCAGGAGGTGGTCACCCCGCTGGTGACCACGGCACGCGGTACGTACACCTCCACCACCGCGACCTGAGCGGTGCTCAGCGCGGTGGGCTGGAGCAGTGTGTAGCCGCCGGGGACCTCGGAGACCGAGGACCGGCCCAGTGTGCGGGCGGTGGCCAGGTCGCGGCGGTCGGCCCGGCTCTCGCCGAGGTCGTAGCCGCTGCCGCGGCTGCCCGGCACATCGGGGACATGGACCGCCAGTCGGCCGTCCCCGCCCGCCTGGGTGCTGGCCACGGCGCGCTGGAGCCGGGCGCGTTCGGTGGTGATGGCGAGCGCCGGGCCGATCTGGGCGGCCTGCCGCTCGGCGTCCGCGAACGCCCGGTCGCGCGCCAGCTCCTTGACGACGAGGCCGAGCGGTACGGCGAAGGCGACCACGACCATGGCGGTGACGGCCAGGCAGACCTTGACCAGGGCCCATCTCACCGGTGCTCCCGATGCTCCCGGTGCTCGCCGTTCTCCCCGTTCCGCTCGGGGGGCTCCAGTTTGACCCCGACACCGCGCAGGGTGTGGAGATAGCGGGGGCGGGCGGCGGTTTCGCCCAGTTTGCGGCGCAGCCAGGAGAGATGGACATCGATGGTCTGGTCGTCGCCGTAGGACTGCTGCCAGACCTCGGCCAGCAGCTCCTTACGGGGTACGACCACACCGGGGCGTCCGGCGAGGAAGGCCAGCAGATCGAACTCGCGCCGGGTGAGGTCGAGTCCGGCACCGTCCAGGGCGGCCTGGCGGCGCAGCGGGTCGACGGTGAGACCACCGACCCGGAGCACCCCCGAGGGCGGCGGCTCACCGGCGGCGGTGGCCCGGGAGCGACGCAGCACGGCGGCCATCCGGGCCGAAAGGTGCGCCACGGAGAAGGGTTTGACGAGGTAGTCGTCGGCACCGTCGTTGAGCAGCCGGACGATCTCCGCCTCGTCGTCCCGCGCGGTCGCCACGATGACCGGGACATCGGTGATCCCGCGCAGCATCTTGAGCGCCTCGGCGCCGTCCAGGTCGGGCAGGCCGAGATCCAGGATGACCAGGTCGAAGCCGATCTGCGCCACCTCGCGCAGCGCCTCCAGCGCGGTCCCCACACTGCGGACCGTGTGGGACGCCTCGGTCAACTGCCGGATGAGGGCCGAGCGCACGAACTGGTCGTCCTCGACGACGAGCACACTTGCCATGAGCGGCACCGTACGCCATCCGGGTGAGGCAGGATGGGGGGAATGCGAAGAGGTCTGGTCCAATGCCTGGCGTGGGTGCTGGCCACGGGAGCCGCGGTCACGCTGTCCTGGTTCGGCGTGCGTACGGTGCTGACCGGCACGGCGTACGATCCGCCGCGCGCGCTGACGATCGCGGGCGCGGACCGGTCGGCCGAGGAGGAGCGGGCTTCCTCGACCCACCAGCCCGAACCGCCCTCGCCGCCCGCGAATTCGCCGTCCGCGTCCCCGCCGTCCGGCAGCTCCTCGGCGCCGCCTTCGCGCGGGACGAAGCCGGATCCGAAGCCGCGGGCGACGAAGGAGTCGAAGCCGGACGAGGGCGGGAATGTCCGCGGCTATCCGGTGCGGGGCGGCCGGGTGGTCTTCGACATCCGCGACTCCTGGGCGGATCTGGTCTCGGCCACTCCGGACAGCGGCTGGCGGATGCAGGTGTGGAAGCAAACGCAGTGGATCCGGGTGGACTTCGTCTCGGGCGCGGACACCACATCGGTCTTCTGCACCTGGCATGACGGCCCGCCCCGGGTCCGGGTGGACGAGCCCTGACGCCGCGCCTGCGCCGATCCGGTCTCCGGTGCCGGTCTCCGGTGCCGGTGCCCGTCGTCGATGTCAGTCGAAGACCTCGGGCGGCGGGGCCGGGGAGGGCGCCGCGGTGGCGTCGGTGACCGGCGCCGCGCCACCGGTGAAGTCCTCCAGCGCCCGGCCGTGTTCGACCCGGGCGGGGTGCGGGTCGCTCGCGGCGCGCCGGGTCAGCTCGGCCAGCGGCAGCTCGCGGTCGGCGGCCAGCAGCACCGCGTTCCCGAAGCGGCGGCCACGCAGCACGGCGGGGTCGGCGGTCAGACACACCTCGGTGAACACCGCGCGGGTGGTGGCGATCTGGGCCCGAAGATGGGCCAGCGGCGGACCGTCGGCGACATTGGCGGCATAGGCCCCGCCGGGGCGCAGCACCCGCCGCACCTCGCCCAGGAACTCCACACTGGTCAGATGGGCGGGGGTGCGGCCGCCGCCGAAGACATCCGCCATGATCAGGTCGGCCCAGCCGTCGGGAATCTTGGCCAGCCCGGCGCGGGCGTCGGTGGAGCGCACCCGTATCCGGTCGCCGGGGCCGAGCGGCAGCTCACGCCGGACGAACTGGACGAGCGGCCCGTCGATCTCGATGACCTGCTGGGTGGAGCGTGGACGGGTGGCCGCGATATAGCGGGCGAGGGTGAAGGCGCCGCCACCGAGATGGACGGCGTGCAGCGGACGGCCGGGCGGCGCGGCGAGATCGGCGATATGGCCGAACCTGCGCTGGTACTCGAAGCCGAGGCGGGCCGGGTCGTCCAGATCCACATGCGACTGCGGTTTGCCGTCCAGCAGCAGGGTGAAGGCGCGCGGGTGATCGCGGTCCGGCACCAGCTCGGCGAGCCCCCCGTCCACGGGTGCCACGGCCGGTTCGGGGGTGCGCCCCCGGCCCGCTCCGCGCCCGTGCGCCGCTCGCTTGTGTGTGCCTCTCGCCATGGGCCCCAGTATGCGTCCGGCCACCGACAGCGGCCGATCCGGTCACCGGGGGATCACTGATTCACTGGCAGCGGTCGACGGCCTCGATGGTGCGGGCCGCCGCGCCGAGCGCCGCCCGCAGTTCCGCCGGGTCGGTGGCCACGGTGTACGCGGCGTCCGGCGGCACCAGCCAGCCGGTGCCGATGCCCGGGGGCTCGTCCGGGGCGCGGACCGGCGTACCGGGCGCGGGATCGCGTCCGGCACCGGCGTCGCTTCCGGCACCGGCGTCGCTGCCGGGCGCGGGGTCGCTCCCGGGGCCGGAACCCGCGCCGAAGTTGATCCGTATACCGCGCCCGGAGGTCTGGGTGCAGTCGCTGCCCGGCAGATCCCAGCCGTCCGCGGTACCGGGCGGCACCAGGAAGCCGAGGGTGTCACAGGCGGTGTCGTGCAGTACGGGGCCGAGGCCGTCGCACGCACGACGCAGGATGTCCACCGCCTCCAGCCCCTGCCGGGCGGGCACGGTGACCAGATCGCAGTCCTGGCGCGGGGGATGGTGATGGTGAGCGGTGCGCGGGGGATGCTGGGCAGTCGTCCGCGAGCGGCTGGTATCCACTCCGGCCTCCCTCTTCATCGGGTTGCAAGGGGTTCAACGCCCGGACGGTGTCAACGGCTACGGCCGAATGCCGCCGTAAAGGATGGCAGTTCATGGCAGATCATGGGCGACATGTCCCATTTGCTGGAATTTCCCCGGTGTTGTGGATCTCACAGCCGGTACGGTGCTCCCCCGCCCACCTGGCAGTACCCAAGGGAGAGGCTGCATATGACGCCGCTTCCAGCTCCGTCCCTCCGGCCGAACGACGCGTTCCGGCGGCTGCGGGGACCGCTCTCCCCCGCCGAGTTCGCGGCCTCCGTACGCCGCGCCGCCCGTGAGATCGGTGAACAGGTCTCCTGCGACGCCCGCTATATCGGCCGGGTCGAGTCCGGGGCGATCCGCTGCCCCAACTACGCGTACGAACGCGTCTTCCGCCATATGTTCCCCGGCCGCTCGCTGACCGATCTGGGCTTCGCCTCCCGGGAGTCGGTCCGCGGCCACGGCGCCCGCCACGGAGCGGGCACCGTCCCCGCGCCCGCGCCCGGGGCGGGGGCGTCCATCGACGTCTTCGAGGAGAGCGAACTGCTACGCCGTGCCTTCATGACCAGCGGGGCGGCGGCCGCCGCCGTGGCCGCGACCCCGCTCGTCCCCGCGGCCCCGACCCCGCTCGTTCCCCCGCCCCGGCGGTCCGGGCGCCGGGTGGGCGAGGCGGAGGCAGCCGCCGTGGAGGAGGCCGTGCGCCGGATCCGGGTGCTGGACGACCGGCACGGCGCGGACACCCTCTACAGCCACACCGCCACCCCGCTGAGCGCCGCCTACGCCCTGCTGGACGCGGGCGGCTACAGCCGCTCGGTCGCCGAACGGCTCTACGCGGGCGCCGGTGAACTGGCCATCTCGGTGGGCTGGCTGGCCCACGACTCCGGCCGTCTCTCCGACGCCCGCTCGCACTACGCCGAGGCGCTGGCCACCGCGCGGGTCAGCGGCGACCCCGCCCTGGAGGCCCACGCCTTCTGCAACACCGCCTTTCTGGCGCGCGACGCGGGCCGCCCCCGCGAGGCGGTCCGGGCGGCCCAGGCGGCGCAGCGGGTCGCCGAACGGCTCTCCTCCCCCCGGCTGCTGTCCCTGCTGGCGCTGCGCGAGGCGGGCGGCTGGGCCTGGCTCGGCGACCGCGGCGGCTGCGAGGCGGCCCTGCTGCGCGCCCAGACCCTGTTCGGCCGCGGGCCCTCGGACGGCGACCCCGAGTGGATGAGCTTCTACGGCGAGGCGGAGCTGGAGGGTCTGGAGGCGCAGTGCTGGTCCGCGCTGGGCGACTGGGGGCGGGCCGCCGATCACGCGCGCCGCGCGGTCGCGCTCCAGGACCCCCACTTCACCCGCAACATCGCGCTGTTCACCACCGAGCTGGCGGCCGACCTCGCGCACGACGGCGCGCCGGACGAAGCCGCCGCCGCGGCGGGCCGCGCCCTGCGGCTGATGGACCAGGTCACCTCGTCCCGCATCCGGCGGATGCTCGACGACACCGCCCGGCGTCTGCGCCCGCACGGCGCCGTGCCACCGGTCGCGGACTTCCTGGACCACTACGAAACGGCCACCCGCCCGCAGCGAGTCTGAGACCGTCCGGTCCCCACGGGCCCCACCCATCCGGCCACGGCCGGAGCGGCGGCACCCGCGAGGGCGCCGAGCCGGGGGCGAGGTCCCGGGGGCCCTGGGGGCGTCAGGTCAGGTGGCCGGTGTCGTTCCAGCGCTCGATGGCCGGTTCGCCGTAGGCCCAGCCCAGGAGGGACAGCGACGTCGGGTCCAGCCGGATCCGGGACGCGAAGGAGATGTCGTAGCCGAGCCAGCGCGCCCCCAGGGTGCGCAGGATGTGGCCGTGCGCGAAGACCAGCACATCGCGGTCGGCCGAGCGCGCCCACTCCACCACCGCGTCCGCGCGCGCCGCGACCGCCTCCCGCGCCTCGCCCTCCGGGACGCCGTCGCGCCAGATCAGCCAGCCCGGCCGGGCGGCCGCGATCTCGGCCGGGGTCAGCCCCTCGTAGGCGCCGTAGTCCCACTCCAGCAGCGCGTCCCACTCCTGGGCCCGGTCGCCGAAGCCCGCGAGCTCACAGCTCTCCTTGGCGCGGGCGAGCGGGCTGGTGCGTACCTCGGCGTCCGGCAGCCCGGCCCACGGCGCGCGGTGCAGCCGCTCGCCGAGGAGCGTGGCGCCGCGCCGCCCCTCGTCGAGCAGCGGGATATCGGTGCGGCCGGTGTGCTTCCCGCACCGCGACCACTCCGTCTGTCCGTGCCGGGCCAGCAGGATGCGTGGTGCCATGGGTGTGCCTTTCAGCGGATGTGCCACCACGGCGCGCCGCCGTGCCCCGTCGCACACCGCCGCCCGCGGCATGATACGAACGCGGGTGCGGACCGCGCTCGGTCCGCCGGCTCCATCATCGCTCACTCGTTCGTGAGGCAACCCGCGGGGCGATCCCGGCGTCTTCCCCCTCGCGCATACGTCCGCCGGGGACCAGGGGGCGTGGCGCCCCCGCCGCCACCGGGGCATTTCGGGGGCGGTGCACGGGTCGCCCCGCCTACACCGTACGGTTGACCGCGCGCCTTGTCGTGGTCGCCTGACATTTATTGGAGAACGTCCGGATGCCCCCTACCGCTACCGCGCCCCGTGCCGGGGCATCACAGGGCGGTCGGCCCCGTTGGTGGACCGAACTGCCCCTGATAGCCGTGGTGTACGCCGCGTATTCAGCCGGCAGACTGCTGGCCCGCGGTGATGTGTCCACGGCAGTGGACCACGGGCTGGCCATCCTGCACTTCGAGCAGCGGCTGAACATCGACTTCGAGTCGCCGCTGAACGATCTCTTCACGGCCCACGCCTCGATCGGCATACCGGCCGACTTCGCCTATGCCTCGCTGCACTACGTGGCCACCCCGGCGGTCCTGGTGTGGATGTGGAAGCGCCGCAAGGCGTCCGACTACCGCTTTCTGCGCACCTGGCTGCTGGTCTCCACGCTCATCGGGCTGATCGGCTTCACCCTGCTGCCCACCTGCCCGCCCCGGCTGCTGGACGGCGGCCACGGCTTCGTCGACACCATGGCGCAGTACGGCTCGTACGGCTGGTGGGGCGGTGAGGCGAGCGCGCCGCGCGGGCTCGGCGGGCTGACCAACCAGTACGCGGCGATGCCCAGTCTCCATGTGGGCTGGGCGCTGTGGTGCGGGGTGGCGCTGTGGCGGCACGGCCGCTCCGTATGGGCGAAGGCGCTCGCGGTCCTCTATCCGCTGCTCATCACGCTCGTGGTGATGGGCACCGCCAACCACTACTTCCTGGACGCGGCCGCCGGGGCGGCCGTCATGGGGGCCGGGGCGCTGCTGGCGAAGCCCGCGCTGCGGCTCGCCGAGCGGCTGCGCACCCGGTTCGGTCCGGCCCGCGAGGCCGTTCCGCAGACCTCTCCGGGCACCTCTCCGCAGACCGCCGTGGCCACCGGAAACACCGGTGCGGCCACGAATGTCAGTGACAGGTGCGAGACTGCGGCGCGTGAACGGGAACGGATCCCCCGACAGCAGAGCAGGGGCGCGGACAGGGAACGCCACCACGGTGCGGCCGGTGACAAACCGGGCGCGGCAGGAACCGGTGCCGCGGCCGAGACCGACGACAGCGCTGCGGCAGCGGCTCGCTGAGCTGCGCGGACCGCAGGCCGTTCCGCATCCGATGGACGCCCGGGCCCTGGCGGCGCTGGCCGCCAACCCGGGGTGCCGTCGCCGTGCCCTGCTGGACGGGGCCGGGGTCGACAAGGGCTCGCTCGCCCGGGCGTTGGGCGCCTCGGCCAACTTCGGCCAGTCCCAGTTCGCGCACCAGCGCGGCAATTCCTTCGAGGCGCGGGTCAAGGCGGACCGCGGTGAGGCGCTCACCCGGCTGCTGCACGAGCGGCTGCGGGACGGCTCGCCCGCGCCCGAGCCGGGCGGTGTGGACACCCCCGATCTGACCGCCGCGGGCCCGCAGGGCCGTACCGCGCGTACCGCCCTGGCGCTGCGCGAGGCCACCGCCGCGGGGCGGTGGGCGCTGCTGGACCACCCGATGGTGAGCCTGGACGTGGCGGGCTCCCCCGCCTTCCTCGAACCGGACGCGGTCGTGGTGCACCCCGACGGCTCCTGGTCGGTCATCGAGATCAAGTCCTTCCCGATGGTGGACGGCTCGGCGGACCCGGCCAAGGTGGGCGCGGCCGCCCGGCAGTCCGCGGTCTACGCGCTGGCGCTGGAGCGGGTGGCGGCGCGGGTCGGCGAGCTCAAGCCCGACGATGAGCTCACACCGGAGGACGAGCCCGACGGCGGTGGCGAGGCGCGGGCGGCGCGGGTGCGCCACCAGGTGCTGCTGGTGTGCCCCAAGGACTTCTCCAACCTGCCGACGGCCGAACTGGTCGATGTGCGCAAGCAGCTGTCCGTCACCCGGCGGCAGCTCGCCCGGCTGACCCGGATCGAGGACATCGCCGCGGCCCTCCCCGAGGGCACCACCTTCGATCTGCGGCTGGCGGACGACGGCCGCACCGCGACCCGCCCGGTCGGGGAGCTGACGGCCGCCGTGGACGCGGTGGACGCCGCCTACGCCCCGGAGTGCCTCGCCGCGTGTGAGCTGGCGGTCCACTGCCGGGCGCGGTCCCGGACCGCGGGCGCCGTGGAGTCGCTGGGCCGCGGGGTGCGGGGCGAGCTGGGCGGGCTGACCACGATCGGGGCCGTGCTGGCCGCCGCCCTCGAGACCGACGGGGAGCCCTCCGGCGATCCGGCGGTGGACGCCCTGCGCCGTGCGGCGGCCCTGCGCGCCGAGGCGCTCGCCGCGCCCGGGGCGGTGGCATGTCGCTGATCACCACCCTGGCCCGGATGGAAGCCGTCCGGGACGGGCGGGCGCGGCCGGTCGCGACCGTGCTCCACCGCCATCTCTCCGACCGCCCGCTGGCCTTCGTCCCGCTGACCACCGCCGGTGAGGCGGGGGCCCCGCTGGGGGCGCTGGTGGGCACCGACCGGGACGCGCCGCGGCTGCTGGTCGTCCCCCAGCCGCGCAACCGCGATCTGCGGTTCGCCTTCCTCGCCGAGCTGGCCGAGGAGATGCTGCCGTACCTGGACTCCTACGCGGACGACGTGGAGCTGGAGGAGCGCAAGGAGACCGACCCGGAGACCGGGAAGAAGGTGCCGGTCCAGGTCGAGCTGTGCGCGGACGCCCCGCAGCTGCTGGTGCCCAGCGCGGCGGGGGTGGCGTTCGTCCGGCTGCTGGGCCGCTCGATGCGGTTCCGGCGGACGGCCGACCAGGACCCGGACACCCCCTTCCCCGCGCCCGCGCGGGTGCCGCTGCTCGGGCGCTGGCTGACGCACTACGGTGAGCGGTCCCGGGTGCCGGGGTCGAGTCTGCTGCTGTCGCTCACCGAGACGCTGGGCCGGCACTGGGCCACCGGCCAGAGCAATCTGGAGGACCAGCACCTGGGCTCGCTGCTCGCCTGGATCGACCCCCCGGAGGGCGTCGGGGGGCCGGAGGCGGCGCTGCTCGCGGAGTCCGCGCGGGACGCCGACGGCCAGCTGCTGTGCCCGCCCGCGGGCCCGTCCACCGACCCGGCCTTCGACAACAGGCTGCTGGCCCCGGCCATCGCCCGCTATGACGCGGCGCGCGCCGAGGTCACCGGCGGTGTGGCCGGGGGCGAGGCGCGGCTGCGGCTCGCCGAGAACGGGCTGCGCGAGCTGATCGCCTCCCAGCTGCGGCCCACCTGGGACGCGCTGTGGCACGGCGTGGACCTGCTGCGCGCGCTGCCGCCGGGCGGGCGGGTGGCGGAGCGCTGGAAGCGGGACCGCTGGTCGTTCACCGGCCACCGGGACCGGGTCCGCGCGGGCGAGCCGCCGCAGCCCAAGCGGGACGACGCGGTGACCGCGGCCCAGAAGCTCTCCGCGCGGGAGACCGCGCAGGCACAGCTGGAGGCCCAGGAGTCGCTGGACGACCCGCTGGTGATGGCGGGGCGGCGGCTGGCCGGGGAGGCGTTCGCGGGTGAGGTCACCGAAGTGGAGATGGCCTGGTCGGAGGCGAAGGTGCCGCGGCCCCGACCGCTGGTCACGGTGCGCACCGAGGACCGTCCGCAGCTGGCCGAGCGGGTCAAGCTGTACCGGGTGATGGCCGACGGCCGGACGCAGACCGGGGAGTTCGCGGCCGCGCACACGCCGGACGCGCTGGTGGTGCGGCTGACCGGCGGCATGGGGCGCGGGAAGACCCCCGAGCCCGGTTCGGTGCCCGAGCCGGGCGACCGGCTGTGCTGGACGCTGTTCGAGCACGCGCCGCGCGGCGGCCCGGAGCTGCCCGACGCGGAGAGCACCCCATGGACCCACGGCGGCCCGCCGCAGGCCGCGGCGCTCGGCCCCGATCCCGACCCGGTGACCGAGGAGGACCATCTGTGATCGGCACAAACCGTGTCGAGGGTGGGGCCGGTGGCGTGGAGGCCGAGCCGTTCGACCCGTCGGCCGCCGCGGCCCGCGCGACCGACGCGATCCTGCACGACACCCTGCACGGCGCCCACCGCGGTGTGGTGGTCGACTCCCCGCCCGGCGCGGGCAAGTCGACGCTGGTGGTGCGCGCGGCACGGGAGCTGGCCGCGGCCGGCCGGCCACTGATGGTGGTCGCGCAGACCAACGCCCAGGTGGACGATCTGGTGGACCGGCTGGCCACCGCGGACCCGGACCTTCCGGTGGGGCGGCTGCACAGCAGTGATCCGCACCCCTACGACCCCGTGCTCGACGAGCACCCCTCGGTGCGGGCCTCGGCGAAGGTCGCGGATCTCGCCGGGCTGGACATCGTGGTGTCCACCGCCGCCAAGTGGGCGCACATCAAGAACGTGGAGCCGTGGCGGCACGCGATCGTCGACGAGGCGTACCAGATGCGCTCGGACGCCCTGCTGGCCGTCGCCGGGCTGTTCGAGCGGGCGCTGTTCGTCGGCGACCCCGGTCAGCTGGACCCGTTCAGCGTGGTCGGCGCGGACCAGTGGGCGGGGCTGTCGTACGACCCGTCGGCGAGCGCGGTGACCACGCTGCTCGCGCACAACCCGCGGCTTCCGCAGCACCGGCTGCCGGTCTCCTGGCGGCTGCCCGCCTCGGCCGCACCGCTGGTCTCGGACGCCTTCTACCCGTACACCCCGTTCCGCAGCGGCACCGGCCACGGTGAGCGGCGGCTGAGCTTCGGGGTCGGCTCCGACGGCTCGGGTCCCGACCGGGTGCTGGACGAGGCGGCCGTCTCGGGCTGGGGGCTGCTGGAGCTGCCCGCCCGCAGCACCCCGCGCACCGACCCGGAGGCGGTGGCAGCCGTCGCCCAGGTGGTGCGGCGGCTGCTGGACCGGGGCGGGGCCGCGGTCAGCGAGCGCTCGGCGGAGCCGGTGCCGCTCACCGCCGACCGGATCGCGGTGGGCACCGCCCACCGGGACCAGGCGGCGGCGGTACGGGCGGCGCTCACCGGGCTCGGGGTGTCCGGCGTCACCGTCGATACCGCCAACCGCCTCCAAGGGCGTGAGTTCGATGTGACGGTGGTGCTGCACCCGCTGTCGGGCCGTCCGGACGCCACGGCCTTCCATCTGGAGACCGGGCGGCTGTGTGTGCTCGCCTCCCGGCACCGGCACGCCTGTGTGGTGGTCTGCCGGGCGGGGGTGGCCGAGCTGCTGGACGAGCATCCGTCCACCGAACCGGTCCAGCTGGGGGTCACGGTGAAGTTCCCGGACGGCTGGGAGGCCAACCACGCCGTCCTGGCCCATCTCTCCGAACACCGTGTGCCCTGGCGCCCCTGAAGTGCTGTCCGGATCCTGACCCCGGGCCGCCCGGCCCCTTGACCCGGCCGTCGGCGGGTGTCGGCGGGCCCGTCGGAGCGGCCCTGGTAGGCGCCGATCCTCGGGTTCTGCCCTACGTATGGTTCGCGGGGCGGTGGGGTGGGGAGAGAAACCCTGGTCGGCGGCGTGCGGTGGGGGCGGTCTCGCCGCGCGCGCGACAATGGAGAGCGGGAAGCACCCGCGAACCGACCCTGGCTCACCACACAGGAGGAGCGATCACATGCCCGAGCCGGATCCGGCTCAAGGCCCGCACGGCGCCGCGCCCCGGCGGCTGAAACCCGCACCGCTGCTCTTCGAGCCGGCGGCCGCCGTCAAGGACGAGGCGCACTTCTTCGACCTGGAGTCCATCGAGGACCCGCGGGAGCTGCTGGCCCGCTCCACGGAGCTGGTGCTGGCGTTCCGCGCGGCCACCGACCGCGCCATGGAGTTCCAGGCGATGGCCGCCGCCCAGCTCGCCGATCCGCGGCGGTTCGACCGGCTGACCCCGGCCGTGATCGCCGAGCGGGCGGAGTGGACGGAGGACTACGCCAAGAAGATGGTCGAGTTCGGCCGGGAGCTGATGCGGGGCGGCGACCCGTCGGACTGACGGTTGTGGCGTTCGCGGTGAAGGAGGGGTGGCTGATGTGCGGGTTGTGTCCCGCGGTGCGGGTGGGACTCCGTTCTCCGTGCCGCGATCATGAGCCGGGGGCATATGCGGGCGGAAGGTACTCCATCCCCCGCCGCCGTGTCCCGGTTTTGCCTCATCCCCCTACGCCGTACGTACCGACGGTAAAGGTAGAGACATGAGCAGATGGCCTCGGGAAATCCAGCACACCGCCGCGTTCGTCACCCCGGCGGGCGCCGACTGGCTGGCCTCGGCCAGTCACTCCCCCCGCGATGTGCACGCCCTGTGGGCCCGGCATCCGTCCGCGTCCGTGGCCCTGCCCTGCGGTACGGCCTTCGACGTGGTCAGCATGGACGCGCTGTTCGGCCGCCGGGTGGTGAGCCGGTTATGGACGGACGGCCCGGGCACCGGACCGGTGGCCGCCCAAGGCGGCCGGGTCATGCTCTTCGCCACCCCGGGCGCGGCCCAGCGGCTGCCCGCGCTGCTCGGCTGGGAGGAGTGGCGCGCCACCGCTCCCCCGCTGCTCTGCTACGGCTGGGGCGACGCGGTGACCGTTCCCCCGCTGTTCCCCCCGGACCCGCCCACGGCGGAGTCCCCCGGGGACGCCGCCATGGCACCGTCCCCGCGCTGGCTGGTCGCCCCCGATGTGCGCAACCCCTGGCTGCCGGGTCCCGAAGTGCTGCTGTGGGCCTGTGTCCGGGCCGCCCGAGCGATCGGCTCCGATACCGGCTCCACCCCTGTGACCAGCGCTCCCGCCGCTTTTCCGGGCTGAGGGATATCGATTTTCACGCAGCCCGACCCGGGTGCTAAGGTCTTCTACGTCAGCAGGCGCCGCTAGCTCAGTTGGTTAGAGCAGCTGACTCTTAATCAGCGGGTCCGGGGTTCGAGTCCCTGGCGGCGCACAGACATGTGTGAGGCCCCTCACTTCGGTGGGGGGCCTTTCGCATGCCCCGGCCCGGGTCCACCGCCGTCCCGGTCGGTGACGGGACGGTGCGGGGCGGGACGGTCCGTCCGGGTCCGGTCCGGGGCCGTCAGCCGGGTCACCACACCGACCGCGTCGTCCGGACCGGGCATCGCCAGCGCTTCCCGGCGCAGGGTACGCGCCGCGGCCGCGTACGAGGGCTGTTCCAGCAGCGCGAACAGATTCCGGGCCAGCCGGGCACCGGCCGCCGTGGCCGTACGCGGTGAACCGTCGAGTTGGTCGGCGGGCACCAGCACCCCGGCGCCCACCCGGGCCAACCGCGCCCCGTTGAGCTGCTGTTCGAGCCGGGGCGCGACCACCAGCTGCGGCACCCCGGCGAGCGCCGCGGCCATCAGCGTCGTCCCCCCGCCGGGGTGGACCACGGCGCCGCAGCCGGGCAGCACCCGGTGCAGCGGTCCGGCGGGCGGACGTCCCTCGGCGGCGCTGCCCACCCGCACCACCTCCACACCCCGGGCCTCGGCCACCCGCAGCGCCGCCCGTACCGCCTCCGGCGGCCCCGCCGCGTCGTCCCAGGCCGCGCAGACCCGCAGCGGCCCGGAGCGGACCGGGCGGTACGGCCGGCGGCCGTACGGCGCGGGGACCGCCGCCCGGGGCGACGGCGGGGCGGGCGACGGCCGGGGCGGTACGGCGTACGGCGGCTCGACCGGGGTGTCGAGGGGGACGAAGCGCACCGGAAGCCGCCTCGACCGCGAGGGCAGCGTGAGGCTCGGCGGACACGGATCCAGCCAGAGGTCGGGTTCCCGCTCCGGGTCAGCTCCGTAACGCCGCATCAGACGGGCGTAGCCGGGCAGCGGCGGGCCCTCCAGCCGGTGCCGCTCCAGCCGCACCACGGCGGTACTGCCCCAGAGTTGACCGATCGCGGGCACCCCCAGCACCGCGGCGGCCACCGTGCCCGCGTACGCGCTCGCGTCGTGCACCACCAGATCGGGCTGCCAGCAGCGGGCGAAGGCCACCAGCCCCTGGGCCATCCCGTCGGCGATCCGCACCTGCCGGTCGCCGAACGCCCGCAGCACACCGTGCTGTTCGGGGCTGAGCACGGCGGGCCGCACCGGCCAGTCCGCGGGCCAGTGCCCGGCCGGACGGCGGGCGGCCGCCGCCACCCTGACCGCGGCCGGGGGCAGCGAGCCGACCGGGACCGGGACCAGACCGGTGCGGGCGACGGCCGCGGCACAGCCGGACGGCACCGCGAACCGCACCTGGTGACCGGCGGCCAGCAGCGAGCGGGCCAGCGGCACCAGGGACGCGAGATGGGCACCGGAGGCCCAGGTCGTGAAGAGGACGCGCACAGTCTCCTCCGGGGAGTCGAGCGGGGCCGCCGGACCGGTCGGTCCGGCGCCGGGCGGCCGTGCGCCGGGTGGGTCGACCGGCCGGGTCCGTCAGCGGGCGCCCGCGACCGTGAGCGTTTCGCCACTGACGGCGGCGTTGGCCGCCGAGCAGAGGAACAGCAGCACCCGGGCGATGTCCTCGGGTGCGGTCGCCTCATCGGCCGCCGACGGGCCCGCGCAGACGGCGTTGACCAGTACCCCGTCGGCGCCCGTACCGCCGTCCGTCAGGGCGCGTGCCAGACCGTGCAGCCCGGCCTTGGCCACCCCGTGGAACTCCCGGCCGTGACCGGCGACGAGCGCGGGGTGCGGGGACACCAGCGCGACCCGGCCCCAGCCCCGTTTGCGCATTCCGGCGACCGCGCACTGGACGGTACGGATCGCGGGGGCCAGGTTGTCCGCGACGACCGGCAGCCAGTCCTCCTCGCTCACCTCCTCGAAGCGGGCGTCCGCGCCCTGCCGCACCCCCCACCGCCAGGCGTTGGCCACCAGTACGTCCAGGCCGCCCCAGCGCTCCTCCACGGCGGCCACCACCCAGCGCGGCGAGGCGGAGTCCTCCAGCGCGTACGGCACGGCGAAGGCGCGGCCGCCGTTCGGGCCCGCCAGCTCGGCGGCCAACTCCTCGGCGGCGGCGCGGCGGTGACGGTAGGCGAGCGCCACCCGCGCGCCCTGTTGCGCGAAGGCGCGGGCGGCGGCCCGGCCGACGGCGCCCGTGGCACCGGTGACCAGGACGGTGCGGCCTTCCAGACCGAGCTCCATCACGGGCGCTCCACCGCCATCCACCCGGGGGCGCCGCGTCGTTCACGCATGGCCTGGCGTTCGCGGGTGGTCTGGTGCTCGCGGGTGGTCTGGTGCTCGCGGGTGGTCTGGTGCTCGCGGGTGGCCGCGCGTTCGAGGGCGGCCGCCCATGGGGGGCTGACCGCGCGGGCGAAGGCCCCGCCCCACTCGGGCACCCCCGCCGCGGCGAGCTGGTCGCGCAGCGACCGGGCGGTGCGCAGCCGGGGCCGCCAGCCCAGCAGCAGCCGGGCCCGGGAGATGTCCACCCGCTGCCAGTCGGGGCCCGGACCGGGACCGCCGCCCAGGCCGGGGTCCTCCACCAGCGGCACCCAGTACCCGCCGAGCACGATCATCCGCTCGACCAGCCGCCGTACGCCCAGCGCCTGGCCACCACCGATGTTGACGACCTGCCCGACCGCGCGCGGGGCGGTGGCGGCAGCCACGGCGGCCGTGGCCACATCGCGGATGTCCACGAAATCCCACCGGCCGTCCAGCGGGCCGAGCCGCAGCGCGGCCGGGCGACGGACCGCCAGATGGTGGGCGACGGTGCCCAGCAGGCTGCCGCGGGGCGCACCGGGGCCGAAGACCTGGGCGATGCGCAGCACCGTGCCGTCCACCGCACCGGCCCGGGTGGCGCGCAACACCGTCTGGGCGCCGAGCAGTTTGGTCCGGCCGTACGGGCTGGCCGGTAAGGGCGGCAGATCCTCGGTGGTGCCCACGCCCCGGCAGACCGGTCCGTACTCCTCGACGGTGCCCAGCTGGACCAGACGGGGACGGCGCTCCAGCTGCGCCACGGCCTCCACCACGGTGTCCACCAGCCGTGAGTTGACCGCGGCGAGCTGCTCCCCGGTGGCGTCCCCGGCCCGGCCCGCCGCGTTCACCACCACATCGGCGGCGGCTCCGGCGAGCACCGCGGCCAGGGCCTCCGCGGGGGCGCGGGTCAGGTCCAGCCGGATGTGGTCCGGGGGCTCCACGGGGTCGGCGGGGTCGGCCGGTCCCCCGCGGGAGACCACCAGCACCCGGGCGCCCGCGTCCTGGAAGGCCCGGCACACCTGGCGGCCCAGGGCGCCGGTGCCGCCGAGCACCACGACCGACAGTCCGGCTGCGTGTGACACCATCGGCGCTCCTCGCGGTTGTTCTCGCTGGGAACGCCCATGGTCGCCGCCGTGACTCGAGCCCGCCTCGACCCGTACCCGGTGACCCCCTCGCCGCCGTCCGGAGTTCGACCGTCCGCTTGCCACGGCCGTCCGCTTGCCACGGGCGGCCGCGCGGCACGGCGTCGGACGCGCCACGGGACCCGCTACGCCCAGCCGCAGGCCCGGTCGTCGGTGATCCGGATCGACGGATTGCCGTAGGCGACGCGCTGGAGGGCCCGGCGGTAGAGCGGCGTATGGCGCAGTACCCGCGCAAGCCGGGGGCGTACGCGGGTGGCGTACGCACCATGGGCGTGCATCACCCGGCTGTGGAGGCTCTGGCGGCGCATCACCGCGGCGATGTCCGGCCCCCGGCGCCGCTCGAAGGCGGCGAGCCGGGCCGCGCCGGTGTCCTCGGCGGCCAGTGCGTCGGTCAGCACCGGATGCAGCACCACCGCGTCCTGGACGGCCAGGTTGACGCCCTGGGCACCGATGAGGCTGTGGGTGTGGGCGGCGTCGCCGATGAGCACCAGGCCGTCGGCCACCCATCGCTCGGCGCGGGCGGAGAAGACGTCCACCACGGTGAGGTCGTCCGGGGCGCTGAGCTGGTCGCGGATCAGCCCGCCGTACTCCGGAACGGCCCGCACCAGCCGCTCGGTGACCCGCTCGAGGCCGGACGCGGTCAGGGCGCGGCCGTGGCCGTGCGGCAGGGTCCAGCCGAGCTGGATCCGGTCGGGCCATGAGCCGTGGAGGAGCACCGGGCCGCCCGGTGTACGCACCACCCGGACCTCGGGCGGCGGTGGCGCGGCCGCCTCCGTCCGCAGCGAGCACCACAGCACGTCCTGGCCGCGGGGCGCGGTGCGGCCCGCCCCGATGCCCGCGAGCCGCCGGATCCGCGAGAAGCGGCCGTCCGCGCCGACGACGACCCGGGCGCGCACCGCACAGCGGCCGGACGGTCCGTCGGCGACGACCCCGGCGATCCGCCCCTCGCGCCGCAGCAGGCCGCCGGCCCGCCGTCCGGGCAGATAGCGGAAGCGCGGCGACTGCCGGCAGTGGGCGAGGAGTTCATCGAGCAGATGCGGTCGGGGAACGGTCAACAGGTGGTCATATGGGGGCGGTAGCAGCCGGTAGTCGGCCTCCAGCAGTACCCGGTCACCGTCCAGGAAGCGGAACCGGTCCAACTCGCGCGCGCCGCGAGCCCGTACGCCGGTCAGCACCCCGAGCGCGTCCAGCAGCGCCAGTGCGCCGGGCTGGAGGATCTCGCCCCGGAACTCCCGCTGATGGGCGCGGGCCCGCTCCAGGACGACCACGCCCAGGCCCGAGCGCAGCATCAGCAGGGCCAGCACCAGCCCGGCCGGACCGCCGCCGACCACACATACATCGGTGTCGATCTCGCGCACCCCACACCTCCTCCTGGTCGGCCGGGGCAGGGGCCTCGGACACGGCCTAGTCGTCGAGCAGCGCCACCGCGCGGGTCGGCTGGGCCCCCGGCCCGGCGGTCCGCGCGGGCAGACAGGCGACCTGGAACCCGGTGGGCGGCAGGATGTCCAGCCGGGCCAGCCGCTCGATCCGGCGGCAGGCGTGCCGACGGCCCGCGAAGAGCGCCGGCCAGAGCACCGAGCGGTCACCGGTGGCGTGATACCGGCGGATCATCGCGCGGAAGGGGGCGTCGAGGCTGAACGCGTCGGTGCCGATGACCCGCACCCCGAGGCCCAGCAGATAGTCGGTGGCCGGTCCGTCGAGCCCGGTGAAGTCGGTGAAGTAGCGCGGGGTACCGGCCAGACCGGAGGCGCCGGTGCGCAGCAGGACCACATCCCGGGGGCGGGGGCGGCAGCCGAGCCGGGCCAGCGCCCGGTCGATGTCCGCGACCCCGGCGGTGCGGGTCACCGGGGCCACGGCGCTGAGGTCAAGGACATGGGCCGGGCGGGGAGCCCACCGCGTGGCCGCTCCGGGGACCGGCTCCGGGCCGCGGCCGTCCTCGGAAGTGGTCAGGTCGATGATGCGCAAGGCGCCACCTCGGCTGGTGCGTTGGACGGCGGGAAAGCACTACGGCTCCGCTTGCCCGCGCGGGGGGATCGGGCAGCGGAGCCGTAGCGGGCCCGGCTGAAGGGCGGCGCCGGGCGTTTCGGGGGGAGGACTCTCCGGACGGGGGACGGATGGCGCGCGGGGAGAGGGGCGACGGCGTACCCGGACGCACCGCGCGGCAGCCGGGGCGGTGGGTCAGCGGCGGGTCAAGCGGCGAACAGATCGAGCACGGGACGCCGCCACTGGGCGTCCACGTCCAGGTCGAGGGCGGGATCCGAGGCGAGCACCGCCTGCTGGAGCTTCTGGAGCCGGGGCGAGGGCTCCAGCCCGAGGTCCTCCACCAGCCGGGCCCGCAGCCCCTGGTAGACTTCCAGCGCCTGCCAGGGACGGCCGGCCCGGTAGAGGGCGGCCATGCACTGGGCGTGCAGCCCTTCGTGCAACGGATGGCGGGCGGTCAGCTCGGTGAGCTCGGTGAGCAGCTCGGCATGGCGGCCGAGCCGCAGATCCGCCTCGATCCGACGCTCCAGGACACCGAGGCGGCTCTCCTCCAGCCGGGCCAGCTCGATCTCCAGGACCGGTCCGACCCGCACATCCACCAGCGCCGGACCGCGCCAGACGGCAAGGGCTTCGCGCAGCAGCAGGGACGCCTCCGCATCGTCCCCCGCGTCCAGCGCGTCCCGTCCCGCGGCCACCAGCCGGTCGTACTCATGGATGTCCACCGCACCGGGCTGGGCCTCCAGCACATACCCGCCGTAGCGGGTGGCCAGGACGCTCTTCGAGGCGTTGGGGGCCTGCGGGCCGTACGCGGTGGCCAGTCTCCGGCGGAGCTGGAGGATGTAGGTCTGAAGGGTCGTCAGCGCGCTGCGCGGCATCTGAGTGCCCCAGATTTCCTCCATAAGAGTGGGGACCGGCAGCATTTGGTTGGCGTAGACGGAAAGCAGTGCGAGGATCTGCCGCGGTTTGCCCGCGGTGGGCACGATCGAATGACCGCACGCTTCGACGCTCAGTGGCCCCAACACCTTGATGTCCATGGTCCTGTACCTCCGTCAACGGTCCGTCAAGTGCCTCTTGTGCCGCGCGGCCCAGCCACCGAGGCAACTAAGAGACTCGCGTGCGGAGGATGTCTCCGGCCAGTGTCGGAATACCCAACCCCATATGAGTTCTGGGGTGCAAAACCATGATAAATTCATACCTTGGCGACAAGATAGGTAGAGAGCTGCACGTGGTCGCGTCGCGGCCCTTCCGCAGCGAACTGCCCCTCTATCTCGAGGAGAGCGCGATGATCGACGCGCCCGCTTTCACATCCCCCTCCGGCACCTCCGAGTTGGCGTCCGTCGCGCCGGGCCTCGTGGTGGCCGGACCACTGCCGGCCTTCCAGGACGACCTGGTCATCGAGGAACTCACCGACGCCTCGCGGGGAGTTGTCGCACCCCGTGCCTGTATCTGCATCTGCACCGCCGGAGACTGACGGCCGGATGTCAGGGGAATTGGGCTTCACCCCGCACCTACGGGTCGAGCCGGTCCCGGGCGAGGCCGTCTACCTCGTCTCCGAGCACGGTGTCACCGCCCTCCACGGGCGGACCGTCGCCACCCTCGCCCCGCTGCTGGACGGTTCCCGGGATCTCGCGCGCATCCTCGCCGAGGCGGCCACCGCGGCGGACCGGGCGGGCGCCGTCCCGGCGGAGCAGGCCGAGCTGGTCATCGCCAGGCTGCGGGAGGCGGGGCTGGTCTGCGAGCGCGGCCGGGCCGGTCTCCCGGGGCCGGAGGAGGCGTACTGGGAGCTGGCCGGGCTCGGCGCGGAGGGGGGCGGCCGGGCGGGGTGCCCCCGGGCCCCAGGGGCGGCCGTCGTGGCGGCGCTGACCCTCGGCTCCACCGACCCGGAGGAGGCCCTGCGGGCGCTGCGGGCCGCGGGTCTGCGGGCCGCCGTTCCGCGCGCCCCGGACGGCACGGCGGCGGACGGCCCCAGGGCCGCCGGTGGCCCCGAACTCCCCGATGGCGTATGCCCCGTCGGGTCGCGTCAACCTCACGATGCCGATCTCACCCTTGTGGTGTGCGATGACTATCTCGACCCCCGGCTCGCCACCGTCGACCGTGAGCACCGTGCCGCCGGGCGCCGCTGGCTGCCCGTCAAACCCGTGGGCACCCAGGCGTGGCTGGGCCCGTTCCTCGGCGCCCCCGACGACCCCTGCTGGTCCTGTCTGGCCGACCGGCTGTGGCGCGGACGCCAGGCGGAGGCGTATCTCCAGCGCAGGCTGGGCCGCTCGGGACCGGTGCCCAGGCCACCCGCCTCGCTGCCCGCCAGCCGGGCCGCCGCCCTTCAGTCGGCCGCCCTGGAGGCGGCCAAGTGGCTCGCCGGGCACCGGCATCCGGGCCAGCGCGCGCTGTCCGTGCTGGACAGTCTCACCGCCACCGTGGACCGGCATCCGCTGGTCCGCCGTCCGCAGTGCCCCGGCTGCGGTGATCCGGGGCTGGTCGCGGCGCGGGTGCGGGCCCCGCTGGGCCTGGCGGCGCGGCGGGGCCCCGCCGCCACGGACACCTCGCCCCGCCGGGTCCTGGAGACCTACGGCCATCTCGTGGACCCCGTCACCGGGCTGATCACCGAGATCCGCCCCGATCCGCGCGGCCCCGACGGGCTCAACTGCTTTCACGCGCGCCACCCTTCGTTCACCGGAGCGGATCTCCTGGGCGGCCTGGACGCGCTGCGCGCCGGTCTGGGCGCCGCGGCCCACGGCAAGGGCCGTACCGCCGAACAGGCCCGCGCGGGCGCCCTGTGCGAGGCCCTGGAGCACTACAGCGGCCATTTCCAGGGGGACGAGCCCCGGCAGCGCGCCCGCTACCGGGATCTGGCCCCCGGGGCCGCCGTCCACCCCGACACCGTGCAGCTCTTCGCCCCCCGCCAGTTCCGGGACCGGACGGCCCCCGCGCGCCACCGCGTCCACGACCCGTTCGACGAGGACGCGGAGGTGGACTGGACCCCGGTGTGGTCGCTGACGGCCGGGCGCCACCGGCTGCTGCCCACCGCCCTGCTGTACTACGGCGCGCCGCAGGCCCCGGGCCGCCGCTTCTGCCGGGCCGACTCCAACGGGGCGGCGGCTGGCGGCACCCTGGAGGACGCGGCGGTCCGCGGCTTCCTGGAGCTCGTCGAGCGGGACGCGGTCGCCCTGTGGTGGTACAACCGCACCCGCCAGCCCGGGATCGCGCTGGACGCCCTCGACGACCCCTGGCCTGGCGAGGTGGCGCGGCTCCACGCCGGGCTGCGGCGGCAGGTGTGGGCCCTGGACCTCACCACGGACTTCGGTATCCCCGTGGTCGCCGCGCTCTCCCGCAGGACCGACAAGCCCGCCGAGGACATCACCCTCGGCTTCGGTGCCCACCCCGACCGGCTCACCGCCCTGTGCCATGCCCTGGCCGAGCTCAACCAGATGCTTCCGGCGGTGGTCGAGGCCCGTGCGGACGGCGGGGGTTACGGCGCCGCCGACCCCGAGGCGCTGCGCTGGTTCCGTACCGCGACCACCGCGGGGCAGCCCTATCTGACGCCGGACCCGGCCGCGCCGCCACCGGAGATATCCACCCCGGCGGACGGGTTCTCCCTGGCCTCCATAGCCGAGATGGTCCGGCGCCGCGGGATGGAGCTGCTGGTCCTGGACCAGACCCGGCCCGATGTCGGACTGCCCGTGGCCAAGGTCCTCGTCCCCGGACTGCGCCCGCACTGGCCCCGGTTCGCGCCCGGCCGCCTCTTCGACGTTCCGGTCGCCCTCGGCCGGTTGCCCGGCCCCACGCCCTACCGCAGTCTCAACCCCATTCCCCTCTTCCTGTGATCGCCCGGTGCTCCCTCGTCAGACTCAGCGTCATATCAACGCACTACGCTCCCTCTCCACCTGCGGCTTAGATCGGATACTCTCGGGCAAGCCGCCCAATCCGGCCCGACCATCCGGAGGACGAGTGCAGCGGAGCCTCTTTTCCGGCGCTGCCGGGGACAACCGGCCACGCCCTCATGAGAGCCTGGCGCCGCGCCTTGCCGTCGTCATCACCGTGGTGGTGCTCGTGGGCTACTTCTGCGTCGCGGTGACCTATGTGCTCGACTCCCGCCCCTCGGGCCGGGCGATGGGCTCGGCCCTGCTGGTGCTGGCCCTGCTGTTGCTGGCGATGCTGCTGGGGCTCCAGCTGATGCACTCCTTCCCCGCGCTGGTGCCACGGTTCGCCGACGCCCGGCACTGGACGCTCACGGTGCAGGCGCTGCTGACCTTCCTGCCGTTCGCGGTCTTCGGACAGGCGTGGCTGGGCATGCCGGGGTTCCTGGCGGGTTCCGCGCTGCTCGTCCTCTCCCCGGCGCTGGGCTGGACGGCGTTCGCCACGATCATGCTCTGTACCGATGTGCTGCTGTTCCAAGTCGGCTTCGGCTGGGGCAAGGTGGGATATACGACGGTCTCCACGGCGCTGACCGGACTGGTGGTCTTCGGGCTCTCCCGGCTCTCCGGGCTGGTCGCCGAGGTCTCCCGGTCCCGCGCCGAACTGGCCCGGCTGGCCGTCGCCCAGGAGCGGCTGCGGTTCTCCCGGGACGTCCATGACCTGCTGGGCTACAGCCTGTCCACCATCACCCTCAAGTGTGAGCTGGTGCACCGGCTGGTGCCGCGGCAGAACTCCCGGGCCCAGCGGGAGCTTTCGGAGATCCTCCAGACCTCCCGCCAGGCGCTGGCCGACGTCCGCGCGGTGGCCAGCGGCTATCGCACCATGTCGCTGTCGGCGGAGGCGGAGTCGGCGCGGTCGATGCTGTCCGCGGCCGGGATCAGCGCCACCTCGGACATCGGCTGCGGCAAGCTGCCCGAGCTGGTGGACACGGTGCTGGCGAGCGTCTTGCGCGAGGGGCTGACCAATGTGCTGCGGCACAGCAAGGCCGAGCACTGCGCGATCGAGGCGCGCCGCACCGGCCACCGGGTGCGGCTGACGCTCGTCAACGACGGGGTGGGCAAGCCTTCCACGCTGCTGCGCGCCGACAGTACGGACGGCGGCAGCGGGATCGGCAATCTCAAGGTGCGGCTGGAGAGCCTGGGCGGCGGACTGCGCGCGGGCCTGCGCCCGGACGGCTGGTTCGAACTGCGGGCGGAGCTGGAGGTATCCATGGAACCGGGGCCGGAGCCGGAACCGCGGCGCCGGGCGCGCCGCGGGGCGGAGGAGGAGTACGGCCCGGGGCCGACCGTCAAGGCCTGAACGGGCCCTGTGGAAGGGCCCGTTGGCAGCCGGGGGAGCCCCGCGGGTGGAACGTACCCACGGAGCCCCGCGCGCCACGGCTCAGATCCAACCCGCCTCACGGGCGATCCGGATGGCGTCCACCCGGTTGCGGGCGTCCAGCTTGGTCACCGCGGACGTCAGATAGTTGCGCACCGTCCCCACCGACAGGAACAGCGTGGCCGCGATCTGGGCCGAGTCCGCCCCCTCCGAGGCCAGCCGCAGCACTTCCAGCTCACGCGGGGTCAGCGGCTGTGGACCGTCGTCCAGGGCGGCCAGCGCCAGCTGGGGGTCGATCACCCGCTCGCCCTTGGCGACCGCGCGAATCGCGTCCGACAGCTTGTCCGGGCTGCTGTCCTTCAGCAGGAATCCGGAGACCTGGGCCGCGAGGGCCCGGCGCAGATTCCCGGGGCGGCCGAGGCTGGTGAGCATCATGGTCCGGCATTCGGGAACGGCGGTGCGCAGCTCGGCGGCGGCGGTCAGCCCGTCCATTCCGGGCAGGTCGATGTCGAGGACGGCGACGTCCGGACGGAGTTCCCGGGCGCGCGGCAGGATATCGGTGCCGCTGGAGAACTCCGCCACGACTTCGATATCGGGTTCGAATTCCAGCAAGGCGACCAGGGCCTTGCGCAGCATGTGCATGTCTTCGGCTATGAGCACGCGAACCATGTGGCCCCCGGTTGTATTCCGCCCCTTTATCGCCCCCTCGGCAAGTATTCCCGTATCCGCGCCGACGTTTCACCATTCCCGGCCGAATCCGCCCGTCGAACACCCGTCCCTTGAAACGCGCGGGCCGCGTACGCGGGTGGTCAGGCCGCGCCGCCATGCGCCGGTTCGGTGAGCCCGGGCGCGAATTCGGCGTGCAGGGTGCGCAGTTCACCGCGGAGATAGCGCTCGCGCAGCAGGGAGCGGCGTACCTTGACGGCGCCGACCCCGCGCACGGTGCCGGGGCGGACGAGCAGCAGTGCGCTGGTGGTGACCCCGAACTCCTCCGCCACCCCGGCCCGGATCCGCGCGGCCAGCAGGGGCAGCCGGGCGCGGGCCCCGCCCGCCGCGCGGACCTCCTGGACGACCACCAGCCGGCCGGTGCCGGGGCCGTCGCAGAAGACCCGCGCGGACCCCAGCGGGCGTCCGCGGCGCAGCAGTTCGCGCTCGACGTCCTGGGGGTGCAGGGTGAGTCCGTCCACGAGCAGGGTGTCGCGCAGCCGCCCGGTCATCCGGAGCCCGCCGTCCACGGCGAGACCCAGGTCGCCGGTGCGCAGAAAGCCGCCCGCTCCCCCGGCGGCACGGGCGGCGAACAGCGGCGCGGTGTCCGGCGGTCCGCCCCAGTGGCCGGTGCTGACGGCCGGTCCGCGCAGCCAGATCTCCCCCGTCGCCCCGTCCGGCAGCCGACGGGAGGTCAGCGGATCGACGACGGCGGCGTCCGCCCCGCCCGCCGCGCGGCGCCCGGCGGCGAAGAGCACCGGGGCGCCCTCGGCCGGGGCGTAGCCGCCGACCAGGGCGCCGGTCCGCAGTCCGGCGGGGGCGCAGCGGCGGGGGAAGGTGGCCATGGTGACGGCCGAGACCGGTTCCCCGGCGTTCAGGGCGGTCCGCCAGCGGGACAGATCGAGTCCGGCCAGCAGTTCTTCGGTGGCGGCTGCGGCGCCGCGGGCGTAGAGGGTGTCGGGGGCGACGGTCTCGGTGATGCCGTGGCGGCTGACCGCCCGCAGCCAGGCGGCCGGGTCGGCGCCGAGGGGGTGTACGGGCAGGGTGACGGCGGTGGCCCCCAGCCAGAGCGGATGCAGTACCTGTCCGACCAGCCCGGGGGTGTGGTGGCGGGGCAGCCAGCCGCCGATCCGGGAGTGGCGCCCGGTGCCCAGCGCCCCGCGCAGCGCGACCATGGCCGTCAGCAGATTGCCATGGGTGAGCCGGGTCCCGCGCGGGGCGGTGGCGGGACCGGAGTCATAGGCGAGCAGTGCGAGGGTGTCGGGGCCGGTGCGGGCGGGGTCATGGGGCTCCCGGTCCTGTCCGGTGGCGCGGAGGTTCTGGGGGTGGCCGTCCGGCCGCAGTCCGTCGACGGCGAGGCAGGTCAGATCGGCGCGGCCCACGAGCGAGAGTCGGCGTGAGGTCTCGGTGGCGTGTGCGGTCTCGGTGAGGACCAGGTCCACGGAGGCGTCCCGGGCGATGGCCGCGGTGCGCTCGGCGTCGGTGCGGGAGTCGGACGGCGCGGGCACCGGTACCGCGACGGCTCCCGCGTGCAGACAGCCGAGCAGGGCCACCGCCGTATGCGGGCCGGGGTCCATGGCGATGAGCACCCGTCGGCCACCGGCGTCGCGAGCGCGCAGCCAGGCGGATACGGCGGTGGCGCGGGCGTCGAGTTCGGCGTAGGAGAGCCGGTGGCCGGAAGCGGTGGTGCCGCTTCCGGCCGGATGGACCAGAGCGTCGTGTCCGGGGCGCTGAAGAGCGCGTTCCTTCAGGGCCTCCGCCAGATTCGCGTACCGCGTCATGCACAACTCCCGGGCGCCTGAGGTCGAAACGGGCCCACAGTCTCGGAGCGCCACCTCGAAGGTGGCTTGATCACGGGTGGGTACAACGCTCCGACACAACGGCGAACGCCACCTCGCGCCCCTCCGGCGTGGCTGGCGGCACGGCCGGGCCGATCCGACCGCCGTGCGGCTAGGTGCCCAGTTCGCGGCGGGTGACCCGGATGTTCCAGGCGCCGCCCGTACCGCGGCCGGTCACCGTGACCCGCACGCCGTCGTCCTTGGCGGCGAGGCTGTCCCCGACGCCCAGCGGGGCGTCGGCGAGCGCGGGGTAGACGGAATCGTTCCAGCAGGCGGAGCTGGCGGGGTGGCCGTCCAGCACCTGGATGGGGCCGTCGCCGGAGGCGGTGTCGCTGTGCACCTGGTAGACCAGCACCCCTTCCGTGCACAGCTGAGCGTCGTTGCCGTAGCGGCCGCGGGCCTCGATGGCCAGGGCGGTGGTGGGGCCGGTGCGGACCACGACCAGCCGGGTGCGGGTGTCGAGGGCGAGGCGGCTTTCGGCCATGGGGGCGGCGAGCGGCTGGACGGTGTACATCCGTGAACCGAGGGCACGGTCGCAGGCCACCTGGCGGTCACCGAGCCAGCCCAGCTTCCACTTGTGCCAGCCGAAGGGGTCGGGGGCCAGTCCGAACTGGCTGCCCATCAGGTCCCAGTCGCCGACGTAGGTGTCCCATTCACCGCTGTTGTCGGTGTCCTCGGGGCGGTGGTAGAGGTCGGGCAGGTCGAAGACATGGCCGGTCTCATGGGCGAGGACATTGCGGTCCGGCGGATGGTGTTCGAACACGGTAACCAGTCGGCGCAGATCGGTGCCGTCCGCGCGCAGCGGCCGTTCGAAGTTGACCACTTTTGTCGCGTCGGCGTCCACGCCCGGGGCGTCGGGGTCGGCGACCAGATAGACGATGTCGTAGCGGCTGAAGTCCATCCGCGGATCGGCCACGGAGATGGCGTCCCGCAGATAGGCCGCCCGCCGCCCGGAGTTCCAGTCGCGCTGTATCGCGTACGCGGTGGACGCCTGGGGCATGGTGATCCAGTTCTTGAGCGGATGCACCCGGAGCCGGAACTTCCCGTAGGAGGCCCGTTTGAAGAAGTCGGCGGTGGCGGGGGTGTGGTCGGCGGCCAGCCGGTCGGTGGTCACCTTGGGCTTCGCGTCGGGGAAGCGGAGGAAGACCATCGCCGCGTCCAGCGACCGGGCCGGGCGCGGATAGCGCGAGTTCCAGCTGTCCAGCCCCTCGGAGTGATGCGCCCCGGTGCGCTCCAGACCACAGGGGCCGCCCGCGCCCGCGGCGGCCGCGGGGCCCGCCAGCACGGAGGTGGCGACCAGTGCGCTCAGCGAGGTCAGGACGGCTCCGGCCCGCCGCAGCCGGAGCGGTCGGTGCACCCCCTCGGGTACCTGAGGACGCACCATGTCGACCTCCCGGGCGTAGTCGGAACACCCACTCCACCCTGGGGTCGAAACGGGCGGTACGCCCTGTTCGGCTGGACTGGTCGAGTGAACCGGCCGCGATGCGGGTACGTAACAGACGGTCACAATCGGTCAGGCGGGCCGTTGGCCCGCGCAGAGTCGGACAGTTACGACCAAACACACGGTCAAGGCGGCGGTGAGCGTGAAGACGTCGATGGAACGCCCGGAGTGCGAGCCTCTATGATCGGCACATTTCCCACGGGGATTCCCTCGGTGGACGGGCGATCTCGGCCCGTCCGGCACCCGGTGTGAGACATGTGCGAGACGTGTACGACAGACCTGGCCACGACGAACGCCATGCGGGAGCGAGCGGTGAGCGGAACCCCCGACGGGCAGGGCCGCGCGCCCGGCGCGACGCTGCCGACAGTCACAGAGCGTGATGTGGAGCCCAGCGCTCCACCCCTTGGTGCGGGCGCCGGCGCACCCTGCCCCGGCTCCGGCGCTCCCCCGGGCGCCGTGCCCGCCGACTACCGCGCCGCGTTCCACGCGGCGCGGCTGGCGATGGCCGTCGTCGACCGGGAAGGCCGGGTGCTGGACGCCAACCCGGCGCTCGGCGCGTTATTGGGCACCGATCCGGCCCTGCTGGCCACCCGCACCGCCGCCGAACTGGCCGGTCTGCGGGAGGATCCACGGACCTGGACCGAGTACCGCGAGGTGCTGTGCGGCCGCCGGGCACGGCTGTGCTGCACCCGGCGGCTCCAGCACTCCGACGGCCACGCGCTGTGGGCGGAGATCACGGTCGAGCCCGCCGCGGACAGTCGCGGCATGCTGCTGTCGATGGCGGACATCAGCGACCGCCGGGACCTCCAGGGGCGGCTGCGCCATCTCCAGATGCACGACCCGGTGACCCGGCTGCCCAACCGCCATCTCTTCTTCGAGCGGCTGGCCTCGGCGCTGGAGTCGGCCGCCTACGACCAGGAGGGCACCGGCCGGATCGGCCTCTGCTATCTGGACCTGGACGGTTTCAAGGCCGTCAACGACACCCTGGGCCACCGGGTCGGCGACCGGCTGCTGGGCGCGGTGGCCCAGCGGCTGGCCGAATGCGCGGCGCCCGGCGGCCATCTGGTGGCGCGGCTCGGCGGCGACGAGTTCGCGCTGCTGGTGCGGAACTCCACCGGTACCGAGGAGCTGTGCGAGCTGGCCCGGACGGTGCTGGCCGCGCTCCAGCGGCCGTTCGACGTGGTGGGCCAGCGGCTCTCGGTGTCGGCGAGCATCGGAGTGGTGGAGCGGCCCGCGGCGGGCACCCACACCACCTGGCTGATGCAGGCCGCGGACACCACGCTGTACTGGGCCAAGGAGGACGGCAAGGCGCGCTGGACGCTCTTCGACCCCGAGCGCAACGCCCACCGGATGACCCGTCAGGCGCTCTCCAGCACACTGCGCCCGGCGGTCGAGCGGGAGGAGTTCGTCCTCGACTACCAGCCGCTGGTGGGGCTGGTGGACGGGGTGGTGCGCGGGGTGGAGGCGCTGGTGCGCTGGGACCATCCGCAGTTCGGGCGGCTGTCGCCGAACCGCTTCGTCCCGCTGGCCGAGGAGAACGGCGCGATCGTGCAGCTCGGCCGGTGGGTGCTGCGGACCGCCTGCCACCAGGCCAGCGCCTGGTACCGGGCCAATCCCCGGCGGCCGCTGGTGGTCAGTGTGAATGTGGCGGTCCGCCAGGTCTGGGACTCCGACCTGGTCGCCGATGTGGGCGCGATCCTCCAGGAGACCGGGCTGCCGCCGCATCTGCTGCAACTGGAGCTGACCGAGTCCGCGGTGATGGGCTCGGCGGGACGACCGCTCCAGGCGCTCCAGCGGCTCAGCGATATGGGCGTGGCGATCGCCATCGACGACTTCGGGACCGGCTACTCCAACCTGGCCTACCTCAGCAGACTGCCGGTCTCCACGCTCAAACTCGACGGATCGTTCGTCCAGGGCTTCCGGACGGCGGAGCATCCGAACCCGGCGGACGAGACGATCGTGGAGGCGCTGGTACAGCTGGCCCACCGGCTGGGGCTGACGGTCACGGCCGAGTGTGTGGAGAGCGCGGAACAGGCGGAGCGGCTGGGGCGGATCGGCTGTGACACCGGGCAGGGGTGGTTCTACTCCCGCCCGGTGCCGCCGGACCGCATCCAGGCCATGATCGCCACCCCCCGGGCGTCCTGAGCGACGGCCGGGGGTACGTCAGCACCCTCGCGAGGGGTACCTCGGCACCGTCGTGAAGGGGTACGTCGGCACCGTCGTGAGGGGGCGTCGGGACGGCGGCGGCGGGGCGGGTGATCAGGCGGGCGCGCCGGGCAGGCCATAGGCGTCGGCGATCAACTCATAGGAGCGCAGCCGCGCTTCACGGCCGTGCGCCGTGGACGTGATCATGAGCTCATCGGCACCGGTCCGCTTGACCAGCCCGTCGAGCCCCTCGCGGACCTCGTCCGGCGTCCCGTACACCACGTTCGCCAGCCAGCCGTGCGCGACATCGCGCTCCAACTCGCTGAACGCGTACGCCTCGGCCTCCTCGGGGGTGGGGACCAGCCCGGGGCGGCCGGTGCGCAGCCGGACCATGGACAGCGCACCGGTGAGCACCTGGCGGTGGGCCTGTGCACCGTCCTCGGCGGCGAGCGCGGAGACACCGATCGAGGCATACGGCCGGTCCAGCACGGCGGAGGGACGGAAGGTCTCGCGGTAGAGGTCGAGCGCCGGGAGGGTGTTCGCGGCGGAGAAGTGGTGGGCGAAGGAGAACGGCAGACCGAGGGTGCCCGCGAGCCGGGCGCTGAACCCACTGGACCCCAACAGCCACACCGAAGGCCGGTCGGCGGACTGCACCCCGCCGGGTACGGAGCCCTGCACGGGGCCGGGCACCGCATGGATCCGGGCGTAGCGGTGCCCGTCCGGGAAGTCGTCGTCGAGGAACCGGATCAGCTCGGCGAGCTGCTGCGGGAACTCATCGGCGCCCTCGCGCAGCCGGTCCGTGCGGCGCAGCGCGGCGGCGGTGGCGCCGTCGGTGCCGGGCGCCCGGCCGAGCCCGAGGTCCACCCGGCCGGGGGCGAGCGCCTCCAGGGTGCCGAACTGCTCCGCGATGACGAGCGGGGCGTGGTTGGGCAGCATCACCCCGCCAGAGCCGAGCCGGATGCGCTCGGTATGGGCGGCGAGATGAGCGAGGATCACGGCCGGGGAGGAGCTGGCGACACCGGGCATCGAGTGGTGCTCGGCCACCCAGAAGCGGTGGAAGCCGCGGCGCTCGGCCAGCCGGGCGAGGGAGACGGAGGTCTTCAGCGCCTGGGTGGCGGTGACCCCGCTGCCGACGGTCGCCAGGTCCAGTACCGACAGCGGTACGGGCGCGCTGCCGAGGGCCTCGCCCCGGACGGTGTCGCGCTGTTCGTCTCGCCGGTCCCGCTCATCGGCCACGGTGGCCCGCCTCCCTGGTCACTTTCGCTCCGGTCGCTGTTCCGCGGGGCGCGTACGCCCACAGCGACCGGACAACCGGAGAAGGACTCCGTTTTATTCCCGGGTCCGCCGCCACCACGGCGGACCCGGCCCCGATCCCGCTCCGTCAGCGCCCGGCCCGGGCGCCCCGCCTCAGCGCCCGGCCTTGGCGAACAGGACGCCCAGCCGGTCATGGACCGGTTCCCGGCCCAGCAGCCTCAGCCCCTCCCAGACCGTGACCTGGTTCGCCGTGAGCACCGGCTTGCCCAACTCCCGCTCCAGATCGGGCAACCAGGCGGCGGTGTGCAGCGCCGTGTCCGGAAGGAGCACCGCCTGCGCCTCGGGATGGTCTCCGGCACGGGCCAGACGCAGCACCTCGTCCCGGCCCCAGGTGCCGACCTCCGCGGCCGTGATGATGCCGCTGCCCCGGGTGGAGACCACCTCCGCGCCCGCGGCCTTGAGGAAGGCCCGGAAGTGCCCCGCGACGTCCTCCGGGTAGGTGGCGGCGATGGCGACCCGCTCGGCGCCGAGCGCCCGCACCGCATGGGCGAAGGCGAAGGAGGTGCTGGACGCGGGGAGTCCGGCCGTCTCTCCCAGCTCGCGCACCTGCTCCTGCGCGCCCTCCCAGCCGAAGACGAAGCTGGCGCTGGTGCAGGCCCAGACCACGGCCTGGGCGCCGCGCTCCTTCAGCTCCGAGACCCCGGCCGCGAGCCGCCGGGCCGACCCCATCTCCAGCAGGGCGTCCACCCGGTGGGCGTCCTCCCCGATATCGGTATGGACCAGCGGGAGCCGGACGCCGTCGCCCAGGATGCCCTCCAGGCGCGGATAGTCGTCCTCGGCGGAATAGCCCGGGTAGAGAAAGCCCACCGTGTCCAGGACCGGCCGCGTCGTGTCCGCTACCACTAGCTCTGCCTCCTATCCGGCGGCGCCGTGAGCGCCGCCCCTGCTCTGTCACTTCTTGTACACCGCGGACGCCCGCCGGGTTCCCTCTCACCCGGCGGATCACTCACACCGACGGGCCGCCCGTGTCATCGAGGTACGGGCCCTCCCCGAGCCCGGTGCCGAACCCGGGATCGAGCCCGTCCCCGGGGTCGAGGTCCGGCCCCGGTGAGGCCGCCCCCGCCAGCGCCGCCTCGGGCTCCGGCTCCGCGTCGGCCACCTGCTCGGCGATCGGCGCGCTCAGCGACGACGCGGACATCCCCGCCGGACCGGACCTGGCGGCCGGGTCCAGCAGCGCCTGGTACGGCCCGACGGCCCGGGCGCCCATCCTCCGCAGCGCCGCCCACATCGTGACCTGGTTGGCGGACAGTACCGGCATCCGCAGCTCCGCCTCGAGCTGCGGGATCACGTCGTAGGTCGGCAGGTTGGTGCAGCTGATGAACAGCGCGTCGGGCGATCCGACCACCGCCTGCCGCGCCATGTCGACCACATCGCGGTAGGGCACCTTCCAGATGTGCCGGGTGAGGCCGAGGTAGGCCCGTCCGGTGACGGTGATACCACCCTCACCGAGGTAGTCCTCCAGCGAGTCGGTCACCGACTGGGTGTACGGCGTGACCACCGCCACCCGCCGTGCGCCGATCTCGTGCAGCGCCTCGAGCAGGGCGCCCGAGGTGGTCAGCGAGGGCAGCTCCCCCGCATGGGTCATGGCCGCGCACATCGCGCGCTCGCCGGCCACTCCGCCGACGAAGCTGCCGGAGGTGCAGGCGTAGGCCACCACCTCCGGTGCGACCGCGCTCAGCGCCCGCACCCCTTCGTGCAGGGTCTCGTGCTCACTGACAAGGCGTGCCAGGTCGAGGCTGACCTCCACCGGCACAAAGGGGGTCCGGGTGAGGTGCAGGGAGACCTCGTCCGGTACCCAGCGCCACAGCTCCCGGTCGAGAGCGAAGTCGAACGGTGCCACGATGCCCACGCCGAGCTGCGGCTGCGGGCCACCGAGAAAAGAGACGTCCATATCGAGCCCCAAATCAGAACGGAGGGCTGGACCATTGGCCAGAGATACAGAGAAGCCGGCCTGATGCCGGGACGCCGGAACAGATGCCGTTGTTGACGACGGTAGTTTCCGCTGCCTAGCGTGGTCAATCCTGCAAACTGAGGCGTCTGCCCAGACCTGGTTCAGCCAAACCCATCCACGTTTCGAAACGGTTTCCCGCCTATGTCCGAATGCACTGTGGTCGTCTTCGGCGACCAGCCTCCGGTCCGGCTGGACCGGCTGGCCGACCGGGCCCGGGTCGTGGTCTGCGACGAGGGTTCCCTGCCCGAAGCACTCCCCTCCGCGGATGTGCTCCTGGTCTGGGACTTCACCTCCGACGCGGTCCGCGACGCCTGGCCCGGCGAGGGGCCCCGGCCGCGCTGGGTCCACACCGCGAGCGCGGGCGTCGACCGCCTGCTCTCCCCGGAGCTGACCGCCTCCGACACCGTCCTGACCAACGCCCGCGGCGTCTTCGAGCAGCCGATCGCCGAGTACGTGGCGGGTCTGGTCATCGCCATGGCCAAGGATTTCTCCGGGAGTTGGGAGCTCCAGCGGCAGCGCCGCTGGAAGCACCGCGAGACCATGCGGCTGGCGGGCAGCCACGCGGTGGTCGTGGGCGCGGGCCCCATCGGCCGGGCCATCGGCGCCACCCTGGCCGCGCTCGGCGTGGTGGTCGACCTCGTCGGGCGTACCGCCCGGGAGGGCGTGCGCGGCGGCGACGAACTCCCCGAGCTGCTCTCCCGGGCCGACTGGGTGGTGTGCGCGGCGCCGCTCACCGAGTCCACCCGCGGGATGTTCGACCGGACCGCCTTCGCCCGGATGAAGTCCACCGCCCGGTTCATCAATGTCGGTCGCGGCCCCATGGTGATCGAGAAGGATCTCTCGGCGGCCCTGGTCGCCCGGCAGATCGGCGGCGCCGCGCTGGATGTCTTCGAGAACGAGCCGCTGGCCGCCGACGACCCGCTGTGGGACGTTCCGGGGCTCTTCGTCTCGCCCCATATGAGCGGTGACACGGTCGGCTGGCGTGATCACCTGGCCGAGCAGTTCCAGGACAACTTCGACCGCTGGGCCGCCGGCGAACCACTGCTCAACGTCGTCGACAAGCGGCTCGGATACGTACCGGTGGACTGAACGCACAACCCCGAACGGAGAGTTGGATGACCGATATCCACGATCTGACCGCTGTGCAACACCTGGAGCGGTACGCCTCCGGTGAGCTGTCCCCCGTCGAGGCCACCCGGGCGGCCCTTCAGCGGATCGAGCAGATCCAGCCCGAGGTCAACGCGTTCTGCCGGCTGAACGCCGAGGAGGCGCTCCACCAGGCGGAGGAGTCCGCCGAGCGATGGCGGCGCGGCGCCCCCATGGGGCTGCTGGACGGGGTGCCGGTGTCGGTGAAGGACATCCTGTTGCAGCGTGGCGCGCCCACGCTGCGCGGTTCGCGGACGGTGCGCCCGGAGGGCCGGGCGTGGGACGAGGACGCGCCCTCGGTGGCCCGGCTGCGGGAGCACGGCGCGGTGTTCGTGGGCAAGACGACCACCCCGGAGTTCGGCTGGAAGGGCGTCACGGACAGCCCGGTCCACGGGGTGACGGGCAATCCGTACGACCCGGGGCGGACCGCGGGCGGCTCCAGCGGCGGCAGCGCGGCGGCGGTGGCACTGGGAGCGGGTCCGCTGAGCCTGGGGACGGACGGCGGAGGCTCGGTCCGCATCCCGGCGTCCTTCTGTGGCATCTTCGCCCTCAAACCCACCTATGGGAGGGTTCCGCTCTATCCGGCGAGCGCCTTCGGCACCCTGGCCCATGTGGGTCCGATGACCCGGGACGCGGCCGATGCCGCGCTCCTGATGGATGTCATCTCCGGTGCGGACTGGCGCGACTGGTCCCAGCTGGCGGCCCCGCCGGAGGGCGGCGCGGGGTTCCGTGACGCGATCACGGCGGGCGGCGGCGGGGTGGACGGGCTGCGGGTGGCCTACAGCCCGGCGCTCGGCGGTACGGCGGAGGTGGACCCCGAGGTGGCCGTGGCGGTCCGGCGGGCGGTGGATCTGCTGGAGCGGCTGGGCGCGGTGGTCGAGGAGATCGACCCGGGGTTCGAGGATCCGGTGGAGGCGTTCCACACGCTGTGGTTCAGCGGCGCGGCCCGGGTGGTGCAGCCGTTGGGGCAGGAGCAGTGGGAGCTGCTGGACCCGGGGCTGCGGGAGGTGTGCGCCCAGGGGGCGGCGTACAGCGCGCTGGACTATCTGGCGGCGGTGGATGTGCGGATGGCGCTCGGCCACGCCATGGGCCGGTTCCACTCCGCGTACGACCTGCTGGTCACGCCGACCATGCCGATCACCGCCTTCGCGGCGGGGGTCGAGGTGCCGCCGGGTTCGGAGCACACCCGCTGGACCGGCTGGACCCCGTTCACCTACCCGTTCAACCTCACCCAGCAGCCCGCGGCGTCGATGCCGTGCGGACTGTCCTCGGCGGGGCTGCCGATCGGGGTACAGCTGGTGGGCGCGCGTCATGCGGACGCGCTGGTGCTGCGGGCCGCCCACGCGCTCTACGGGGCGGGGCTGGCGGACGGCGTGCGGCCGCCCGCCGCCTGAGCCCGGGAAGCCACCCGGACATCAGCGTGCGCCGGACGGGCCCACCGGGTCCGTCCGGCGCTCCGTCATGCCCGCCGGAAGTTGAGGCTCTCGCCCAGCGCCCCGGCCCGCCACAGGTCCTGGCAGGCGTCGGCCATCCGGTCCAGACCGTCCACGATGGTGCCCCACACGATGCCGGGCACCCATCCCGCGTCACCGTTGATCAGCAGGTTGTTCCGCTCGTAGAACAGCGCCAGATCGATGACCTGGTTACGGCCCTGGTGCTTGGCGTCCGTCTCATAACCGTAGGACTTCGTTCCGAGCTGGGTGTCCGTAAAGGTGAAATAGCACAGATCACCTGGGATGGGGGTGATCGTCGGATTCTCGAGCGGGGGCTCTTCCGGCGCGAACGGCGGCAGCAACGTGTAGATCTCGTTCCGCGCGTACTTGGCGTGATACACATCACCTCCGAGGGGCAGCGCGTTCCAGACCGCCTCACAGGTGATCGGCGCACGATCGTCAAGGAGTTTCGCCGTGCAGGCCACACCGCGCTTGTCGAGCGAGACCTCGATGAACCGGTCAGCTCGGTCAACCATGGACATTCCTCCAGGCCAGTTCGGAGTCAATGCTGTCGTAGGGACATACCCAGCATCGGCTACATCAAGGGCTGGAAACAGCCCGCATACATTTCGCCGAGTCGGGTAGTCGCGCGCCCATGGCTCCACCACGTGGGAAAGACATCGAGAGCAGAGGAAAAGGGCTCGCCCGCCGGTCGCTGCTGACCGGCGGTGCGGCCCTGGGTCTGCTGGGCGCGGTCGGCTGTAGCCGGGTGTCCAGCTCTGGTGGCAAGGACGGGGGCAACCTGCTGGAGCGGCTGCGGTCGCAAGGCACGGTACGACTGGGAATCGCGGGGGAGATCCCATTCGGCTATATCGACAAAAACGGCGATTTCACCGGTGAGGCACCGGAACTCGCGAAGGTCATCTTCAAACGGCTGGGCGTGGACAGGGTCCAGCCGGTGCCGACCGAGTTCGGATCACTGATCCCCGGTCTGCGGTCGCAGCAGTTCGACGTGGTCTCGGCGGGGATGTACATCCAACCGGAACGCTGCGCTCAGGTGATCTTCTCCGACCCCGACTACCGCATGCGTGACGCGTTCATCGTGCGCAAGGGGAATCCGAAGAACATCCACAATTACCACGACATCGTGAAATCCAAGGCCAAGATGGCCACCGGTACCGCTTATGCCCAAATCGGCTACGCGGAGGCGGCCGGGGTGAAGCAGGGCGACATGCTGATCCTTCCCGATCAGCTGGCCGGACTGCTGGCCGTGGAACAGGGCCGGGCCGATGTCTTCGCGGGCACCACGGTGACCGTTCACAACGTCGTGAAACAGCGGAACAGCCGGCGAGCGGAGGCGACCGAGCCGTTCCAGGCGTATGTGGACGGCAAACCGGACATCGGGGCGGGCGGCTTCGCCTTCCGCCCGGAGGAGACCGCGCTGCGTGACGCCTTCAACAAAGAGCTGCACAAGATAAAGAAGAGCGGCGAACTGCTGAGGATCGTGCGGCCCTTCGGCTTCACCAAGGAAGAGATGACCGACCTGACCGCAGAGGAGCTGTGCAAATGACAGCCGGACTGTGGGAAAACTGGCTCCTCCCGGGTGTCTGGATCACGATCCAGCTGACCCTGTACAGCGCCGCCTTCGCCACCGCCGTGGCCTTCGGCATCGGCCTGGTGCGGACCTCACCGCGGTGGATCGTCCGCTTCCTGTCGGGCTTCTATGTGGAGATCTTCCGCGGTACCTCGGCCCTGGTCCTGATGTTCTGGCTGGCGTTCGTGATGCCGCTGGCCTTCCACTGGCAGCTGTTCCCGATGTGGGCGGCCGTCCTGGCGCTGGGCCTCACCTACGGCGCCTACGGCTCGGAGATCGTGCGCGGTGCCATCGCGTCCGTGGCCCCGGCCCAGCGCGAGGCGGCCATCGCGCTCAGCTTCACCCCCGCGCAGCGGATGCGCCGGGTGATCCTGCCGCAGGCGATCCCCGAGATGATCCCGCCCTTCAACAACCTGCTCATCGAGCTGTTGAAGGGGACGGCCCTGGTCTCCGCGGTGAACGTCGCCGACATCACCTTCGCCGGTCAGCTCTCGCGGCTGGCGACCGGTGAGAGCGCCCAGATCTACTCGCTCATCCTGGTCATGTACTTCGTACTGGCCTTTGTACTGACCCGGCTGATGCGGCTGCTGGAACGCCGCGCCAAGGCGGGCATCGGACAGTTCCCGGAGAAGCGCGGCCCGCTGGTGACGCGGAAGCTCTCCGCCCGCCAGGAGGCCGAGCAGTCGTCCAACATGATCACGGGAGGTGGGGCCCAGTGAACTGGAACTGGGACGTAGCCAAGGACTTTCTCCCGGAGCTGCTGGACGGGCTGCTGATCACGCTGGAGGCCACCGCCCTCGGCTCGGTGCTGGCGTTCGCGCTGGGCCTGGTGTGGGCGATGGCCTTCCGCTCCCCCACCCGCTTCATACGCTGGCCGGTGTCGGCGGTGGTGGAGTTCATCCGCAACACCCCGCTGCTGGTGCAGCTGTTCTTCTTCTTCTATGTGCTGCCCACCTGGGACATCAAGTTCTCGGCGCTCACCACCGGGGTGATCGCGCTGGGGCTGCACTACTCCACCTACACCGCCGAGGTCTACCGGGCCGGTATCGACGGTGTGCCGGTGGGCCAGTGGGAGGCGGCCACCGCGCTCAGCCTCTCCCGCGGCCGCACCTGGATGGCGGTGATCCTGCCGCAGGCGATCCGCCGTGTGGTGCCCGCCCTGGGCAACTACGTCATCGCGATGCTGAAGGACTCCCCGATGCTCGCGCTGATCGGTGTGGTCGACATGTTGCAGAAGGCGCGTGCCGAGGGCTCCTCGTCCTTCAACTACATCGAGCCGTTCACCATGGTCGGCATCGCCTTCATCCTCATCGCCTATCCGGCATCCCTTCTCATGCGAGCCCTGGAGCGTCGTCTTGGCCACTGAAACCGACCACACGAATCCTGCCGTGGACGGCAGTGAACTGATCCGCTTCGACCAGGTGACCAAGCGCTTCGGCGACAACGTCGTCCTGGACAACCTGGACTTCTCGGTCTCCTCGGGCAAGCACGTCACCCTGATCGGCCCGTCCGGCTCCGGCAAGACCACGATCCTGCGGCTGCTGATGACGCTGCTCAAGCCCGACGAGGGCACGATCAGGGTCGACGGGGACTACCTCACCCATGAGGACAAGGCCGGCAAGCTGGTCCCGGCGGGCGAGAAGCACACCCGTGAGGTGCGCAAGAAGATCGGCATGGTCTTCCAGCAGTTCAACCTCTTCCCCAATATGCGGGTGCTGCGCAACATCACCGAGGCCCCGGTGCATGTCCTGGGGCTGAGCAAGGACGAGGCCGAGACCCGGGCGCGGGAACTGCTCGACCTGGTCGGCCTCGGCGACAAGTGCGACTCCTATCCGACGCAGCTGTCCGGCGGACAGCAGCAGCGGGTGGCGATCGCCCGGGCGCTGGCCATGCGCCCGCAGGTGATGCTGCTGGACGAGGTCACCTCGGCGCTGGACCCGGAGCTGGTGGCGGGGGTGCTGGACGTGCTGCGCGATATCGCCCACACCACGGACATCACCATGCTCTGTGTCACCCATGAGATGAACTTCGCCCGGGACATCTCGGACGACGTCCTGATGTTCGACTCGGGCCGGGTCATCGAGTCCGGTCCGCCGGAGAAGATCTTCACCGAGCCGGAGCACGAGCGGACCCGGGAGTTCCTGAGCGCGGTGCTCTAGCGCTCCGCGCCCCCGAGTGGAGAGCGGGCCCCCGCCGTGATCGGCGGGGGCCCGCCCATGGCATATGCGAATGCCCAACACCCGCTCCGTTCACCACCCTTGGCCGTTATCGTGGTACACAGCCGTAAGCGGTCACAACCGGCGAGGGGGGGACACCGTGGCGCTCAGGCCCGAGCCGACCACGCCATTCCACTCGGTGCAGCATGCCCTCCGCATCCTGGAGGTCGTCGCCCGGCACTCCGGCGGCGTGGACGACACCGTGATCGCGCGCGAGACCCGGCTGCCCGCCCATCAGCTCGCCGAGCCGCTCCGGATGCTGCGCCGCGAGGGCTATGTCGAGCAGGTCGGCGACGGGGCGTATATCGGCGGCGAATCCCTGGCCCTGCTCGGCTCCGCCGCGGCCGACCGCGGCCATGCCGTGGAGCACAAGCTCCAGCGGTCGCTGACCGCGCTGCGCGACTCGGTGGGGGCCGCCGTCTACCTCAGCCGCTATGTGGACGGCGAGGTCAAGATCACGCAGTACGCCGACGGCCCGCGGATGCCCAAGGTCAACGAGTGGGTGGACTTCCGGTCCGCGGCCCATGCCATGGCGGCGGGCAAATGCCTGCTCACCCAGCTCGACCACGACGGCCGCCGGGACCACCTCTCCCGCCACCGCACGGTGCGGCTCACCTCCCGTACGACGACCAACGAGAAGGTGCTGTTCCGCAAGCTGGACAGCCAGCCCGCCACCGTGCCCGTGCTCGACCTCCAGGAGTACGCGGTCGGCACCGTCTGCGCGGCCGTGCCGATCACCGCGGGCCGCTCGGTCGGCTGCCTCGCCCTCTCGCTCCCCCTGGAGCACGCCCACCGGCTGCGCCAGGCCGCCTACACCCTCAACCGGGAGGTGGCCCCGATGCTGCTCTCCCTGACCATCTGAGCCGCCCTCCGAGGCCGTCGCGGCGGTGGTCAGGAGCACCCTCCGGGACCGGGTAGTATTTACGTCGTCAGCAGGCGCCGCTAGCTCAGTTGGTTAGAGCAGCTGACTCTTAATCAGCGGGTCCGGGGTTCGAGTCCCTGGCGGCGCACCGATGATCAGGAAGCTGACCTGGGCGTTCTCGGATTTCCGAGGACGCCCAGCCGCATGGTGGGCCCATGGTCATGGGGAGCCCACGGTCGAGCCCCGGCGCTCAGCGCGCCCCGCCCCGCACCTCCAGTGAGCCCAGCAGCTCCCCGGTGGCGGCGGCGACCGCCTCGACCGCGCGGTCGAACGCCTCCGCGTTGTGCGCGGCGGGCTGCCGGAAACCGGAGATCTTGCGCACGTACTGGAGCGCCGCGGCGCGCATGTCCTCCTCGGTGACGGTCTCGGCGAAGGGCGGGCGGAGTGTCTTGATGGATCTGCACATACTCCCGACGGTACGCCGCCGCACCGACAGCGCCCCGGGCCCGGCGGCGCCCCGCGGCCCTCAGCCCAGCGCCAGCCCGCCCACGGTGACCACCGGGGCCTCGTCGCCGCGCACCGCGACCGCCGCGTGATAGCCCGTGGGCGCGTCCACGTCCGCCAGTGTCCAGCCGTCCGGACCGGGCGGCGCGCCCTCGGGCGCCAGCCCCTCGGCGAGGCCGACGTGGTGGGTGCGCAGGCCCCCGGGCAGCCCGGTGCCGATGGCCTTGAGATACGCCTCCTTGCGCACCCAGCAGCCGAGGAACGCCTCCTCCCGCAGCTCCTCGGGGAGCGCCTCGATCGCCGCCCGCTCCCCGGCGTGCAGCTGGCCGATCAGCCCGGTGAGCCGGGTGCCCGCCCGCCGGGGCTCGCGCTCCTCGATATCGGCGCCGACGGTCACCCCGGCGACCGCGTAGAGCGCGGCGTCCCCGGCGTGGGAGAGGGAGAAGCACAGGGTGGGGTCCCCGGCCAGGGCGGGGCGGCCGTGGGGCTTGTCGCAGTCCGGCATTCCGCAGGTCTCCCGGAGGAACTCCACCTCCGCCGGATCGGCCCCGAGATAGCCGCCGAGCAGCGTCCGCAGCCCCACATGCGAGGCGACGTAACGCTCCCGCGGGGTGGCGTGGCGGAACCGGGCGGCGCGGTCGCGCTCCCGCTCGTCCAGCATTCCGGCGGCCTCCTCGGCTGCCCCGACGGCGGGCGGTATCCGCAGCAGCCAGACGGCCACCTCACCGGGGGCCGGCCGGTCCTCGGGGCGGGGCAGGGCACGGGCCGGACCCCAGGACCCGGGGTTCCGGGTGGGCTCGGCCGGGCTGGTGAACGGCACTGTTCGGCTCTCCTCCGCACAACTCGTCGCCATCCGGCGTCCCGTCGGGACGACGCTACAGGGCGGGCCGGGGTGCGGGCCCGGCTCACCCGTACGGCGGCACGGCAGGAAACTGCCGCCGCGGCCCGTCCGGCCCGAGCCAACCCCCTTGGCGCCACGCGGTGTTGCGGCACCGGAACACCCGGTGAGTTAGGACACGTTCACCTCCGGTACGCACCGCTCACCGGGGCGGCGGCACTACGATCGCGCACGTCCGTGCACAACCGGTGATGGGGGCTTGCGATATGGCGACGGGATTCCTGGCGAAGGCGGCGTCCGCGGCCACCCTCCCGGTGGCACCGCTGTACGGCGCGTTCCTCTCGTACTTCATCTATCACCCGCCCCGTAAACGCCATCACAAGAGCCCGGCCGATCTGGGCATCGACAGTACGGACGTCACGGTGGAGCTGGACGGGTTCAAGGGGCGCGGACTGCATGTCTGGCTCTGCCCCGGCGACCCCCAGCGGGTGGTGGTGCTCGGCCACGGGCTGGGGCTCAGCAAGTCCGCGAGCCTGGCCCAGGCGAAGCTGCTGCATCAGGCGGGCTACACGGTGGCCCTCTTCGACCACCGCAACCACGGCAAGAGCGTGGCCGACCGGGCCTGCTGGGCCATGAGCGAGCGCCATACGGACGACGTGGTCGCCGTGGTCCGGTATATGCGCTCGCTGGAGGAGTACGCCGCGGCGCGCATCGCCATCTACGGCTTCTCCATCTCCACCTTCCCCTCCTTCTACATGCTGGGCAGGGGGCAGGACTGCCCGGTGGACGCGGTGGTCTGCGACAGCGGGCCCGCCCTCGAACTGGCCCCGCTGTTCCGGAACTTCGTCGCCTCCGACGGGGTGCCGGTACCGGGCCCGCTGCGCTCCGGGCCCTCCCGCGCGGTGCTGGAGACGGTCGCCTCGTCGGCGGCGGTGGCGATGCTGCGGGTGCAGTGGCCCCCGGCGGCCGAGGGCGCGTATGAGCGGACCCCCATGCTCTTCCTGGCCGGTGAGCGGGACACCATGATCCCCGCCGCCGGGGTGCACGCCCTGGGCGAGCGCTATCCGCTGGCCGAGGTGCACACCCTGCCGGACACCGAGCACCTCCAGGGCGTCAAGACCCAGCCGGACGTCTACGCCGACACCGTCCTGGGCTTCCTGGACCGCACCCTCAAGGACTAGCGGCCACTGGCGCCCCGGCCCGCGAGGGGGCCGCTTCGGTCTTCACGGGGCGAACGGACCCCACGGTCTCCCCCGCCCCCGTATGCGGGGGAGAACCGGTCCCAACAGGGCCTCCATCGTCCGTCACGACACCGGCCGGGCCCAGCCTCTGGCACGAAGATGCCACCGGAAGCGGACGGGCTCCGATCAGTCCTTGATCTCGCAGATGACCGCGCCCGAGCTGACCGAGGCACCGACATCCGCGTTCAGGTTTTTGACGATTCCGGCACGGTGGGCGTTGAGGGGCTGTTCCATCTTCATGGCCTCGAGGACGACGACGAGGTCGCCTTCGGCCACCGTGTCGCCCTCGGCGACGGCCACCTTGACGATGGTGCCCTGCATCGGGGAGGCCAGTGCGTCACCCGACGCGAAGGACCCCGACTTCTTGACCGCCTTGCGCTTCGGCTTCTTGGCCGCCCCGTCCGCCGGGGCGACGGCCAGTCCGAGAACGGCCGGGAGGGAGATCTCCAGCCGCTTGTTCCCGACTTCCACGACGACGGTTTCGCGGGGGGTGGTGTCGTCGTTCTCGTCGGTGCCGGTGGGGGTGTAGGGGGTGATGGTGTTGTTGAACTGGGTTTCGATCCAGCGGGTGTGGATGGTGAAGGGGTCGCTGGTGAAGGC